>NZ_BTGR01000004.1:0-314404 GCF_036985525.1 Croceitalea sp. MTPC6
TTGGTAAGCATTCTAGCAAACGATACTGCAAATGTGAACATCATTGATAATGATGGTAACGAAGGATGGCCTGATGATATCACTATTGAGGCTTGTGATACTATTCCTCCAGCTGCAGATATTACCTCAACAAGTACTTGTGCAATAACAGTTGTGCTTGATGAAGTTATAGAAGGACAAGATGATGCTTGTGCGACGGAGTATACAATTACTAGAACATGGACTATTACGGACTGTGTTGGTAATGTACGCGAACATGTACAAGTAATCACTATTGAAGATACGGTTGCTCCTACTTTTGTTGAAGCACTACCTGCGGATATGACCGTACAGTGCGATGGTGTACCTGTTGCAAATACTATAACTGCCATAGATAGTTGTGAGCCTGACCTGATTGTTGATTTTGTAGAAACAATTACTGGTCAAGACGATTCTTGTCCTTCAGAATATATTATTACAAGGACTTGGTCAACTTCTGATTGTGCAGGTAATGCTATCTCTCATACGCAGGTAATTACTGTTGAAGATACGGTTGCTCCTACTTTTGTTGAAGAGTTACCAGAAAGCATGACAGTTCTTTGTAATGAAGTACCTGATGCGGTTACTTTAACAGCAGTAGATAATTGTGATACAAATATTGTAGTCGATTTTAGTGAGACTATTACCAATGATGCTAATTGTATGGATGGTTATACAATTACAAGAATATGGTCTACTAGCGATTGTGCAGGTAATACAGTTTCTCATACGCAAATTATCACTATTGAGCCTACTGGTCCAATTACTGCTAGCGATTATGATGATGAAGTTACTATACTTTGTGGGGATGAAATCCCAGCTGTACCAGAATTAACGTTCATGGGTGGTTGTGGAAACTATGAAGTAGTCTTTACTGAAGAAAGACAAGACGCTACTGATGGTTCTGAGGATTTTATGCTGATTAGAACTTGGAATGTAACGGATTCTTGTGGAAACACAGCTTCTTTTGAACAAATCATATTTGTTTTCCAACCACAATTGGAAGAAGTAACCATAGATATTTGTATTGAAGATGAACCTATTGATTTGATAAATTATTTACCAGAGTCTTTTGATACAAACGGAACCTTTGAAGTTCTTGAAGGTAATGTTACCCTAAATGGAAGTATGTTTGATCCTATTGACCATTTACCTGGTGAATATAAGATAGCTTACAGCTCCACCGAAGGAGATTGTAAATACTACGTAGACTTTACTATAGTTGTTAATACAGACTGTGTTCCGTGTGGACGTGGAGAAATTGAAATCTCTGAAGCTGTAACAGCAAATGGCGATGGTATTAACGATTCCTTCGAAATTAAAGGAGTGGAGTTCTGTCAGTTTACTTTTGATGTCCAAATATTTAACCGTTGGGGAGATAAAGTTTACGAAGCAAAAGATTACCGTAACGATTGGAACGGCTCATCACCTAGTGGTTCCGTAGGGTCTTCTGGAGTATTACCTTCAGGTACGTACTACTACATTATCAGTGCTACTGATAATGAGCTAGGCAAAACATTAGAACCATTCAACGGATTCATATATTTAGGTACAAAATAGCACTCACAAACAAGTAATAGATAAAAGGACCAATTCTAAGAATTGGCCCTTTTATTTTGCTTTAATGCACATCAAACTTTATTAAACAATATATACTCATTAAAGACATTCATCGCAAGAAAAAAACCGTTGAACGAATCTTTATTCCTACAACGACTTTTAATCTGATTTAGACGTATAAATTGTTGATTCTGAGTGTTTATTCGTCAATTTGTATAAGAAATTAAACCCAAATTAATTTTACATACGATTAGTTCGAAAGAAACTTAACCTATTGCAAATGAAAACTTTAAAAACTATCCTATTGTTTTTGTCCCTCATGCTTACTTCGGTTGCAGGGGCGCAACAATTACCGCAGTTTACGCAATACATGTTCAACACCATATCAATTAATCCTGCCTACGCTGGTAGTAGGGAAAAGTTGAATATAACTGCGCTGCACAGAAATCAATGGGCTGGTCTTGCTGGTAACCCAAGAACAAGTACCTTTTCAATACATTCTCCTTTGCGAAATGATAGAATTGGTATTGGTTTTTCTTATATAAATGATCAATTGGGCTTTGAAGATACCAACTATGTATACGGAGATTTTTCCTACACAGTGCCTTTGTCTTTTGATGTAAATCTTTCATTTGGGTTAAAAGGTGGTTTTACCAATTATACTAGACCCTTAATTGATATAAATGACCCGGACTTAGGACCAATAAATGAATGGACACCAAACTTTGGTGCTGGAGCATATATAAGTTCAGACAGGTGGTATGCTGGTATTTCTTCACCAAGATTAGTTAAATCTAATGTAAGAAGTGGTGAATTTGTAGGATTAGAAAGATTAAGTTATTATGCTATTGCTGGTTTGGTTGTCGACATTTCTTTGGACTTTAAATTTAGACCTTCAATGATAACCAAATTTACAAACGGTGCCCCAGCAACATATGATGTAACTGCTGGGTTCTTAGGATATGAGAAATTCTGGTTTGGAGCATCTTATCGTTTTAATGATGCATCCAATTTTGGTGCATTTATGGATTATCAAGTAAGTAAGGACTTTAGATTGGGATATGCCTATGATTTACCCACTGGTGACCTTAGGCCTTATACAGGCGGAACACATGAGGTTATTCTAATCTTTGAATTGGGTGAACGTAAGGCCGGAATCTTTAAATCTCCAAGATACTTCTAAAAAACAATGACCTACAAGATGAAAAATATAATCAAGAATTTTTTGCTATTGCTATTTATCATAGCAAGTCAATTAGTTTCAGCTCAATATGGAGTCCAGAAAAAGGGAGACTATTATTTTAGTCAATTTTCCTACGCTAAAGCAATTGCTTTTTATGAAAATATGTTGGAAGGTAATTTCAACACAAGCCATGCACACAAACAGTTAGCTGAATGCTATTTATTGATTAGAGATTTCAACAAAGCTATGCCACATTTTGAAGCAGTAATCAACAACTCGGATATTCCAACCGATTACTACTTTAAATATGCTATGGCATTACATAGTAACGGACAAACAAAAGAAGCTGCCAAATGGTTGAGAAAGTATAAAAAGTTTAATAAAAATGATTCGAGGATAAAACGTTTTTTAGAAGATGGGAATTTTGCTTCTGTAGTATTTAATAGTAGAGAACGTTATGAAGTTTCAGAATTACACTTTAACACTGCAGGCAGCGATTTTGGAGCGTATTTGCACAAAGGAAAGCTTTATTTCGCTTCTACTAGAGTGGATGAAGGTTCTGAAAAAACCTATGGTTGGAATGGTGAACCTTGGTTGGATTTATTCTATGTTGAAGAAGGAAATACAACCTCTGTCCCTAAAACCTTAAAGGGAGATGTAAATTCAAAATATCACGAAAGTTCTTTGGTCTTTTCAACAGACTACAAAAATGATACGGTAATATATTTTACTCGAAATAATTATTTTCAAAATAAAGAAGGATATGGTCTACAAAAAGACAATAATCTTAAAATTTATAAGGCTGAATTAAAAGATGGTGAGTGGGAAACCGTTAAGAGTCTAAGAATAAATAGTGACCTCTTTTCTACAGGACACCCTGCTGTTAGTCCAGACCGCAAAAGACTTTATTATGCGTCCGATAGACCTGGTGGCTATGGAGGTACAGATATTTATTATTCAGAAATTCATGAGCGTGGTGGAATTGGAAAACCAATAAATGCAGGCTCTATTGTTAATACAGAAGGAAATGAAATGTTTCCATTTGTGAACAGAGAAGGGAAGTTAGTATTCTCTTCTGATGGTCATGTTGGTTTTGGACAACTGGATATTTTTTCAACTATAATTGATATTGATGGGAATTTCGTTGATGTTATTAATCTTGGAAGACCAATTAACAGCTCTGCAGATGACTTCGGCTTTTTTGCCGAAGACAATGGAATTAATGGTTATATAAGTTCCAACAGAAAAGGTGGAAAAGGCAGTGATGATATCTATAAATTTGAGTTTACACCATCTTTAGCTGTCGAAGGTATTGTACGTGATGCAATTAACAAACAACCTTTAGATAGCGTAGCTATTGCCTTGTTTGACCAAAAGACCAAGGAAAAAGTTGGTGAAACGATGACGGACGAGAACGGTCAATACAAAATGTTCATTAGTAGAAAGCGTAACTACATGATTGAAGCAGTTCGCAAAACACATCCCCATAAAAACATATTTTTCAGCACACAGGAAACCAGTAGAGCTACTAAAATACAGACTTTGGATATTATGTTAGAGCCTACATTAGATGTAAAGCTACTGGCTGGTTTGAAGAAAATCTATTTTGATTTTAACAAAAGTAATATTAGACCTGATGCTGCTTTGGAACTAGACAAAGTAGTCAAATTAATGACTGTGACTTATCCTGATATGATTATAAAACTGGAGGCACATACAGACCCAGTAGGTAGTCATAATTATAATGATGCACTTTCTGAACGTAGGGCAAAATCCACTTATGAATACTTAATTGAACACGGAGTTCCAAGGCACCATATATTATCTTACAAAGGCTTTGGAAAACGTAAACCAATTAATGAATGTACAAGTAAGCAAGACTGTTCTCCAGAAGAATTGGAATTGAACAGGAGAACAGAATTCCCTGTAATTCAAATCAGGGGCAAGGCAGTAAGCGCTAAATAAGAAATAGAAATGTAGTATAAAAAAGCACCATACTTGGTGCTTTTTTATTAAGATTTTATCTCAACATTCTGAGAAACCACATCCTTTATGGGAACAACAACTTTACCTGTTTTCGTTTTTAAAGTCAGAGTAATGTTATCTATTGCCTCAATAGTACCCTCTAAATCACCAATTGCAATTTTATCCCCAACAGCATAGTTTTTTCTGGTATAAAACATCTTTAGCACATCTGAGAATACATCACGGGAACCTAAACCGAACCCAAGTGCAGCAGCAAATAAGAATGCACCTAAAATCATTGTAAAGTTACTAGTAATGATATCAGTATCTATCCCGGCTTGGTTAAGGGCCGTAATCGAAATAAAAAAGGTTATCAAATAGAATAAAACACCGCTAATTACCTTAGAGCCTCCAATTCCCATAGAATCAAATAGCGCTAATGTTGCTTTTTTTACCAATGTCGCCAGGTAAAGTCCTCCAGCAAATATTAACAGTGCACTTATAAGTGTGGGTAAATAACCCAATATGGAAATAATACCTTCCGATATTGCATTTAGCCCAATAACTTCTGCGATAACTATGGTGAAAATCAAAATCAGTAGCACCTTTACTGCCCCAAGAGTAATTTTTAACAAGTCGACCTTTACTTCCTTTTCCCCAAGTAATTTGGCCTCGGTCACCTTTTTAGAAAGCTTATCAATTTTTGCTGCTTTCAATACTCTTTTTACTATAAACAGAATTACTTTTAACAGTATCCAAGCAACTATAAGACCAAGTATACCAATAATTAACTGTGGTAGCAGCTGCACTACATTGGATAGCATATCACTTAAACTATCCGATAATACTTTTTGATATTTTTCCATGATTTCTATTTTTCTAGATTGGTTATTTTCTTTGATTGGTTTTGAACAAACCTGAAATTAGAGATGAATAATTGGATGTTACTAAAATGGCCATGTCCATAATTAGCTTTGCAATAGCGATATCGTTCATCACTTTTTGGCGCATCTCAGGTGGCACCTCCAATAACTTTCTATCCAATTCCTTAAACGGATTCTTAAATTCGTTCGCCATCTATGATAATGAATTATAGATTTCTAATAATTTTGCCTTTGCACGTTTTAGACGCATTTTTATTGCACTTTCACCAAGTTCAAGCACTTCACTTAATTCTTTGATAGAAGCTCCATCTTGGTATTTTAACAATAAAATGGACTTGTCCTCTGGAGTAACCAATTGTAAAGCTTTATCTAGCTTACTTGCCTTTAATTCGTAAATACTTTCATCGGGCACTTCCTCTGTTAACTTATATTCGGCATCATCCATGGGTATGGACCTATCACTCATTTTCCGTTGTTTATTTCTATTCACATAATTCACGCAAAAATTATACGTAAAAGAATATAACCAAGTAGAAAATTTAGATCTCCCTTTAAAAGATGCTAATTTTATAAATAACATCAAAAAAACGTCTTGGGTCAAATCTTCCGCTTCATCCTTAGACTTTGCAAACCCATAACATTTATTAAAAACCATTTTAGAATAGCGGTCATATAGTACGCCAAAAAATAGCGTATTGTTATCAGCTACAATCTTTTGCACTAGTTCTTCATCGGAAAATTGACTGTATGCTCCGTCTGCCTTCAATGATCTCCCATCTTGGTTTATTAAGATTAGAAACAGACGTTTTAAAAAAGTCACTTTTATTTAATTTTAATTAGAGCTACCAATTCCGATTTTTCAATATAGGTTAAAAACCGCTTATATTTGATAAAACTACATATACGCCATGAAATCTTTACTTCAAATTTGCTCTTGTTTTCTAATACTAACAATAATGAGTTGTAAAACTGAAAAGAAAAAAGAATCTATTAAAGAAGTTGAGGAAATTTCGGTTTTAGAGAAAGTTGCCAATGCACATGGCTTTGAAAATTGGAAGAACGTTACCCAAATAGGATTTACATTTAATGTAGATCGAGACTCTACACATTTTGAGAGAAGTTGGATTTGGAAGCCCAAAACAAATGATGTAACGTATATCTCTGGTAGCGATTCATTAACCTATAATCGTAAAAGTATGGATAGCATTGCCTACAAAACCAATGGTGGCTTTATAAATGATAGATATTGGCTATTGGCACCATTTAACCTTGTGTGGGACGCAGCTAATTTTGAATACGTACATACTAAAAATGAGATGGCTCCAATTGCCCAAAAACCAATGAACAAATTGACCATAGTTTATAATAGTGAAGGAGGCTATACTCCTGGGGATGCCTACGACTTCTATTTTGAGGATGACTATTTAATTAAAGAATGGGTATTTAGAAAAGCAAATCAGGCTGAACCATCAATGACTACAACATGGGAGGGTTATGTTAATCATAATGGATTCCTTTTTGCTATGGACCATAAAAAACCTGAAGAAAATTTCAATCTGTTTTTTGATAGAATTCAAACTCAAGTAGAAGTAGAGTAAATTACCTTTTTTTTGCATTTAATGCCAAACTAGCAACCAAAACTAAAATTGCGCAACCCAATAGTACCCAAAAGCTTGTAGCTAAGGTGAATTCCTCTGCGACAAAACCTAAAATAACCGGTCCTAAAAGAAATCCGGAATAACCTGTCCCCGCAATAAATGCAACCCCTTGTGAAGATTCCACTCCCTTTACGTTACCACCAATCCTAAAAAGTTCTGGTACCATTACAGAAAAACCAAGACCATTTAAAGCAAAGCCGAGGATAGCAAAAACTGTAGTACCTGTCAAAACCAAAGAATATCCCAAAATAGCAATCAAAGCGCCAAGAGCAACTAATTTTATAGAGCCAATGCGCTCACTAATGCCATCTCCAAAAAACCTACCTAATGTCATGGTAGTTGAAAATGCTAAAAATCCAGCTCCAATCAAAAATTCAGGGGCTAAGGTTATCTCTTTTAGGTATAATGCACTCCAATCTATAATTGCACCTTCGCTCCCCATACTCACAAAACCAATTACTCCCAATAAAAATAATGGTTTGAACAATTTTAGACTAAAAGGTTCCTTTTCTACTGGAGCTGCCGTAATATGATAATACTGCTTTTTCAAAAATAAATTGATACTTAAGACAAGTATTACAGTTACGGACATATGTAAAAAAGGATTTCCAATAAACGGAATTAAAAAACTGCCTAAACCTACCAAAATACCTCCTAAGCTAAAAAATCCGTGAGCGGCAGACATAAAGTTTTTACCATCCTTTTTTTCTATTTCAGTGACCAAGGTATTCATTGATATGTCCAACAATCCATTTGAAGCTCCGAATAAAAATAATGATGCGCATAACAAATAATAATTTGGAACCAAAAGAGGAAATAAGGCAAAAAAGCTATTTAATATTACCGCAAACCATGTTGCTTTACCAACACCTAATTTATTTATGATTTTTGATGCCAACGGAAAAATAGTAAATACACCAAGAGAAAGAAAGAAAATTGCAATACCTAAATCTGCTTTATCAATTGCTAGTTTGTCTTTTACAGAAGGTATATAAATCGCCCATGTACCATACCAAACATTAAGACTTGTAAACACAAAAGCAGGAGCAAAATACCTGGGATTGGAAAGTATTAAAAAGAGTGACTTCAAATTGTTGGTTGATTTTGGTTAGTAAAAATAAATCTGGCGCAATCTATTCAAATATCTAGACGCATCTCTAGAATATGTGGTCTAAAGCCAGTCTTAGCATAAGCTTTTAGTGCAGGTTGGTTATTTTGATATACGGTAAGGCGAATTTCCTTTAAACCATTGTCCAAACACCAGTTTTTTAGTACGTCCACTATTTTTTTGTTTATACCCATACCCCTATATTCCTCAACTGTATACATAAAGCCCAAATAGCCATAGTACTTGTGGTTCAAATAATGTCTTGCCTCTTTTTTTAATGCATATCCAGAACTTATTATCTGGTTGTTATATACCGCAATTACCACTTTTACTTCTTCATTTAAAATGTAAGCCTCAATATCATAATAACTTACCGGGTCTTCTTTAATAGTCACATCAAATGGGCGTTCCGCCATTATGAGTTCCTGCTCAAATTGCAAAAGTATTGGCAAATCAGCAAGTGTAGCATCCCTGATTATCAAATTTTCCATCAATCTAAAATAGCTCATATTTAGTTAATTTTACCAAAAGCAAAAAATGCATTTTTTATCTGAGGCACTAGAAAGTTATATCACCCAACATTCTGAGGAAGAGCCAGAATTACTCAAGGAACTTACTAGAGAAACCCACTTAAAAGTCATTCAACCAAGAATGATAACGGGACATTTTCAGGGTAGGGTTTTGAGTTTATTATCAAAACTAGCTTCGCCAAAAACAATTCTAGAAATAGGAACATACACTGGTTATTCAGCCATATGCCTCGCAGAAGGATTGCAAAAAAATGGAGAATTGCATACCATAGATGTAAATGAAGAACTCCACGATATGCAAAGAAAGTACTTTGACAAAAGTGGATTTGGAAAGCAGATTATCCAGCATTTGGGTAATGCTGTTGCAATTATACCAGAATTAGAACCGATATTCGATTTGATATTTATTGATGCTGAAAAAAAACAATATGATGCCTATTTTGAGGCAGCTATAAAAAAGTGCCGTTCAGGTAGTATCATTTTATCCGATAATGTGCTTTGGTCTGGAAAAGTAATCGAACCATTACAAAAGTCTGACAAAGCAACAGAAGTTCTATTGAATTATAATAAAAAGCTTAAAGAAGACCCAAGGGTTGAAACAGTACTATTACCAATCCGTGATGGACTTACCCTAAGCAGGGTCTTGTAGGTTTTGAGCAAATCTTTTTTCAAAGATTTTATAAAGTTTATAAAATAAAAAGCCTGAAAGAAGACCGACCAATATTCCCACGATAATATCTACTGGAAAGTGTACTCCGACATAAATACGGCTAGTGGCAAAAAGAATGGGCCATAAAAAGAAGAAAATAGTCCATTTGTACTTTTTTCGTAGAATAAGAAATACTAACAGCGTAATGGAAAAAGAACTAGCAGCATGACCAGAGAAAAAACTATAATCCATAGGACTCTTCAAAATTCGAATTAATGTATTTATTTCCAAATCATTGTTTGGCCGCAATCGAGCTACATAATTCTTGGTCAGATCAGTGATAACTATAATGAATATTGCCAAAGCAATTAATGAAACAAGTTTAAAAAAACCTTCTTTAGAAGAGGTTTTATAAAAAAATAGAAAAATAAAAAGAAGGTACAATGGAATCCAAGTAGTTATATCTGTAACAGTAGCCCAAAAGACATCATATTTTTCTATTCCTAAGCTGTTTAGGTAAACAAAGGTGTCTCTATCCCACTGGAGTAGTTTCTCGAGCATCTATTTAACACCCCTTTTGACAGCTCCTGTAACCTCCTCTACATTTTTCTTTACATCATCCAAACCTTTCTTGATGTCTTTAGTAAAATCTGTGTCAATTCCTTGCTTATCCGCACTTTTTTGAATCTCACGCTTAATATCATCAGTGGCATCACGAAGTTGACGCATACCTTTTCCTAAGCCTTTGGCAATACCAGGTATCTTATCCGCACCAAACACCATGACCACAATAAACATGATAAAGAAAATTTCACCGCCGCTAATAAATAAAAAATGCATGCTACAAATATAAAGAGAAGTTATATGTAATATAAAAAAAGCCCTGCAAATTGCAGGGCTTTATATCATAAAGTGATTAAAGGATTATTTTCCTTTTACCTTTTCCTTAAACTGGTCAAAATCAGATTTCTCATCTTTAATTGGCCAAGAGTTGTTTGTAGTATCAATATCAGCAGTTTCCAATTTTGGGTCAACTACAATACCTACCAATTCTTTTTCTGAAGAAAGCACACGTTTAACCTCATCATCATTCTTTCTCCAAATCTCTGCAGGATACGTTACACTTTCAGTAGTGCCGTCTGCATACTTGTATTCTACGATCAAAGGCATTGGGATACCTCCTGGCTTATCAAAAGTAACTTCATAGAAAAACTTAGGTTCTTTAACCTGAGCTCTTTCATCAGCAGTAAGATTATCCATCATAAACTCCTTTAATGTTGGAGCAACTTCAGATGGGGCTTTTCCTTTAAGATCTTCTTTGTAATCCTCACTGCCCTCTTCAACCAAATAAACCAATGGTGGTAAATCTGCATCAGTTAGGTTACGAGCAGCCATATATTCTTCCATTTGTTTGGTCTTTTCACCAGTGACGTAATATTTTTTAACTCCTTTAACGCCTATATCTACATAGTCTGTAGTATAAAACCAACCTCTCCAGTAATAATCTAAATCTACTGCAGAAGCATCTTCCATGGTACGGAAGAAATCTTCAGGTGTTGGGTGTTTAAACTTCCAACGTTGCGCGTATGTTTTAAAAGCATGGTCAAACAATTCTTTACCCATAACTGTTTCTCTTAAAATATTAAGAGCAGTTGCTGGCTTACCATAGGCATTAGGACCTAATTGGTATACATTTTCTGGGTTTGACATTATTGGAGATATTCTACTCTGATCACCCCCCATGTAGGGAACGATTTTGGCAGCCTCTCCCCTACGCGAAGGATACTTATCATTTGGAGCTATAACATCTGGATTATTTTCTCCAAATGCTTGCTCAGCTAAATACTGCATAAAAGTATCCAAACCTTCATCCATCCATCCCCATTGACGCTCATCTGAATTCACAATCATTGGAAAAAAGTTATGACCAACTTCGTGAATGATAACGCTTATCATCCCATATTTAGTTCTATCAGAATAGGTGCCATCTTCATTTGGTCGTCCGTAATTCCAACAAATCATTGGATACTCCATACCTTGGTTCTTAGCATGGACCGAAATAGCCTTGTGATAAGGATAATCAAAAGTGTGCTTAGAATATGTTACTAAAGTTTGAGCTACTGCTTTGGTAGACTGCTCTTCCCAAAGTGGGTTTCCTTCTTTTGGATATAATGAAACTGCCATTACATCTCTATTGGCAAGTTTAACTGCCTGCATGTCCCATATAAACTTGCGAGAAGATGCAAAACCAAAATCACGAACTAAATTGCCTGGCTCAGTTTTAAATTTCCATGTTTTTTTCTTTTCAGAAAAACTTCCTTCTTTAGCTTCTGCTTCTGCTTGTGTAACAATTACAACTGGCTTGTCATAAGACTTTTTCGCCTGAGCATAACGCTTCATCATTTCTTTTGTAAATACTTCTTTTCTATTCTGAAGTACTCCTGTAGCATCTACAACATGGTCTGCTGGTACTGTAATATTAACCTCATATTCCCCAAAAGGTAGTGCAAACTCTCCACTACCCCAAAACTGATGGTTTTGCCATCCTTCTGTATCATTATAAACTGCCATTCTTGGAAAGAACTGTGCTATAACGTATGCTCTGTTGCCATCTTTTGGAAAAAATTCAAACCCTGAACGTGCACGATTAACAGTATGGTCAGGAATATTGTACCACCATTTTATAGAAAAAGACATTTGAGACCCGCTCTTTAATGCTTGCGGAAGGTTAATACGCATCATTGTTTGATTGATGGTATAAGATAATGGTCTCCCATTAGCATCTTTGACTTCTTGAATATTGAATCCACCATCAAAAGGTTCTGTAATATACCTCTGTGCAAAACTACTTGCCTGATAAGCAAAGTTTACCCCATTACCATTACGCAATGCAGACTTAGTATCTTTTTCTCTAACATTTTGATCTAGTTGCACCCATAAAAATTCTAAATCGTCAGGAGAGTTATTTGTATACGTGATAGTCTCTTCACCATAGATTTTTGCGTTTTTATCATCTAACTCAATATCCATTTTATAGTCAGCTTGTTGCTGATAATAATCTGGACCAGGGGCACCAGACGCAGAACGATAGGTGTTAGGCGTTGAAAACTCTTCATACAATTGCTTAAACCTACTTTGATTGGTATGACCAGGTTCGCGCTCTTTCTTTTCTTCTGCTTCTTGCGCAAATACTACAGCTCCAAAAAGAAACAGCATAGAAGCAAAACAATACTTTAATTTATTCATTTTATTATTTGATTTTTTGACGTGGTAAAATACTTCTTTTTTAAGGAAACCTTAAGAGAATGTTACAAGTTTAACATTCCTTTATTATTCTCTCGAATGAGCACGAAGCTTTTCTTTTTTCCCTTCCATTTAATATGGACCAAATTCTTTTGCTCCTCATACAGGTCCGTCAATACTTCATTTTGAATGCTTATGGAATTTAATGCTGTGAAACCAATTTCTGGCACTTCTAAATAAATAATTACAACATCATTATCATATTTCTTTCCTATGTAATTGTAAGAAGCTATTTCTTCATTTAATTCCAGCACAAATTTGGCTTTAAGGTATTTTTGAATATAGTCGTCTGCCATCGAAGTTTCTTTTTCTGTACCAAGTGCTGCATCAATTCCATACCGCTCTTTTAACAGCACCTCAAGATCATCAATAAAAATACGTGAGGTAATTTGTAATGCATCTGTCTTCTCGGAGTAATTAATGTTGGTAACACTTACATAGAACTTGTGTGCAATTGTAAAAGAAGTAAGTACAAAAAACAACGCTGAAAGTGATAAAATACTTTTTTTCATAGTTCAAAAATAGAGATAATTAAGATGTACAAATGCCATGCCAAGTAGTTTCAATCAAGCTCATTATTCTCACGGTAAACAATGCTTTTTTGAATTAAGAACTCCCATATTTTTAATTTATCATGTGTATCAACAGTGGCTTGAAAAGAGCTATCAACCTCACAGAAGTACATAAAATCGTCAATCTTTTCATATGGAATCTTTAAATCTGACATAAAAATTGAATCTATATAAAAGTTTTGAACACTCTGTGTTCTAGCGTAAGCTTTATCAACATTCACTCTATTTTTGAGCATTTTAGTGCGTCCTGTAATGGCATTGATAATGGGGTTGATGTTCACCGCAAGGGGATTTCGCAACGAATACATTCCTTTGGATGCCTCTTGCAATTTTCGCTCACTTTGCGTTATTATTTTCACATTGGCATTTGGCAATTCCAAGGCTTCCGCACTTACATCCTTTTCCAATTCCAAACCTGTTATATCTGAGTCCAAACTGCCTGATAAGTTAAAAGGCTGCACTACAACTTCGCGCAACTCGTTGACAAATTCTTCCAGTGGAACAGTCAAAAAGCTGGAATTATAAAAAGAAGTGGTTATCGGTACTACTTTACGTTTAAATTGTACTGCTGAGAACACCAAAGTATCGTTTAAAGAAACCCTAATGGAGAAATTGCCATCCACATCGGTTATGACGGCACTTTCATTAGATATGTTTTGTACCACTACCCCAGTGACATCTTTATCTTTTGCAATTACCTTACCCGATAATTGTTTTGAAGTTTGCGATACAAGTACCATTGGCAAGCCAAGAGCCAGTAAAAAAAGGGTGATTCGTATTATTTGTGGAGTAGTTAATTTCAAATAGGGTCAAATAAAATTACTCTTCTTCCAAGCTTGCTTTGAACGTTTTACTATGAGTCACTAAAAAATCAATCAATTGAAACTCATTTTCCTTCTTTAATAAAGATTGTGAAGCCATTTTATCATCACAATAGAGCAGAAAAGCATCTATTTTATCTTGGGGAAGTTTCAAATCAACTACAAAAAACTCATCATCATACACTTGGCGCATTACCTCACTTACCTTTAAGGGTGCACGTTCCACTTTGGCATCCTTATTTTTAGAATTGAAAATGGCCTTAAAAATATTCACGAAATTAATTCGGTCCTCAATCCGCTCGTTTTGAGATAGGTAAGCAACATTTTTAACTTCCGTCCCACGGTCAATCTCATATTCAAACCCCTTAAACTTTTCATTTTTTACCTCAAGAAATTTTTGCTGGTTCTCAGGACTTACCACTACTTCATCCAATTGAGTCACTTTCTCTGTAACTTCAACCACTATTCTATTTTTACTTAAAATTTCTTCTGTAACCTTAAACACCATAAGCTGATAATTAACAGCCGTAAAAACCAATTGATCCCCTGCTTTTACATTAATTGCAAATCGGCCATCATCATCAGTTATCGTTCCGATTTCCGTAGTGGAATTAAATACATTTTCGTTGGCAACATTACTACCTCTATAAATAACCTGTCCCCTTAGTAATTGCCTACCATCCTCTTGTGCGGTAAGCATTACAGTAAACAATAAAACACATAGAATTAAAATCGGGTTTTTCATAGCAAGCTGCTTATTCAGTATTGTATAAAGAAAGTAGCTAAAATTCATTTAAAAAAGGAAAGCTACTCTAAACTTTTGTTAATGTTTTCTCTGTGAATGGTATAATCTTTCCGTTCAGCCAACACAATGGCATTTGGACGTATAAAATTAGGTGAATATTATGATTACATTATTTTTGCCTCTTGAGTCACCCCTCATTAATAACCTATTTATGAAAAAGTATCTCTTAAGTGTTATGCTAGGTATTTTTGCGATGGGCTTACTTCAGTCGCAAATTAAAATTGGTAATAATCCGCAAAACATTGATGGATCATCTGTTCTAGAGTTAGAAAGTAACAGTCGCGTATTGGTAATTACTAGAATAAGTGATGCCCAAATGAATTCCATTTCTCCGCTACAGGGTGGATTGGTCTATAATACGGATGAAGGGTGTGTGTTCTATTATGACGGCACCACATGGGTGAACCTTTGTGAAGAGTTAAATACGTTTAATGTAGATTTTGAAGTTGTTGGTGAGGATTTGGTACTAACGGACAATAATGGAGATTCAGTTTCTGTGCCCTTATCAGATTTAGGGGTTTATACGTTCACTTCTGACCCAGTATTTAATCCAGTGGATAATGATAATACCATCGTAATCACAGAAACGGGTGACAACGTAAATATAGAAGTAGGTGAGATTACTGGTTTTAACATTGTAGATTCTAGTATCAATGGATTTTTGGATATTCAAGATGGTTCTATAGTAAATTCTAAGCTACAAGATGATTCAGTAGATCGTTCAAAAATAGATGCCAATGTCGCTGGTGTGGGTATATCTCAAGCACCTGACGGTTCTTTAGACGTTGATTTAAGTGAAATAACTGGAACTGGAACACTTACTTCCCCCACAAGTACACTAACAATATCTGGCGACCCAGCTAACTCCCTTTTTAACAGTGTTGGTTTAGATGTTGCGGATAATGCGATTACAAATGCAAAAATGGCTGATAATGCCATTGGTACGGCTGAAATTATTAACGACGCTGTAACCACAGATAAAATTTTAGATGCAAGTATAACCAATGGAAAGTTGGATAAACCAACTATTCCAATAAGTGGTTTTGCTCCAGCTGCAACAGATGTAGATTTTGGAAATAATAGACTTACGGGTGTAGTAGATCCAAGTAGTCCTACTGATGCTGCCAACCAAAATTATGTTGATAACGCTGTTGGCGGTTTAAGTACACTAGCTGATGGCACTATTTATATTGGTGATGCTACGGATACTGCCCAAGAGCTAGCGATTTCCGGTGATGCAACCATGGATAATGCTGGGGTGTTGACTATTGAGCCTGATGCCGTCGATACTGCTGAAATTATAGATGCAGCAATAACCGATTCTAAACTAGATAAAGCTAACATTCCGCTAAGCGGATTTGGGGCTGCTACTGCGAATGTTGATTTGGGCACTAATAAACTGATTAACGTTACTGACCCAACTGATTTACAAGACGCTGCTACTAAAAATTATGTAGATAATGCAACGGATGCTCTAAATACCCTAGCAGATGGAACAATCTATATCGGGGATGCAACAAATACAGCTCAAGAAATCGCAATAAATGGAGATGCTTTGGTTGACAATACCGGGTTATTGACAATTCAGGCAGATGCGGTTGGAACTACTGAAATTATAGACGCTAACGTAACAAATGCAAAACTTGACAAAGCAAATATTCCATTAAGCGGATTTGGGGCTGCAACGGCAAATATAGCCATGGGAGGTTTTCAACTAAACAATGTTGCAGAGCCAACTGCAGCACAAGATGCCGCAACCAGAAACTATGTAGACAACTCTATTGCAACCTCTAATGCACTTGCTAATACAAACATTTTTGTTGGTAGTGCCACCGGAGTAGCTACAGGTGTAGCACTATCCGGGGATGCTACGATAAACAATGCGGGGGTTTTGACTATTGGAACAGATGCCGTAGGAACAGCGGAAATTATTGATGCCAATGTTACTGATGCTAAACTAGATAAAGCTAACATTCCGTTGAGTGGATTTGGAGCGGCAACAGCAAATATTACCATGGGAGGTTTCCAATTAAACAATGTCGCCGAACCTACTGCAGCTCAGGATGCAGCCACTAGAAATTATGTAGATAATGCTGTTGGAGGAGTAAATACTTTGGCAAATGGAACAATTTATATCGGTGATGCAACAAATACAGCTCAGGAAATCGCGATAAATGGAGATGCTTTGGTTGACAATACCGGGTTATTGACAATTCAGGCAGATGCTGTCGGAACCACGGAAATTATAGACGCTAACGTAACAAATGCAAAACTTGACAAAGCAAATATTCCATTAAGCGGATTTGGGGCTGCAACGGCAAATATAGCCATGGGAGGTTTTCAACTAAACAATGTTGCAGAGCCAACTGCAGCACAAGATGCCGCAACCAGAAACTATGTAGACAACTCTATTGCAACCTCTAATGCACTTGCTAATACAAACATTTTTGTTGGTAGTGCCACCGGAGTAGCTACAGGTGTAGCACTATCCGGGGATGCTACGATAAACAATGCGGGGGTTTTGACTATTGGAACAGATGCGGTAGGTACAACAGAAATTATTGATGCCAATATTACTGATGTAAAACTAGACAAAACTAATATCCCACTCAGTGGTTTTGGAGCTGCAACGGCAAATATTGCCATGGGAGGTTTTCAACTAAACAATGTCGCAGAGCCAACTGCAGCACAAGATGCTGCGACTAGAAACTACGTGGACAATGCCATAACAGCTTCTAATACCTTGACGAGTGCAAACATATTAGTTGGTAATGCTACTAATATTGCTACTGGAGTAGTACTATCAGGAGATGCAACGATTGATAACACCGGACTTTTGACCATTGGTGCGGACGCCGTAGGAACCACAGAAATTATCAATGCCAATGTTACTCCAGCTAAGATTGCACCTTCTGCGACTGATGGACAGGTGTTGACCACGGTTGCCGGTGCAACAGTATGGCAAGACCCAGCTGAAGCAACTGTTACAGCTACAGCTGGTTCAATATTTTTTGCTGATGGCTCAAATGGGTTAGATGAAAATAATGCGCAACTTTTTTGGGATAATAGTACTAACCGCTTGGCTATTGGTGCTGCAACAAGACCGCTAACTAATAAACTTACTGTTGACGGTACTACCAGAACTTCTGGGCTTTTAAATTCAAATGGTACAGCAGGCACCCCTTCATATAGGTTTAGTAATGATACCAATTTGGATACTGGAATGTACTTTCCAGCACAAGACCAACTTGCATTTTCCGCTGGTGGACAAGAAATATTAAGAATAAGGGAATCTGTTGGAAATGGACTCGAAATAGTTGCCACAGGAACATTAGAGTTAACAGACCAGTTAATAGATGAAAATGGCGCTACTGGAAATGTAGGAGATGTTTTAACAGCTACCGCGACTGGTACGGAATGGAGAGAACCTGCGGTAGTAGCCATGGGCAAAGCAAATGGAGCTAATTCAATTAGTGTAAATGGAGCAACTGTAGGAGGTGTTGGTGGTGGTATCAATACAGTTTCATTAACTACAGCTAGACCAGATGACAATTACATAATCCAACTTTCAGTTGTTGGAGATAATAGAATTTATATTACTTCTCAAAATGCTGGAGATTTTACTGTTGAAATCAGAAGCAATACAACAAATGCTCTAGTTATTGCAAATTGGCATTTTACAATTCTAGACTTTTAAGACTTGAAAAAACTCTTTTACATATCACTTTTATTGGTTGGTTTTATAACCACCGCACAAACCGCATTGTATAATAGTGGCAATATGCAGTTGCACGGGAATGCAGAGTTGGGTTTTCATACCAACTTGATCAATGATAGTACCTTTGAAACCACTTCTGGTTTGGTAGGTTTTTACAGTACTAGTCCCATAGAAGTACAAGGTTCCATTGCTCCTACCCTATTCGATGCTGAAGTATTAACACAGAGTAATCTTTTTTTAAGTACCACTTTAAATATTTCTAACAATCTTAACTTTATTGAAGGCGACATATTAAGCCCTTTGAATAATGAGGTGGTCTATTTAAATTTCTTGGATAATGCATTTTTTACGGGCGAGAATGATGCCGCTAAAGTCACTGGTTTTGCAGCAATTACGAATAAAACTATGTTTTCTTTCCCGGTAGGGGACCAGTCGCAGCTAAGACCTTTACTATTAGAGTCTGACAGTAATAATGAATTGGCAATCTGCGCCTATTTGCGTCAAAACCCTGGGAATCCATCAGCAATATCAGAAAGTTTTGATTTGGAAGATAAAGTCCGCAATATTGGCGAAATTTCAAATAGAGAGTTTTGGATTTTAAAAGGGAGTGTACCCTCGACCGTAACTGTAAGTTGGAATCTGGAAAGTGACTTAGCTAACATTGGTAATACCACCAATGTTGAAGATATTATCTTGGTTGGGTGGTCTAAAGCCTCCAATTTATGGACAGTTATCGGTAAAACTGCATTCAGTGGGGACTTGAGTCAAGGTTTTTTGGTTTCAGAAAAATTTATTCCAGACGACTATGCAGCCATTACATTTGGTACTGTACCATTACCGCTAGATACTTTTGCAGTCAATAACCCTACATTAGGAAACTATTTTGTATCCCCTAATGGAGATGGCACTAATGATTTTTTGATTATTGATAATCTGGGCGAAGCAGAAAGCAACAATCTTCAAATCTATAATCGGTTTGGACAAAAGGTTTTTGAAATGGATAACTACAATGATGAGTTCAATGGTTTTTCAAATCAAGATAATTTAGTACTAAACAAATCTCAAGGATTACCGGAGGGAGTCTATTTTTATATTGTTACACTTTTCGATTTAGAATTGAGCTATCAGGGGTTCCTATTTTTAGACAGATAATTTATATCAAGAATCTCTTAACTTTGATAGGAATCAATAGAGTGGCATAACTTTTGGCATATGCTTATCTAAGAACAAAAGATTCACTTAAAATTTATCATGCAAAGACGTACATTCATCAAAAAGACCAGTGTTAGTAGTCTGGCCATAACCATATTACCAGGATTTACCATGACCAACGAACCCGAATATACCATTGAGGAATTAATGGGCAAAGCAGATATAGAATTGTTTGGTGATGGTATAAATCTTAGAAAAGAGGCACATGACGCTTTTATTGAAATAAAAAAAGCGGCATATAGTGCAGGTTTTGATATTAAAATGATTTCTAGCTATCGAAGCTATGAACGGCAAAAAACAATTTTTGAAAGAAAATTTATAAAATACACAGAGACTGATGGTATGCAACCTATTGCTGCCATTGACAAAATTATCGAGTATTCTACCATACCAGGAACAAGTCGTCACCATTGGGGTACTGATATAGATATCATTGATGGTTACCCTAGGGTGTCCGGCGATGTATTGGTCCCAGAAAAATTCGGCGAAGGTGGTCCATTTGAAGCTTTTAAAAAATGGTTGGATGAAAATGCCGAAAAGTTTGGCTTTTACTTAGTCTATACTGATGATTATTTTAGAAAGGGTTTTAAATATGAGCCATGGCATTATAGCTATGCCCCACTTTCCAAACCTATGCTTGAACAATTTAGGGGCGTCAACATCTTTAGACAACTTATCAGGGAAGAATTTGAAGGTAGTGAGCATTTTACAACAGGGTTTTTAAAAACCTATATCCAGAACAATATTTTGGGTGTTAACGAGGAACTATTATAATCCTTTTTTTATATCTTACGGGAAACTAGAACACTAACATAAAATGAGAAGCAGAGGTAGTTGGAAAATTCGCATTTTCATTGGCTTGGCCATTGTGGCATTTGCTTTTATCAAAAAATGTAATAATACCGAAGAGAATCCATACACAGGTAGATCTCAACACATTAATATGTCCACGGAGCAAGAAATTGCCATTGGATTGGAAAGTGCGCCTCAAATGGCACAACAACATGGTGGGCTTTATCCAGATGAGCGTCTACAGGCATTTGTGGATGCTGTCGGGAAAAAACTTGTCAATAGCAGCATAGCTAGGGACACACCGTATCGGTATGATTTTCACTTACTAGCTGATGATAGAACAATCAATGCATTTGCCCTCCCGGGGGGACAATGTTTTATCACCTATGCACTTTTTTCACAATTAAATGAAGCGCAACTTGCCGGAGTTTTAGGTCATGAAATAGGACATGTAATTGGTAGACATTCTGCAGAACGTATCGCAGAAAGTAATTTCTGGAGAACAGCAACTATGGGAGCAACTGTAGGTGCAGGAGATTTAGGCAACATTGTCGGTGGAATAGGTCAAAACACACTGCTTACCAACGGACGCGGGGATGAATTGGAGAGTGATGAACTTGGAGTTTTATTCATGATACAATCCGGATATGACCCTTATGAAATGATAAAGGTGATGCAAATTTTAAAAGCTGCTGCTGGACCAAATCGTGTGCCCGAGTTTCAAAGTACGCATCCAGATCCAGAAAATCGTATAGAAAAGATAAAAGAAGCCATCATAAAGTATCAAGGTCGATAAAATTGTAAGTTCATCGAGTAAAAAGTGACTTTGGTTCTATTTTTGTACATTTACATATCCAAATCATACACCACCTTAAACCTAATTAGCTAAGTCGTTTACAAACAGAAAGACATAACTAATGGGAACACTTATACATTTTAAAAATCTCTATTCGGAGGCTTTTGCTAATTGCAAACCAGAATTTTTGGTAATCGTACTAAAGGCATATTCAGCATTTTGTGCACTAATGATATCTATGGCCGTATATGCATTTTTATATCGTGCATTTACTGGTTTTGAATTCTAATATTATCAATTTATATATTTACTCTTTTACTTGAACACTATAAGGTAAATGAAAAACCCATTGCGCTGCAATGGGTTTTTTGATGAAATGAATAAACTCCCTTATCCTTTCATAGCTACTTTAATTACTTTTAGAGCTTCCATTGCATTGGATAGTTCTGCATACTTTTTTACGGTATACCCTTTATCACATCTTGCTTTTAAGTTTGCCCCATTGTCTATCAACAATTGCAAAATTTCTGGCTTATTGTAACGTGCGGCAAAATGAGAAGGGGTCATCCCTAAAGACTTCTTATTTACATCTTCTCCAAATTCAATCATTTTTTTTACGGTGTCATAATCACCTTTCATAATTGCTTTGCAAAAAGAACTTACTTCAAGACTTACTGATTCTTCAATGTTGGCTTTAGTAACATTGTTTGTTTCATTGGCATAAATGCCCGTAGCTGCACAAGAAAGCGCAACTGCGATTGTTAGGATTGTTTTTTTCATGATGAATGAATTTTTGATTATAGATTTAATTGATATAAAAATAGACTCCATTGATAAGGCTTTGTTACACGATTAACACTTAAATAACTAAACTTTAACAAAGCCTCATTTTTTAACATAAATATTTAACAAATTCGCATTAACAAAAACCTAGTTGGTATGCATATAACACGTTATTTTTGAAAACTCAAAATCATCTCATGAACAAGAAAGTTATTTTAATGATTCTAGATGGGTGGGGTAAATCACCGGACCCTAAAGTTTCAGCGATTGAAAATGCCAATACACCATTCGTTGATTCCTTGTACCGATCATATCCTAATGCAGATTTACTCACTGATGGAATGAATGTGGGTTTACCTGAAGGTCAAATGGGAAACAGCGAGGTCGGGCATATGAATTTAGGTGCCGGTCGAATCGTATACCAAGACTTGGCAAAAATCAATAAAGCTGTAAAAGAGAATACGTTAAAAGACGAAAAAATACTAAAAGATGCTTTTGAGTTCGCAAACACTAACAATAAAGCTGTTCACTTTCTAGGTTTGGTGAGTGATGGTGGCGTACACAGCCATATAAGCCATTTAAAAGCCTTAATAGATGCTTCTGAAAGTTACAAGGTGAAAAATACATTTATACATGCATTTACTGATGGACGTGATGTAGACCCTAAAAGTGGAAAAGGTTTTCTTGAAGATATAACTAACTATTGTTCAGGCAAAAATGCAAAACTGGCTACGGTTATTGGTCGCTATTTTGCAATGGACCGCGATAAACGTTGGGAAAGGGTGAAGAAAGCCTATGATGTTTTGGTAAATGCAACTGGGAAATCAGCGAATGATATTTCCCTTGCTATGCAGGAAAGCTATGATGGTGGTAAAACCGATGAGTTCATTGAGCCTATAGTTCTTCAGAAAGAAGGAATAATCAAAGAAGGTGACGTAATTATCTTTTTTAATTTTAGGACAGATAGAGGTCGTGAACTTACTCAGGTTTTAAGCCAAGAGGACTTTCCCGAAAACGATATGAAAAAGTTGGATTTATATTATGTGACCATGACGAACTATGATGATTCTTTCAATGGAATCAAAGTAGTATATGATAAAGACAATATTAAAGACACTCTTGGTGAGACATTAGCTAAAGCGGATAAAAAACAGATTAGAATTGCCGAAACAGAGAAATACCCTCACGTTACCTTCTTTTTTAACGGAGGGAGAGAAGAGCCATTTGATGGTGAAGAACGTATTTTGTGCCCCTCCCCAAAAGTTGCCACTTATGACCTAAAACCAGAGATGAGTGCTTATGAGATAAAAGATGCTATTCTCCCTGAACTCAAAAAAAGTAAAGTAGATTTTGTATGCTTAAATTTTGCAAACCCAGATATGGTTGGGCATACTGGTGATATGCAAGCGGCCATAAAGGCATGTGAGGTTGTTGATGAATGTGCAGCAGCAGTAATATCAACAGGTTTAGAAAATGGATATTCAACTATCCTTATTGCAGACCATGGTAACTGTGATACGATGATTAATCCAGATGGTAGTCCCAATACAGCACATACTACCAATCCAGTACCGCTAATTTTGGTCGATAAGGATATTAAGATAATAGAAAATGGGGTACTAGGAGATATTGCTCCTACAATTCTAAAGATGATGGGAGTTGAACAGCCAAGTTTAATGACACAAAAGTCTTTAGTATAAGGTCTTCTTGTAAACATAAATTTATTAAGATACACTTATCTTTGCTGCTATGATTAAAATTAAGACGGTAGAAGAGATTGAATTAATGCGTGAAAGCGCATTAGTAGTATCCAAAACTTTGGGGATGATAGCCTCTGAAATAAAGCCTGGTGCAAATCCTCTAAAATTAGACAGATTAGCTGAGGAGTTTATCCGAGAACAAGGTGCCGAACCAGGGTTCTTGGGAATGTATGATTTCCCCAATACCTTAAATTGGAGTCCAAACGCCCAAGTAGTGCATGGTATTCCTAATAATGATGTCTTAAAAGATGGTGATATTATTTCCGTTGATTGCGGGGCTTTAAAAAATGGTTATTATGGAGACCACGCCTATACTTTTGAAGTTGGTGAAGTTGCTGAAGAAACCAAAAAGCTATTAAAAATCACTAAAGAGTCTCTTTATATTGGGATTAAAGAATTTAAACTTGGAAATAGAGTTGGTGATGTAGGCTATGCGATACAGAAATACTGTGAAAATCATGGCTACGGAATAGTTCGTGAATTGGTAGGTCATGGTCTTGGTAAAGGACTACATGAAGACCCGCAAATGCCCAACTATGGTAAGCGTGGTCGGGGTAAAAAATTTGTAGACGGAATGGTTGTCGCAATCGAGCCTATGGTAAATATGGGAACTAAAAGAATAAAGCAACTAAATGATGGTTGGACTATTTTAACTGCCGATAATCAACCTAGCGCACATTTTGAGCATGATGTTGCGCTTATAGATGGTAAACCAGAATTACTTTCCACTTTCCAATATATTTACGATGCATTAGGAATCACATCTAATGAAGAGGAAGAATTACGAAGCAGTAAAACTGTTTAACAGTGTCCAAACTCTTTAAATACTTTTTAAATTTAATTCCAAGGCCTTGGCTAATAATAATAAGCTATTGGATACGTCCAATTTTGGTACTCTATTATCATGGAAACAAATTTATTGATCCTATTGACCAGAAAGGTTTTCGTAAATTTTTGCCATATGGCTATGAAAATCCAAGGGAAGGAGTACTATCCCCTTCTACATTATCGTTAGAACGCCATAGACTTCTTTGGCTTTATTTACAGAATGAGACCAACTTTTTTAGGGGTAATCTAAAAGTCCTTCATTTTGCTCCAGAGCAGGCATTTCTTAAGCGATTTCAAAAACTAAAAAATATCGAATACACCACTACGGACCTTAATTCTCCAATTGCAGATGTAAAGGCGGACATATGCAACCTTCCTTTTGATGATAATAGTTATGATGTGGTTTTATGTAATCATGTACTCGAGCATATACCAAACGACACTAAAGCAATGCAAGAATTGTATCGTGTACTAAAACCTGGAGGATGGGGTATATTTCAAATCCCCCAGCACTTAAATAGGGAAAGTACATTTGAGGACAACTCAATTACCGATAAGAAAGAACGTGCCAAAATTTTTGGTCAGTACGATCATGTACGTATATACGGAAGGGATTATTTTGATAAATTAAGAAACGTTGGGTTTAAAGTAGAAGAAGTAGACTATACTTCAATGCTCTCCATAGAGAAAGTAAACAAATATCGATTGGCCAAAGGAGAAATAATTCCTTTAGTAAAAAAGTAACTATTTTTTAACCATTTTTTCGAATCCCGGAGTCATAAATTCTTTTGTGTTTCCCTCTTCACCCAAATAAATAATGAATGCGTCCAATTGCCCCTTTTTCTCTTCCAACAAGGATTTAATATCTTCTAAATCCATAGCCATAAATGCTGTGGCATAGCCATCTGCCTGTATACAATAATCCGCAATAACTGTTGCCGATAGTATATTGGAAATTTTTGGATAGCCTGTTTTTGGGTTAATCGTATGGACATACTTTTTTCCAGTTTTTTCGTCTATCCTAAATTTTCTATAATTTCCGGAAGAAGCCAAAGCCTTATTTTTTAGAAAGACTACAGCAGCACTCCCCCTATTGATTACATTGTTTGGATCATCGATTCCAACAGTCCATGGTTTATTGGAAATTAGGTTAGTTCCCTTTGCAACAATTTCACCTCCAACTTCTACTAAATAGTTTTTGATATTATGCTTTTCCAACATCCTTCCTAGCCTATCTATAGCATACCCTTTAGCAATTGCATTAAAATCAAATCTAATTCCTGGTTTCATTTTAGTAATGGTAAAATCTCTATTGAGTCCAACATGCATCCAACCCACGTATTGCATTAAGCTATCTACCTGAATGCTATCTAATTGATGTAATGCTTTGCCTGGACCAAAACCCCAAGCATCTACCAATACTCCCACAGTGGGATCAAAATAGCCATTGGATTCTATATTTATAACTTGACTTTGAAAAAACACATCCCTAAACATTTGATCAACCACGAGTGTGCTGTCACCATTGTTTATTCTTGAAATATCAGAATCAGGATGATAGGTAGAGAGAGACTTATTGAAAACGGTAAACACAGAATCTATTTCTCTCTGAAAATCGAGCTCTTGATCTAAAATATAAATTATAGAATACGTGGTTCCCAATGCTGAACCTCTATTCTGATTCTTGACCAATTTTGGTTTTGAAGTACAACCAAACACTACTAGCAACAACAAAAACAGTATAACGTTCTTCATATTCAGCTATTTAATCTCAACAAGTCCATCATAGTCTACTATATAATCTTCATTTAAATTTACTGGAAGATTATAATCTTTAGCATTAACCAAACCTACAGCTGCATAAAAAGTACGAGCTTCAAACTTTAAAGCATGGTCTCGCATTTTATTCAAGTCTGCTCTAAAGAATTCCATATCCTTAGGGTCTCCAGGATATTCAATACTTTTTACTACAACAAAACTCAACTTCTTTTCTTTTGTGCAAACAAACTGCGGATTCTTTTTAAGTTCGCTATTTACCGCTAAAAACTCATATCCATTTTCCTCAAGCTGCTTACCAACAATATTCATTGCTAAGTTGTGTAGTTCTTGTTCTGTAAGTTTTCTACGTTCCATTTATATAAAAAGCCGATACATTTTGTATCGGCTTAAATTTTAGATTCTAAAAACTATAATTTTCTCTATTAGCTATCCACCGAAATCATCGAATCTGATGTGCTCATCTGGAATTCCAAAATCTTCACCCATTTTTTGAACTGCTTTGTTCATTAATGGAGGCCCACAGAAATACAATTCAATATCCTCTGGTGACTCGTGATGGTTTAAATAGTTATCTATAACACAATTGTGTATAAATCCAACAAAACCGTCTCCTGGAGCGTCTATATTCTCTTTAACCTTCCAGTTATCTTCCTCTAAAGGCTCTGAAAGCGCTAAGTAGAATTTAAAGTTTGGAAACTCTTTTTCTAATTTATAAAAGTGGTCCAAATAGAATAGTTCACGTTTTGAACGACCGCCATACCAATAAGAAACCTTTCTATTGGTCTTTAAGGTTTTAAACAAATGATATAAGTGTGAACGCATTGGAGCCATTCCAGCACCACCACCAACATATAACATTTCAGAGTCTGACTCATTAATAAAGAACTCACCATAAGGTCCAGAAATCACCACATCATCTCCCGGCTTTAAGCCAAAAATATATGAAGATGCCACACCTGGGTTTACATCCATCCAACCATTCTTAGAACGATCCCATGGCGGAGTTGCGATACGCACATTCAGCATAATTTCTCTTCCCTCAGCAGGGAAAGAAGCCATTGAGTATGCTCTTTCTACCATCTCTGGATTTTTCATTACCAAAGGCCATAGATTAAACTTGTCCCATTCTGCTTGAAACTTATCTGGGGTATCATGTTCTTCTGGGTGAGCAGTTATGTCCATATCTGCGAATTTTACTTCACATTTGGGAACCTCTATCTGAATATAACCACCCGCTTTGTAACCCATATCTTCAGGAATCTCAACAACAAATTCCTTAATAAAAGATGCTACATTATAATTACGAACAACTTTCGCTGGCCATTTTTTAATACCAAACACTTCTTCAGGAATGGTAATTTCCATATCCTGCTTTACCTTAACTTGGCAAGCCAAGCGTGCTCCATGCTGTAATTCTTTTCTTGAAAAATGAGGTGTTTCTGTCGGTAAAGCTTCACCTCCACCTGAAAGCACATGGCATTCACATTGGATACAAGTACCACCACCACCACATGCAGACGGTAAAAATACTTTTTGATTGCCTAAAGTAGACAACAATGTACCTCCAGAAGAAACCTCAATTTGCTTTTCACCATTAATTGTCAATGTAACCGGACCAGATGGTGATAGTTTTTCTTTTGTAAATAAAAGTAGTGCAACCAACATTAATAATAATATTAGAAACGCGACTACTGTGATTAGTATAGTACCTCCTGTACTTGTAGCTAAAATCATTTTTTATTTGTTTTTAACTTCGTTATAAGAGACTGCTTTTTCATCTTCAATCTCTTTCTTAATTTCTTCTACTTCAATCTTTTCTGCCGTGGTTGACTGTGTTTCTTCCGGTGGTTCGTTATCCCCTGTCAACATTCCTCCAAAGCTTTGAAAACCAATTCCCATAAGTCCGGTAATGATAAACGTGATTCCCAATCCTCTTAATGGAGCAGGGACGTTTGAGTATCTAATCTTTTCTCGGATAGCAGCAATTGCCAAAATAGCTAAGAACCAACCAATACCTGAACTAACTCCATAGTTAAATGCCAGTCCAAGGGTTGGAATCTCTCTCGCTTGCATAAATAATGAACCTCCTAAAATAGCACAGTTCACCGCAATTAATGGGAGAAATATACCTAATGAGTTATAAAGGGATGGTGAGAATTTCTCCACAACTATTTCAACCAATTGCACCATTGTCGCAATAGTTGCTATAAATAGAATAAAGGATAAAAAACTTAAATTATAATCTGCATATTCCGGACCTAACCAAGCTAATGCACCGTCTTGCAATAAATACTGATCTAACAACCAGTTCAATGGGACGGTAACTGCTAATACGAAGATTACTGCCGCACCTAAACCTACAGCAGTACTTACCTTTTTGGAAACAGCCAAGTATGAACACATTCCCAAGAACACGGCAAATACCATGTTGTCTATGAAAATGGATTTAAAAAATAATTCTACATGCTCTAACATAATCTTCTATTTATGCTTCTTCAATTAATGCTTTGTTTTTTGAACGTTGAACCCAAATTATAATACCTACAACAATTAGCGCAGCAGGAGGAATAATCATGAAACCATTATTTTCATAACCCGTTGCATATAAACCTGTCTTAGCAATTGGATCTCCTAAAACTGGATATCCAAGCAAAGTTCCTGTTCCTAATAATTCTCTAAAAAATCCAACTATGATAAGAATAACTCCATAACCAAGGGCATTTCCGATACCATCTAAAAACGATTTCCAAGGCCCATTTCCTAATGCAAAAGCCTCAAAACGTCCCATAATAATACAGTTGGTAATTATTAATCCAACAAATACAGAAAGTGTTTTACTTAATTCATAAGCAAATGCCTTTAAAACTTGATCAACAATAATGACCAATGTGGCCACTACTATCAATTGTACAATAATTCTAATTTTTGAAGGGATGATATTTCGCATTAAAGAAATAACTACATTACCAACCCCCAACACAAATATTACTGAAATAGACATCACAATAGATGCCTTTAGCTCTGCTGTAATTGCCAATGCAGAACAAATACCTAAAACTTGGATTGTAATTGGGTTATTATCCGCAAGTGGGTCTAATATAAGATTTGCATCTTTTTTTGAAAGTAGCGCCATATTAATTGGTTCTAATCGTTTCTAAGTAAGGTTTGTATATTTTCAAGGTCTCTTTAATCATAGCGGCTACACCGTTTCCAGTAATTGTAGCTCCTGCTAGGGCATCAACCTCATTATCGTCTTTATTTTCATTGAGTGGATCGTTATTTCCCTTTGCAACTGAGACTCCAGCATATCTGTTTCCATCTAAAACAGATTCTCCAGTGAAATCATCCATGAAATACCGTAACTTGATATTAGCGCCAAGTCCAGGTGTTTCACCTTTATGGTCAAAATAAGCGCCCTGTACTACCATGTTTTCATCAAGAGACATAAAACCCCATATGGCATCCCAAAGTCCTTTACCATACATTGGAAGTATATAGAACTTTTTTCCATCTTTCTCACCAACAAACAATGGGAACTTAGCATCATCCCCATTTTTAAGTGCAGACAACTGTTTCTTCATATCAATTAGATAAGCATCATTCTGCTCTTCAACAGTTCCGTTTGGTGCTATTATTAATTGTTGAGTGATATATTTTGAAAATTCTTCTTCTACTTCTGTAGTGGGAATAAAATTTACGCCACTATCTTCCGTATTTTCATTTACACCCATGGCATAAAGAATGTTCTGTTGCTTTTCAAAACGTTCATTCTCTTTAATTTTATCGCTAAGTCCCGATGCCATAAAAGCAAGTGCAGACCCCACAAAGATTACCATAAGTACCGCAAAAATTACGGTGTATGAATTTTTGTCTGTATTGATTGCCATACCTAAACTGTTTCTACTTTTAATTCCTCTGCTTTACCATCCGATGGTTTTGGAAGAATTGTTGCGTTTTTTAATCTTTTCATACGTCTCTTTACGTTACCTTGAACCACATAATGGTCAATGGTTGGTGCAAAAACGTTCATTAACAATATTGCCAAGAACACGCCTTCTGGATATCCTGGGTTAAATACCCTAATCATTACGGATATGAATCCAATTAAAAATCCATAAATCCATTTTCCCTTATTCGTCTGTGAACCTGTTACTGGGTCTGTGGCCATATAGACAATACCAAAGGCCAACCCACCTACAATCAAGTGTTTCCAAAAATCAAAGCTCATTAAACCATAGAATTTACTGTATTCCGGAATCCATTCCCAAGCAACAGCACCATTAAATATTAGTCCCATCACTAAGGAACCTATAACAGCACTTAGCATAATCCTCCAGCTAGCAATTTTGCTGAAAATCAAAAATAATCCTCCAAGTAAAATCAATAATGTAGAAGTCTCGCCCACTGAACCGGGAATAAATCCAAAGAACATATCCGAGACCGAGTATGAAAATTCACTTGTATTTCCCTGAGCTAGATACCCCAATATAGTTTCACCTGAAATAGCATCAGCAGTACCTGCCAAATTAACCGCATCATGAACCCAAACTTTGTCCCCACTCATCCATGTAGGATATGCAAAAAATAAAAATGCTCTAATGGTTAATGCCGGGTTTAAAATATTCATTCCAGTACCGCCAAATACTTCTTTTCCAATTACCACACCAAATGCAACAGCTACAGCTAGCATCCAAAGAGGTGTGTCAACTGGTATAATAAGCGGAACCAACATTCCTGTCACTAAATACCCTTCTTCTACTTCGTGACCTTTGATTACAGCAAAAATAAATTCGATGACCAAACCAACGCCATAAGAAACAATGACCAAAGGCAAGATGGTAATTGCCCCTAGCCAAAAGTTATCCCAAGTAAGGAAATGCTCAAATAATGAGAACTCAGCTGGGAAACCATTAATTGCGGAATAATGCTGATAACCGGCATTGAACATACCAAACAACAAACATGGCACCAATGCCATGATTACAGTGTTCATAGTCCTTTTTAAATCGTCAACTGCGCGAACGTGACTTCCAGAGTGTGTAGTTTCGTTCGGTGTATACAAAAAGGTATGAAGGGCATTAAAGGCTGGAGCCATTTTTTTACCCTGATATTTTAATTTAAGCTGATGTAATTTTTCTTTCATGCCCATTTTATCCAATTTCTTGATACATTAAATCGAGTCCCTCTCTGATTATCTGCTGGTGCGGTTGTTTAGAAATGCATATGAACTCTGTTAGTGCAAAATCTTCTGGAGCTACTTCGTAAAGACCTAATTGCTCCATTTCGTCCAAATCTTTAACCATACAGGCTTTTAACAACTGTAGCGGATAAATATCTAAAGGAAAAACTTCTTCATATCTACCAGTTACCACAAAAGCTCTATGCTCACCATTGGTATTGGTATCTAAATCGTATTTTTTGTTCTTATTTAACCAAGAGAATGTTAATGCCCTTGTAGATGATATTTTATTAAATACAGGCTTATTCCATCCAAAGAACTCATAATCATCGCCTTCTGGAATAGCTGTAACTGTATTGTTATAAAAGCCCAAATGGCCTTCTGGACTAGTTTTTGAACCTGTCAGCACATCACCGTTAATCAATCTGAATTTATCTTCATTAACTCCGCTTGCATATAAGAAAGTTGAAATCTCAGCACCAATCTTGGTAGTATAATACTTTGGAGCTTTTACTGATGAGCCAGCTAAAGCGACTGTACGTTCTGCATTAAACTTTCCTGTTAACAAAAACTCACCCATAACTACCAAATCTTGGGGGGCTACAGTCCAAACCGTCTCGCCTTTATTGATGGGGTCTAGTTTATTGATTTGTGTCCCAACCAGTCCTGCAGGATGCGGACCGGAAACTTTGTGCAAGGTTATCCCCTTTAGGTTTGTAAAAGATGATGTTTCTTTATTTCCAACAGAGACGTGAACTTGACCCGGTGTCATTTTGGCAAGTGCTGTTATTGCAGCCTGTAATTCATTCTCTTTACCTCTAAGTACATAATCAACATCTGCTGCTAAAGGAGCGGTACTATAGGCTGATATAAAAATCGCTTTGGGAGTTGCATCTGGATTTGCAACCACATCATATGGTCTTTGTTTTATAAAAGGCCAGCAACCAGATAGTAAGAAAGCCTTTTTTAAAGACTCAGCATCTGTATTATCTACATCAATCACAGTACTTTCTTGATAGCTTTGTTCTTTATCTGCAAGTATCTTTACAGTTAAAATACGTCTTCTTGCACCTCTTACAATTTCAATCAATTCCCCACTTACAGGAGAAACAAAGCACATGTCTTCGATATTCTTATTGTAAAAAATAGGCTCCCCAGCTTTGACCTCAGCACCTTCTTTAACCAACATTTTAGGGGTAATTCCGTGAAAATCTTCTAGATTAAGGGCATAAACGTTGCTTAAAACAGCCTTGGATGTAGTTTGTTCAGCAGCCCCGATTAGGTTGATGTTCAACCCTTTTTTTATTCGGATGTCTTTAGACATAATTCGTGTGGACCTTTCGTTAACAAAATTGCTGCAAATTTACTACTTAAAGGATAATTATTATAATTAATTGACCATAAAATTAGTATTACATCGAGCTTAATTTGTTGGGCATACTTTTTGTTTACCTTTACCCTCAAAATATGCTTTGAATGCGCTTTTTTCTTAAACAGCTTTTGCTGCTTTTATTTACTTCTACCCTATTCGCACAGGTGCAAGAAGAAGTAAATCCACCGTACCATATTAAAACCATCATTTTCAAAGGTCCAACGGAAGATCAATTTCCAGTTATTAAATTAGGGGAACAAATTCTTTTGGAATTCGATGATATTACGGCAAGTGAACAAGATTACTATTTTAAAATTGTGCATTGCGATTATGACTGGACTCCGTCTGAGCTGTTAAAATCACAATATATAGTTGGTACAGATAACCAAAGAATAATTAACTACGAAAACAGTCTTACCACTTTACAACCCTATTCCAATTACCAATTAACCCTCCCTAACAGTCAACTAAAGTTTAAGGTGAGTGGCAATTACGTTATTGAGGTCTACAATACCAGACAAGAACTCCAATTCTCTAGGCGATTTGTCATCTATCAAGATTTAGTAAAAGTTGGCGGCGTTGCCAAACGTTCTCGAGATTTTAATTTTTTGAATGAGAAACAAGTAGTTCAATTCAATATCAACACTTCTGGATTTGAGGTTGTGAATCCAAAAAAAGAGGTGAAAGTGGCCCTAATCCAAAATTATTTTTGGCCAACAGCAATCTATAATATAAAGCCTCAATTCACCTTGGGAAATGAATTGGTCTATAAATATGACCAAGAAACCAGTTTTTATGGAGGTAATGAATACTTAAATTTTGATACCAAAGATTTAAGAGCGCCATCATTTGCCATAGCCAACATAGAGTTTAAAGAATTGTACAATCATTACCTTTTTACCAATCAATACAGATATAATAGACCCTATACTTATTTCCCTGATATAAACGGAGATTTTGTTGTTAGAACCCTACAAGGAACTGATGTTTCCCGCGAGGCAGAATATACCAAAGTACATTTTAGCCTTCCTTACAATCCTGAAATGGGCTTGGACAATGTTTATGTCTTTGGGAAATTCAATAATTACGAAGTCAGTGAAGAAAACAAAATGGTCTATAATGAAGATAGTGGTAACTTAGAATTAACTTATCCTTTTAAACAAGGCTTCTATAACTATAAGTATGTAACAGAAGATGAAGAAGGCATTATAGACCTTAATAGTGTTTCGGGCAACTTCCATTTTACTGAGAACAATTACCTTATTCTAGTTTATTACCGCAATTTTGGAGACATGTATGATAGCATTATAGGTATTGGCTCGGTCAACTCAAGAAATATCAGTAATTAATTTATCTTTAATCCCAGAACCAACCAAATGGCAAAGGGAGAAGAAAGAAGCCTTATTACCAAAGGGCGTTATGAACTAAAGTTCAGGGGCACTGAATGCCTTAACTGTGGTCATATCTTGGATATGAGTGACAAATACTGTCCAAGTTGCTCACAAGCCAATAGCATTAAGAAACTAACACTGAAAGACTTTTTTGATGAGTTTCTTTCCAATCTGGTCAACTATGATTCTAAATTATTGGCCACGCTATATGCCATGCTAATAAAGCCTGGCACCATTACCAAAGATTATATTAAGGGAAAACGCATTTCTTACACCAATCCCTTTCGGTTTCTTTTAAGCTTGGCTTTTTTATACTTTTTAATGGTAAGCTACGGGGGCACTTTTTCAACCTTGGATGACCTACAATTGGATGAAAAAATAAAACAGACAGGACCATTATCATTTACTTTTGATGACGATAAAACCTTGGAAGAACAAGAAAAAGACAGTATTGAATCCGAAGCGCAGCTAGATAAGCTTTTTAAAGGTTTAGATTCCATAAAAACAAACAATCCAGAGCTAAATAAAGGTTTACAAGGTCTTGACTCTTTAGAATACTACATAAAACAAAGAGAGTTAAAAGAAAAAGAGTCTGATTCTTTAATGGATGCAAATCCAAAACAATATTACCAAAATCTCTTAACTGATTCTGAAAGTGGGGCGTTTGATAAAATGGAGTTTTTCTTTTTAATGCTGAGAAGAGATTCTATTAGCAGCTATGCAGATGCCAAGGCAAAATATGATATTGACGGCTCTTTGGGCACTAAATTGGCATTTAATGCTTCAAAAAGTAGTTTACGAGCTTTGCGGCAACCTGGTAGCTGGCTAAATGATACTATGGCGAAGCTTCCATTTGTCATATTTTTCTTTTTACCCATCTTTACAATTTTCATTTCTGTGGTGTACATCCGTAAAAAATACACCTATACCGATCATTTAATCTTTAGTTTCCACAACCAATCCTTATTATTTATCTTGCTCATCCTTAGTTGGATAATAGACTCAATTTTTGATTGGTCCACATCTGGTTTATTCTTGCTAATTTTTGGAATTTACCTTTTTCAGGCCATGAGAAAATTCTACAACCAAGGATTTTTTAAAACGAGTATTAAATACGTGTTTCTAAATTCAGTATTTACTTTTTTAGCAATAATTACAGTATTGTTATTGGGAATAGGAAGCGTTTTTACCTACTAATTATGATTACACAAGTAACCAAAGGAATTAAAGTATCGGTCCAAACTACTTTTGAAGGAACCTTCTTCAAAAATTATAAAATGCATTATGCATTTGGGTATACCATTACCATTGAAAACCAAAGCAAGGAAAATGTTCAGTTGACTGCACGACATTGGGACATCTTTGACTCCTTAAAAGAGACAGAAACCGTGGACGGCGAAGGTGTAATTGGGAAAAAACCCGTTATAAGGCCTGGCAAGTCCCATACGTACAGTTCTGGATCACTTTTAGCCTCACCGATAGGCGCAATGAGAGGTTTTTTCCATATGGTAAACTTGACCTCAACCGATGAATTTTTGGTTGAAGTGCCTACCTTTAAATTTGCTGCTCCTTTCGCCTTAAACTAGTCGCTTTTTAGATTACTGTTTAGTACCTTTGCCGGAAATATTTAACACTTAAACTTTCCGAAATGGGTAAAGGTTTTTTTCAAGTACCAACTGCAATTAATGAACCTATAAAAAGTTACTCTCCAGGCACTCCTGAGCGTGATTCCGTTCTCAAACAATACAAAACATATTATAACAGTCAAGTGGAAGTTCCGCTTTACATTGGACCTGAAGAAATTAAGACAGGGGACAAAAAACCTATGTCTCCCCCTCATGACCATAAACATATTGTTGGTCATTACCATACTGCTGAAAAATCACACGTTGAAAAAGCAATTGCCAACTGCTTGGACTCTAGAGAAGCCTGGGCAAATCTAACTTGGGAACAACGTGCAGCTATCTTTTTAAAAGCTGCAGAACTGATTGCCGGACCTTACCGAGCAAAAATAAATGCTGCCACAATGATGGCACAATCAAAAACAATTCACCAAGCAGAAATTGATGCTGCATGTGAGTTTATTGATTTTCTTCGTTTTAACGTGGAGTATATGAGCCAGATTTATGAAGAACAACCTGATTCTGCCGAAGGTATTTGGAACAGAGTAGAATACCGTCCATTAGAAGGTTTTGTATATGCCATAACGCCTTTTAACTTCACTGCCATTGCAGGAAATTTACCGGCAAGTGCTGCTATGATGGGTAATGTGGTGGTATGGAAACCTAGTGATAGCCAAGTCTATTCTGCAAAAGTCATCATGGATGTCTTCAAAGAAGCTGGTTTACCTGATGGTGTCATCAATATGGTCATGGGTGACCCCGTAATGATTACTAATACCGTTTTGGCAAGTCCAGATTTTTCAGGACTGCACTTTACAGGTTCTACACATGTTTTTAAAGAATTGTGGAAACAGATTGGAACTAATATTCATAATTATAAAACCTATCCTCGTATTGTGGGAGAAACTGGCGGTAAGGATTTTATCATTGCCCATCCAACTGCAAAACCCCAACAGGTTGCAACAGCGATTACACGAGGTGCTTTTGAATTTCAAGGACAAAAATGTAGTGCAGCCTCTAGAGTTTATTTACCTAAATCCACAGCTGATGAAATTTTAGGTTTGGTCAAAAAAGATATAGAAAGCTTTAATAAACCAGGTTCCCCAGAGGATATGAGCAACTTTATAACTGCAGTAATCCATGAAGGCTCTTTTGACAAATTGGCAAAGTTCATTGACCAAGCAAAATCGGATAAAAACGCTGAAGTCTTTGCAGGTGGCTCATATGATAAATCTAAAGGATACTTTATTGAGCCAACAGTAATTGTAGCGAATGACCCAAAATACACCACTATGTGTACCGAACTTTTTGGCCCTGTAGTTACGGTTTATGTATATGAGGATGCAGCTTGGTCTAAAACCTTAGAACTAGTTGATGGTACATCAGAATATGCCTTAACCGGTGCTGTACTTTCACAAGATAGATATGCTATAGATGAAGCTACTAAAGCTTTACAAAACTGTGCAGGCAACTTTTATATTAATGACAAACCAACTGGTGCGGTTGTTGGCCAACAACCTTTTGGTGGCGCTAGAGCTTCAGGAACCAATGATAAAGCGGGTTCTGCACAAAACTTATTGCGCTGGGTTTCCCCAAGATTGATTAAAGAGACTTTTGTAACTCCAGAGAATTATCGTTATCCATTTTTGGGGTAGAAAATAATAGTTGACACAAATAATAAAAGCCGCTCAATTTATGAGCGGCTTTTATATTATTAGGAATGAATACCATTAAAACTATCTTAATATATCTATACTAAAACAGGATTATTTTACAATTCGCGCTTCAGGTTCACAATTTTTATGTAAATTTAACGTTAATTAATTGATTCTAAATTGTTATGTGATTAATTCAATCATCAATTATGACAGCATTAGGCAACATATTAATTTCTTTAGGTCACTTTGTAGAAAAGGTATGGTCCAGCTTAAAATGTTACTCTCGGAAGTGCAAACGGGTCTATGATTTAGTGCTTCACACTTAATTTCTAGATATAACAAAACTTGTCGCAATGATTAGGAAAAAAGATTTTTGATTACATTTATGATGTATTGATTTATATCTCATTTAATAAGAATTCCTAATCTAAATCACAATGAAAAAATTAACAATGCTGTTTATGTTACTCTTAGTAGTAGCAACATATGCACAAGACAATTTGGCCCAATCCACCATAAAAGGTGTTTTACAGGGCAATCAAGGGCAAGTTATTCAACTTGCTGAAGCTTTTTCTGAAAGTCAGTATGATTGGAGACCAGCTGAAGGTGTAAATTCCGTTGGAGAAGCACTTTTACATATTGCTGGCGGCAATTACTATTTAGCCATGAAAATGGGTTTTCCACCGCCAGAAGATGTGGATATGATGAATTTAGGAAAAATCACCGGAAAAGATAAGATTATAGAAACCCTAAAAAAGTCAAATGAATTCGTATTAGAAAAAATCATGATGGTTAAAAATGATGATTTGACTACAGAAGTAGACTTTGGTTTTGCTAAAATGAACAAAATGGGTGGACTTTTGGCGATGATGGAACATAATGGAGAGCACAAAGGACAGTTAATTGCTTACGCTCGTTCCAACGGTGTTGTTCCGCCATGGAGTAAATAAAACCTTTTTTCAAAATTATTAAAGGATGCGCTAATGCATCCTTTTTTTTATGCCTAAAGCAACCCTTTTGAAAATAAAGCACCTGTAAAACAAAAAGACATATGAAAAGGGTTTTGTTTTTCACTAGTATATTCCTGATTTTATTATCCTGTGAAAATGATGACAATGATTTACCTCTTATTGCGGCATGTGATGTGAATAATCCAATTGAGGAACTATCATGGCTAAAAAGTCAAATAGAGGAACTAAAAAATATTGACAGTGAAACTTCTAGGTATTTCTACATTCAAATAGCAGAATACAAAGGTGAGACTGTTTTTGTTTCAAATAATTGTTGTCCATTTTGCAATACTGTCATACCAGTATATAATTGTGAAGGTGATTTGCTTGGTACTTTCTTTACAGAAATTCAACCTGACGAAATAAAAAATGCCAAAATACTTTATAGTCCAGTTGATTTTCCTTGTACTGTGGACTAAGTCCTTTTTACACCTATATTAACCCTTAAACTTCTGAGGCAAGTAGACAACTTTTTTAGTTTCAAAGAAATCCTCATTAAAAAACTCGGGCAAATCAAATATTTCAGCACTTCTATAAGCTTTCAATTCCTCGGTCAAATCACCACCTTTTAGATAAAGGATTCCATTTTTTCTTTCATGAAAGGAATCTTTTTTTGTTTTCCCCTTGATCCAATGCACAAAAGTTGGCATTGCTGCTACTGCCCTACTCACAATAAAATCAAACTGTCCCGGTAAATCTTCCACTCTACTGTGGTGAGCCGTAACATTTTCCAATCCCAAACCATCAATAACTTCCTGAACCACTTTTATTTTTTTACCTATTGCATCCACGAGCGTAAAGTTTGTCGCAGGAAATAATATTGCCAAAGGTATTCCAGGAAAACCTCCACCAGTACCAACATCTAAAATAGTGGCACCTTCATTAAATTTTTGGATTTTTGCAATTCCTAAGGAATGAAGCACGTGTCGTATATAAAGTTCATCAATATCTTTTCTGGAAACCACATTTATTTTCTGGTTCCAATCCTTATACATAAACTCCAATTGTAAAAAATGCTGTTTTTGAATTTCGGTTAGTGTTGGAAAATATTTAAAAACGATTTCTGCAGTCATCATATTTGTTAAACTGGCCAAAAATAATACTTTTAGAATCCCAAAGAACGTTTTAGTATAACCCTAACTTTTAGGACTACCAATTTAGTTACCTTTGTAATGTAAAATTTCAAAAGATGCAGAAGGATACAATTCGATTTTCAAGAAAGGATTCCGCACAGTTTTTTAGAACTCTTAATAAAAGAGTCAATCAATATTTTAACGAGAACAAAATCAAAAAAACAGGTAATTGGAAACTACACCTAAAAACAATAGTGATGTTTTCCATTTTTCTGGCACCATACTTTTTAATCCTAACTTTAAACCTACCATTTTGGGGGTATTTATTACTCTCTATGCTTATGGGTGTTGGCATGGCCGGGGTAGGTATGAACGTAATGCATGATGGCAACCACGGTTCTTACTCCAACAAGAAATGGGTGAACAAGTTAATGGGCAGTAGTATTTATATTCTTGCTGGCAATGTTTATAATTGGCAAGTGCAACATAATGTGTTACACCACACTTACACCAACATTCACGAGCATGATGAGGATATGGAAGCTGGACGTGTATTACGTTTTTCAAAGCACGCTGAATGGAAAAAACATCATAGATTCCAACACTATTATTCAATCTTCCTATATGGATTGTTGACTTTTAATTGGGCGATAACTACAGATTTTCAGCAAATGTACCGTTATATGAAGCGAAAGTTATCCTATGGCAAACTACCAAGTCCAGTAATAAACTGGAGTACATTAGTTATTACGAAAACACTTTATATAACTATTTGGATTGTGCTTCCTTTGCTTTTAGTAGACATTCCCTGGTGGCAAGTTTTACTTGGTTTCTTCATTATGCACTACGTTGCTGGAGTAATTTTGAGTGTCGTATTTCAGTTGGCACATATCGTTGATGATGCTCAAACCCCGCTGCCAGATGAAAGTGGCACTATGAAAAACACTTGGGCTATTCACCAGCTTTTCACTACTGTAAATTTTGGAACTAAGAATAGAATCATAAATTGGTTTACCGGTGGATTAAACCATCAGGTTGAGCATCATATTTTTCCAAATATCAGTCATGTTCATTACACAAAAATTTCTAAAATTGTGAAAGAAACAGCCAAGGAGTTTAATTTACCTTATAACGAATACAAAACAACCAGAAAAGCTATAATTTCACACTTTAAACATTTGAAAGAATTGGGGAAACAACCTTCTTTACAATACTAGAAATTCTACTCAACAATGAACAACCAACTTTCGGAAAGGATAAATAGCGTAACTCCTTCCGCAACCCTCGAAATGGCTGCCAAAGCCCGTGAATTAAGAGCTTCAGGAAAAGATATCATTGGATTAAGTTTGGGGGAACCAGACTTTAATACTCCAGATTACATCAAAGAAGCTGCTATAAAAGCAGTAAACGATGGATATAATTCTTACACTCCGGTGGACGGTTATGTTGAATTGAAAGAAGCTATTATCACAAAATTCAAAAGGGATAACAATTTATCCTACGAACCATCGCAAATAGTCGTTTCTACAGGAGCAAAACAAGCTTTATATAACGTTGCACAAGTTAGTTTGAACAAAGGAGATGAAGTTATTCTACCATGCCCATATTGGGTAAGTTACAGCGATATTGTTAAGCTAGCAGATGGTGTACCGGTTGAAGTGCCGACATCCATAGAAAATGATTTTAAGATGACAGCAGCTCAACTAGAAGCTGCCATTACTCCCAAAACAAAAATGCTTTGGTACAGCTCTCCTTGTAACCCTAGCGGTTCCATATATAGCAAACAAGAGCTTAGAGCGTTGGCAGACGTCCTGCAAAAGCATCCTCAAATTATTGTAGTTAGTGATGAAATCTACGAACACATTAATTATGGGGTAACAGAACATGCTTCTATGGCTGAATTTGAAGACATGTATGACCGCACAGTAACTGTTAATGGCGTTGCAAAAGCTTTTGCTATGACCGGTTGGCGGATAGGTTATATTGGTGCTCCAACTTACATCGCTAGAGCATGCAATAAATTACAAGGTCAGGTTACCAGTGGAGCTAACTGTATTGCGCAAAGAGCTGTGATTACCGCCTTAACAGAATCACCAGAACGTATTACATACATGGTGGGTGAATTTAAAGAACGAAGAAAGTTGATTCTTGAATTGTTAAATGGTATTGATGGATTTAAGTGTAATGAGCCTGAAGGTGCATTTTATGTATACCCGGACATCACCGCATTCTTTGGAAAAACCTTAAATGGCACCAAAATCAATAATGCTTCAGACTTTGCCATGTATTTACTTGAAAACGCCAATGTAGCAACAGTAACTGGTGATGCTTTTGGAAATGGCAATAGCATCCGAATTTCTTATGCCGCTTCTGAAAAAGAGATTAGAGAAGCCATATCCAGGATTAAAGCAGTGGTTGAATAAAATCAATTTGAAAAGGAAAATACGTTTCAAATTAAGTCTTTTTCCAAAAGAAAGGTGTCATCAAAATTAAAACAGTAAACAGTTCTAATCTTCCTAAAAGCATTAAGAAGCCACACCACCATTTACCAAAAGCAGGCAGTTCGCTAAAATTGACTACTGGATTTAAATCCCCCAAAGCTGGCCCAACATTACCCAAAGATGATGCTGCACCACCAATTGCAGACTCAAAATCCAAGCCCAAAAATGCCAGCACTAATGCCCCTATGATAAATAAGAGCATGTACAGTACAAAAAATGCAATGATGTTATAGACAATATGCTCGGTCACTGTTTTGTTGTTGTACCTAACAGGAATAATTGCATTGGTATGGAGTGTACGCTTAAATTCCAAGATTCCATTTTTAATAATCAACAAGTGGCGCATTACTTTAATTCCCCCAGAAGTTGAACCTGCTGAACCACCCAAAAACATCAGTCCAAAAAAGAAAACAGTTAAAAAAGGCGTCCAATTCGTAAAATCAGCCGTTACAAATCCTGTGGTAGTAACAATTGCCAATACTTGAAACAAAGCATGCCTAAAAGAACTTTCTGTCTTACCCCATACCTGTGGATGATAATCAGAAACAGGAACATCCGCTTGAAGCAGAACAATTAAAAAAGCAACCAAAGTAAATCCAACAATAAAAATGGTATACACCCTAAACTCTTCATCTTTGATGACCCGTTGTGCCTTACCTGTAAATGCAAAATAGCTGATAACGAAATTTGTACCTGCCAAAAACATAAAAACGATGATGATGTATTGGATAATGGGTTGATTGTTCCAGAATGCAATACTGGCATTTTTGGTGGAAAAGCCACCAGTTGATAACGTTGCCAATGCATGGTTCATCGCATCAAAAAATGACATCCCCGCTAGCTTTAATAAAATGGTTTCTGCAACCGTATAACCAACATAAATAAACCACAGTCTTTTAGCAGTGTCCGTAATTCTAGGGTGTAGTTTATCACCACCAGGACCAGGTGCCTCAGCTGCAAATAGTTGCATTCCCCCTATCCCTAAAAGCGGAAGAATAGCAATTGCCAAAACGATAATACCCATTCCCCCAATCCAATGGGTGAGGCTTCTCCAAAACAAAATTCCTTTTGGCAAAACCTCAATATCATTTAAAATTGAAGCACCAGTTGTAGTATATCCAGAAATTGTCTCAAAGAAAGCATCTGTAACTGAAGGTATTGCTCCTGAAAAAAGATAAGGTAGCACGCCAGACAATGACATTACTATCCATCCAAAAGTAACGATGATGTACCCTTCTTTTCTTTTAACTTCTTTTCGGTGTCCCCGGGTATAAAACATCGCCATAACACCTACCAATAGTGTTACTATGGCAGCCATGGCCATATCTAAAGTCGCACCATCTTTGTACAATCCGCTAACCAATGCAGCAAGCAGCATAAAACCACCATTGCATAGCAATAGCAAGCCCATGATGTGAACGATAATCCTAAGATTAAGTCGCATTATAAAAATAGCTTTTCAATTCTTGAAATTGCCTTTGGAAGACAGCATACCACAACTTTATCCCCTTCTAAGATTTTAAAATCCCCTAACGCGATAATTCCCTTTCCATCCCTTATCACCCCACCAATAATGGCGTCACGAGGAAAATCGAGTTCTTTGATAATCTCTCCATTTACAAGCGAAGTCGACTTTACTTCAAACTCTAGGATTTCTGCATTTAAATTAGTCAATCTGGTGAGGGCCAAAACCTCTCCCCTTCTTATATATCTAAAAATATTATTGGCCGCTAGTAGTTTTTTATTAATTAGGGTATCTATTCCAATGGAATGTGAAAGTTGGAAGTAATCCATGTTTTCCACCAAAGCAATGGTTTTTTTAATGTTCTTAGACTTAGCCACAAGACATGACATGATATTGGTTTCGGAATTCCCGGTCACAGCTATAAAAGCGTCCATAGAATTTAAACTTTCTTCGTCCAACAGTTCTACATTTCTACCATCTCCATTTATTACCAATGCATTGGGCAATGTATCTGCAATGTCAAATGCTTTGTCCTTATTTTTTTCAATAAGCTTTACGTTGAATTTATTATTGCATAGGTAATTGGCAGTCTTGCATCCTACCTTACTACCACCAAGTATCATCACGTTCTTAATTTCTTTCTTTTTCATCCCCGTAAGCTTGTAGAGCTCATCTACACCTTCAGCAGAAGTAATGAAATACAATTGATCTCCTTCCTTAAAAACCGTATCCCCCCTTGGTATAACGGTATACTGGGTACCCATACGCTGTAGAGCAATGGGCATAAAATGGAGTTCTGGAAAAATAGTGGCAGCCTCTTTAACCATCTTACCAACAAAAGGAGCAGTTTTTGGTAGAAAAACACCTACCATAGTCAATAAACCTTCCTCAAACTCATAAGTATCATTAAACGCAGATTGATTCAATAACAATTGAATTTCATTAGCGGCCAATTCTTCTGGAGAAATCAACTCATCGATACCCAACTCTTTGAATTTTATAAGATCTTTATTGTCAACAAATTCAGTATTCGAAATTCTGGCGATTGTTCTTTTACTACCCAATTGCTTAGCCAGCAAACATAATGTCAAATTAGTGGTTTCAGAAGCAGTAACACCAATCACCAAGTCCGAACTTTCCACATTGGCATCTTGAAGTACAGAAATTGACGTAGCATCTCCCTTTAAAACCCTAATGTCCAAATGGTTATCCGCATAGGAAAGACTTTCCTTATCCGTATCAATCAATATGATATCCTGCGATTCATATGATAAAAGCTTGGCTAAATGAAAGCCCACTTCGCCAGCACCTGCTATGATTATTTTCATTAACTCAAAAGGTTTTTTTAACTATAATCAATTTTATAAATTGAGCAGTTATGAGGAAAAGGATAGTCTGTTAAATAGTGAAAACTTTCACCCATACAGCGGGATAGTTTCTGAATTACAAGACAAAATTACACATTTTATTTTGCTTCTGAAGTATATATACCACTCATGGTCCATGTTGTATCTTTGCGGTTCAATTTTTACGATGGCAAAAAAGGTAATTCCATACAAAGATTCAGAATTAAGCAAAAAAGCACAGGTCACCAAAATGTTTGATACCATTTCAAAAAATTATGATGGTCTAAACAGAGTTATTTCTCTTGGTATTGACACCAAATGGAGAAAAAGGGTGGTTAAGCTTATTGGCAATGCCAAACCAAATACTATTTTGGACATAGCAACAGGTACTGGAGATTTAGCTATTGCGATGGTAAAAACCGGTGCCAAGAAAATTGTAGGGCTTGATATTTCAACAGGGATGTTGGAAGTAGGAAAAGAAAAGGTTAATGAAAAAAAACTGGACACTACCATTGATATGGTTGTTGGAGATAGTGAAAATCTAAATTTTGATGATAATTCCTTCGATGCCATTACCGTTGCTTTTGGTGTAAGAAACTTTGAAAACCTAGAAAAAGGATTGGCAGAAATCTATAGAGTCTTAGCACCTAAGGGGACTTTGGCCATATTGGAAACCTCCGTGCCTACAAAAATCCCTTTTAAGCAAGGTTATAGCGTATACGCCAAGTATATCTTACCGGCTATAGGTAAAATATTTTCAAGGGATAAAGTGGCATACAACTATCTTTCAGAATCGGCAGCAATCTTTCCACATGGCAAGGACTTCAACAATATTTTGGCCAAAATTGGGTTTATAGGTATAGAGAACAAACCTCAAACATTTGGGGTGGCAACTATATACGTAGCGTCAAAATAAATAAATGAAAAACTTACTTGTCTTGCTGGCCACATTTATGGCTACAAACAATCTTCAAGCGCAATTTCGTAAAGACCCCATAATTAACATTCAAAATGAGGATAAAGCCCTTTTGAATTGGGGTTATTATTTAGGTATGAACCAATATGATTTTCAGTTTGAGTATGAAAATGATATTGGCCAAGATATTCTTGTCGATAAAAGTTTTGGCTTTAATGTAGGTCTAATAGGTGAATTACGAGTAAATGAATTTGTAGATGTAAGATTAGAACCTGGTCTTTTATATTCGCAAAGAATTCTTGGTTTTCCTGGCTTTACTACTGAAAATGAAGCAATTAGAGAAGTAAGGTCCACTTATATTAGATTCCCGTTACTATTGAAGCTTAGTACCAAACGTTTCAATAATTTTAAACCTTTTATTATTGGAGGTGGCTACGCAGCAATCAATCTTGGAGCAAATGAAGATAGTTTGGATGATAACAGCAGTGGTACATTTAGAATGAAAAAGAATGTATACGGTTATGAACTCGGATTTGGGGTCGACTTTTATACAGAGTTCTTTAAATTTACACCATCTATAAGGGGCGTTTTCGCACTTACCAATGAGTTGGTGCCCGATGATGACCCTAACAGCGCATGGACCGGTAATATCCTTGCTGCTCGTACAAGGGGAATCTTCATCAATCTAACTTTTGAATAGTCATACTAACTACCGCCTCTTATTTTACTTAAAATTATTCCAGTGGCCGTCGCTACATTTAAACTTTCTGCGGATTGATTTCCAAATTGGGGTATTGTAATTTTTTCAGTGATGCTATGCTCAACTTTAATTGATATTCCATTAGCCTCATTACCCATTATAAGCACGCCAGCATCGGGAAGCTCCTTTTTATAGATTGAAGTACCTTTCATAAAGCTTCCAAAAATTGGTAAATCGGTATTGGTCAAAAAAACTTCTAAATCCCTGTAAACTATATTCACCCTAGCAATAGAGCCCATAGTGGCTTGAAGCACTTTAGGATTAAAACTATCTACTGTTTCTTTTGAACAAACCAAACTTTTAATGCCATACCAATCACAAAGCCTTATAATCGTCCCCAAATTCCCAGGATCTCTTACGTCATCCAAAACAACAATCCAATCTTTTAAATCAACTGGTAGCTGTTCTGGAATTTCAAAAATTGCCAGTACACCACTTGGATTTTTTAGTGCACTAATATTTTTTAATTCTACATCCGTAATTTCTTCAGTCTCTATATTGGGAAAAATTGAATTAAACTCTTTTGTTACTAAAACTTTGAATACCTTAAAACTGGAGTTTAAAAGTTCCTTCACCCCTTTTACACCTTCGACAAAAAAAAGCCCATGTTCATTTCGGTACTTTTTTTGATGTAAGCTTTTAATCAGTTTCAGTTGGTTTTTGCTAACCATGTTAAATCACTTAATTTTGACCTCAATGAAGATAATAAAGGTTCTTTGTAAATTCAGGGCAAAAATAGGGGTATTCCTGCTACTGCTCATCTTATCTTCTTGTAATGCAATAAAAAAAGTTGGCGAAGAGGATTTTTTATTGACCAACAATACTATTTATGCAGATAGTGTAAAAATAAAAAAAGAAGAGGTCAAAAATTTATTGTCCCAAAAACCCAACAGTAACTTAGCGGGCTATCCATTACGCTTAAACCTATATAACCTAGCAAAAGAAAACCCCGACTCATTATACCAAAACTGGTTACAAAAAAAACCTAAGCGAAAACAAAGACTCAATTCTTTTTTGTCCGAAAAACAGGTTAACCGTTTAGGGCAATCTTTTTTGGTAAAAGGATACAGCAATTTCTTTAAGAGGATTGGGGAACCACCTGTAATAATAGACACCTCTAAAACTAAAAAGTCTATTGAACGCATACAAGCATATTATGGCAGCAAAGGTTATTTTAACAATACTGCAGACTACACAATTATTCCAATAAAGCGAAAAAAGAGAGCAGAAATAAAGTACGAGGTTAACTTGGGAAAGCCTTATTATATTGATTCTTTAGCAAGGAATATTCTTTCTTCGGACATTGACTCATTGTATTTAAATACTACCGAAGACTCTTTCTTAAAAGAAAATCAACAATTTGACTTAGTAAACTTTAATAAAGAAAGGGAGCGCTTAACAAGTGTTTTTCGTAATTCTGGGGTATATAATTTCCAAGAAAGTTCAATTAGTTACGATATTCTAAGGGATACTACCAAAATCGCCAATGATCAAAATATGGACGTGCAAATGAACATCAAAAATTTTGTTGCTTCAAATGACAGTACAAGTTCACAAGAGTACAAGGTTCACCGATTTGAAAAAATAAACATCTTTGCGGACTATATTTTCAATCAAGACAGAGACTCATTAAAATCTATTGAACATGAAGGATATACTATTTTTTACAAAGATGAATTACGTTATAAGCCTAATGCTTTAACTGATGCCATTTTTTTTGAAAAGGACAGTATTTACAGAGATATAGATAGAGTTAGAACACAAAGACAAATAACCAACTTAAATACCTTTAAATATCCAAATATTGACTTTCAACAGGACACCGTACAATCTCCTCGCCTTATCACCAATATTTATTTAGCGGCTAGGCCTAAATATTCCCTAGGGTTGGATTTTGATATTTCTAGGTCGGATATTCAACAAATAGGAACAGCTTTAAGTGCTTCCGTATTCACGAGAAATGTATTTGGTGGAGCAGAAACATTAAGTTTATCTGCGAGAGGGTCTATTGGTATTTTGAGTGACAACGACCTATCCAATGAAACTTTTACTTCAGAAATTGGAGGAGACATCAACTTGACTTTTCCAAGAATTTGGTTTCCTTTTAATACAGAAAGGGTAATCCCATACTATATGGTTCCCCAAACAAGACTCTCAATAGGTACTAATTTCCAACAAAATATTGGCTTGGACAGACAAGTTCTTAATACAGTTTTGGGCTATAACTGGTCTCCCAACGATTTCGTAAAAAACACCTTTGAGCTTATGAACATTGAGTTTGTAAGAAATACCAATGCTGAAAACTTTTTTAACGTTTATAACAGCTCGTACTCGCAATTGGACAATATTGCAGATAACTTTGATGATCCATTAAATTTTCCAGAATTAGCCCAATTTTTTATTGAAGATAATAATAACCAACAGGATAATTTAAGGTTATCCGTTCCTGCTGGAACAAATGGCTTTATTGATGCTGTTACAGTTTCTGGCTTCCCAATAGACGCTGAGGACCTAAATGAAGTTAGGAGTATAGAAGAGCGAAGAAATCGTTTAACAGAAAACAATCTAATTTTTTCTTCAAATTTTACTTTTCAAAAAAACAATAGGTCAGATATTAATGACAATAGCTTCTATCAGTACAGAATAAAATTGGAAAGTGCAGGAAACCTTTTATCCGCCTTTGCGAGTTTCATCCCTTTTAATACAGATGGAAATGGTCAAGAACTGGTTTTTGGAGTACCCTACTCACAATATGTAAAAACAGAGTTTGATTATGTAAAGCATTGGGATTTAAATAGGGAAAGTGTTTTAGCTTTTAGAAGTATTTTTGGTTTGGCCATACCTTACGGCAATTCTAATAGTATCCCTTTTGTACGTAGTTATTTTGCTGGTGGGGCTAACGATAATCGCGCTTGGCAAGTATATTCCTTAGGACCAGGAAGGACTGAAAACCTTAATGATTTTAATGAAGCAAATTTTAAACTAAGCTTTAATTTAGAATATCGGTTTCCTATTGTTGGGGATGTGAAAGGTGCCCTTTTTGCTGATGCAGGAAATATTTGGAATGTTTTTGACAATGTAGATAATGAGGAGGCTACTTTTAACGGGTTTAATTCTTTGGCAGACATTGCCTTGGGTACTGGATTTGGCCTAAGATATGATTTAAGCTATTTTGTTTTTCGATTCGATTTAGGCTTTAAAACCCACAATCCAGCCCGTATTGATTCAGAGAGATGGTTTACTGACTTTAACCTCAATGAGTCTGTCATTAACATAGGTATCAATTATCCTTTCTAAGCCTAATTATTTTATTACTTTTGTTTCTTGTTTTAACTCTCTAACTAATCAAAAATAGTATGTCCCACAACATAAAACCAGGCGTTGCTACAGGTGACGAAGTTCAAGCGATTTTTAATCATGCAAAAGCAAATAATTATGCTTTACCTGCAGTTAACGTTATCGGTTCAGATACTATAAATGGCGTTTTGGAAACTGCACGGGATTTAAATGCCCCTGTTATTATTCAGTTTTCTAATGGAGGAGCACAGTTTAATGCAGGTAAGGGATTAAGTAATGAAGGTCAAAAAGCTGCTATTGCTGGTGCCGTAGCTGGAGCAAAGCATGTACATACACTGTCTGAAGCTTATGGAGTTCCCGTAATTTTACATACGGACCACTGTGCAAAGAAGCTATTACCTTGGATAGACGGCCTACTGGATGCTAGTGAGGAACATTTTGCTAAAACGGGAAAATCACTGTTTAGTTCCCACATGATCGATTTATCCGAAGAACCAATTGAAGAAAATATTGAAATCTGTAAGCAATATTTAGAGCGAATGTCCAAAATGGATATGACTTTAGAAATTGAATTGGGCATCACTGGAGGTGAAGAAGATGGTGTTGATAATACAGATGTGGATGACTCTAAATTATACACACAACCAGAAGAGGTAGCTTATGCTTACGAAGAGTTAAGCAAAGTAAGTCCAAGATTTACTGTGGCTGCAGCATTTGGCAACGTACATGGGGTTTATAAACCTGGAAACGTAAAACTTACTCCAAAAATCTTGAAAAACTCTCAAGAACATATATCTGAAAAATATGGTGTAGAACATAATCATATTGATTTTGTATTTCATGGAGGATCAGGTTCTACTGTTGAAGAGATTAGAGAAGGTATCAGCTACGGAGTAATAAAAATGAATATTGATACCGATTTGCAATACGCATTTATGAGCGGTATTAGAGACTATATGGGAGCAAAAGTAGATTATTTAAAATCTCAAATTGGAAACCCAGATGGTAATGATGTACCAAACAAGAAATTTTATGACCCAAGAGTTTGGCTGCGTGAGGGTGAAAAGACTTTTGTCACTCGTTTAAAAAAGGCTTTTGAAGATCTAAACAACGTTAATACCCTTTAATTAAAATTTACTTTTATGACAGCTTGGTTCAAAAGAAAAGAAAAGGGAATACAAACCGCTACTGAGGAAAAAAAAGACACTCCTAAGGGGCTTTGGTATAAATCCCCTACTGGAAAAATTGTTGAATCAGAAGATCTTGCAAAAAATTTTTATGTAAGTCCTGAGGATGATTATCATGTTCGTATTGGTAGTAAAGAATATTTTGAAATTCTATTTGATAACAACAAGTTTCAAGAGTTGGATGTAAAATTGAGCTCAAAAGACCCTTTAAAGTTTGAAGACACTAAAAAGTATTCGGACCGCCTTAAAGCGGCACAGTCTAAAACTGGACTTAATGATGCCGTCAGAACTGCCATGGGCAAATCCATGGGTAAAGATTTGGTAATTGCCTGTATGGATTTCAGTTTTATTGGAGGTTCTATGGGTAGTGTGGTAGGTGAAAAAATTTCTCGGGCAATTGACCATGCTAAAAAGAAAAAAGTACCTTTTTTAATGATTTCAAAATCTGGAGGTGCCCGTATGATGGAAGCCGCCCTTTCTTTGATGCAATTGGCTAAAACATCTGTAAAATTGGCTCAATTGGCTGAAGCAAAGTTACCATACATTTCGCTCTGTACCGATCCCACAACCGGTGGCACCACTGCTTCATATGCAATGTTAGGCGACATTAATATTTCTGAGCCTGGAGCATTAATTGGTTTTGCAGGACCTAGAATAGTAAAGGATACTACTGGTAAAGATTTACCCGATGGTTTTCAAACTTCAGAATTTGTTAAAGAACATGGCTTTTTAGATTTCATTTCCCATAGAAAAGATTTAAAAAAGAAAGTCAATCTCTACATAGATTTAATTCAAAATCTACCTATTAGAAAAGAAGAAGAGTTGGCTAATTAGCCAACTCTTTTTTGTTAAGTTCTCCTATATTAATCTTTCAAAAACCTTCTTAGAAATACTTCTTCACTAGTTCCATCAGGATACGTCAATACTCCCTTGGCATCACAGCTACCATCACCAAAATCCAAACTTGCTGTTGCATCGTTTCTTGAGATTTCTAATATACCACTAACGGTAAACCGACACGACCATTCTCTCCTAAGCGGAGAAACTACTTCTTTCTCAAAAGTATTGCCTGCTTTATTCACAAATGTTCTCTTTCCTGTAATCAAAAACACATTGTCCCCCCAGAAACCACTACCATAACCTTCAATCCATTCTCGGGTTCTTGTTCCCATAAAAGAAGCTGTTTCACCGTCAGGCCAAGTTGCATCAAATGATGCACTTACAGTCCCTTGTGGATTGCCATTTTCATTGGAACGTACTCTAAGAATATCGGCACCACCTTCCACAGACACACCATTAAAAGTGAAGTTTTCCAAGGCCAACGTTAATGTTTTGGAAGCCGCTTCCATATCTTTTGCATAACTCAAATTGATTATTCCGCTAAGCACATTTCCGTTGGGCAATTCGCACCCTTCACCAAAGTCAATAGTTTTCTCTTTTGTAGTATCTGTTACAACTGTTGTAATGGTAACACAGTCTGGCAGATAATCTGAACGGTAATCAAATTTTGAGGTAGCGGATATTTCATCAGATGCATAGATATCTTCGGCAATAGTGGACACTTCTTCAGAAATCATTTCAGACTCATCACTGTATTTTAATTCTGTTGCGGTAATCACCTGTTCCACAATAATTTCTTCTTCTACTGCTGTTTCATCTTTAGAACAGGAAACAAAACTTAAAGTCGCTGCAGTTAAAATTATAGCTGCCAAGCGCACATTTTTAGGATTCTTTTTCATCTTTTTAAATTTTAATGTTTGTAATAGGGCTAAATAGGAAGTGCAAAGACAGACTAGTATAATCTCATGCGCACTTAAACGCCAACAATTCCTTAACGTTTGTAGCTATGACCTTAAAAAAAAGAAAAGGTTTAATTTTGGTGCAAAATTTTTTCTTCTAAAAAAAGAATTATCTTTGCGCCCTGATTGAGAAGCAGTCAGATACATAAAAATCATTTAAAATAATATTGGAATGTATTTAACAAAAGAAGTAAAAGCCAAAATCTTTAAGAAACATGGCGGTTCTGAAGGGAACACAGGTTCTACAGAAGGACAAATTGCGTTATTCACGCACCGTATTAACCACCTAACAACGCACTTGAAAAAAAATCATAAAGATTATAATACAGAGCGTTCTTTGGTAAAATTGGTAGGTAAAAGACGTAGTCTTTTAGATTACCTAAAAAAGAAAGATGTTGTAAAATATCGTGAGCTTATTAAAGAGCTAAATATTAGAAAATAATACTTTTGGGGGAGGCATTAGCTTCCCCCAACTTTTATAAAGTCCTCAATGGAGGCAAATTTATCCTGAAACAAGTTCAGGGCTAAAAAGCTACATTTAGTTTTTCATTGGTCAACACAACAACACAACCCGACCGTCCGGATGGCGGTAGACCAAATGTTTAACAAGTCCTTTGTTTTTTAAAGGCAACACAAAATTTTATGATTCCAAAAACTTTTAAAGAGGTCATAGACCTTGGTGACGGTAGGGAAATTTCTATCGAAACTGGAAAATTGGCAAAACAGGCACACGGTTCTGTTGTTGTACAATCAGGCAAATGTATGTTACTATGTACAGTTGTATCTAACTACAAACAAGCAGATGTAGATTTTCTACCACTTACTGTAGATTACCGTGAAAAATTTGCCGCTGCGGGGCGTTACCCAGGTGGCTTTTTCAAAAGAGAAGCTAGGCCAAGTGACGGCGAGGTTTTGACTATGCGATTAGTGGATCGTGTATTACGACCATTATTCCCAAAGGATTATCACTCCGAGACTCAAGTGATGATTCAATTAATGTCTCATGATGATGACGTAATGCCAGATGCTATGGCAGGTTTAGCCGCTTCGGCCGCTATTCAATTATCAGATTTTCCTTTTGAATGTGCAATTTCTGAAGCCAGAGTAGGTCGTGTAAATGGTGAATTCGTTATCAACCCAACTAGAGCGCAATTAGAAGAATCCGATATTGATATGATGATTGGTGCTTCTGCAGATTCTGTAATGATGGTTGAAGGTGAGATGGATGAGATTTCTGAAGAAGAAATGACCGAGGCTATCAAATTTGCTCACGAAGCTATTAAAGTACAGTGTGCAGCACAATTAAGATTAGCAGAAGCTTTCGGGAAAAAAGAAGTGCGCGAATATGAGCCAGAAAGAGAGGATGAGGATTTAGCCAAGAAAGTTCATGACCTAACTTATGACAAGGTTTATGCAGTAGCTAAGGCAGGTTCAGCAAAGCATGAACGAAGTGCTGCGTTTAGCGAGATTAAAGAAGAAATTATAGCGACTTTCTCTGAAGAAGAACAAGAAGAATATGGCGATTTAATCTCTAAATATTTTTACAAAGCTGAAAAGGCTGCTGTTCGTGACCTTACCTTAAACGAAGGTTTACGTTTAGATGGTCGTAAGACTGATGAAATTCGCCCAATTTGGTGTGAAGTTGATTATTTACCTTCAACACATGGTTCTGCGATTTTCACAAGAGGGGAAACTCAAGCTTTAGCAACAGTAACTTTAGGAACGTCTAGAGAGGCCAACCAAATAGATATGCCATCTTTTGAAGGTGAAGAGCGTTTCTATTTGCACTATAATTTCCCTCCTTTTTCAACTGGAGAAGCAAGACCTATTCGTGGAACATCTCGTAGAGAAGTTGGGCATGGTAACCTAGCTCAACGTGCATTAAAAGGAATGGTTCCGGAAGATTGTCCTTATACTGTTCGTGTAGTTTCAGAAATATTGGAATCAAACGGTTCTTCTTCTATGGCTACAGTATGTTCTGGTACAATGGCATTAATGGATGCCGGTGTTCAGTTAAAGAAACCTGTTTCTGGTATCGCCATGGGATTAATTTCTGATGCAGATTCTGGTAAGTACGCAGTCCTTTCTGATATTTTAGGTGATGAGGATCACTTAGGGGATATGGACTTCAAAGTTACGGGTACCTCTGATGGTATTACTGCTTGCCAAATGGATATTAAAGTAAAAGGATTATCATACGAGATTTTAGTGAATGCACTAAAACAAGCTCGTGATGGCCGTTTACATATTTTAGGCAAATTAACAGATACCATTTCTGTTCCAAATTCTGAAGTAAAAGAGCATGCTCCAACAATGGTTACAAGACGTATTCCTAATGAATTTATTGGCGCGTTGATTGGTCCTGGTGGAAAAGTAATTCAAGAGTTACAGAAAGAGACTGAAACTACCATTGTTATCAATGAAGACCCAGTAACAGAGGAAGGTATTGTTGAAGTATTAGGTGTTGGCAGCAAAGGTATTGATGCTGTTATGGCAAAGATAGATTCTTTATTGTTCAAACCTGAAGTTGGCAGTGTATACGAAGTAAAAGTTATAAAAATGCTAGACTTTGGTGCTGTTGTAGAATATACTGATGCACCAGGAAATGAAGTTTTGCTTCACGTTTCTGAATTAGCGTGGGAACGCACTGAAAATGTTTCTGATGTGGTTAACATGGGAGATGTTTTTGATGTTAAATACTTTGGTATCGATTCCAGAACACGTAAAGAGAAAGTTTCTAGAAAGGCACTTTTACCAAAACCAGAAGGTTATGTAGAACGTCCGCCTAGAAATAATGACCGTAGAGGTGGTGACCGTCGTGGAGGAAGAGATAACCGTGACAGAAAGCCAAGAAGAGACTAGTATCTTTTCTTCAAAATACAGTAAGCCCTTGCGTGAAATTTTCACACAAGGGCTTTTCATTTACAAAAAATAATTGAATTAAATTTTACCAAATTGTAACTTTTTATGTTTTCTTACGTATAAGTATATGAGCACAGGCTCGAAAACTTAAATTTGAAGGAGAAATTTAGATGAGACAGTTAAAAATTACAAAACAGGTAACCAATAGGGAAACTGCATCGTTAGACAAATACTTACAAGAGATCGGAAAAGTAGACTTGATTACTGCCGATGAAGAAGTAGAATTGGCACAACGAATAAAAGCAGGTGACCAAATTGCTTTGGAAAAGTTGACTAAAGCTAACCTAAGGTTTGTGGTTTCTGTGGCAAAACAATATCAAAATCAAGGATTAACATTACCAGATTTAATCAATGAAGGTAATTTAGGTCTAATTAAAGCTGCACAACGCTTTGACGAAACTAGAGGTTTTAAATTTATCTCTTACGCTGTATGGTGGATTCGTCAATCCATTTTGCAAGCATTGGCAGAACAATCCCGTATTGTGCGTTTGCCATTGAATAAGATTGGTTCTATTAATAAAATCAATAAGACTTTTGCTTTCTTGGAGCAAGCGCATGAACGAATGCCTTCAGCTGAAGAAATTGCAAAAGAATTGGACATGACCGTTGAAGATGTAAAGCAATCTTTAAAAAACTCTGGACGCCATGTTTCCATGGACGCTCCACTTATCGATGGTGAAGATTCCAACCTTTATGATGTACTGCGTAGTGGGGAATCCCCAAACCCGGACAAGGAATTGTTACACGAATCATTGCGTACTGAGATAGAGCGTGCTTTAGAAACTTTAACGCCACGCGAAGCAGATGTTATTCGCTTATATTTTGGACTTGCTGGTCAACATTCAATGACTTTAGAAGAAATTGGAGAGACTTTTGATTTAACAAGGGAACGTGTACGTCAGATTAAAGAAAAAGCAATAAGAAGGCTAAAACATACTTCTAGAAGTAAGATTTTAAAGACATATTTGGGGTAAAACCAAAGAAATTACAGTTAAATAAAGCTTAAATTTTTTTTTTGGCAAGAATATTGTAATTTAGTATACTACAACAGTTTATCATGACTGTTCGTTTTTTGATTGATGAATAAACTCCGGCTGATTACCGGAGTTTTTCATTTTATATACTTGTAGTTTGATTTGTTATGAATCTAATCCTCTACCTATTTGTTTATTTTCGGTAAAAAATGATGAAACAACTCAATAATCCATTGCATGGAATAAAATTGGCGGATATTATGGAAGAGCTCACACAAGCATATTCTTGGGAATATCTAGCAAATCAGATTAATATAAACTGCTTTAAAAACAATCCTTCTATAAAATCAAGCTTAAAATTTCTCCGTAGAACACCATGGGCCAGAGAAAAAGTGGAGCAACTATATCTCCACCTAAAATCAAAAGAAAAATAAATGGCTTTTAATATTGTTTTAGTAGCTCCGGAAATACCGAATAATACTGGAAACATTGGACGTTTAAGTTTAGCTACTGGCTGTAACCTTCACCTAGTAAAGCCATTAGGCTTCAAAATTGATGATAAACGCTTAAAAAGGGCTGGATTAGACTATTGGCAGCATCTTTCCGTCCAAACTTATGAAAGCATTGATGAATTTATGGCAAAACATAGTGACAAAAAGTTAGTATACTTTTCTAGCCATGCGACAAAAAGACATTGGGATATTAAATTTGAAAAAGAACTCTTTTTAGTATTTGGCCAAGAATCTGTTGGCCTATCTTCATTAATAACACAAGAAAATTCAGAAAGATTGTACAAAATTCCAATGTACAATGAGCGGATACGAAGTTTAAATTTAGCCAATGCGGTTGGTATAGTTGTTTATGAGGGTTTACGGCAACTAGGTAAGTAAATACTACATTTTATTCTACTTTTAATCAAAGTAATACTCATTTGATTTTCATAAATTTAAGATTGTAGATTCTATTTAATGAGGCTTTTTGTTTGTGTATTACTCTTCTTATCCTTCAGCTCATGTAAACATGAGTATCAAGAAACTACAGTAGACTTATCTAGTTATGAAATTGAGGATGGATTTCATATACAAGCACTTGCGGCCGAACCCTTAATTGAAGCACCTATAGCAATTAGTTTTGATGATTCTGGAAGAATATGGGTATTGGAAATGACTGGATACATGCAATCTTTAGAAGGTATAAATGAAGACGCTCCAATTGGTCGCATTGTCGTTTTGCAAGACAAGGACAATGATGGTATTATGGATCACACCAAAGTATTCCTTGACAATTTAAAATTGACACGTGCCCTTCTACATATAAACGGTGGTTTGCTACATGCGGAACCCCCATTTTTATATTTTACTGAAATACAAAAAAACTTGACTCCAGGAAAAACAATAGTAGTTGATAATGAATATGCCGTTGGTGGAAATGTTGAACATCAACCTAATGGATTACTATTGAATATTGATAATTGGATTTATAGCGCAAAGGCATCTAAAAGATACCGTTTAAAAAATGAGGAGTGGCTCACAGAAGACACATCGTTTAGAGGGCAATGGGGCATTACAAGTGATAATATGGGGAGGCTTTTATATAATGACAACTCCAACCAAATTAGAGGAGATTGGGCGATTCCCAATATACTTAACAAGAATCCTTTATATAAGTCAAGCTCAGCTATCGGTAATAACCTGGTATCTGATCAAAATGTATATCCCCTAACTGCAACAGCTGTCAATAGAGGTTATCTCCCCGATATGTTGCATGCAGATGGAAAATTAAAAAGGTTTACGAGTGCTTGTGGTCCTTTATATTTAGAAGGGAAATCATTTCCAAATGATTATCAAGGGAATGTTATGGTATGCGCCCCTGAAGCCAATCTTATAAAACGTAACATTTTAGACTTTAAAAATCTTAAAATTACTGGTGAGCAAGCTTGGAAAGATAAAGAGTTTATTCGTTCATCAGATGAAACTTTTAGACCCGTAAATCTCTATAATGGACCTGATGGTGCGTTATATATTGTTGATATGCATAGGGGCATTATTCAACACAAAACATATATGACCAGCTACCTTAGAAATAAGTATATGGAAAAAGGCCTAGATACGGTAATTGGCATGGGAAGAATTCTAAAAGTTTCAACTCAAGGGAATAATAAGCATAAAAACATAGACTTAACGTTATTAAATGGTTCTCAGCTAGTTGACTCACTAGCATCTAAAAATATTTGGATTAGAAATAGGGCGCAACAGCTTATTATTTCAGGAAAACATACAGCTCTGAAAAAGCAACTTGTAGAGGTTATTGAAAAAGACCTGATTGAGATCAGTAAAATACACGCCTTATACGCTCTAGAAGGACTTCAAAAATTATCCTTCCCAGATATTGAACTTTCTAATATTATCAATCAACCAAAATTCATGTCACACGTTATAAAGTTGTATGCAGATAGAGGTAAAAAAATTAAGGACACCCATATAGAAAATCTTTTAAATGCTAAAAATGAAATGATTGACTACTATTTAGCCTATTACTTTTCTAAAAGATTAAATGCTAACAATGAAGCCTATCTTGCTACACTTATGGAGAGGTATAAAAATGAAGATTGGTTCTTGGAACCAATTCTTTCCGGAATTCACCAAACCACATTTAATTTAAGAAATTCATCAAATAAAGGTTTTAATAAAATTGTAGCCAAAATAGATTCTTTGGAACAACAAGCTAAAACTGAGAAAAAACAGATAAATGAAAGTGATGGTTTAACCAAAGGACGATTACTTTATATGAAATATTGCGCAACATGCCATGGACCAGATGGTGGTGGAAACAAAGATTTGGCACCACCATTACTTAATTCTGAATATGTATCAGAAGAAGAAGAAAAATTAGCTGCTGTTATGCTTTATGGGTTAAAAGGCCCTATTTCTGTAAATGGTAAGAAATTTAACTTTTCTAATTCCATGCCTGGTGTAGGAATGAATAAGAATATTTCAGATGAAAATATAAAAGATATTGGTAATTACATTAGAAATGCCTTTACTACCTCTTCCCAATCTTTAACCAGTAAACTCGTAGATAGCCTTAGAAATTTACCAAGACACTTAGATAAAATGTATACTGAAAATGAGCTTCAACAAACATATTCACACCATTAATTTCATATTTGGGTTATGCCTATTTTTTTTCGCTTGTAAACAACAGCCAAAGGAAGAATGGATTAATCTTATACCTGATAATTCCTTAGCTGGTTGGGAAGTGAAAAATGGTATGGCCAAATATGTTGTATTGAATAATGAAATTATTGGCACTACACTAATGAACACTCCAAACACATTTCTTTGTACCAAAACTATTTACGATGATTTTATACTAGAGTTTGAGGTCATGGTTGATCCAAAAATTAATTCTGGAGTACAGTTTAGGAGTAACAGTTATCCTGATTTTAATAATGGGCAAGTGCATGGTTACCAAGCAGAAATAGACCCAAGCAATAGAGCTTGGAGCGGGGGAATATATGAAGAAGGGAAAAGAGGCTGGTTGTACGATTTAAAGAACAATCCTGAAGGTCAAAAAGCTTTTAAAAATGGTACATGGAATCATTATCGTATTGAAGCTATTGGTAATAAACTGGTAATCTGGGTAAATAACATCAATACTGCCAATTTAAAAGATAATGATACCAAATCTGGTTTTATTGGACTTCAAGTTCATAGTATAGGTACTGATTCTTTGAATTCGGGCAAAAAGATAAAATGGCGAAATATTAGAATTTTAACCAAAAATCCTTCCGCGTTTAAAACAACACCAACCGCCCCGTTAAAAGACACAACTAAAAAAGATTAATATTCTGCCCACTTCAATCAAGTAAAAATCATCTGAATTTTGATTTTTTTACCATCAATTCAAATTTAGTAGTGCCTTCACTACTGGCCTCAGATTTTGTCTACTTGTAACGTGGTATTCAAATGGTAATAAAAGTGAAGTTGATTGGTTTCATTTAGATGTAATGGATAGTGTTTTACACCTAATATTTAATTTGGAATGCTGGTAATAAAATTCATTCAAAAACATGCAATAATGCCTTTTGACATTCTATTCAATATTTCATTATTCTGTTAAAATTTCTATGCACAAGGCTTAAAAAGTATTCCTGTTCGTAAATAAATAACAAAACAATATCAAAACTTGTTATTTATGGGTTTTACAATAGAAATTCGGTTTTTAGGTGGACTTACTTCAAGTCAACAAATAGTTTTTGAAGAGGCAAGTTCTAGATGGTCAGAATTAATTACAGGCGACCTCCCCAGGGTGCAATTGGCTAATGGTGAAATTATTGAAGATGTTCGTATTGATGCTCAGGCAGTAAATATTGATGGCTCATTAGGGATTTTGGGACAGGCAGGACCAACCCAACTTAGGGCAGAAAGTTTTTTGCCTGCTACTGGCATCATGCAATTTGACACTGCAGATTTAGCACGTTTGGAAGCTGAAGACAGTCTTAAAGATGCAATAATCCATGAAATGGGTCATGTTTTAGGTTTTGGGACGCTTTGGTCTTCTCAATTTTTAAACCTTATTACTGGTGAAGGTTCTGAAAACCCAACTTTTACAGGGACTAATGCAATCCGCGAATATAAAATACTGAGGCAAGAAGAAAACCTGATTAATGTTCCTTTGGCCAATACCGGAGGACAAGGTACTCGCGATGGACATTGGAGGGAAGCAATTTTTTCCAATGAATTGATGACTGGCTTTATAAATATGGGCGATAACCCAATTAGCCGTTTATCGATAGCGGCTTTTGAAGATATGGGATATACCGTTGATTATAACAAATCAAACGAGTACAGGTTACCAGAAGTGTTAACATTGAAAAACCTAAAGGAATTAAATCAGAACAATCAATGTAAAATGTGCAGCAGCAAAATATTGCGATGTGATCCCATAATCCTACCTAAAACTGCATTCATAGATTAAAAAAATAGGTGAACTAGCCAAAAACCATTTCCTTATTTTTGCACTATAGAATGCAACAATGAGTAAAAAAGTAGCACCTTCCTTATTAGCAGCAGATTTTGGAAACCTGCAAAGAGATGTTGAAATGGTCAATAACAGTCAGGCAGATTGGCACCATATTGATGTTATGGATGGCGTATTTGTTCCAAATATCTCATATGGGATGCCAGTCATAAAATCCATTCAAGAACATGCGAAAAAGCCGCTGGATGTACATTTAATGATTGTTGACCCAGATAGGTATATCGATACTTTTGCAGAGCTTGGGGCAGAAATACTTTCTGTTCACTACGAAGCTTGCACTCATTTACACCGAACGCTACAAGCTATTAAAAGTGCTGGCATGAAAGCTGGAGTTGCCTTAAACCCGCATACTTCAATACAATTATTGGAAGATACTATCCAAGATATAGATTTGGTTTGCTTAATGAGTGTTAATCCTGGTTTTGGGGGACAGTCATTTATAGAAAATACTTATCAAAAAGTTATCGATTTAAAAAAATTGATAATCGAAAAAAATACGACCACGTTGATTGAAATTGATGGCGGTGTAAATTCTGATAATGCTAAAAAACTTACGGATGTGGGAGCTGATGTACTCGTCGCCGGTAGTTTTGTATTTAAAAGTGAGTATCCCACCGAAACCATTAAGAATCTCAAAGAAGCCATTCGTTAATGCAGCACTTTGATATAATAATTGTAGGTGGAGGCCCAATTGGTATTGCTTGTGGATTGGAGGCCAAGAAAAAAAACTTGTCCTATCTCATTATCGAAAAAGGACCAATTGTAAACTCCCTTTTCAATTACCCCATCAATATGCAGTTTTTTTCTTCTTCGGAAAAATTGGAAATAGATGGGATTCCCTTTATTAGTAAAGAAGCCAAGCCAAAACGCAATGAAGCATTAGAATACTACAGAAGAATAGTAACCTCCAATGATTTAAAAATAAGTCTATTTGAACAGGTTGAAAAAGTTGAAAAGCTACATGATAAATTCACTGTAGAAACTTCTAAATCAAACTATACGGCATCAAATATTATTTTAGCCACTGGTTTTTATGACTTGCCCAACAAAATTAATGTTCCTGGAGAAGATTTACCCAAAGTCTCCCACTACTATAAAGACCCTCACTTTTATGCTAGTCAAAAGTTAGCAGTCATAGGTGCCAGCAATTCTGCCATTGATGCTGCTTTGGAGTGCTACCGAAAGGGTTCTGAGGTAACTTTAATAATTCGTGGTCCAGAAGTTGGAAAACGAGTCAAATACTGGGTACGGCCAGATATCATAAATCGAATTAAAGAAGGAAGCATTAAAGTTTACTACAACGCTACCGTTAAAGAAATTAAAGACAAAGAAATACTAATAAATACTCCTGATGGTTTAGTTACAATTCAAAATGATTTTGTCCTTGCCCTAACGGGGTATAAGCCCAATTTTAACTTTCTTAAAAATTTGGGCATTGAGCTTTCTAATGATAAAAAATTGTTGCCTACTTACAATCCTGACACAATGGAGTCAAACGTAAAAGGGCTCTATCTAGCAGGGGTTATTTGCGGTGGAATGGAAACGCACAAGTGGTTTATTGAGAATTCCCGTGTCCATGCTCCTATGATTATCTATTCCATTCTCCAAAGTATAAAAAAACCGCACTATGAATAAACAACTACACTTGGCTATACAGTATTTGGCTACTGCTGGAAAAAGTTTTTTGGAACATCGCTCCGATGATAGTCATACCAACGTAGGTTTTTTTATCGAAGACCAAACCCTTCGAACATGGAATTTAGATGATTTAGGCACCTACTTGGCCTTCAGTTTTGAGGATTTTGCATTGCAATGGAGTTTCAAGAGCAATAAAACATCCTTTGAACTTGACGGGAAACCCCATGATGAAATCGTAGACTGGATTTCAAAAATGGCTACCATATCTTCTTTTAAAAAATCCTATGGCTACGATTTACATTATGACCTGCCTTGTACAGTTTCAAATGACTTTAAATTTGAGTTATCTAATCCAAAAGATTTGAACCAATTATTGCAACTACGTATTTTAGTTCAGCATGTCTTATTACAATTCTTAAGTGATGAAAAGTTGGAGTCCGATATTCGTATTTGGCCACACCATTTGGATACAGGCGCTTATGTAGAACTGAATGATGGCTCTGGAAAATCTATAGGTATGGGTATGGCTATACCAGATTCAATCTCTAATGACCATTATTTCTACATGAGTGGTTATAGAGGTCATGATAGCTTAAAAACAGATAGTTTTCCTAAGCTTACCTATGGTGAATGGAAAAATGATACGTTTAAAGGTGCTATCCTTCCAGCAACTTCTTCTGGTGAGGAAACGGCAGTTAGATTTTTTAAAGAAGCCTTTAAAGCTTTTACCGATTAAAGTGAGAATTGATATTGTAAAGAAACACTGCCAATAAAGCCCTGTTCTACCTCATCACCACTTGTAATTGCATTAATTTCCCGACCAAAACCTAATGTAAGTCCTATTTGGGATTTTGTATTTTTAATAGGTAAGAAATAACCGCCCTCTAGCCAGGGTTGTATCACTAGGGTATAAGTACTTCCAGATACTAAACCATCAGCAGGGCCAATATCTGTCCAATCAATGGTTAAACTCCAGACATCTAGATTTAAACCTGCAATAAATTTCCCCTTTCCAGAAGGAAAATGTTTTCGATAGCCTATAGAACCTCCAAAACCAGTACCTTCTTCCGTTTCATTAAAATCACTAAAGTCTTGCCTATCAACAATATTCAATCCTAATCGAAATAATAAGGAGGAATTTTCTTCTACATAGTGCTCTAGATTCACGGTTGGAATAATACCAGCAGGGTAAAGTTGTACTGAAACACCCAAATCTGTCCTTTTATCCGACGTATTTTGTGCAGTTAAAGAAATAGAACCTAATACGATTACTAAAAGTGTTGTTCTAATATTCATTTTAAACCAATTTTAGTTGTTCTTCCAATAGACTATTTGCCTTTAACATAGCTCTACCATCTTTAAAACTTAAATAAGGGTAACCCCTTTTATGATTTATAATACTGATTTTACATAAATAATTCCAGTGCTTAAAAATCTCTTTCCATGCAAAAAATAAGGAGTGTTTTGGGTCATAGATATGTGTAGCTTCTCCTCCTGCCCCATTTATTTCAATAATTTTAAATTTTTGCCCTTGAGAAAGGTCTTGGAAGTTATCATAAAGCACATCTAATCTGCCGTAATAAAATTCTGGCATACGCATGCATATTGCATCAATAATCTTCTCAAGACTTGGGTTAGTTTCAGCGCTTTTATCTATAAACTTAGCCCCTCTGGTGTGACTACCATAAGGAACCAAAATAAACTCTTCCCCCTCTTTTAAAACTTGGTCTAACTTACTTCCAAACTTCTTAGTCAACGCATATAACTGAAAATGGCTTCTAGGGTTGTTTTTAATCAGTTCTAATATGCTCCTTTTTCCATCGCCAATTACAGAAAGAAACTCTTTAGCTACTATACCCGTTATCTTACCACTCTTTTCTCCAGGGATTCTAACATAGAAAATTCCAACCTCCTTAGCATAGGGTATTAGTTCTTGAACTAAAAAATTGGTAGGCGTACGGTCAATATATAATTGTAAATCTTCAAGATCATGAATTTTATCTACTCCATAGGCTTTCATTCCAATATCTGGCTTGGCAATGAATGGAAAATTAATTTTGCTAGAAGCTATTTGTTTTTCAATATCTTCCAGTGCAGTTTCCCTTTCAATAAGAATGGTTTTCGGTATGTATTCATTGGGGATTAAATTATAAATATCATTTTTTGATTCCATTGCCATTCCACCATTTTTCATAGAAGGATTGGCTGCGTTAAAAAAGAAAAAAGAACGAGCCTTAATAGAAAGAAATACCCAAACAGGAAATAACGGATAATATATGGCCCAAAGAGGCCAATACTCCCAATGAGTCAGCTTATGCCATTTTAATCTTAAAGAGTCCATTAAAACTGATTCATCAATTGATTTACTGGAAGCTCAACCGTGTTTGTATCGTCTTTCAACAAATTAATGTGTTTTAGACAAATTTTTTCTTTTCCCAAAACAGCTTGTGTTACGCTAAATGTTTTTAGACCACTTGCTCTATCTATTACAAAGCCGTTTTGAAAATCTTGATGATTGTTAGAATGAAAATCTATAATTGTACTTGTATTTATATCATTCTCATCAATAAACTTTGAAAATAGCTCTTCCCGCTTGTTAATCGCCATCTTGCTGTAAAGTGTAGCCGATGACCATATATAGCTTTCAGAACTATCCAAAAGTTCAATAAATCTATCTTTCCCATCCCATCTTAATTCCACTACCTTGCCTTTTTCAACCACTATGACCGTAAAAGGTTCAATATTCATCAAGTCAGTCTCCTCTAGATATATTTGTGGATTGTGATGACCAACAATATCCAAAACGACCAGTCCCCTACTCTTTTCATAATTACCTGTAGACTTGTGGTTTTCAAACGCACCATTCAATAGTACAACAGCAACGTTTTTTTCATTAACGGCAAACCATGTACCACCAGCTTTTGGGTCTTTAGGAAAAACAACTTTAAGTCCATTAATAAGTTCCACTTTTGGCTTATAAGCTGGAGACCTCGAAATATGTTCGTCTCTATTGGATGTGATTACAAAAGAGTCTTTTCTGGGAATAAAACTTACTGTACACATACCTTTCTGTGCTGTATGGTAGATGGGGCAACACCAAAAGAATCTGGTAATACCATAGTGGTCATAGCCTTAATCCCAACTTTAATTAAAGCATGATGATGAATTGCATGTTCTAAATTATACATGACTTCTCTGTAGTAATTAGAATTTAAGCATACCTCATCTTCACCTAATTCATAGTTGATTTTAAGTTCTTTATCAGGCTTTTCTAGGTTTTCTTGTATTGTAACCAATTGGGCTAGTGCAATAGCTTTATCTTCTTCTATCGTTTTGTTTCTCTCCCTCTTATCATAACATACATGCGCAGAATCATATCCAGCAATTAAACACTGATATAATTCTATGATATGTCTTGTATGTTGTCCTATTGTTGCACTAGAAAGTTCGCCACAAGACATTACATAGCATTCTTGGGGGAGCTGTAACAATATTTCCTTGAATTGTTCAATTGTCTGAACTGAGGAGTTGAACATAAGCTTATTGGATTTTGAATTGATGGCGTTTTTTAAATAATAAAAATAAAAGATAGAAAGAAAAACCGAGGTAGAGCAAGCCCAATATAAAATTGCTTATCTGCGCATATTGCCCATAACCAGTAACGATTAATTTTCCTGCAAAAATAAAGACTATCAGCCCTGTCAGAGTTCCAGCACCAATACCAAACATATAGCTTGTGAATGAACTGGTATTGTGCTTAAGTATTTTTTTTGATTCTAAAACCTTATTCCATGTGAGCCAAAAAGGTACTTGAAGTGGGTTTAGCGCACTAAGCAGCAAGCCCAACAAAATAGGAGAGGTTATTTTTGGCAATATCGATTTAGAAGTAGCTATATCCTCAATATGTACAGCGGTAATGAAACTAGATATTGCTAAATATAGAAGAAGTAAAACCCCTAAAGGCAATAACAGATAAATCCATTTACTATTCAGTTTTACTTTTTGACTACCCCATAATGTTAAGCGAACATAAATAAGTTCGATAAAAATAGCTGCAAAAGAAAACAAAAGTGCGTTTTGAACATTTTGGGAAGCAGAAATATCAAAAGCGGTAATATTTAGGCTTCCTAAAGGCAAGGCTCCTAAAAAACTAATCAAAAGACCAGCAACCAGAACTTTTAAATTTGCAACCATAGCTAACATTCAAAAATCAATAAGAAAATTATTAATTCTTGATTTTTTCCCAATTCTTATCTGCCTTAACCCTAAGGTTTTCAGGTGATTCTTTTTCCCAAAGTGCCAAGGTGTTGTTCTTACCTGAATTATAGAACAAATACAATTCCCCATTTCTTATTTCAAAAGTTTCTGGATTTACAGGTACTTTTTTACTTGAGACTGCTACTGCGTAAGCACAATAACCCCCATACTTTGGCAGGTACTGCTTTGGATTGTTTTTAAATTTTTTAAGGTTTTCTTGGCTTGAGAACTTAAATTTTACTTTATCATAAGTGGTAACAAATAAATCATTACCCACAACTGCTTTATTATCAAAATAGGCAACAACATCATAGCCTTTTGCCACATATCCTTTTTTGGTATTATAGTCTATGGATTGTGCCAAACCTATATATCCAACAAGGCAAAAAACTAATAACAGTACTTTTTTCATCTTAATAAATTAATTTATCTACGTAAGTATGTCTTGATGAATATGATTTCCTTTCAAATTATAACATAAAACTTATCCTTTGACCCCAGCAAAAGGAATTCCTGCCAGCTCATGCATTTCTTTTTTAAAAGTAGATAAATCATCATAATTAAATTTGGATATATCGTCATACCCACAAGAACGAGCTATTACTTTTATCAAATCATTTGTAGCATTAAAAAAGTTAGCCAATTGCTTTGCAGATGAATCAATAATTAATCTACTGCGCAAAGATTCCTTCTGTGTGGCAATACCAACAGGACAGTTATTTGAGCCACAAGCTCTCATACCTAAACAGCCTATTGCTTGTATAGCAGCATTAGAAACTGCAATGGCGTCTGCACCAATCATCATAGCTTTTGCGAAATCTTCAGCTATTCGTAAACCGCCAGTTATAATTAGCGTTACATCTGTTGCTCCGACTTTATCTAAATACTTTCTTGCCCTTGCTAAAGCAGGAATAGTAGGTACATTTATATTGTCCCTAAGAATAGTAGGAGCAGAACCTGTCCCCCCTCCTCTACCATCGAGAATTATATAATCGACCCCAACATCTAAAGCGAACTGAATATCTTTTTCTATATGACTCGCCGCTATTTTAAAACCAATTGGGATTCCACCAGTGTGTTCCCTTACTTTCTTTGCAAATGCTTTAAAATCTTTAACCCCATGAAATTCAGGAAAAGTTGCTGGGCTAATTGCCGTCTCCCCTTCATTTAATCCACGTACTTCTGCAATTTCCTTGGTAACTTTATTTCCTGGTAAATGACCTCCGGTTCCCGTTTTGGCTCCTTGACCTCCTTTAAAATGAAATGCCTGAACATTATCCAATTTATCCCAAGAAAAACCAAATTGGGCAGAAGCCAACTCGTAAAAGTATTTTGAATTGTTTTTTTGTTCATCTGGAAGCATTCCACCTTCACCTGAACATATTCCCGTTCCGGTCATTTCCGCTCCTTTAGATAATGCAATTTTAGCTTCTCTAGAAAGTGCTCCAAAACTCATATCACTAACAAACAACGGTATATCTAAAACCAGTGGCTTTTTTGCTTTTGGCCCAATAATTACTTTTGTGGCTACTTCCTCATGGTCCAATAACGGTCTTAAAGCCAGCTGGGCAGGGAGAAACTGGATGTCACTCCATTTTGGCAAGGTATTTCTATCTACCCCCATGGAAGCAGAAAATCCATGATGTCCTAAATTTTTTAATCCATTTACCGCTAATTCTTTAATATAACCTGTGTAAGGCTCAGTATCTTCAGGATGTGTATCTGCATAAACTCCTAAATAAGCATCTCTATCAAAAGGTTGCGGATGTTCAGTTTCAAACGCTGCAACCTCATTTTCATCTATTTGGAGTGAATCTCCATCCACATATTCCTGAAACTTATGTAATTGCTCATCATTATTGTATTCACTAATCCCTGTATCATAACGGTAGTCCCACCCATGAACACCACAAATTAGGTTGTGACCATCTATATGACCATCTGATAATAGTGCTCCTCTATGGTGGCATCTACCATACAGTACAGAAATACCCGATTCATGTTTAATGATTACTAAATCGGTGTTTTTAACTAAAGCATAAGCGGGTTCTTTTTCTTTTAAACTAGATATTTTGGCAATTTCAATACGTTTTTGAGTCATTGGATTGGTTCTAATGATTGGACAATATTTAGATTGAAAATAAGCAATCAACTAATCACGTTTAAGGTAAAGGAAAAAATAATCTAAACCAATAAATCAAGATTTCTAATAAATAACGCGATGAAGAATAATTGTTTATGAATTATTTGTTCACCAAAATTATATGCAGCCTGAATCAAGTTTCCATAGCTATTCTTCATAGCTACCTCCAAACTTTCCGTTTCTTTAGAAACTGCAACAACATAATTTAACCCTGCTTCATCCTGTTCTTTCGGAGTAAGTAGAACTGAACCACATAGAGCCGCAACCGGAATTCCTTTTCTTTTAGCAGAAGATAATACTCCTGCGATAGTTTTACCAGAAAGTGTTTGTGCATCTAACCTGCCCTCTCCTGTAATTACCCAATCGACATCTTTAATAGCATTATCAAAATCTGATATTTCTTTAATTAAATCAATACCGGATTTTAACCTAGCATTTAAAAAAGCTACAGCTCCACCGCCTAATCCTCCTGCAGCGCCGCAGCCATTTATATTTTGCACATCAATTCCTAATTCAGATTTTATAACTTTTGCAAAATTTTTGAGTCCCATATCCAACAATTTCACTTCTTCTGGGTTTGCTCCTTTTTGCGGCCCATAAACATAAGCTGCTCCATCAGGTCCATAAAATGGATTGGAAACATCACAAGCTACATTTACTTTCACATTTGCTAGACCTTTGTGAATTGAACTCTTTTTAATAGTGACTACATTAATAAGGTTAATTCCTGTAGGGCTTAATCTATTCCCGTCACGATCTAAAAATTCAAACCCTAAAGCAGAACCCATTCCCATGCCTCCATCATTGGTGGCGCTTCCTCCAATACCTAAAATAATTTCTTGGACCCCTTTATTTAGAGCATCAAAAATTAAATTCCCAGTACCTAAAGAAGTGGTATGCATACAATTTAATTCACTCTTATTAAGCAACTTATATCCTGAAGCTTCAGACATCTCAATAAAGGCTGTCTTTTTATCATCAGAAAGTAAATAGCTAGAATGTATTGGCCTAAATAACGGGTCAGAAACACTCAATTCTACTGAATCTGCATTTAAATAGGTTTTCACTACTTCTATGGTGCCATCACCACCATCGGCCAAGGGTAATTTAATGATATTTGCATCCGCAAAAACCATCCGAAGCCCCTTTTCAGCAGCATCACAAAACTCTATACCTGTAAGAGAACCTTTATATTTATCGGGTGCAAGTACAAATTTCATAGGTTCTTAAATTAGTAAACTATTTCCGAACAAAAACGGCAAAATTATATTGTGCTTTAAAATAGGCTAAAATTTTATGGCTTACCTATTACCATTCCAAAGATTATCCCCTAAAATTTTGGGCACTACGGCCTTTCTGTAATTTCTGCTCAACGGAATTTTATAAATACCTATTTGAAGTTCATGATGGACTACTCCCTCTATTTTATCAAGAGCTACGATATACGATTTATGAACCCTAATAAAACTATTGGAGTCCAGTTTCTCCTCAACATTTTTTAAAAACAAAGGACTTACATATTTGCGTTTAATGGTCTGGATAATCACATAATTCAGCATGGCCTGCACAAAAAGGATACCATTATAGTTTTCAGCTGCCGTTAGTAAGTACTCGCTAAAAGCACCATCTAGAAAGCGGTGATTTTTTATTTTAAGATTGTGTTAATGGAAGTTTTTGAGTTTCATTTTTTTGTATTTTAAAAATCTAATCAATAAACAACCATCATGAACACGAATGAAATTGCACAGAAACTGGTAGACTCTTGTAAAAAAGGAGATTTTGAAACACCATATAAGGAGCTCTACAGCCCAAAAATTGTTAGTATAGAAAATGACGGAACCGGTGAAGGAGGACGGGCTGAAGGTTTTGAAGGAGTACAGAAAAAAGGAGAGTGGTGGCAAGAAAATTTTGAAGTACATAATACTAATGTATCAGAACCTCTGGTAGCCGATAATTGGTTCTCGGTAAGGTTTGAAATGGACACCACCCATAAACCCTCCGGACATCGTTCTACCATGTCAGAGATAGCGGTATATGAAGTAAAGGACGGAAAAATTGTAAAAGAGCAGTTTTTCTATGATGAAAATGAGTAGACTTATAAATTACGTTTAAAAAGAAGGACTGAAAAAGTTTTTCAGCCCGTAAACTATCCGGCATTAGTTATAGTGAATCAAAAAATCCCATTGCCTCATATAGAGAGTCTTTGTATTTATCTAGGATAATTACAGGTTTGAAAGTAAAAACTATTGCTAGTAAACAAAAAAGCAGGCTAATCGCCTGCTTTAAACTAATGTGACCACGGAGGGATTCAAACCCCCGACCGTTGGAGCCGAAATCCAATGCTCTATTCAGCTGAGCTACGTGGCCTTATTTTCTATTAAGAACTAAGCTTTTGCTTAACTATTGTAGAAATAGTCTTCCCATCTGCCTGACCAGCTAGCTCTTTAGATACCATGCCCATTACCTTACCCATATCTTGCATTCCAGATGCTCCAATACTATCAATGGTTTGGACAACTACCTTCTCAATTTCATCTTCGGTCAATTGTTCAGGCAAAAACTTTTCTATCACAGCAACTTGTGCCAATTCTGGGTCTGCTAAATCGCTACGACCTTGTTCGGTAAAAATAGCTGCACTGTCTTTACGCTGTTTTACTAATTTCTGCACCAATTTTACCTCTTCCTCTTCAGAAAGTCCATCACCTGCTCCTTTATCTGTCTGTGCTAATAAAATAGCAGATTTAATGGCTCGCAATGATTCTAAGGCTACAGTGTCCTTAGCTTTCATAGCTGCTTTCATCTCTGACATTATCCTTTCTTGCAAACTCATTTTCGTCATATTTTGGTGAGCGAAGATAAAAAATAAACCCGAAAGTAGGTTTCCATCTTTCGGGTTTAAACGTTCCATTAAAATGGACGTAAACTAAACACTACTAATCAACATTATCATGCAAAAACGAATTATTGGAACGCAACTGAATCTCATCATTGCTATCCTCACCCAAACTCATTCTAGACACTTTTTGTTCTTTCGGGCCTTCTTCTAAATCTACCCCCTGTCTTTTATACGCAGGCTGCTTTTCTATCTCATCTATACTGTTTCTATTGTTTTGAAACTTATAATTGAAGTTCTTTAGCTTTTTTCTTCTTTCATCTGCCCTTTCCTTTAATAAATCATCAATTGAACTATTGAAAGGGTCTACTTCTTTAGATGCATCACCTCCGGTAGAAGCTTCAGTTTTTATTGTCTTCTTTTCAAAAACCAATTCATCCTCCATCAACTTAGGCTCATGGGTTTCCGCAACCGACCTAGCACCGGTCAACTGGGTTTCCAACTCCATATACTCTTCTAGATTATAGCGGGTCTCTCCTTCTTTATTGTAATCCATTACAGGACTCACCTCTATATATTCGTTTACATCAATATCCTTTGCCTCCTCACCCAAGTCAAAGGTGATGGTATTCTCCTTTTCTTCTTCAGTGTTATCATTGATTGGCATGTCAAAAGTCAATGCAAATTGATCTTCTTCCTCTTTAGTGGAAACTATTTCAGGGTCAACTACTTCAATATCGTTTAAAACATCTTTTGCTTCGATAATGATAAACTCTTCATCATGATTTTCTGCGATAGTTTCTTTAACTGGCGCAACTACTACCTCTTCATAGAACACATTAAAGTTTCTAATATAATTGGTAGTTTTAATCAAATCAGATTCTGGCTGCTTAACCTCCGGCTCCTCTATCTCTTCTTCCAATTGATGTTTTATTACTGGTTCTTCTTCAAGAGAAACATTAATATCATAAGCTTTAGGTGAATTCTCAGCACTTAAATCATGAACAGCTTTTTGCTCATCTTCTAGTGTGTGTATAATTCGTTTAGATTCTGTATTTACGATATCATCTTGCTGATCACTTGCAAAACCTGTAGCAATTATGGTCACTGCTATTGCGTCACCTAATTCTTCATCTTCACCAATACCCATAATAATATTGGCTCCATGGCCGGCTTCTAACTGAATAAAGTCATTGATTTCGCCAATTTCATCAATAGTAATTTCCTGACTGCCTGAAACGATAAGCAACAATACGTTTTTAGCTCCTGTAATTTTATTGTCGTTCAGTAGTGGAGAATCCAATGCTTTGGAAATAGCTTCATTGGCTCGAGCAGAACCTGAAGCATTTGCTGACCCCATAATAGCAGTACCACTATTGGAAAGCACTGTTTTGGCATCTCTAAGGTCGATATTCTGAGTATAGTGATGTGTTATTACTTCTGCAATACCTTTGGCAGCTGTAGAAAGTACTTCATCCGCTTTTGAGAAACCAGCTTTATAGCCCAAGTTTCCGTAAATATCACGCAACTTATTATTATTAATTACAATTAGCGAATCTACATTATCACGTAATTTCTCAATTCCAGTTTGAGCCTGCTTGCAACGTGGCATACCTTCAAATTGAAAAGGTGTTGTAACTATACCTACTGTAAGAACCCCCATCTCCTTAGCAGCTTTGGCAATAATTGGAGCGGCACCCGTTCCAGTTCCACCACCCATACCAGCAGTAATGAAAACCATTTTAGTGGTGTGTTCCAACATACTCTTAATGTCCTCCATGCTTTCCATTGCAGCCTGCTCACCTACTTCTGGGTTTGCTCCTGCACCAAGGCCCTCCGTTAAAGAAACTCCCAATTGAATCTTGTTGGGTACCGGACTATTTTCCAGTGCTTGGGCATCCGTATTGCAGATTATAAAATCAACTCCGTTGATTCCTGCCTGGAACATGTGGTTAATGGCATTACTACCACCGCCACCTACGCCAATTACTTTAATCACGTTGCTTTTATTTTTGGGTAAATCAAAAGCGATATTGTCAAATTCGTTGCTCTTACTCATGGGTGTTCTATTTATTGATGATATTTTTATTCTGCGTTATCTAAAAAGTCTTTCAGTTTTTCCGACCATTTATCAAAAATGGACTTGCGCTCTTTTTGAATTGTATTTCCTGAAACCGAAGCCTGTGCATGGTCTTCAACTAATACGCCTTCTAGTTCTTGGTCTTGAGCTTCAACTTCTGGCATAGCGTTTTTAGCATTAGTTTCCAATGCATTCATTAACAAGCCAACTGCAGTAGCATATAGTGGACTTGCGATTTCCTCATCAGAATCACCGGCCAAATGCTCATTTGGATATCCTATTCTGGTATCCATCCCTGTTATGTATTCCACTAGTTGCTTTAAGTGTTTTAACTGGCTTCCACCACCAGTAAGCACAATACCTGCTATCAACTTTTTCTTTTGCTCTTCGTGACCGTAGTTTTTGATTTCCACATATACTTGCTCCACAATCTCCACTACTCTAGCGTGTATGATTTTAGAGAGGTTTTTAAGTGTAATCTCCTTTGGCTCACGTCCCCTTAATCCAGGAATAGAAACAATCTCATTATCCTTATTTTCTCCTGGCCATGCAGAACCAAACTTCATTTTTAGTAACTCAGCTTGCTTTTCTATAATGGAACAGCCTTCCTTAATGTCCTCTGTAATTACGTTACCTCCGAACGGGATTACTGATGTATGGCGGATAATGCCATCTTTAAAAATTGCCAAATCCGTGGTACCACCACCTATATCAATTAAAGCAACTCCAGCTTCTTTTTCTTCTTGGCTTAAAACTGCTTCAGCAGATGCTAGAGGCTCTAGCGTGATATTTGCTAAATCTAAACCTGCACTTTTGATGCAACGACCTATATTTTTTATAGAAGAGACTTGACCAACTACAACATGAAAATTCGCTTCCAAACGTCCACCGTACATTCCTATTGGCTGTTTTATTTCAGACTGACCATCCACTTTATACTCTTGTGGTAAAACATGGATAATCTCTTCCCCAGGTAGCATGACCAATTTGTATACTTGATTACAGAGCTTATCCAAATCATCATCATTTATTACTTCTTCTGCATCGGGTCTGGTAATGTAATCGCTGTGTTGTAAGCTTCTTATATGCTGACCAGCAATACCAACCACCACAGAACCAATTTTTAATCCAGAATTAACCTCTGCTTGTTCCACAGCTTGTTGGATTGAAGAAATTGTCTGTGTTATATTATTTACTACGCCACGGTGAACACCTAGGCTTTTAGATCTACCAGTACCTAAAATTTCAATTTTGCCGTACTCGTTTTCCTTCCCTATAATGGCCACAATCTTTGTTGTCCCAATATCTAACCCAACTGAATAATTACCCTGTTCCATAATTTATATTTTGGTGCAAACCACTTGGTTTTCAAATTCTAAACTCACTTTTGCGTACTTTTCCAACGTTTTATCTTTAGCTGCTTTCACATAGAATGCCATAAAGTTTTTGAACTTTTCATCAAGGTTTTCCACTCCGCCCAAATTCACAATAAAATTTTCTACCCTTAGCTTTAATTGATAACTCCCTTCATCTTCTATGTGAATTCCTATCACATTTTTTCGAAGAAAATCATCCTCATTTATAAACTCCAATATGACATAAGCATCCTCTAGGCTTTTCCCTGTAATCTTACCTGTTATAATAGGTACTCTTGCAGAGTGATGCCTTGACAATGGCATGCGATTTCCTGTGTCGTCCAAATAAAATTTAGAGACGCCCTCAACCCTTCCTAAAGGTTTTCGTTGAACAATTTTAGAAATAAGCTCTCCCTCAATTGAGAGATAGACTTGGGCATTTTTTACCATAGGGTCCGACTTAATTAAAGTCTCTATGGTATTCAAAACTACTTGTTCTTTTGCCCTATTTTTTACGCTCCCGTAATTTTGTATTAACAATTTATTAACCGAATCTTCCGTAAGATATAAGTTGTTGTCTCCCAAAAACTTAATAGAAATATCATCAACTTTTTTCTGTTTGCTCCTATGATCGGCAAAACCATAGAGGCCAACAATTGCCAAAAGCAAACCACTAATTTTTATGTAATTCCAATTAACTCGCATAAGCCAATTCATTTTTTAACTTAGAAACTTCAAGACCAATATCGCCTGCACCCATGGTGACCAAAACCTCTGGTTTAGAATCATTTATAGCATTTAACAAGCTTGATTTCTCTACTAACTTTTTATTTGGATTCTTTATTTTTTCCAATAGCCAAGATGATGTTACTCCTGCAATTGGCTCTTCTCTAGCAGGATAAATATCCAAGAGAAGTACACAATCAAATTTTGCCAAACTGGTTGCAAAGCCTTCTACAAAATCCTGTGTTCTAGAGTATAAGTGAGGTTGAAAAACAACGGTTACCTTCTTGTTGGGATGCATTTCTGAAACTGCTTGATACACTGCTTCAATTTCAGTGGGATGATGTGCATAGTCATCTATAAAAACAAAATCGTTCTCCTTTATCTGATAAGAAAATCTACGCTGTACCCCTTTAAAGGTTGCCAATGCTTCAGCTAGACGGCGTGGCTGGGAAACGGCCTGCGCCGCCATTGCAAAAGCAGCTAATCCATTAAGCAAATTGTGCTTGCCCGGTTTGTTGAAACGAACATCTGTCAATGTTTCTTCCGGAGTTTTCAAATCAAATATGTAGGTGCCATGTTCAATTACTATATTGGTGATACAATAATCCGACGCATCATCTATACCGTAGGTAATACCATCCATCGGCAATCCGTTACAGACAAATAATTTACCATCTGGTTTTATTTTTTTTGCAAATTCCTCAAAAGATTTTTTGATTTCGGCATCAGACCCATAAATATCCAGATGGTCTGCATCCATAGAAGTGATACAGGCCACATCTGGTGAAAGCTGTAAAAATGAGCGGTCATATTCATCTGCTTCTACAACCGAATAATCTGTTCCTTCCAGCACAAAATTGCTGTTGAAATCTTCGGAAATCCCACCTAAAAATGCAGTAAGAGGAGTTCCTGCTTCTTTTAACAAATGAGCTAGGATACTGGATGTTGTAGTTTTACCATGTGTGCCAGCTACGGCAAAACAAAAAGTGTCTTTTGTAATAATGCCCAATACCTCTGAACGCTTTTTTACTTGAAAACCGGCGTTTATATAATATTGTAATTCGTTATGCCTTTTAGGAACTGCTGGGGTATACACCACAAGTGTATTTTCTAATGTTTTAAATTCTTCCGAAATAAGGTTCACCCCATCCGTAAAATGAATATCAATTCCCAATTCCATCAACTTATTAGTTAATGGTGTTTGAGTTTTATCGTAGCCAGCAACATTCTTATTTATAAATTTGAAATAACGTGCCAAAGCAGACATTCCTATGCCTCCAATACCAATAAAATACACGTTATGTATATCTTTCAAATTCATTTTAATAATTGCTCTATTTCATCTACGATGGCTTCCGTTGCTTTTGGCAAAGCCAATTTTTTAATATTAACAGCTAATGTCTGTTGTTCTTCTTTTGAGTTTAAAACCCTATTAAAAACTAATTCAAAATCTTTGTCCAAATCCTTTTCTCGTAATAATATTGCTGCATTCTCTTTTGCCAATGCCTCAGCATTTTTGGTTTGATGATCTTCAGCTACATTAGGCGAGGGGATAAATACAGTTGGTTTACCCACCAAACATAATTCCGATACTGAACCTGCACCCGCTCTAGAGATAATGATATCTGCTGCCGTATAGGCAAAATCCATTTTGTTTAAAAAGGCTTTTACTTTTATAGTTTCAGACTCATATTTTTTATACTCATCGTAGTATAATTTTCCACACTGCCATAAGACCTGAATGCCTAGTTCTTTAAAGAAATTCAGTTCTTTTTCTATTAATTGATTAATACGTCTTGAACCTAAACTGCCACCTAAAACCAATAAGGTTGGCTGATTGGTTTGAAGTCCAAAAAAAGTGGACGCTTCCTCCTTGTGAACTTTAATATCTATTAAATCTGAACGTACTGGATTCCCTGTTTTTGCTACTACCGTTCCATTTGGAAAAAAACGTTCCATATTATCATAAGCAACACATATAACTTTAGCATTTTTAGCCAAAACTTTATTTGTTATTCCTGCAAATGAGTTTTGCTCTTGTAGCACGCAAGGCACTTTAGCAGTAGCAGCCATTTTCAACAATGGTCCACTTGCAAACCCCCCGGTGCCTATAGCAACATGGGGTTGAAACTGTTTTACTATTTTGCGTGCTCTCAACAAACTACTTATCAGTTTTATAGGAAACAGTAAATTCTTTACCGTTAGTTTCCTTTGTATTCCACTTATCCAAAGTCCTTCAATCTTATATCCTGCTTGAGGAACTTTTTCCATTTCCATTTTATCTTTTGCTCCAACAAACAAGAATTCTGCATTAACATGTCTTCTTTTTAATTCATTTGCTATTGCAATGGCAGGATAAATATGCCCGCCAGTACCACCTCCAGAAAGGATGAACTTATAATTGCCCACTTAATACTTCTAAAGGATTTGTATCATCAATCTCTGAGGATAATAGCTCCTCTTGTTTTTTATCACTTGCACTCAACACAATACCTATAGCCAAGCATGTCATCCAAATAGATGTTCCCCCCATACTTATCAATGGTAAAGGCTGTCCTGTAGTAGGGAACAATTGTACCACCACTGCCATATTTATAAATGCTTGAAAAACTATGGGCAGTCCTACTCCAATGACCAAAAGTTTCGCAAAAACCGTCTTAGCAGAATTAGCAACAACCACAATCCTGAAAAGCAAGAGCAAGTAGAAAAACAAAAGTCCTAAGCCTCCAATGAGTCCATACTCTTCAATGATTATGGCGAATATAAAATCCGACTCACTCTGGGACAGACTATTTTTCATTACGCTTTTCCCAGCACCTTTTCCAAAAAGACCACCTTGAGCTACGGCCATTTTTGCATCATTTGCTTGTCTCATTGCATCCGCACTGGCATTCTCTGGATGCATAAAAGTCTCTATCCTTGTTTTCCAAGTTCCAGCCCTATCCGGTAGTGATTCTGTCGCATTGAACAAGACAAATAAGAATGTACTGGCAATTACAATTCCCGTTCCAGTAATCACTAATAAATATTTTAATGGATATCCACCTAAGAAGCATATTATCAATGCCAAAACTCCAACGATGGCAGCTGTTGAAAAATTAGCTGGAAGAATTAACCCGACCACTAAACAAACTGGAAGCCATAATGGCAAAATACTCTCAGTAAAAGTGATTTTAGTTTCTCTTATTTTGCTTAAGTATCTGGCAATCCAAATCATTAACACAACTGTTGCCAATGTGGAAGTCTGAAACCTTACACCAATAAAAGGGATGGGAATCCAACGGTTGGCACTTACCCCGCCAATATTGGTTTCAACTGTCAAGGTGTATCCTAATAAAACCAAAACAATTGGCATTGCAATCAACACCAATCCTTTAAAATAGTGGGTTGGTATTCTATGCACCGCATAGATAATCATAAAGCCCAAAAACAATAGTACCCCATGTTTAATCAAGTGACTAATTGTTGTTCCAGTATCTTTTACATAAACTAAATTTGTACTAGCACTATAAACTGGCAGAAAAGAAAACAATGCCAAAAGGGCAACAATTGCCCAAATAGCTTTATCTCCCCTTAAGTTTCTCAGTTGTGCCAACATTTATATCTATAATTTTTTTATGGCTTCTTTAAATTGATTTCCTCTATCCTCATAATTCTCAAAAAGGTCAAAACTTGCACAAGCTGGTGACAACAAAACTGTGTCGCCTCGCTCTGAAATCTTATAGGCCACTTTTACGGCTTCTTCCATTGAGAAAGTTTCCACTAATGGCTCAACAACATTTCCAAAAGCTTCAATGAGTTTCGAATTGTCCATTCCTAGACAAATAATGCCTTTTACTTTTTCGCGGACCATAGGCATTAACTCACTATAGTCGTTACCCTTATCAACTCCCCCAACAATCCAAACAATAGGTTTTTTAATACCGTCCAATGCATAGTAAGTTGCATTGATATTGGTTGCTTTGGAATCGTTTATGTATTCTACATGGTTGATTTTTAACACTTTTTCCAAACGATGTGGAGCTCCTTGAAAATTCTGTATGCTATTAAGGATAGTTTCTTTGCGAACATTGACCAAAAGCGAAGCAAGACCGGCCGCCATGGCATTCTTTACATTGTGTTGGCCTTCTAAGGCTAAAAAATCTGTGCTCATTTTCAAAGTTTTTTGTTCTACGTTTATTCTTATGGTGTCTTTATCTAACCATGCCCCCCACTTTTGTTCTCTTTTAAGTGAAAAAGGCACTAATTTGGATTGAACTGGGTGTTTTTTTAACCAATTGACTATTACATCGTCGTCCGCATCATAAATCAAATAATCCGTCGCTTCTTGGTTCATAGCAATTCGGAATTTAGAAGCTATGTAATTTTCAAACTTATATTCATAGCGGTCCAAGTGATCCGGCGTGATATTGGTTATAATGGCAACTTTTGGCTTAAAATCAACCACTCCATCTAACTGAAAGCTGCTGATTTCCAGAACATAATGTCCAAAATCATTTTCAGCGACCATTTTAGCATAACTATCACCAATATTACCCGCCATTCCTACATCCAAACCACCCTCTTTAAGCAAATGATTAGTTAACATTGTAGTAGTGGTTTTTCCATTGCTTCCCGTAATTCCAATTATTGTGGCATCCGTATATTTTGATGCAAATTCAATTTCAGAAACTACTGGAACCCCATTTTTAAGTAACTTTTGTATCAAAGCAACTTTATCTGGTATTCCTGGGCTTTTCATTACCACATCAGCACTTAAAATCTTAGCTTCATTATGCTGATTCTCTTCCCATTCAATCTCAAAATGTTCAAGAACTTTTTTATATTCTTCTTTTATTTCTCCCTTATCGGAAACAAAAACTTGATATCCTTTTTGCTTCCCTAAAATAGCTGTACCCACTCCACTTTCTCCACCACCAAGAATGACCAGCGTTTCCATTCTATCGTACTTTCAGGGTAACTATGCTCACTATGGCGAGAATAATCCCAATAATCCAAAAGCGTGTTACAATCTTGCTTTCGTGATATAATTTCTTCTGATAGTGGTGATGCAAAGGCGCCATCAAAAAAATGCGCTTACCTTCACCATATTTTTTCTTTGTATGCTTAAAATACCCGACTTGCAACATCACGGAAAGTGATTCTGCAAAGAAGATTCCGCACAATACCGGAATCAATAATTCCTTTCTAACGATAATGGCTATGACAGCTATTACGCCACCTATGGTCAAACTACCTGTATCTCCCATAAAAACTTGTGCTGGATAGGTATTGTACCATAAAAATCCAACCAAAGCACCTACAAACGCAGCAATAAAAACCAGTAGCTCACCTACTCTTGGGATATAAAAAATATCCAAATAAGAAGAGAATTCAATATTACCAGATACTAGGGCAAAAATTCCTAAGGTCAATACAATTATTGCCGAAGAGCCAGCCGCAAGTCCATCAATTCCGTCAGTTAAATTTGCGCCATTGGAAACAGCAGTTACAATCAAAATCACAACAGGAATAAATATCAACCAGGCATATTTTTCCATTCCTTCTCCTGTCCAAGCAATAAAATCTGCATAATCCAATTCATTATCTTTAAAGAAGGGAACATTGGTCCTAACCGCTTTCTTCTCTTTCCCCACAACCCGTTCAACCGTAAAGTTTTCTGTAATCATGGTGCCATCCTTCTCCTTCATTGTCACCTCGGGATGGAAATACAGAACAATGCCTACAATTAGGCCCAAGACAATCTGACCCATAACCTTGAAGCGCCCTTTTAGTCCTTTTTTGTCCTTCTTAAAAATTTTTATGTAGTCATCTATAAAACCAATAATGCCCATCCAAATAGTGGTAACTATCAGTAAAATGATATAGATGTTCTTAACATCCGCAAACAATATGACAGGAATGAGCGTGGACATGATAATAATAAGTCCACCCATAGTTGGCGTACCGGTCTTTTCTTTTTGTCCTTCCAAACCTAAATCACGGACACTTTCCCCTATTTGCTTTGCCTGTAGGAACAGTATAATGCGCTTACCATAAATCATGGCAATCAACAGCGAAAACAATACGGCCATACCCGCTCTAAATGTCTGGAACTGAAATAAAGATGCTCCTGGCAGTTGATATTGTTTTTCTAAAAATTCAAAAAGGTAGTACAACATAGACTACATTATTTATTTAAACTGTTGAGCGCAGTCTTAACTTCTTTAAAATCATCAAAGTCAATACGCTTTCCATTGGTTTCTTGATATGTCTCATGACCCTTACCCGCCACAAGTATGATATCATTGGCCGAAGCCAATTTGCAGGCAGTTTTTATAGCCTGCTTTCTATTCTCTATCGATAAAATCTTCTTTGTATTCTGAGGCTCAACCCCTGCTTCCATTTCTTCAATAATTACAGCTGGGGATTCTGTTCTAGGATTATCAGAAGTAAAAATTGCCTGATTGCTCATTTCTGAAGCGATATGACCCATAACCGGACGCTTAGACTTATCACGGTCACCACCACACCCCACTACGGTGATGACGTTTTCATTTCCAGTCCTCAATGCATTGATTGTAATCAATACATTTTTTAGCGCATCCGGTGTATGGGCATAATCAACTATTGCAGTAATTTTCTCTTTCGATATGTAATATTGAAATCTTCCATCTACGTTTTCCAGTTCACTGATAAGTCTCAGGATTTCCAATTTTTCCAATCCAAGAATATCAGCGGTAGCGTAAATTGCCAAAAGGTTATAGGCATTAAAATCCCCTATCAATTTTGACCAAAGTTCATTGTCGTCAATCTTTAACAATTGACCATTAAGTTGTTTTTCTAATATCTGCCCCCTGTAATCAGCAAAAGATTTTAAGGCATAAGTATATTTTCTAGACTTTGTATTCTGCAACATTACCATACCGTTTTTGTCATCGGAATTGGTAAGTGCGAAGGCTGTTTTGGAAAGACCATCAAACAATTGTTTTTTGGTATCCCTATACTCTGCAAAGGTTTTATGATAGTCTAAATGATCATGTGATAAATTGGTAAAAACAGCACCTTCAAAATGTAAACCTTCTGCCCTTTTCTGGTGGATTCCATGTGAACTTACCTCCATAAAACAGAACTCCACTCCTTGCTCACTCATTAAATACAAGTGTTCATTAATTGTCATTGCATCAGGAGTGGTATGGGAAGTAGTATACTCCTTATCATCAACCATTATTTTAATGGTAGAAATTAGTCCAACTTTATAGCCTGCTTTTTTAAACAAACTATAAAGCAGGGTGCTCACCGTAGTTTTTCCATTGGTGCCAGTTACTCCAACTAGCTTTAGGTTTTTCGAAGGCGTACCGTAAAAGTTAGAAGCCATAATAGCCAATGCCTTGTTCCCATTATCCACTTCCAAATAAGTGACTCCATTGACTATTTGCTCTGGAAGGGTTTCACAAACAATTGCTTTTGCTCCTTGGTCTATTGCCTTTTGGATATACTTATGCCCATCTGTAATAAGCCCCTTGATTGCTACAAAAACATCATCCATTTCAACCTTTCTCGAATCAAAATGGAGATGGTTTATCATCACATTGGTATCCCCACTTACTACAGCAAGACTTACCCCATACAATATGTCTTTGAGCAACTTCACGATAATTCCAATACTATTTTTTCAACTTCGTTTACATTGGTACCTTGGGAAACAGATTGAGCCTTAACTTTACCATTTCCGTTTACTTCTACCTCTATTCCCAAATTCTCAAGAATGGCTACGGCATCCATACCACACATTCCTTTTAAATTAGGCACTTGCTGATATTTTTTTTGAGCGTGTGCATAAAACTTTTTGTAAGCCTCTTCCAATTGATCAAACTCTGGGTCAGAGGGAGTGACTTCATCCGCTACTGGAGAAATGGTGTGAATTTTCTGTGCCATATCCTTAAAAACTGGTCCGGCAACATCTGCTCCATAAATACCAACTTCCCTATCTGGTTCATGTATGACAACTATACATGAATATTTTGGGTCATCCGCTGGGAAATACCCAACAAAAGAAGAGATATATTGTAGTTTATCCGGGTCTTTTGTCACGTAGTTTTTCTGGGCTGTTCCTGTCTTTCCAGCCATAGAAAAACTTTTTGAATACAGGCCATTTCCAGTTCCAAAATCCTGCTCTACCACGTCTTTCAACAATTGCTGTACTTTCTTTACAGTTTCCTTAGAGCAGATGGATTTGTTGATTACCTCTTTATCAAACTCTTTTATTACTTTATTTCCTATCCTCGCTTGTTTAATAAAACACGGACGCAACATTTCTCCATTATTGGCGATCGCATTATAAAAGGCTAATGTTTGCATGGGGGTCATGGCCACTTCATACCCATGGGACATCCATGCCAATGAAATTCCAGACCAACCCTTATCCCCCGGATATCTTAGTACAGGCTGTCCTTCACCTACTATTGGCAAATCCAAATCTTTATGAAGACCCATATTCATTAATCTGTCCACAAAATCTTCAGGGCGTTCTTTATAATTTTCATGAATCATTTTCGCAAAAGCAGTGTTTGAAGACAGTGCAAATGCTTTGCCTATAGATATTTTTCCGTAACCATTCCATTTAGAGTCACGTACGGTACGGTCGTATATTTTCCAACGCCCTTTTTCGGTGTCTACCACTGTACCGGTATCAATGACCTTATCTTCCAAAGCAGCTACCAAGGACATTAACTTAAATGTAGAACCAGGCTCATGGGATTCACCCACGGCATAGTTCAATCTTTCATAGTATTTACCTTCTTTGGTTCTTCCCAAGTTGGAGACCGCCTTAATCTCGCCGGTTTTGGTTTCCATAACCACAACACAACCATGGTCGGCTTTATAATATTCCAATTGCTTCAATAACGCATGATGGGCAATATCTTGAATGTTGGTATTTATTGTAGTTACAATATCCCGACCATCTTGTGGCTCTATTATATTATCAAAACCAACAGGTTTCCATTGGCTTCCAGCGCTCTTTTGTTTTAACCTTTTTCCCTCGTTTCCTCTTAGGAAATCTTTTCCAAATGCACCATCCAAACCAACTCTAGTAAAATGTCCTTCTTCATCCACTCTTTCATATCCTATACTACGAGCGGCCATTCCGCCCAAAGGATACTCACGAACCACACGATGGGATTCCATAAAACCTCCACGGTTTGGACCGTATCTAAACAAGGGGAATTTTCGCATTCGAGCATAATCCAGATACTCTACGTTTCGTGCAATTAATTTATAGCCGTTCCTGTTTGCCCTTGCTTTTCTTAGCATTTGACGGTAATGTGATGAAGGCTTACCAAACAAAACACCTAAAGAATCACATAATGGACCTATATTTTCTGCCCAATCTTTTTCTTTTACGGTATTGGCATCAAAACGTATTTCATATTTAGCAACGGAGGCTGCAAGAAGACTTCCATCATCTGCATAAATATTTCCCCGGTTTGGCTGAATAGTGAACATCTTCTCTGTCTTCGCCATGGCCATTTCTTTGTAGGTATGTCCTTTGACCATTTGAATATCCACCAATTTCACCACCACGGCAATGGCAAAAAGAAATAGACCTCCCGCAATGAGATAAAGTCTAAGCATAATATTTTTCTCTTTGATTGCCACTTACTTTATTGATTTAACGATGATTTTTTGAGGCGGATCAATAGATGGTTTTAATCCTTTTGCCACTACTTCATTTTTTAAGGACGACTCTAACTTTAATTGCTGCAAATCCCGTCGGTTTTTTAAAAACTCACTTCGTAATCCGCGAACCTCTTCATTTAACTGGGAAATCTCATGGACTTTCTTATCAGCTTGGTGACTGCTAGAAATCATCATAGCTGCCAAAAAGGAAGCAAAAAGCAGAAAAAGCCAGTTTTTTGGTGCAGTATCGGTACCTACCAAAAACTTACCCTTTAATATGTCCAATAATCCTTTTTTCATTTTCATACTTATTTATCATCATTTTCCATAAAAATGGAAATTAATACTGCGACTGCATTTCACTGCTATCAGTGTGATAATATTTTATTTGCGCTCCGCAATACGGAGTTTTGCACTTCTTGCCCTGTTATTTTTTAAAATTTCTTCTGCTGATGGAACTATTAACCCGCCTACTTTCTTTAAGGGAACATTTGTGTTGCCATAAAAATCTTTTTCAGCCTCACCTTCAAATTTCCCATCCCTGATAAATCTTTTTACCAATCTATCCTCTAAAGAGTGATAACTCATTAAGCTTAGCCTTCCCCCTTGCTTTAGTAATTCTGGTGTTTGTTCCAGAAATTCTTTGAGCACCTCTATTTCCTGATTCACCTCAATTCGAATTGCCTGATAGATTTGCGCCAAAATTTTATTCTCCTTCATTTTAGGCAGAAACTTTTTCAAAACACCTTTTAATTCGTCAGTGGTATTGATTGACCCTTCTGCTCTAGCATCCACTATGGCCTTTGCAATAGCATTTGCATTTCGCAACTCGCCATATTCAAACAATACTTTTGATAAATTTTCTTCTGGGTATGTATTGACCACTTTGTGTGCAGATAAAGAATTGTTCTTGCTCATTCTCATATCTAAATCAGCATTGAAACGGATTGAAAAACCACGTTCAGCTTCATCAAATTGATGCGAAGACACCCCAAAATCCGCTAAGATTCCATCAACTTTTAGAATGCCATAGAACTTTAAAAACTGTCTGAGAAACCTGAAATTCTCATTGATCAAAGTGAACCGTTCATCATCAATTGTATTTGCCAACGCATCCTCATCCTGATCAAAAGCGAATAACCTACCCTCCTCGCCCAGTCTTTTTAATATTTCTTTGGAGTGACCGCCACCACCAAAAGTGACATCTATATATACTCCGTTTTCTTTTAGGTTCAATCCATTGACCGCCTCATTAAGCAGTACCGGATTATGATACATCTTCTTTGGTTTTGCCCAACATCACTTTGCCTGCCAATTCTTTCTTTCTTTCTTTTGAAGCTTTGACTGCGTTTTCATAAACTTCAAGATCCCAAATTTCCAAATGCTTTCTAATTGGGGCTATTTTTACTTGCTTACTGATTCCGGCCATTTGCATTACCTCCTTAGCAATTAGCAATCTACCTGTATTGTCCACTTCAACAGGTCTTAAGCCAGCAGTGAATATTCTTATAAAGTCATCCACCTCTTCATCGTAACGATTCTTTTCATCCAACTCCCCCATCACTTTTTCCCACTCATGTGCGGGATAAAGTTCCAGACATTCTTTATAGTATGACTTCTTAATATAAAAACCATCTTTTAGAATTGGCTGCATTTGATTGCGCAACGCAATAGGGAGCATAATTCGCCCTTTTGCATCTGCCTTGCAATTGTATGTACCAAAGAAAAAGATGTTCAAAACTGGTTTTGTTTACTTTATATAACTCAAATATAGAAATATTATTACCACATTTTACCACGAAAATACAATTGTTAATAAAAATATAAGAGATTTTGGGATATTTTACCACCAAAAATAAGATTTTGGGTAAGAATTACCACCTAGCTCGTCAATTAGTGCTTTTTAATGGTGAAAATTCAATCTGCTAGATATTGTTTGTGGGAATAGGTATTGTATTGAATTAACTATATTTGCCCTTCTTGACCAACTAACTTAGATGGAAGACCAAATTATTTCTGAAGGCAAATACAAGTATATTGAGATTGGCGAAGGAACCCCTATAATTATCCTACATGGATTAATGGGCGGCTTGAGTAACTTCCATGGTGTTACCGATTATTTTCCAAAAAAAGGATATAAGGTTTTAGTGCCTGAGCTACCAATCTATGATATGCCAATGCTGAAAACTACGGTCAAAAATTTTGCCAAATTTTTAGAAGGTTTTATAGAATACAAAGGTTTAAAAGATGTAATTCTACTGGGCAACTCCCTAGGGGGACACATTGGGTTACTACACACCAAGATGTTTCCAGAAATGGTAAAAGCTTTGGTCATCACCGGAAGTTCGGGGCTTTATGAAAGTGCAATGGGCGATGGATATCCCAAAAGAGGAGATTACGAGTTCATTAAAAAGAAAGCACAGGATGTTTTTTACGACCCTGCAGTTGCCACAAAAGAAATCGTAGATGAGGTTTTTGAAACGGTCAATGACCGTATGAAATTGGTAAAGACATTGGCTATTGCCAAAAGTGCCATTCGCCATAACATGTCTAAAGATTTACCAAAAATGAATACTCCCACATGTATTATTTGGGGCGAAAATGATAATGTAACACCTCCGAAAGTTGCAAAAGAGTTTCATGAGCTTTTACCAGATTCTGACCTTTTTTGGATTGAAAAATGTGGTCATGCTCCAATGATGGAACACCCCAAAGAGTTCAATGCTATTTTAGATGCTTGGCTTACCAAGCGAAACTTCTAGTACAATGAAAATTACTTCGGCCGAATTTGTAATGAGCAATTCAGATGTGGCCAAATGCCCAAACGAACCTTTACCAGAGTATGCTTTTATAGGCCGTTCCAATGTAGGTAAGTCTTCATTAATCAATATGTTGGTTGACAGGAAGAGCTTGGCAAAAACATCTGGTCGCCCAGGAAAAACACAGCTCATCAATCACTTTAAAATAAATCAAAATTGGTTTTTGGTGGATTTGCCTGGCTATGGTTATGCACGGGTTTCCAAAAAAGACAAAAAGATATTTCAAAAGTATATTACCGAGTATTTTGAAAAACGCAAACAATTGGTATGCTCTTTTGTTCTAGTGGATATTCGTCATGAACCTCAACCCATTGATATGGAATTTATGGAGTGGTTGGGCTCCAATGGTATTCCTTTTGCCATAATCTTTACCAAAGCAGATAAGTTAAAACCAGGAGCAATCACCAATCATGTGGACAGCTATTTAAATAAGCTATTGGAAACAGCTTGGGAAGAAGCACCTCCACATTTTGTAACCTCCTCTGCAAATAAGACAGGCAAAGAAGAATTGCTGGACTATATTGAGGATATTAATAAGGGCTTTTTTGAGCAGCAGAAAAGTTAGGTGCGTTCTTTAAGCAGTCCAATTAATCCGTGAGCGGTCTTAAGTTCATTTAGCTCTTTGTTGGAAATTAATAGCTCTAATCCCCTTTCCCCTACAATAAGCACAATTGGAAATTCAAATTTATACCCAAACTTACTGGCATATTTTTTAGCAAATTCATCTTTGTGGAGAAACACCATTTTATCTCTGCTATTTTGCCTAAACCTTTTCCAAGTTCTATTCTCTGAAACTACACCATAAGTTATGTCACATAGTTTACAATCATAAGTGGATGGACTAAATACTTTGCGCATACTATCCATCACGGCATTTTTTGCCCCTGAATTGGCATTGTAGACAAAAACGATTTCTTTGGGAACTTTCTTTTTCATGATATAAAAATACAGCTATTACATGCTATATTAGATGTATAAATCTGTATTTTACAGACTTATTTAAGTGTTGTATACAATGCTGAAAATGTAACAAATAAGAAAATCAATCGTCATAATTTCATCAATCACTTTTAAATCTAACTATGAAAAAATTCTTGATTTTAATACCTATTCTCACACTGACCGCATTTACTTTTCCGAAAGATAGTTTAGAACTCTTTGGAATTATAAGACACGACAAAGACACCAAAAAATATATTGAATTAGGAAATAAACCAGAATTTGACTGTGTTGGTCGCTATTCTGAATCCATAGAAAGTAATGATTATGCAGTTGGAATTTTAATTTCGTCCAAATGGGTTTTGACTGCATCTCACTTTGTACAGGACACATCTTTCTGGAAATTTGGAGATAATTTTTATAAAACTAAGCGAATAATTAAACATCCCAAATTAAAACCTGGTTCTGAAGAAGCACAATGGAATGGATGGGATATGGCATTAATAGAACTGGACAAACCCGTTTTGGACATTATTCCAGCTAAACGCTATTATGGACACGAGGAACTTGGACAAACCATAACCAAAGTTGGATATGGATACATAGGTAACGGAAAAGATGGAATGGACAACCCGAGAAAACAAGAAAAACTTGGAGGTCAAAACGTCATAGATGCTATTGGCGGAACATTCGAGAATAGAAAGTTCAGCACAGACGTAATGGTTTGTGACTTTGATAATCCGGATAACCCTGAATCCAATCACTTTGGTTCACCTATTCCACTGGAATTAGAAATTGGAGGCTCAAAAGGAGATAGCGGAGGAGGAATTTTCATAGAAGAAGATGGCGAAACGCATCTGGTTGGAATAGTTTCTGGAGCGTTAAATCGACAAATAAAATATGGGTCAGTAATGGCTTTAGCAAGAGTTTCAACCGCAAACGAATGGATTGACTCTGTTATTGAAAAAAAATAAAGCATTATATACAACATTGGCTATAAGTAATTGCTTGCTTTCGCCTACTTCTGAAAATCCTCGCGGATTTTCAGTTTGGTGTTTACTTTCAAAGTTAAGTACTAAACCACGCAACTACTCATAGCCGAGACCGTCGAATATGCCTGCGGCGTTATGATAAAAAAACGAAATGAACAAAGTATTACCATTAAACCGTAACCTTATCAATTTTGGAATTCCCCTTTTACTATTAGGAATCCTAATCTTAGTAATAAAGTCTTCATTTTTAAATGGAAATGATACACTAAGTTTTGCCATAACAGCGGATTTACTTTTAACGGTTCCCTTTGTTTATTTTCTACTCATTCACAAATCTAAAATCCCAAAAACAACAGTAATTCCAGTAATGTTAGTTGGACTGCTAGTGGGATCCTATTTTTTACCAAAGGAAAGTCAAACCTATTTGGAGGTATTTAAAAACTGGGCTTTACCTATTATTGAACTTTCTATCCTATTCTTTATCATACTTAAGATCCGAAAGGCCATAAAGACCTATAAAAGACTACACAATAAATCGCTAGACTTTTATACTATATTGAAAGATACTTGCTCCGAAATTCTTCCTAAAAAACTTGTTATTCCTTTTGCTACAGAAGTAGCAGTTTTTTACTATGGGTTTATTAATTGGAGAAAAAGCGTATTAAAGCCAGGTGAATACTCTTATCATAAAAACAGTGGAACCATATCCTTACTGGTAGCAATCATATTCATAATTGGAGTTGAAACGGTAGTCTTACACATACTACTTGCAAAATGGAGTGCAATTGCAGCATGGATATTAAGTATCCTAAGTATTTATACAGCTATTCAGTTATTTGGATTCTTAAAGTCAATGCTAAAAAGGCCAATTTTAATTGAAAACAATACGCTTTATTTACGCTATGGGATTATGAATGAATCCGTAGTACCTATAAAAGCAATTGATTCTGTAGAATTATTCACAAAGGGTATTAAATTAGATAGAGAAACAAGAAAGCTTTCTTTTCTAGGTGAACTGGAAAGTCATAATGTAATGATCAGGCTGAAAAAAGAACATACACTTACTGGATTGTATGGAATAAAAAGAAATTTTAAGGTTTTGGTGCTCCATGTTGATAATAAGATTGAGTTTGTGAATCAGCTAAATAATGCTTTAGAACAAAATCCCTAAAAATCAGCTGATTCAGTTTCCATAAATTAACTTCTAATAAAAATAATGACAACAACACCCAACAAAATAGTCAAAACCATTTCAATAATCCATTTAGCCCTATTGGCAGGACCACTTTTAACAGGGGCTTTTTTCTATCTAAATACAGAGATAAATACCAGCGGAAATACAAATGATATCTTTATTTATATTTTTCCCATGATTGCACTAGCAGGAATTTTTGCCAGTAAAGTACTCTATCGTTTATTTTTAAATCCTTTAAAACAAAAAGAACAGCTGCGAGATAAATTAGCCGGACTACAATCGGCTTCGCTTATTCAATATGCTTTAATAGAAGGACCCGCTTTTCTTAATATTGTCTGGTTTAGCCAAACAGGTAACCTTTTATATTTAACAGTCGGAGGGGTCTTGCTTATCTATCTTTTTATCCTTAGGCCCACCAAAACTAAAATTGAAAATGATTTAGAATTAAAAGGCGAACATAAAAGACAATTTAACAAAGGAAATGAACCTTTATAGTATGAGAAATCACCTCATCAGTATACTTGCCATTTTCTTGAGTTTTTCTGGTTTAAATGCTCAAGAAAGTTTTTATCAAAAACTGGCAGATTCTGCCCTAACACTTACTAAGGATAATGTAAAATATGACCCAAGTTATTTTTCAATCTCCTACCCAAATGGTGATGTTCCAAAAGACAAAGGAGTATGTACCGATGTAATTATAAGAGCTTACCGAAAATTAAACATTGATTTACAGAAAGAAGTGCATGAAGATATGCTCGCAAACTTTTCTAAATATCCAAAAATTTGGGGTTTACGAAATACCGACAAAAACATAGACCATAGGCGGGTTCCAAATCTTATGGTATTTTTTGAACGTTTTGGTGAAGTAAAATCTATTTCCAATAAAGCGCAAGACTACCATCCAGGGGATATTGTTTGTTGGAACCTTGGTGGTGCAATTACGCATATAGGTATCGTAAGTGATAAAAAGTCAAGCGATAGCCGAAACTTGATTGTCCATAATATTGGTGCCGGACAAGTGCTACAAGATTGTTTGTTTGATTATAAAATTATTGGACACTACCGCTACAAGAAATAAGCATCACCCTTTCAATTCCAATTTTTCAGCAAAATAGTCGCAGAAATCTTTCATGGTTGCCGTCATCTTTTCATCTTGGGTAGCCTTCATAAAAGTATCCGCCATCGTTACCAAGGTTTGGTGAAAGAAGGTTTTCATCTCGTCTACGGGCATATCTTTTGTCCACAAGTCGATTTTTAAGGACTCTTGATTTTTACTGTCCCATACCGAAAGCATCATTGCTTTTGCGGTTTCATTATCAATTCCACCGTCCTCTGCGGACCAGGTGAGTTCTTCAGGAATTCGGTTTTCATCCAATCCAACTTTTAATTTTATCTCCGAAGTATGTGCTACCGCCATTATCTTTTTGGTTTGTAATTTGATTTTTTAAAAATTTCGTCTGCAGGTAAATCCAAAATCTGCTGAAGGGTTATTTTAGGATTTTTCTCCGCAAAAGCCTGTACTATTTGCCAACCTACATAACGTCCTAACCTACCTGGCGATTCACTATCCAATTCCAGACCAAATTTGGAAAATGGTGCAGGGTCTAAAAACCGTTGGTCTAACTTGACATCTGTACTATATAGTAATTCTTGCTCAATGAAATACCTCCAAATCTGTTCTTCATTGGCATTGGCCCAATCCATCTCTTCCTGGGTATATCCAATTATTTGATAATCTTCATTACTGGGCAATAGCTTATCAATTAAATATAGTTCCTTACCATAGTATACCATACGGGATAAAAAGCTTCGGTTTCTTGGGTATCTATTTACTTTTTTGGCAAATGTACTAGCTATGTTGGAGCCTAAATACGCTTTATCCAAGCCTTTGGCCACATAATTTGGCAGTCCCGCATAAAAATGATGTTCCCTTCCTAAATAATTATCCAAGCCTAAAAACAACAAGGAGTCCGCCAGAATAGTTCTATCATTATAATTAACTTCAGAAATTACTGTAATTACTTTTGGTTCTTTGAAAACTGGAAAGTAATATTTGATGTGTTTAAATAAGGATTCTATTTGTTCTGATTCATTATCAAAATCTTTAAAAACCTTATCCACTTCATCTTCTAGTTCCACTTGAAGGGTATCTGTTAGTTTCGCTATCCAGATGCTATCCGCATACTGTTCAGGAAACAAATAGGGGTAATCTGCTTTAAGTTCTGGAATATCATTTGCCGATGCTTCCGCAAAAAGCCTATCAAAACGTATAATATCTAAATCAACTTGTATTTTATCAATAGCTTCTGCTGTCTTATCCTCCTCTTTACAGGATAGAAATAGACAAATACACATTAAAATGGAAAAGTATTTTTGCATCAACTTCATTTTTTGCCCTTCAGGGTTTAATTTTACAAGGCACAAAGGTAAATTTTTGACTTTAATAGAGAACTATGCAAACTGAAAAGGTAATAGAATATATTGTTAATTGGCTAAAGGAATATGCTATCAATGCAAAATGTAAAGGTTTTGTGATTGGGGTTTCAGGTGGTATTGATTCTGCTGTGACATCTACACTTTGCGCAAAAACCGGTCTTGATTTGTTGTGCCTGGAAATGCCTATTCACCAAGGGAGCAACCAAGTTACTCGAGCCGATAATCATATAGACTGGCTAATGAAAAACTTTACGAACGTAAATAGACAAAAAGTGGAACTTACCCCAGTTTTTGATAGTTTGGTTACTGCTTTCCCGAAAGTAGAGAACGAGGAGCAGCGTTTTATGTCTTTAGCTAATACCCGGGCAAGATTGCGAATGACATCTCTATACTATTTTGCTGCTTTAAAAGGATATTTAGTTGCCGGGACAGGTAACAAAGTAGAGGATTTTGGTGTTGGATTTTATACCAAGTATGGTGACGGAGGCGTGGATTTAAGCCCTATTGCAGATTTGCTCAAGTCTGAAGTTTACCAAGTAGCTAAAGCATTGGGTGTTAACCAAGAAATTATTGATGCCGCACCTACGGATGGTCTTTGGGGGGATAGTAGAACCGATGAAGACCAAATTGGAGCTAGTTATCCAGAATTGGAATGGGCAATGGCCATGGATGACCAAGGAAAAACAGAAGATGACTTTTCTGATAGAGAAAAAGTAGTCTTTAAAATCTATAAAAAATTAAATTCTGCCAACCAACATAAGATGATTCCTATACCAGTTTGTGAGGTGCCAGAAACGTTAAAACCTACCACTCAACTATAAATCATTGTAATAAGACGAATAAAAACCCTAAAAAATTAGGGTTTTAATAAAAAAAAGGCATATTTGTCCAATAAATTTAGTTATATTGCCCTTCCGTAATTGTAAGGGATTATTTACGAAACAGATTTAATGGATTTTAAAACCTATTAATAATGATTAAAGTTTTAATTGCAGACAATCATCCTGTAGTAAGACTAGGAGTAAAACATGTTCTTGAAACAGCTTCTGGTTTTGATGTGGTTGCCGATGTGTCCTCTACATCTGAACTTTTTGAAACTTTAGAAAAAGTTTCCCCGGATGTAGTGATGCTGGAGATGGATATTCCAGATATAAATGGTATTGCTACTCTTAGAAAAATGAAGCAAGAATTCCCAGAAGCTAAAGTACTTATGTACAGTGGCCAATCTGAAGACGTGTATGCGCTAAGTAGTATTCGTGCAGGTGCTTATGGTTATTTATCAAAAGCTGCTGATCTTGAATATATAGTTGCCGCCATAAAAAAAGTTAGTGAAGGTAATATGTTCATTACCAATGAACTAGCACAACGCTTGGCATTCGACGAAGGTTCTCAAAAACCGCGAAGATTCTTTAGAAAACTATCTACTAGAGAGATAGAGGTATTAAAACTTCTTGCTAGCGGAAAACGCAATAAAGAAGTTGCAGAAGGTTTAAACCTTAACGAAAAAACGGTTAGTACTTACAAAGCAAGATTAATGCGAAAATTGAATGTTGACAACCTAGTTGATCTTCTACAACAAGCAAAAGCTTTGGAATTGTACTAGAAAACAATTTAAAATTAATGAAAACCCCAAAATTCTGGGGTTTTTCTTTTTCAGGAAAGTACCCTGTTCAATTTAGCATTTAACAATTTATTCAATTGTAGGTAATTCATTATTTCTTCTAAAGTTTCAGAATTATCTTCTCTTTCCCCATTCGTATCTTCTTGGAGTTTTGCAATTCTGCTTTTAATTAGATTACATCTTAATGTAAGTATGGTTTCACCCACTAGTTGAGCTACCCCATGTTCTTTTTCTTTGGGATAGATATCCTTACGCTCCCAATCATGTAATACATATTTCTCTTCTTCCATTAAAATAGAAGAGACTTCCCCAACAAAATCTTGATCTAATACATTTAAAAAAGAGTTGATAGAGAAATCCTCGTTTTCATTTAATCCTTCTATCAACTTATAGTATATGGTTCTAAAGCTTTCGTTGGTCAATTCTATCTCATCTTCCTGAAGGTCTAAGTATACTTTTTCATATACTTTGGCTTCAATTACCTCTGGAGCCAAAATCAAATCCCCTTCCTCGTTCTCCTTTAACACTAAATCTTCAAACTCTTGTTTTTGGTTCCCATATAACAAGAGCATCTCTATTATTTTTCTTTCTAACTCATATTGAACATCAACCTTTTCTACAACTTGGTCATTTTTGACCACTTCAAAAGCTTTTTGTTCCAGCCTTAATTTTTTTGTGGCATCCGCAGCTCCTTTTTTACCTATTTGAGCTAAAGTATTGTAAAGTACTTCCTCTGAAATCTGCATAATCTTAGCGCATTCCTGGATATAGATTTCCTTCTGGATTTGATCAGGAATTTTAGAAATACTGTTTACAATATCCCTAACGGTTTCTGCTCTCTTTATAGGGTCGTTTGCAGCTTCTTCAGCAAGGAGTGATGTTTTAAACTGTATGAAGTCTTTGGCATTCTCCTCTAAATAAAGTACAACGTCTTCATAGGCATTATTCTTGGCAAAACTATCCGGGTCTTCACCTTCTGGAAATGAACATACCTTAACATTCATCCCCTGTTCCAAAATTAAATCTATACCCCGTAGCGAAGCCCTTAATCCAGCTGCATCACCATCAAACAGAACAGTAATGTTTTTTGTTAATCTATTGATCAATCTAATCTGTTCAGGAGTCAATGCTGTACCGCTCGAGGAAACTACATTCTCTATACCACGCTGATGCATTTGGATAACATCTGTATAACCCTCTACTAAGAAACAGTTGTCATTCTTGGCTATTGCTTGTTTAGCATAATAGATTCCATAAAGGACTTTGCTCTTGTGGTAAATATCACTCTCTGGGGAGTTTAGATATTTAGCGGCCTTTTTATCATTTGTCAGTATTCTACCCCCAAAACCAAGAACACGACCGCTCATCGAATGAATAGGAAACATGACCCTTCCCTTAAAACGGTCAAACTTTTTACTTTCTCCTGCGGTTTGTTCCTTTACAATGGTAAGTCCCGTTTTTTTTAAAAACTCTAGTTGATAACCGTTATCCAATGCATTTTTTGTAAAAGCCTCCCACTCGTTTGGGTTATAACCCAAGCCAAACTTTTTAATAGTGTCATCTGTAAACCCGCGTTCTTTAAAATAAGTAAGCCCTATTGCTTTTCCTGGTTCTGTTTCCCAGAGCGTCTCTATAAAATATTTACTGGCATATTCTGAGACCAAGAACATACTTTCGCGTTCATTTGCCTGCTCTTTCTGCTCATCAGTTTGTTCGGTTTCTTCAATTTCAATATTATACTTTTTGGCGAGATATTTTATAGCCTCTGGATAAGTAAAATGCTCATGCTCCATTAAAAAAGCAACCACATTACCACCTTTACCACTACTGAAATCTTTCCAAATTTGTTTCACTGGACTTACCATGAAACTAGGTGTACGCTCATCTGAAAATGGACTTAAACCCTTAAAATTAGTCCCCGACTTTTTAAGATTTACAAAATCACCAATAACCTCCTCTACACGAGCAGTCTCATACACTTGGTCTATGGTAGTTTTTGAAATCATGTTTTCGCACTAAAAATATAGCCTCTAAAATTATTACATTTAGAAGTAAAATCTCTTAAGATAAATGATTCTTTTCTTCGGAACAAAAACAGGTAAACAAACTATCCAGAAATTAAAAAATACCGCTTGCCCATACTGTTCTCAAATAGGAACAATAAATGTAATTGCACAAGCCAATTATTTTCATTTGTTCTGGATACCATTATTTAAAATAGGAACATCCCACTATGCAGAATGTTCCCATTGTAAGCGTGTTTATTATAAGCAGGAATTTAGTCCAGAGATGATTGAGGAAATCTCGAACTAATTATAAATCAAATCGAAGTCCCAGGGAGATATTATGCTGGTCTATAGCTGCATCTTTAAATATTGGATTTAAATCATACTTCACATAAAGTAATGTTCCGCCAACTCCCATGTAAGTACTCAAGCCATAAATTAAATCACTAGTATTATAATCACGCTTGAACTTGTATTTTACACGTTCTCCGTTAAAATCATATTTTAACTTTTGGCGTGTACCAATATTAAATCCTCCGTAAGCACCAATACCAAATCTAAACTGCTTGTGAATTGAATATCGTATGGTTTTTTCTGTTTCCCTAAATTTTGAAGGACCAAACTCAAAATGGACTGGAAAAACCAAATTATCCATTCGCAATTTTGATTTTCTCAATTGCACATCAAACTCCTGTAGTTCTGTTTGGTCCCCATTTTCCACAAAAAATTGATTGTCATTTGGTTTTAAACCATTGAACTGAAATGAAAATCCATAATTTAATCGCATAAAATTTGAATTTTTAAATACACGTGTTCTCCATTGTATTCCTAACTCAAAAAATCGACTGCCTCCAATTTTGTAAGGAGAATCATCTAGGGATTGCCCATCAATCAACGCATTGTTTAGCCCAATTGCCATTACCAAATCTGAGTACGTCCTGCGGTCATATTTAAGTTCACGTCTCCAGTTTTTAGTGCTAAAAAAGATTTCTTCAAAGGGTTTTCCATTAACGTCTATACCTATTCTTACCTGGTCTTCTACATTTGCATCCTCACCCATATCATTCAAAATAAGTCCATCATTTCTTTCCAATAATGCAATTCTATTATCAATTATCGCTAATCTATTATCAATGTTCAGCGCTCTTTTTTTAGCAACTTCCGCTTTTAAGGTTTCCGCCTCAGAACTGGAGATGGAACCACGCTCAACACGTTTGTTTATTTCTTCAACCTCTAACCTTAAAGCTTTTTTCTCCTGTTGTGTGATTTTCTCTTTTTGTTTTTTTAGAGTCTCGATTTTCTTGTGATAGTTGTCGTTTTGCGCTACTATATTCTGAGTTAAAAACAATAGTACTAAACCTACTAGAATTGTTGTAATTTTTTTCATGATGATTTTGATTTTTACAAGCCTTGCCCTGCCCCCTCGTAAAAGAAGGGGTCAAGTACAGGCCAATTAATGATTGATGAATATTTAGTTATTACGGTCGGCTACGGCTGTGCGTGCCTTAATAAAGCCTTGTTTTAATTTTTCAAAGATTTTGTTTCTAAAAGATTGATCTATCTCAGTTTCAACTTCATTAAGTAATGCTGTCGCATCCACTTTACCGTCTTCCTGAAACAGGCGTTCTTTTAAAACTTCTTGCTGTGCTGTCCTCAAAAGGGAATCAATTTCAGCATCGGTGACTTGGTTGGCCGTACTCTCCAAATTGATTACGGTTGCGAGGACCTCCTCTACTTTTTTATCAATAATCAAATTCTCTGCTTTAGTAGTCACAAAACTATCTTTAAGAGTACTTTTTTCTTTAGATTTAGGTATCGCCGCTATTAGTCTTTTTTCATCTTTAATAGCTTTCTCTTTAACAAAGTTGGTTTCAGAGTTCACTACATGAGTTTCTTTATCAACTTGAGGAATATTCTCTTTTTTACTCGACTCAATAACACCTGCTTTTTCTATGCTTTTTAAGTCATTTTCCTGAGTATTCTCGATATCCACAATTTCAATTGCCTTTTGATTATTGAAATACATTACTGAAATAACCAAAAGACCCACTATACTTGCTGCTATAGCATACCAATAAGTGCCTTTGCGCTTCTTTTCAGCTTGAGCACCCAGGGAAGATTCTATTTGCTGCCAAGCTTCATTACTTGGAGAAATCTTTCGCTCTTCTAGCTTTTCCTTTATATGTTTTTCTAACTTTTCCATACTCTGTTTTTAACACTTCGATAGGCTCAGTGTGACATCTCAATGTGATGCTTTTTTTGTTATTCCTTTTAATTTTAAATTCTCCTGAAGCATTTTCCTCGCCTTAAATAATTGCGATTTGGAAGTACCTTCGCTTATTCCCAACATCTTTGCTATTTCATGATGTTTGTATCCTTCAACTGCATAAAGGACAAAAACCATTTTATATCCTTCTGGCAGCGCATCTATCAATTGCTGTACTTGTTCAACGTCTATTACTGAAGTAGTTTCCTCTAGAATTCGTTCTTTATTTTCAAAAACCTCATCGTCAAAAACAACAAACTGTTTTTTTTCGGAGGTATGAGATGCTTTCACGAACCATTATTTTGCGAATCCATCCTTCAAAACTTCCTCGATGTTCAAACGCTTCAAGGTTTTTAAAGACCTTTACAAACCCATTAACCATTACATCTTCAGCAAAATGAATGTCCTTAATGTATTGGCGGCAAACACTCAACATTTTTGGCGCAAACTTCTCATAAATAGTGCGTTGTGCCTCTCTGTTACTAGCAATTGCTTTTTTTATCAATTGCTTTTCATTCGAATAAAATGAAATAATCTTCAATGTTCTCGGTTTGTTATTGGCACTCTAATGCACCCTTCTATAAATATAGACGAGAGGAAAATAAAAAAGGTTGTCTGGAAATATTATTTTTTTCGGTCAACTACATAATTGACCATAAGAGTAAGTGCAGCTTTGTATTCAGAATCATCATAGTTGTTGAGTAAAGCCAGTGCTTCGTCCTTAAATTCAAGCATTTTGGCAACAGCGTAATCCAATCCCCCTTTTCCCTTTACATAAGCAATAACTTCCTTTACACGCTTTTTATCTTTATTGTGGTTTTTAATGGAGTTGATGAGCCATCTTTTTTTCTCCTTTGAGCTGTTGTTCAAAGCATAAATAAGCGGTAAGGTCATCTTTTGTTCTTTAATGTCTATACCGGTCGGTTTTCCAATTCTTTCACTCCCGTAATCAAATAAATCGTCTTTTATTTGAAATGCCATTCCACATAACTGTCCAAATTTTCTAAAAACAGCAACTTCTTCGGAATCTGGTTTTACCGAAGCCGCTCCCATACTACAACAAGCTGCAATTAAAGTGGCTGTTTTCTGTCTGATAATATCGTAATAGACCTCCTCGGTAATATCCAACCGTCTCGCCTTCTCGATTTGCAACAATTCGCCTTCGCTCATCTCTTTTACTGAGTTGGAAATAATCTGTAATAAATCATAGTCCCCTTTTTCGAGAGCCACCAATAATCCCTTTGAAAAAAGATAATCTCCAACCAAAACGGCAATCTTATTCTTCCAAAGCGCATTTATAGAAAAAAATCCGCGACGTTTGTTGCTATCATCCACTACATCGTCATGCACCAAACTTGCCGTGTGAATAAGTTCTATGATAGATGCGCCTGTATAGGTTCGTTCTTCAACTTTTCCTTTGTTTAAAAGCTTGGCAGTTAAAAAAACGAACATAGGTCGCATTTGCTTCCCTTTTCTGTTTACGATGTAATAAGTAATGCGATTGAAAAGTGCTACTTTAGAAGACATAGAATTGCGAAACTTCTCCTCAAAAAGTTCCATTTCCTCCTCTATGGGCTCACGTATTTGTGCTACAATTTTCATTAACACTCAAATATAGTTACATATACCATTTTTAACGAGATGTTATGACCAAAATTCATGGCCATAATTTAGATTAGAGTAAAATAAGTCTACTTAAAAGAATAAATTATGTGGAATAAAATAATCCTTTTGGTTGTTATTTGTTTGTTTGGCATAAATCAGAAAGCGCCTAACCATATTAAAGTTGAACAGATGGATATTAGTTGGGAGATTAACAAAGACATTATTGAATTTACTGCTACGGCTCCAGACGATGGTTGGATTGCTATTGGAATAAATTCTGAGGATAATATTATTGGTGCAAATCTGTACATGATTAATGTTACTAAAAATGGTGTTCTTGCAGAAGATTTTTATGTAGTTAGTGCTGGGAATCCTAAACCGGTCGAAGAGTTGGGTTCAAAATCAAGAATCATAAATTTTTCTGGTGAAGAAATCAATGGTAAGACCAAAGTCAAATTTTCCATTCCTACAAACAATGCAGACGACTATCATTTTAATCTTAAAGAAGGAGAAAAGACGTGGTTAGTATGTGCGTACAGCATGGAAGATGAATTTGATCATCATTCGCGTATGAGGAAACATGTTAAGGTTATACTCTAACTCATGTTTTGTTAGCCAGCTGCCCGCAAGCAGCATCAATATCTTTACCTCTAGAATGGCGTACGGTCACAGTAATTCCATTTGCTTCTAAAGTTTTTTTATATAGCTCTATAGCTTTGTTTGAGGCCTGTTGAAATTCTCCGTCATCTATGGGGTTATACTCGATAATATTCACTTTGGAAGGTGCAAAACGGCAAAATTTGACCAACGCATCCACATCTTTTTTCGAATCATTAATTCCTTCCCAAACCACGTACTCATAGGTAATACGATTTTTGGTTTTGGCATACCAATGTTCCAAAGAAGCTCTTAAATCTTTTAAAGGGAAGGTTTCATTAAAAGGCATTATGGAAGTACGCACCTCATCTATGGCGGAATGGAGTGATACTGCCAGGTTAAATTTAACTCCATCATCTGCCATTTTCTTAATCATTTTTGGGACTCCGGAAGTTGAAACCGTTATACGCTTTGGAGACATTCCCAAACCTTCTTTGGAGGTTATTTTTTCAATGGACTTAAGTACGTTATTGTAATTCATCAATGGTTCTCCCATTCCCATGAAAACAATATTGCTCAGCGGTCTGTCAAAATATAATCTGCTTTCATTATCTATAGCGACAACTTGGTCATAAATTTCATCAGGATTTAAGTTTCGCATTCGCTTTAACTTTGCAGTTGCACAAAACTTACAATCCAAACTGCAACCTACCTGACTTGATACACATGCTGTGGTTCGAGTGGCGGTAGGAATCAAAACTGATTCCACTATTAAACCATCATGAAGACGTACAGCGTTTTTAATAGTACCATCATTACTGCGCTGCATTTGGTCTACCTTGATGTGGTTGATCACAAAATTAGATTCAAGCATATCCCTTGTCTCCTTTGAAATATTAGTCATTACATCAAAGGAATGTGCAGCTTTTTGCCAAAGCCATTCATAGACTTGGTTGCCCCTAAAAGCTTGATTTCCTTGAGAAACAAAAAAATCTCTAAGTTGATCTTTGGTCAACGATCGTATGTCTTTTTTTTCTTGCTTCACTGTAACAAAGGTAGGAAATGAAAAATCCCGACTACATCGGGATTTTCTAGATTCCCACTTTTGTGGGAATGAATTTTTTTTAGAGAATCAACATCGCATCCCCGTAAGAATAAAAACGGTATTGTTCCAAAATTGCCTGTTTGTATGCTTTTTTCATTAAATCATGGCCCATAAACGCTGAGACCATCATCAATAAAGTTGATTTTGGCAAATGAAAATTGGTAACCATACAATTGGCAATACTAAAATCATAGGGAGGGAAAATAAATTTGTTCGTCCATCCTTCAAATGTATTCAACATATGGTCAGAAGATACTGCACTTTCCAATCCACGCATAACGGTAGTACCTACAGCACAAATACGTCTCTTTTCGAGTTTTGCATTATTTACAATATCAGTAGCTTTTTCATCAATCACCAATTCTTCGCTGTCCATTTTGTGTTTGGACAAATCCTCAACCTCTACTGGGTTAAACGTACCCAATCCTACGTGCAAAGTAACTTCGGCAAAATCAAGTCCTTTTATCTCCAATCTTTTTAAAAGGTGCTTAGAGAAATGTAGACCGGCAGTGGGTGCTGCTACTGCGCCTTCATGCTTTGCATAAATGGTCTGGTAACGACTTTCATCCTCTGGAGTAACATCCCTTTTTATGTACTTTGGCAATGGTGTTTCTCCCAACTGCCTCAATTTTCTTCTAAAATCTAAATATGAACCGTCATACAAAAAACGAAGTGTACGACCTCTAGAAGTAGTATTATCAATTACTTCGGCCACCAAGCTTTCGTCCTCTCCAAAGTATAATTTATTACCAATTCTTATTTTTCTAGCGGGATCGACCAAAACATCCCAAAGACGTTGCTCCTCATTTAATTCACGAAGTAAAAAAACCTCAATACGTGCACCTGTCTTCTCCTTATTACCGTATAATCTAGCAGGAAACACTTTGGTGTTATTCAGTACCATTACATCTCCTTCATCAAAATAGTCAATCATGTCTTTGAACATTTTGTGTTCAATCTTTCCGGTTTCCCGATGAATGACCATCAATTTAGATTCATCCCTATTTTCTGCGGGATATTCTGCTAATAATTCTTTTGGAAGCTCAAAATTGAAGTTTGATAATTTCATGGAATCTATTTGGTTTTTTTCAAAGATGGCAAATATACAATCTTGGGATAGGGGTTGTCAAGCAATTCTACAATTAATTCGGAATTAGACCTTATTTACTGTAATTCCAATAGTTTTCATATCCTTCCAAAAATCTGGATATGATTTTGAAACTACACCTGCATCATTGATAAATAAATCTGTTTTAAATGCTATTGGAGCAAAAGCCATTGCCATTCTATGGTCATTATAAGTATCTATTGCTATATCCTTTTTAAGGACTTTACAAGTCATAAGTGTGAGGCTTTCCGAAGTAATCGCAACCTCAGCACCTAGTTTTTCCAATTCTATTTTCATAGCTGCCAATCTATCGGTCTCTTTTATAGGCAAAGTATGTAAGCCTGTCAAATGACAGTCCATTCCCAAGCCCAAACAGGTTACCGCAATAGTCTGTGCTATATCTGGAGCATTTCTAAGGTTTAAGCTGAAAGTCTTAGGTTTTAGTTCATCCTCCTTTTTTAGTAGTATTGAATTTTCTAGAAAAGTAGTTTTTACACCAAAAGCTTCATAAATCTTAGATAGTATGCTGTCCCCTTGTAAAGAGCTCTTTTTGTAACTGGAAAGTTTAATCTCACTTCCTACTCCTGAGAGTGCTACAATACTATAAAAATAACTTGCAGCACTCCAATCTGATTCCACTACCAAGTCCTTAGCAGCTACTTTTTCCATTGGATACACTCTAATACTATTCCCTACAAAATCAGAATCTATACCTACTTCTTTTAATAAAGCTAAGGTCATTTTGATATAAGGCACCGAAGTAATTTTACCTACTAACTCGATTTCTAACCCCTTTTCTAAACTAGGTGCAACTAAAATTAGGGATGAAATATATTGACTACTAATGTTGGCGGGTAAACTTACCGTACTTTTCTCTAGATTTTTACCCCTTATTTTTAATGGTGGGTAACCTTCATTCCCAGCATAAGAAATATCCGCCCCCATACTTATAAGCGCATCTACCAATACCTTTATGGGTCGCTCCTTCATTCGGTCAGAACCGGTCAAAATTACCTCTTTTCCTTCACTAATAGCAAAATAAGAAGTAAGAAAACGCATTGCTGTGCCCGCATGGTGAATATCTACTTCTCCCTTAGAAATTTTAAGGCCTTTTTCCATCACTTGGGCATCATCAGAATTGGAAAGATTAGCAATCGTAATGTTTTGAAAAAGTGCTTGAAGCAAAAGCAACCTATTGGTTTCGCTTTTAGATCCCGTTATTTTTATTTCAGTATTTAATACTATATCCGATGGACCGGAAAGATGAAGTTTCAAAATTGCCTACTTAGATTGGTGAAAATAAAAGCTCAAATATAACTTTATTTGAGCTTTTGATTATTTTGATGACGGTCGTGATCACGTTTTGTTTTTAAATCTAACTTTTTATCAAAAGCTTGTTGTAAATCTATGCCGGTTTGGTTGGCCAAACATAATACCACAAATAAAACATCTGCCAACTCTTCGCCCAAATCTTTACCCTTATCAGATTCTTTCTCACTTTGTTCCCCATAACGACGCGCAATAATTCGTGCAACTTCACCAACCTCTTCAGTTAATTGTGCCATGTTGGTCAACTCGTTGAAGTATCGCACTCCATGGTTCTTAATCCAATCATCAACAGCTTTTTGGGAGTCTTGTATGTTCATTATTCTTTGTTTTTAGTATCAATTGCGATAGTAATTGGACCATCATTCAATAATTCCACCTTCATATCAGCACCAAAAATACCTGTCCCAACTTTTTTACCCAATTCTTGTTCAAATTGATTTACAAATTCTTCATACAATGGAATAGCAATTTTTGGTTTTGAAGCCTTTAAATATGAAGGCCTGTTCCCTTTTTTTGTAGAAGCATGCAAAGTAAATTGACTTACAATAATTGCTTCTCCATCAATCTCATGAAGGGATTTGTTCATTACACCTTCCTCATCATTAAATATCCTAAGGTTTACAATCTTTCTTGAAAGCCAAACAATGTCTTCAGTGCTATCTAAATCTTCAATACCAACTAAAACCAAGAGTCCTTTATAAATCTTTGAAATTAAATTGCCATCTACAGTAACACTGGCTCTAGACACTCTTTGTACAACTGCACGCATTATTGTTCCTTATAAATATCTACTCTGTAATTCTCATCTTCTCCGTTTACCATCTGAACATAACTGCGGTATCTGCTCCAAGAAGCTTGATTATTTTCAAGTGCTTTTTTAACAGCACATTTAGGTTCATCTAAATGCATACAGTTATTGAACTTGCATTCGGATTTTAGTTCAAAAAATTCTGGAAAATAATCCCCTATTTCGTCCTTTTCCATATCTACAATTCCAAAACCACGGATACCCGGTGTATCGATAATTTTAGCCCCAAAGGAAAGGTCGTACATTTCTGCAAATGTAGTCGTGTGCTGCCCTTGCAGATGCTGCTCGGAGATTTCTGCAGTTTTCAATGCCAGTCCACGCTCCAAAGCATTCACTAAAGTGGATTTTCCCACTCCAGAGTGACCTGAAAACATACTTATTTTATCTTTCATCAATTCTTTTACCAAATCTACATTAATTCCATTTTTAGCTGAAATTTCAATACATTGGTAACCAATATCCTTATAGAGTTGTAATAAATAATCTACTTCCTCTTTTTCTTTATTATCATAAGAGTCTATTTTGTTGAATAGTAAAATTGCAGGGATTTCATAGGCTTCAGCAGTTACTAAAAAACGATCTATAAAACTGCTAAAAGTAGTTGGGTTATTTAAAGTGACCATTAAAAAAACTTGGTCAAGATTAACTGCAATAATGTGGGTCTGTTTAGAAAGATTGACCGATTTTCGGATAATGTAATTCTTTCTTTCCTTAATTTCATGAATAATACCAATAGTTTCGTCCCCCTTTTTTTCCAACTCAAACAATACAATATCCCCAACAGCTATTGGATTGGTACTCTTTATTCCCTTAATTCGAAATTTACCTTTTATACGACAATCGTAAAAGTTGCCTTCTTCCGATTTAACGGTGTACCAACTTCCTGTAGATTTATAAACGATTCCCTTCATTAAGAGGCATGTTGATAACAATTCATAGAATAACAAAGAAACAATTTTCTTTTCTTAAAAAATGGTATTAAACTTGATAAGTCATAATCAACAAAAACAAATCAATTATGAAAAAAGTACTTTTTATTGCCTTTATCGCTTTGGCTTCAACTTTTGAAATGAATGCTCAACAATTTAAAGTTATTACCAGTGTAGAATCTATTGTTCCCAATGGGTTAGGTAGATCAAGAATTGTCAATGCCCTTGAAGATAAAGACTATCGTGAATACACTAGTGTACAAACTGATGAAGACAACACGAGAAACAAATCAAAAAGAGGTGAGATTAGAGTTAAGAATTTTGAGGAAACCAAATTATTGAACTTCTACAATATTGGCGGTATTCGTTTTCAGAATATTGCTGCCAATGATGCTTTGTTAACATCTATGATCAATGATATGGTTGCCAATGGTTGGGAACTTGCATTCGTTACCAGTGCCGTTGAAAGTGAAGGTGGCAAGGGTGATGGTAAAGGTATTTTTATTACGAGATATATCTTTAAAAAGTAAGATTTCTTTTTCCAAATAAAAAAGCCCCAATTTAAAATTGGGGCTTTTTTATTTAGTCATATTTTAATAAAATAATACTATGCCTTAATAATCTTTTCTTGATGATTAATAGATTCTTGGTGAATTGCCTTGAACATTCTAAGCACAAATTCTTCGCTTAATCCCTTTGACTCTCCTTCTAGAATCATTTTACCCAGAATAGCATTCCATCTATTGGTTTGTAAAACTGCAACGTTCTTTTGCTTTTTAAGCTTCCCAATACCATCAGACACTTTCATTCTTTCGCCAAGAGTTTCAATTAATTGATTGTCTATAACATCTATTTGGGCCCTTAGATTACTAAGTTTGGTATTGTACTCAGCTTCCTCATCTGTTTCTTTTCTAATTTTTAAATCTTGCATAATCTGTACCAATCGTTTAGGTGTTACCTGCTGTGCAGCATCACTCCAGGCATTATCCGGGTCTGTATGGGTTTCAATCATCAACCCATCAAAATTTAAATCCAATGCGGTTTGAGAAACATCAAAAATCATATCCCTTTTTCCTGTAATGTGAGATGGGTCATTAATCAATGGTAAATCCGGGAATCTATTCTGAAATTCAATTGCCAATTGCCACTCTGGAATATTACGATATTTTGTTTTTTGATAGGTTGAAAAACCCCTGTGTATAGCCCCCAACTTTTTAATGCCCGCAGTATGTAATCGCTCTATTCCTCCCAGCCATAATGCCAAATCTGGATTTACTGGGTTTTTTACCAAAACGATTTTATCAGTTCCTTCCAGAGCATCGGCTAAATCCTGCATTATGAAGGGACTGACCGTAGAACGTGCTCCAATCCACAACAAGTCAATATCATGCTCAAGAGCTAACTCTACATGAGCTTTGTTAGCAACTTCAGTAGCAGTTTTTAATCCAGTTTCTTCTTTTACTTTCTGTAGCCATTTTAAACCTATGGCACCAACACCCTCAAAATTTCCTGGTCTGGTCCTAGGCTTCCAGATACCTGCACGATAATAATTTACATCGGTATCTTTAAGCTCATGTGCGATTTTAAGCACTTGACCTTCCGTTTCTGCACTACATGGTCCTGCAATAACCAAAGGATGTGGTAAAGCCATATCATCTAACCATGTTCTCATTTCTTTTGAATTTTCCATAGGTGTATTCTATTTTGTAAGTGGTATTCCGTTTAAAATTTGTTTTATCTTATTTGTGTTATCCATTTCTGCATACACTGCTCCAAAATCATCTTCTTCAATCAATTTCTTAAAGGCTTCAAGATTTTGGATATATTCCGCTAAAGTTTCGATTACATTTTCCTTGTTCTGTTCAAAAATGGGTGTCCACATGGCTGGAGAGCTTTTTGCCAACCGTACTGTGCTTTCAAATCCACTCCCAGCCATATCAAAAATATCACGCTCATTCTTTTCTTTTTCAATAACCGTCTTTCCTAACATAAAAGAGCTAATATGCGACAGGTGAGAAACATATGCAATGTGTTTGTCATGCGCTTTTGCATTCATATAGCGTATGCGCATTCCCATATCTTGAAAAAGCTGTAAAGCTTTTTCTTGAAGTTTAAAAGCAGTCTTTTCCACCTCACATATGATATTGGTCTTTCCTTTGTAAAGATTTTCTACAGCAGCTTCAGGACCCGAAAACTCTGTTCCAGCTATGGGGTGACAGGCAAGAAAATTTCTTCGTTTTGGATGGTCTTCTATTGCTTTACATACCATTGACTTTGTTGAACCTGCATCAAAAACCATAGTTTCATCTCCGACCTTATCTAAGATTATTGGAATTTCTGTTACCAAAACGTCTACAGGTATGGCAACAAATACCATATCTGCATTTGATAAGGCACCATAATCTGATTTTTCATCAATTAGCCCTAATGTCACAGCCTTATCTAAATGTTCGGTACTTGCATCCACTCCAATAATTTGAACATTAGCATGCAACTTCCTTAAATCTTTTGCAAAAGAGCCTCCTATTAATCCAACGCCGATTATTACTACTTTCATTGTTTAAAATCTGTCAATTGCTTCTTTAATTTTTTCTTCTTTTACACATAGTGAGAACCGAATATATCCTTCCCCATTACTGCCAAAAATTGTCCCGGGAGCTATGAAAATATTTTTATCATTCAGTAAGCCATCTATATACTCTTCAGACGATTTTGAACCTTCAGGCAGCTTGGCCCAAACAAACATCCCTACTGCATTGCTATCATAGGTGGCACCGATTTTATCTACCAATTCAAAAAGTAATTTTCGTCTGCTATTATATACCGTATCTAGATTTGTAAACCAATCACTTCCACTTTGTAGCGCAGCTATAGCTCCTTTCTGAATTCCATAAAACATGCCGGAATCCATATTACTTTTCACCTTTAAAATCGAATTGACGTTTTCGGCATTTCCAAGAACCATCCCTACACGCCAACCAGCCATATTAAAGGTTTTGCTTAAAGAATTTAACTCCAAACAGCAGTCTTTTGCCCCATCAATAGATAAAATACTGATAGGGTTATCGTTAAGAACAAAACTGTATGGATTGTCATTTATCAATAAAATATCATTGGCTTTTGCAAAAGCTACCAATTTTGTTAACTGCTCTTTAGATGCCTTTGCTCCAGTTGGCATATGTGGATAGCTCACCCACATCAACTTTACTTTTGACAAGTCTTGTTTTGAAAGTTCATTCAAATCAGGAAACCAGGCATTTTCCTCTTTTAAATCATATGTACGTGGTATGGCTTCTACTAGTTTAGTGACCGAGGCATATGTTGGATACCCAGGATTTGGAATTAAAACCTCATCCCTAGCATTCAAAAATGCCATGCTAACGTGCATAATACCCTCTTTTGACCCCATTAAGGGTAAAATTTCGTTTTCTGGATTTACTTTTACTACAAATTTAGTTTTGTAAAAAGATGCAATTGCTCCCCTAAGCTCTGGCAAGCCTTGATAACTTTGATATTGACTAGCTCCTGGGTCTCTAACCGCGTCCTTTAAAATATCTAAAACTTCTTCTGAAGGTGCCAAATCTGGACTGCCAATACCCATATTTATAATGGGCTTACCATCAGCAATTAATCCTCTAACTTCACGTAATTTTTTAGAGAAATAATACTCTTGAACTGATTTTAACCTATCTGCCGTTATCATAACTTCAATGCATTTTTATATTCTCCCAAAACCCTAAAGTCTTCAGACATAATGTTCAATAAAGCTTTTCCTTTTTCAAAATCTGCATAAGCATCAAATGTCACATCCACGAAAAATGCGTATTTCCATGGTGTTTCAATAACTGGTAAGGACTGAATCTTAGTCAAATTCATGTTACAATCACTCATTACATTTAATACTGTAGCCAAGCTACCTCGTTTATGATCTGTAATAAAGCGAAGTGATGCCTTATTAATTTCCTCTTTTGGCAGTACTTTATTTTGTTTTTTAAGAATTATAAAGCGGGTTGCATTATTTTTAATTGTCTGTATTCCTGGAGCAATAATTTCCAAATCATATAGTTCTGCTGCTACTTTAGGTGCTATAGCACCTATTTTGGTCAACTCCTTTTCTTGAATTCTTTTTGCAGTTTCTGCGGTATCTACATCCTCTACCAACTTAATATCTGGAAATGTTTTAAAAAACTCTTTACACTGTAAAAGTGCCATAGGATGTGAGTGTACTTCTTTGATATTATCAATGGTAATTCCCTTTTTAACCATTAGGTTGTGATGAATACCTAAATAGTATTCCCCAATAATGTGGATTTTATTATGGTAGATTAGATTATAATTCGGGATAATGCTCCCAGCAATCGAATTCTCAATAGCCATTACGCCCTTATCAGCCTTACCATTTAAAAGAGAGGCTATTAACTTATCAAAAGACAAACATTCCACAAGTTCGATACCTTCACCAAAAAAGTCCTTAGCGACTTGATGATGATTACTTCCCCTTATTCCCTGTATGGCTATTTTTAAATTCATTACAAAAAAAAGTCCTGATTAATATCAGGACCTCATTGTTTTTTATACTTAGCGTATGTTAGAACAGTCCCGTACTTCTTTTAAAAAAGAAATAGAAATAAAAACCGTTCCAGAAATACGTATTAGTCATTTTGTTGTAATTCTAAGCTAAGATTAGGCATTCAATCGAGAAATCAAAGATAATAGTTAAGTTTTTTGAATTTTTTGAATAATTAAAACATTCGTTGAAGATAGATAGGATCATCGCTATTTTTTTTATGAATATGAAAACTGATTTCGCAAACAGGAATATATTATTTTTGAACTGAAATTTGAATTAATGTCTATTAAAGTAAAAAACATTACCAAAAAATTTGGAACTCAGGAAGCTCTTAGTAACATTTCATTTTCTATAAATAAAGGTGAAATAGTTGGTTTTTTAGGTCCCAATGGAGCTGGAAAATCCACTATGATGCGAGTGCTGACTACATACCATAAAGCAAATTCCGGTGAAGCTGCCGTAAATGGGTTTGATGTACAGCAGGAGAAAACCAAAGTCCAACAAAGTATTGGTTATTTACCTGAGCACAATCCTTTGTATTTAGAGATGTTTGTTAAAGAATATTTGGCCTTTAATGCTGATGTGTATAAAGTTGAAAAAAACCGAATCAACGAAGTTATAGCACAAACAGGATTAAATCCTGAGGCACATAAAAAAATAGGGCAATTATCAAAAGGGTATCGCCAACGTGTAGGCTTGGCAGCTGCACTACTGCACAATCCTGATGTACTGATTTTAGATGAACCAACTACTGGCCTTGATCCTAATCAATTAATCGAGATCCGAAAATTGATTCGGGAAATTGGAAAAGAGAAAACCATTTTACTCTCAACCCACATCATGAAAGAAGTTGAAGCTGTTTGTGACCGAGTCATAATTATCAATAAAGGAAAGTTAGTTGTAGACAAAAAACTGGAAGACCTAAGAGAAGACGAAAATCAAATAGTAGAGGTAGAATTTGATTATCGGGTAGAAGAAGTACTACTAAACAAATTATCAAATGTATCCAAGGTCAAAAATACTGGTGGTTTTGTTTATGAAATTACCTTTAATACCTCAGAGGATATGCGACCAGTAGTTTTTGATTTTGCTCATGAGAACAAATTAAAAACATTGCAGTTGAGCAGAAAGAATAAAAACTTAGAGAGTTTGTTTACTGAGCTAACCAACTGATATGGCTTTTATTTTATTCTGTCAATATTTCCGTCAACATCTTTATTTTTAAAATTGGGATTATTTTTTGAACCAAATCTATATTTTAAGGAAAGGGCAATTTCCCTCACATCTCCAAAATAAACTCCATCCGCTATAACACCATCTACTGCATAGCTTTCCTCGAAGTTCATCGCTCTGGTGATATCATTAAAACGTAGGGTACAATCCCATTTTTTTAAAAAAGTTTTTGATAAAGACGCTTCAAATACTGTGAGGCCATTTCTTTTAAAGATACCTTCTTGTCTTCTACCCAAGGTCCATGCACACAATACCAAAGTCATATCTTTTGCTACTTTCAACTGATGATTGGTATAAATATATATATAAGGTTTAGTAGAAGAAAAAGAAGCTCTACTATCTATTAAACGATTATAATTCAAGGTTACCGTATTGTTTGAAGTCCATATTCCTTTGGTATAGGGCAATGTGACGCCTGCATAAAACCCTCTTTCTTTTTCCAAATTTACCAATGACAGTACCCCTGTATCATTTTGCGTATCATAAGCAATAGTAAAATTAGTTGGGTTTTGATTTTGATAGTAATTAAAAAATAGTGATTTATTCCCCTTTTGGTAATTCACGGATATTTCATTGGTCAAGGTTGGTCTTAAATTGACATTGCCAGAGCCTTCTAAAAACGGATTTATAAAAACCGTAATAGAGCTTGCCCTAGAGAAATCTGGCCTTTGAATGCTTCTTGCGTAATTTAAGTTGAGAGTTTGTGTACTATCAATTGTAATTGAGAGATTGGCTTTGGGAAAAAGATTGGTATTCGACCTAGAAATAACTGGGGAATCTTCCGTAGCAACCTCGCCATTAACCTCATTGTGCTCAATACGCATCCCCATTTCAAAATTATTTTTTTTACCTATTTTACCTGATACAGTGCTATATACCGCATATAAATCCTCATCATATTTAAAATCAATAAAGGTTTCTTCATTAACTAAAGGTTCTACTATTTCAGTAAAAGCATCTGCTTTGGCCCGACTGATATTAATCCCCGATTCCCATTTCACACTTTTAGAAATATCCTTTTCCACATCCAAACGAAATGCTAAAGAATTAATGCTGTATTCTTGCTCCCTAGTTTGGTCTAAAGCAAATGATGAGTTATTAATATTATTTTGAATTTCAGTATCCAAAACCTGCCGAAAACCTGAATATTGGGCTCCCGAAAATAAATTCCAACTATTACTCAATTTTTTATTGAAGTTAAAAGAAGCACTGTAGTAATCCTTACTGTTATCATTGTTGGTATTTGTTCGAATGAATTCTTCATCTTCCCTATCCATAATAAAAGTATCTGTAAAAAAGGGAGCATCATCAGTCTGTAAGCGAGCTGATGCATTTAACGAAACATAATCTGTATCGTTCCATTGAAGGTAAGCTCCAAAACCACCATTGAGCTGTACTCGAATATTTTTTGGAATAAGCACTAGGTAATCTACGGATACCTCCCGTTCCGGAATTTCAAATAAAAAGCTGTTACTTTCCCATTGCTGTAATTGATTGTATGCCAAATTTCCTCGTAAAGTCCAGCTCTTTTTGGAGTAGCTGGAATTAAAAGTTAAATAGTTGTTGAAATTTCGCTTTTGGGAGGCTGTTTCTTGTAGGCTACCTTGAAAACCACTTTGTGCCATTTTCTTTAGCTTTACCAAAAGTACAGCGCGACCATCAGCCTCATATTTTGCTGATGGATTATTTATAATTTCAATAGTGGCTATACCATCAATAGCTAATGCTGTGAACTCCTCCATCGAAATACGTTGATTACCCAAATAAATAAGCGGATTACCTTTGCCCATTATCGATATTGATTCTCTATCGGCTGAAATCTGTACTCCTGGAAGCCTAGACATTAAATCAACTGGGTCGGGTATGGACGAGAAATACTGATTTTGAACATCTACCTTTAAATTTCCCGCTTCATATGCTATAGGGTTTTTTGCTGCAACAACTTCGACCTCATTAAGTTGTATGGTACTTTCACTCAAGGCTATGGATAGGATAGTGTTTTTATTGAGAACTAGATTTTCTTCGAAAGACTCAAAACCCAGAACATTTATTTGAATTACATAATCTCCGTTAGGAATATTCTCGAACAGAAAATTCCCTTCAATCAGTGTCATATACTTTACAAGGGTCTTGTCCTCTATTTTAAGTAGTAGCACATCACCTATAGAAACTATATTTCCATTCTCATCATAGACTTCACCCTCTATCTTAAAATATTCTTGGGCACTTATCGCAGAAGAAATCAATAAAAATATTAAAGCCGCTAATCTCAAGACTTGTACGTTTTGAGACAAAGTAAATTTGTAATCTAGCCTCTAGGAGAATTTTTGGGGTCTGAATTAGGTACTAGCACCCGTACTTTTTTGTAATAGTTCTCTCCGATTAGTCACGTTTAACTTACCATAAAGGTTGGTAATATGTGATTTAACCGTACTCAAACTAATGAAAAGTTCATTTGCAATCTCTTTATTGGATTTGCCTTGCATGATTAAATTTCTCACTGTTACCTCTTGTCGACTCAACTCGGGAATATTATCTCTTTGTTGTTTCTTTTTTAATTGAAAAGCAACACCTATCAACCCTAGGCATAAAATTAATAGCCCAATAATCGTCCATCTACTTTGAGTTAGTTGTTTTTCTAAGATTCCTTGGTTTAGATAAGCAATTTTTTCCTCAAGAAAAAGATATTCTGATTGGGGTATACCACTGTTGTGAAGTTCTTCTATGAATGACAAATAATATTGCGTATTCTCCTTGATGTCCTTTTCTAAAAGTTTTTTTTCTTCTAGAAGTTTAACTGCCATAAGTTTTACCCCCAATATCTGAATAGAGTCTCTTGTATAGCTTCTTAATTGCAAATCTTGATTAGACTTGGGGTTTTTGGTCAACGCCAACTTCTTTTCTAGACTTTTGAACTTTTTCCATTCAGAAAGTGTAAGTTCCTTATAACTTTCATCTTCAAACTCCAGAATTAAAGTAGATGAATCTGTTTTGTTTTGCGCCGCTAAGGAAGATGTGATTAGTAGTAAAACAAAAAGAAATCTAAATAGTTTCATTTTCCAAGTTTTGATTAAAGTTCACAAAAATCTTAAGACAAAACAAAAAACAGGTAAGATGAAATTTTAATAAAGCTTTTAGCTAAAACTAATTTTTAGCTATCCCTTCATTTTCGGAAATAGAAGCTAATTCTTTTGGAGTAAGCTTGTCATTAGCATCTACATTATCTGAACTATTAAATTTAAACAAACAAATGGCTACTAACAGCAGAGCAAAAAGTATGACACATTTTTTCATTTAGATAACTTCCTTTAACACAAAATTATGTTTTTGACCTACGTCATACTATATTTCTCTATGTATTGCTCAAAAATCTAGTTGAATTGTCTTTTTTAGGTTATTTGAATGTTTCAAAAATGCATATTAAGCTGTTCTGCAATTATATGGTCAAGTTCATTTTGCACATTGGAATCTGTACAATTAACTAAAATTGAGACTGTTATTTTTTCATCTGGATATACAAAAAAGTTGGAGTAGGCCCCTACGCTACTCCCTACATGACCAACAAAACACCTACCATATTTATCTTGACTTACCTGAAACCCTAGACCATAATAGCTCAATTTTCCATTAACTTTTTGAGAAGTTAGTAGTTGTTTGTACGTTTTTGATTTCAACAATTTTTGTTCCAGTATAGCTTGTCCCAATTTGGCAATATCATCACTTGTGGATAAATAGCCTCCGCCTGCAAGTTTGTAGAAATTATTTACCGCTATTGCTGTTTTAAATCCCATTGGGGTTTTGGTATAAAATTTTGCTTGATTTTTATTTCTACTCAAATCGAAATAAGTATTTAGCATACCAAGCGGTTCAAGGATTTTTTCTTGTACATACGCTTCAAAAGGTATACCACTTGCTTCTTGCATAGCCAAGGACAATAATACAAAGTCAAAGCTATTGTACAAATAGCCCGTACCTGGTTTAAAAACCAATGGTTCATCCTGGAAAACTTCTAGGCTTTCTCTTATAGAAAAAGATTTGTTCATAGCAAATTCTTTACCTCTGTATGCCCTTATTCCAGCTGTATGGCTTGCTAATTGTCGTAGTGTGAAATCATACTTTTTCTTAGGATAGTAAGGAACATGTTTGTAAAATGAATCATCAAAATCTACAATCCCTTCTTCAACCATTTTACCTAAAGCTAAACCGGTAATACATTTGGAGATGCTCGCTATTCTGAAAATGGTTTCTTTTGGATTAACTAGAACCTTATTCTCTACATCTGCATAACCTAAACCTTTTTGAATTACAACTTGATTATCTTTTGTAATGGTTACAGCTATTCCAGGAACTTTCTTCTCGAAAACTAGATTGGATAGAATAGCCTCAGTATTTGATAAACCAGAGAGTCCCTCCAAAGAATCAATTTTAGATGAAGGGACGAATAGGTTTTTTAAATATGTGAACAAGAAACTCAAATTATAAGTTTGAAGTTTCGAAAGTAATGAGAAATACAGATTTACAAAGTGTAATTTTCAACTAGAAATGAAGAAACCTTATGGATAGATGGGGCTATTCCTTAAAAATCAAACGCCCATTAAAAAGTTCTTCAACAGCAACTTCTGGCGGCCTATTACTACTAATTACATCTCCATAACCTCTAATAACACCCGAAATACGTTCTTGGGGATTTACAAAAATATCATTGGAGCCACGATGATTTATGCCTACATTCTGAGCGATTAAATTCTCTGCTTCAACCCTTGAATCTCCTGCAGCTATTGTAATATTAAAGTTAGTTGCAGTACCCGATAGTTTAAAATAAGCAATACCATTAACAACTATAGAAACGGTTTCAGAAGCTAATTTCAATTCAAAAGAGCCATCAGTAGTTTCCGTTTCAGGGTTGTTAAAACTTTCTGAAATTAGACTTAAGCTGGGATAGTTCAAAACTCCATCGCTTGAAATCAGTAGTCCTGTACTACTTCTTATTTCTTCAATATTTGGGGAAGTTACATAGACTGTAGTTAAACCATAAGCACGGACATAATTACAAATATTCTCATTTCTTAAAACCAATCTATTGCCTTCAACCTCAGCTGAAACATCATTCAACAGAAACTCTCCTGTTTCCAATTCTACTTTTTGTTCTTCACCCTGTTTTAAGACTACGTTCAAGTTTTCAAAAACAGTAATACTGGAAAAAGAGGGAACCACAGTTTCTACACGGATTAGATCCCCAGCATTTTGAAAACAATCTGGAGCATTTTCAGAATTACAAGAAACTAACCAGAAACAAAAAACTACCAATCTAAAAAATCTATTGACATTGTTCTTTGAAAATACTTCGACAAGCTCAGTATGACAGCTTGATTTAAGGAAAAAAAGTCTTCTTCCCTTTACCAACAAAAAATCAAACAATGTTAAACCCTTAAACATATAAACCGTAAACTTTTAAGCTTATAGACGTACTCCTATCCCAAATTCAACAGCCTCAGCTGCGGCGGCATGCGATTTTAAGGTGATGCTTCCAAACACCTTATCGCCAAAATATCTTTTTAATCCAATCCTATTGTAAACTTTTCCCTCAAAATCAAAAGGATAATATACATAATACCCTAATTGGGTTAGAATACTCATTTTATTAATAAATAATTCATGGCCGATAAAAAGTCCAACTCTTTTAAAATCGGCATCAGCATCTACATTCATTTCAGGAAATGAAGTAGATTGAAAACGAATCAACTCTTTTAAAAAATTGGAAAAGAATATATCTGTTCCAAATTGTATAGCACTTTTTCTACCTAGTCTTTTATCTGCATACGCCGATAAAATCACGAATCCATATTGGCCTGAATTAATGACATCGCTTTCATTTAAACCGCCTCTTAGAACAAGGTTATAACGTAAAGGTTCTGTAAGTTTCTCTCGAGCCACTCTTGGGATATATTCATATTGCATTCCTCTATCTAAATCATAGGTAAATCCAAAATTTAAAGCGGCTGTATTTGTTGAAGTATTTGGAGCTTTAAAATTGGCATTGGAATAATGAATTAAAGAGAATCCCGCTTTAAATCCAAAACCTGCCACCAAATTCTCTTTATGGTAATTTAACATCACCATCGTGGAGCTAAGTAAATGCGAACCGTAAGCATTATTTCTAAAGTTGGTATTCCTATCATATGGATTTGTATTATATGCTACCCCTTGCCCTATTCTAAACTGAACATTACGTTTTAGAAAATAAAAGTTATAATGGGCATATACTCCATAATTTTTACCTAAAACTGGGTTTTTCATGTCTTGATATGCAAACGTAAAACCGGTATCTGGGTAACCAAACTCTGACTCCCACTCTTCTTCTCCGAACCTCTTCCGGTTAAAACCTAAAATTAAACCGCCAGGGTGTTCGGTTATTAGATGGGAAATGTCCGTATTGTGCAATAGGATTGAGCCATTAAATTGACTCAGGTCCAACACATATTTTCTTGAAGATTTGTCTTCTTGAGAAAGACCCATTAGGGAAAATCCTAGAAAAAAGAGTGGCAGTAGGTACTTCATGAAGTGTAAAAGTACTATTTAGATTTGAGTAGTTCACCCTAAATACATAGTCTTTTCAGCGATCGTATTTGTATAAAATTCTAAAGTATTTCTAGAAAATTTCTTTGGCTATTGCTCTAATGTTATCGGATTTTCCCATAGAATAATAGTGCAGTACTGGAACACCAGCTTCTTTCAACTCTTTTGATTGTTGAATGCACCATTCCACCCCAACTTGGCGAACATCCTTATTTGTTTTGCAAGATTCAACTGCGCCAACTAATTCCTCAGGTATGTCCACTCTAAAAACTTGGGGAAGTAATTGTAAATGGCGTTTGACCGCAATGGGTTTAATCCCTGGAATTATTGGTACCTCAATACCCATTTTACGAGCCTCATCCACAAATTCAAAATACTTTTTATTATCAAAAAACATTTGGGTCACCACATAATCAGCTCCCAAATCCACTTTTTCTTTCAATCTTTTTAGGTCTGACTTTAAAGAAGGAGCTTCCATATGTTTTTCAGGATATCCGGCAACCCCAATACAAAAATTAGCGCAATTATCCGTTTCTATAACTTCGTGCAAATAATTTCCACAATTTAATTGTTGCACTTGAGCCACTAAACTTGACGCATATTTATGCCCACCTTTAGTTGGTTCAAAATACTTTTCCTCTCTCATTGCATCACCTCGGAGCGCCATTACATTATCAATCCCTAAGTAATGACAATCAACCAATAAATATTCTGTCTCTTCCTTTGTAAATCCACCGCAAAGTACATGAGGTACTGTATCCACATTATATTTGTGAGTTATTGAAGCACAAATACCTAATGTCCCAGGGCGCATTCGAGTTAGTTTCTTATCCAACAAACCATCACGGTCAATATATACATACTCTTCCCTAGAAGTAGTAACATCAATAAATGGAGGGGCAAACTCCATTAAGGGGTCAATATTATTGTATAGCTCTTGAATACTTTTTCCCTTAACTGGCGGAATAATTTCAAAGGAAAAAAGTGTTTTTCCGTTCGCTTCTTTAATGTGGTCTGTTACTTTCATTTATGCTGAACTTCAGTATCTATTTTTATTATGGCGCTACCTAAAGGCCGGGCTTTTAGTAGTCGTACTTTTCTTTTATTTCGACAGTAAGTCAGAAAAGTAGCTCCGACAAAACCTCAATCCCTAACGCAAATCCCAATCTATCAAACCTTCAAGGAGATTAATCATCTGCAATATTAGGTGCCAACCATTTTTTTGCCTTTTCAATTTCTATCCCTTTTCGGTTTGCATAATCCACAACTTGGTCTTCTTTTATTTTTCCCAAACCAAAATATTTAGCTTCTGGATTCGCAAAATAATACCCACTGACCGATGCCGCTGGCCACATGGCTAAACTCTCCGTTAACTTTACACCTATTTTTTCCTCTACCTGCAATATTTCCCAAATAGTCAATTTCTCCAGATGGTCTGGGCAAGCAGGATAGCCTGGCGCTGGACGAATGCCCTTGTATGATTCATTGATTAAATCTTCATTGCTTAAATCCTCATTTGCCGCATATCCCCAGTGTTTTGTTCGGACTTCCTTATGTAAATATTCCGCAAAGGCCTCCGCCAAACGGTCCGCCAGTGCCTTTATCATAATAGCACTATAATCGTCCAGTTCTTTTTCATATTCAGCAGCTAATTCTGCCGTCCCAAACCCGGTACTAACACAAAAACAACCTGTATAATCCTGTTTTCCACTTTCTTTTGGCGCTATAAAATCTGACAAGGCATAATCTGGAACGCCTTCTCTTCGCTGTAATTGTTGACGGAGGGTTCGGAAAATCCCCTTCTGGTTTTCTTTATCCTGGACTCCGCTCGAATGAAAAGAAAGCCAATCTACCTCAATATCATCATTGACCGAATTTGCTGGAAATAATCCAAAAATGGCTTTTCCTTTTAATGTCTTATCCGCTAATACTTCTTTCAACATTTTTTGGGCATCTGCAAATAAATCAGAGGCTTGTTCTCCAACTACATTATCTGTTAAAATATCCGGGTATTTTCCATGTAAGTCCCAACTTCTAAAAAAAGGTGTCCAATCAATGTAGGGAACCAATTCTTTCAAATCCATGTCAGTAATGGTTTGGATACCCAATTTGTTGGGCTTTACAATTTCTAAGGAATCCCAATCAATCTGAAATTTGTTTTCTCTTGCTTTTTTTATGGATTTATATTCTTTCTTTTTGGTTCTTTTTAGGAACTTATTCCGGAAATCTTCATAATCCAGTTTAATTCCATCTTTGTAACCTTGCGAACTCTCTTTTTGAAGCAAATCGCCAACTACCGTTACCGCTCTGGAAGCATCATTTACATGTACTACAGCCTCACTGTATTGCGTATCAATTTTTACGGCCGTATGCGCCTTACTTGTGGTAGCACCACCTATTAATAACGGAATTTTAAAATTTTGACGTTCCATCTCCTTTGCCAGAAAGACCATTTCATCTAAAGAAGGTGTTATTAAACCGCTTAGACCAATAACATCAACATTGTGTTCTATAGCCGCGTTAATTATTTTTTCAGGAGGCACCATGACTCCCAAATCCACTATTTCATAATTGTTACAGGCCAAAACAACACTCACAATATTTTTTCCAATATCATGAACATCACCTTTTACCGTAGCCATTAAAATTTTTCTAGCTCCATCAGAATCATCTGTATCAGGATTAGCCAATTTCTCTTCTTCAATGTAAGGTAATAGATATGCAACCGCCTTTTTCATTACTCTAGCAGACTTTACTACTTGTGGCAGAAACATTTTTCCACTTCCAAAAAGGTCACCAACAACATTCATACCTGTCATCAAATGACCTTCTATCACTTCAATGGGCTTATCAGAAGCTTGTCTGGCTTCCTCAACATCTTCCTCAATATACTGGTCTATACCTTTGACCAAGGCACGTGTAATTCTTTCTTGCAAAGCTTCTTCCCTCCAAGATAAATCCACTTTGTTTTCTTTTGCTTTCCCTACAACGGATTCAGCAAAATCTAATAATCTTTCAGTCGCATCATCCCTCCTATTCAAGATAACATCCTCTACATGCTCCAATAAATCTTTTGGAATATCATCATAGACTTCTAGCATGGTCGGGTTAACGATACCTATATTCATTCCCGCTTTTATAGCATGATATAAAAAGACCGAATGCATAGCTTCACGCACGGGATTATTCCCCCTAAATGAAAAGGAAACATTACTTACTCCACCACTAACACTACAATAAGGTAAATTCTCTCTAACCCATCTCGTAGCATTTATAAAATCGAGCACATTTAATTTATGCTCCTCCATTCCCGTAGCTACAGGAAAAATATTGAGGTCAAAAATTATATCCTCTGGAGTAAACCCAACCTTATTTACCAAAATATCATAAGAGCGTTTTGAAATTTCAATACGTCTATCATAATTATCCGCTTGTCCAACCTCATCAAAAGCCATTACAATTACAGCAGCACCATAACGTTTTATCAGTTTTGCTTGATGTATAAACTGTTCTTCTCCCTCTTTTAAGCTAATGGAATTCACCACACATTTTCCCTGGACAACTTGTAACCCTGCTTCTATAATTTCCCATTTAGAGCTATCTATCATAATGGGAACTCTGGCAATATCAGGTTCAGCAATGACTAGGTTCAGGAACTTTATCATGGCTTCCTTCCCATCAATAAGACCATCATCCATATTAATATCGATGATTTGGGCACCGCCTTCTACCTGATGACGTGCAACCTCCAATGCCTCCTCAAATCTCTCTTCTTTTATTAACCGAAGGAATTTTTTTGAACCCGCTACATTAGTTCGTTCACCAACATTTACAAAATTGGTTTCTGGGGTAATCACTAGAGGTTCTAGTCCGGAAAGCTTTAAGTATTTTGGTTTACTTTCTTTCATCTACTAGATTTCTACAGTCAGCTTTCTAGGTTCAAACTCTTTTACTACTTCAGCAATTGCCGTGATGTGTTTCGGTGTTGTACCGCAGCAACCTCCAACTATATTTATTAAACCTTTTTCTACGTATTCCTTTATTTGAGCCGCCATTTGCTCAGGCGACTCATCATATTCTCCAAAAGCATTAGGTAGACCTGCATTTGGGTGTGCACTAATTGCATGATTGGTTTTAGCTGAAATAACTTCTAAATGTGGCACTAGCTGTTTAGCGCCTAGCGCACAGTTAAATCCTACAGATAAAATTGGAATATGCGAAATGGAAATCAAAAAAGCTTCTGCCGTTTGTCCAGATAAAGTCCTACCAGAAGCATCCGTAATTGTTCCGCTAACCATTATCGGAACATCTATGTTCCGTTCTTCTTTCACTTCCTCAATAGCAAAAAGTGCAGCTTTTGCATTAAGCGTATCAAATATGGTTTCCACTAAAAGAATATCTGCTCCGCCATCCAAAAGTGCCTCTACCTGTTGCTTGTATGCAATTCGTAATTCATTAAAAGAAACAGCGCGAAAACCAGGGTCATTAACATCTGGAGACATACTAGCCGTTTTATTTGTAGGACCAATACTGCCTGCGACAAAACGTGGCTTTTCAGGTTCTTTAGAAGTGAATTCATCCGCTACTTTTTTGGCTATTCGGGTAGATTCATAATTTAACTCATAAACCAATTCCTCCATATGATAGTCAGCCATTGCGATTGTAGTACCCGAAAAGGTATTGGTCTCCACAATATCGGCTCCGGCAGCAAAGTACTTCCGATGTACCTCTGCGATTGCTTCTGATTGAGTCAATGATAATAAATCATTATTTCCCTGTAATGGGTATTTCCAATCTTTAAAACGCTCACCACGAAAATCTTCCTCGGTAAACTTATAGCGTTGGAGCATGGTACCCATGGCTCCATCTAAAATCAATATTTTTTTATGTAGTAAATCCTTAATCATATTACAATGCAACGCTTATAGCGTTAATAGTATGTTGTAATTATCAAGGAAGGAAAAGGTAAGACGGTTTGTCTTTCTTTTGGTTATCTAATCCCAGTATGGTCGGTTTTATCCGCCAAGAGGTCCTGAAATGAATTCAGGACAAGGGTAGAATGTAGCACCTTCTTTACAGCTAAAGGGTTGCTAAGGTTTCAATGGGTCTAATCCCTCCACCTTTCTTGATAACAATTCAATTTATTAATGAACAAAATACAAAGTAAAGGCACTGAAGCTTGAAAAGCAAACAAATAGTGTAAGTTTCTTAGCATTTATTAAATCAAATAAACCAAACCAATTGATAATAGAATTATAGAATAGATAATTTTAAAAAAAGTATTAGAAGATTTTGTACCTGCTTTAGCACCGAAATAATTCGCTATAAAATAACTAAAGAAAAGAATTAAGACTAAATTCCAATCAATGTCTAATTCGATATTGTACTTTATGTAAGCTCCATAACTAACGGGTGGAACCAAAATCGCCAAACTTAAAGCTCTTGCGTATTCCTTTTTCAATTTAAATATTGTTATTAGAACAGGGACCATTAATACACCTGCACCAATACCAAACCAACCACCAGCCACACCTGTAATAGAACCCAAAACAAATACCCAAGGAATGGAAATAGTTTCTTTCAAATTCTTAGTTCTCTTTTCTTTCTTTGTTAGAAATGGCCATAATTGAATAGCCGCAATAACAAATAAAATAATAGCAAAATAAATACGCATATTTGTTTCACCAATAAAAAAAGCTAGTTCTGCCCCTAAGTATGAAAACACGCAATATGCAATTACCCCAACAGTTATTTGAATCCACATGGTCTTTACATATCTATGTAAAGAGATAACCCCCAAAAGACTCATTGGACCTAGCATCATAGTAAGGACATTACCTTGGGCAGCTAGTTGCGACATTCCACAAAAAAGGAATAGAAACGAAACCAGAAATGGACCACCGCCAATACCGGCATAACCACCAATGTAACCTACCATGAGACCTAGAAGAATGTATGTATATAGTTCACACATGTTACTTGTAATTGTTTTCGCAAAATTCTTCAATTTTCTCGCGGAGTGGAATCTTAATTTTACTTCCTTTACTTTTAGGGACATTGCAGTCTAAGTCCCCTCCTGCCTCATCTATCTCTTTCAATAATACTTTCTCCGCTTCCATAAAAAAGAAACCCTTTTTCTCTGACGTAAAATCCGGGTTTGTCAATCTCTGCCCTACCTTATCAGTTTCATATTTTTCTTTTAGCTCTTTTGCAAGATCACTTGACGGTATTATTGTGCCAATTTTTTTATCACCCTCAGCTGAAATAAACATCAAAACCTCATTATCATCTTTAATAATAAAAATCATTCCAAAACCCCACAGACCGGCTGAAGCAGAATCGTATAATTTTAGATTATCATACTTCAAAAGTTGTGCATAAACATTAAAGAGCCAGCGATGATACTTTTTTAAGTATTTCGGATAATTATTACCTGTACTAAATCCTTCAATTTTTAGATTATTTCGTTCAACAATTGATTTTTTTTCAAATTCTTCATTTAATTCGACTTCTGGCAAATCAACTACTCTTACAAATTGTATAGAATCACCTTGATTACTTTTTCTACTTAATGTTCTTTTAATTGCGTCTGACCATCTCTCTGCATTCTTACCATCCCTGTCTGTCCCTAAACTTGACATAAAACCACCAGAACCATAATAATGAATGCTCTCATTCGCAGAATCAAACATCTGTATTCCAGCTTTGACAATACCATCATCATCAAGAATTCTCTCCATCTTAATCTTGGTGTTGTCAATTACATTTCTGAGTTCTTGTTCCAAGACAGAAGCCTTATTTGATTCTGCTTTTTCTTTTAACTTTTTATTTCGATAACCAAGCAGTAAAATAACAAACAAAAGAGCTAACGCAGAACCTAAGAAAATAATTTTCAAATTGTTTAGAGAACTCTTTAATTCTTCCTTAGTTTTACCGTAATATTTACCATAAGCATCCTCTAATGAGGTGTTTAACCATTTTCTTTCAAGACCTTTTATTCTATCTTTATTCTCTCTCAAGAATAAATTAAAAAAAATCACTAATTCTGGCTCATCTTTAGCAACTCCGATACAATAGTCATCTGCTATTTTTGCCCTACTAGTAGGTAAATTTCCAGCAAAATGGAAATCACCTTCACCAATTTCGTAGAGCAACCTATTGATATCACCAATTGCCATATCTATTTCCTTTTTCTTCAAGGCCTCTATTAACTCTAATTGCAGAGTGAAATCAAACATAATAATATTATCAAAATTTTTATCCTTAAGAAGCTTAAGTTCTCTTTCGGCGGTAGTATTCTTTAAATGACCTACTCTAACCGTTGTTTCTTTCCAACTTTCTACATCAAGATTAGCATTATTAGATATCGCTACTATAGCCTTATTCTGAAGGTATGGATCAGAAAACAAAATACCCTTTTTCAATCTTTCGGGAGTGTAAGAAAAAGTATAGAGTAGGCTATTGATTTTTGAGCTACTGATTATAGATAATTCACGTTCATTTTGGGGTATTTCTATAAATTCAATTGTATAATCCAGACTAGTGGAGTAGGCATACAATAGGCCTTGCAATTCATATTCAAATGCGTCGATATAATTAATATTGCCTTTAGCTACTTGGTTTTCAAATTCTTGGTTTGGATATTTGTTATTTACACCTATTCTTATCTCTTGTCCAGTTGTGGTGAATGTAATTATTAAGGAAACCAAGATTCCAATGATGGGTTTTTTCATTATCGGTAGTTTATTTTTTTTAAGTTTTGAAAATCAGTTTTTTCAATATTGAAATCCCCAAGATACTTGTCTAAAATAGGGTTTTCCTTTCGCAAATCATTTGAAAAGTTGTATGTTCTGCTACTAAGAATAGATATACATTTTTTGATTGAATTATTATGAAATTCTGTAGAAATACCTATCAAATCACAACCAACATGATTGCAATCGCTTGGATGGTAGTATGCAGTACTATATTCCTTCTTCGTCTTGTTAATGATGTAGAATTCATCAAATTTAAGGTATTTAAAACCACCACTATTTGTCTTAACTATATTTCCCGTGACCGACGTAACAACCTTGTGATTATTAGCTAAATTTCTATCAAATGTTCCCGTAATACGGTTAAATGTACCAACTCTAAATTGAAGTATCTCAGACGGGACAATTGTAAGTTTACCTTTTGTATCATATCCTATTCTAAATTCATAAACATAGTGATTCAAATTAAGCCCTGATTTGATTACTATCTTACTGATGAACTTATTGAAAAACGAGTGCGCCTTTCCTAAATAGCCATTATCTCGATTCAAAAAGTGATTAAACTTTATCAAAATTGGAGAAATTACAGAAGGATACGTAATCGCAATAAGTGTTGCGAACAACCCAGTTAAATATTGACTAAGAACGTCATACAACATGATAAGTAAAACAATTGAAAAGAAAGCAATAATCAAAACATAGGGGAAAGTTTTGAGCTTGATTCAGTTGGTTAATATGCTAAATATAATCAATCCTTTAAAAAATAAATGGTCCATTGAAAATCTTTTATATAATCAAATCAAAAGGGAATAAAACTTTCCGTTTGCTCTTAAAGGAAATCTGCCAAGGTGCTATTTCGGTAAACGGATAGGTTCGCATCCCTTACCTTGAACATTAATTTATTTACCGAGCAGGTACTTTCATCGGGTCAGTCATCACACTTTTCATAAAAATTTAGACTTACACAAGGTACCATGGCAATTGGTCCTTCCAAGATACGCATCACCGAAGTCATTTGAATTTCAGCAGGTTCTTTAATTAAATAATATCCTCCGCCTTTTCCTTTTTTAGAGCCCAAAAATCCATTTCTTCGCAAGGTCAGCAAAATGCTTTCTAAAAACTTTTGAGAAATATTCTCATGCTTGGCAACTTCTGCAATTTGAACAGGCTCTCTATCTGGCTGTGAGGCTAAGAATGTCAATGCTTTAAGTCCGTACTTTGTCTTTTTAGAGAGCATAAGACGAAGATAGGAAAAATGAAAAAGACTTTGTCAGCTCAAGTTATGATGTTGTTGTGCAAGAAAATTAAAACATTAAAAAAATTCATTTACTTTTAGTTTTGTAGAAAATCAAAATGTATGAAAGCTATTCAACTTCAATTTTTTGCCAAATTTTTTATCCTTTCTATTACCTTAATCTTAATACAATCTTGTAACCAAGAGAATAAAATTGGTGGACTTGCCTTATATACCGTTAGAGATGCCATGGGAGAAGATGCAAAAACAACTTTGAAGTCAGTCGCTGAAATTGGATATAAAAACATAGAAGCAGCTGGGTATAAGGATGGTAAATATTACCATATGAAACCGGCCGAATTCAAATCTTACTTGGAAGAACTCAAGTTAATACCTGTAGGCACACATCAAAGTAGTGTTACACTTGAGAATGCAGAAATTGAAATGGCAGATGCAAAAGCAGCTGGATTTGAATATTTTGTTGTCCCAATTCCTCCAATGTGGCTTTTTACTTTTGATTCTGAAACTATGACGATGGGAATGACAGGCAGCGCTGAAAATTTAGCAAATATTTTAGATGAATTAGGAGAAAAAGCCAACGAAGCAGGTTTAAAACTACTTTATCACAATCATGATTTTGAGTTTAAAAAAGATAGCACAGGGATAGTCCCGATTGACTATTTATTGGAAAATTGTAATCCTAAATATGTGAATTTTCAGATGGATTTGTTTTGGGTAACCAAAGCTGGTGCAGACCCATTAGCTTATTTTGAGAAATATCCTGGTCGCTTTAAAATCTGGCATGTGAAAGACATGGACAAAGAAGGGAAATTTTCCCCTGTAGGTAATGGAACTATCGACTTTGCCCGGATACTTGCTGAAAAAGAAAAATCTGGCATGGAATATTATCTAATTGAGCAGGATATGACCTTTGCCATGAAACCTATGGAAGCTATTAAGATTAGCCATGATGCAATAAAACGTATTGGATTTAAATAGTTAAAACCATATACCTCAAAGAACCAAGTAATGGATTTTAACTCCCAAATTTTATTCTTGTTCAGTGCATTAGGTGCAGTTAATGGCATATTCTTGAGTTTCTATTTTGCATTTTTCGCAAAGCAAAAAACAACTTCAAATTACTTTCTGGGAGCATTACTTTTTGTATTGAGTATAAGAATTATTAAATCAGTCTTCTTTCATTTCAATCCAAATCTATCTCAAGTTTTTATACAAATAGGGTTGTCAGCATGCTTACTAATAGGCCCATTTTTATACTTATACGTTAAGTCAGCAACAGCTGAGCATCGGGTCATGCAGAAAAATTGGTTCTATCATATAATACCATTTGTTTTGATTGCAATTCTTGCATGGTTTTTAATTCCATATAAAGCGTATAAAAGTTTATGGTCGCCATATCTTGTTAGGGTAATTTATCTTCAATGGCTAGTATACATTATCATATCTGGTTTTCATTTAAAAAACACTTTAAAAAAACTCCCCGCCAAAGACAAAAGACTTAATGATTTTGAAGTTCTACTTGTGAGTGTATTTATAGGAGTTGTTATCATTTGGGTTGCTTATTTTACCAGTAGATATACTTCCTATATTGTTGGAGCATTATCATTCTCATTTGTTTTCTACCTCCTTTTACTCTTAGGTTTTTTTAAGAGGAATAAAAACTCTACTTTTTTTGAAAAAAAGATTAATTTAACCTAAATCGGCTAATAAAGAGTAGTTTACAAGTACCGGAAGTACTATCGGTAACGATTTAGTAATGGTGCTTACTGCACTTGTTTTCATTTGATTACCTTGTAAATCATTACTGCAAATTTATAAAAAATAAAGGTAAAGCCGTGAAACTTTACCTTTATTTTTCGTCTTGTTCGTCCATCCTTTTAATGAGCGCATCCCGAAGACTATCGAGGAACTTTGTGCGGTTCATCTTTCTGGCTTTCAATTCCAGATAGGAATGATAGAAATCCCCTAAGTCAATATTAAACATATTTTCAAAGGTTTTGGCTATGATTTTAATGTCTGCATTACCGTTGTCAATCGAACCTTGCGAATGCAGCGAATATATCAACTCGATGAGTGAGGTCTTGCTGCCCGTCCAGTTTAAAGGCGGGTTTTCCCAAATTCTTTTCTGACTGTTGTTATTCAACTGGTCTTCGAGATAAACCTGTATCAAATCATTGGCAATAATCTTGGCTACTTTGTAATCGTGTGAGGTTGTAAAATTGTGGTCTGCCTCAAAATAATAGGTGTCTAAACTTAGCTTAATATCGTGTTTGCCACGTACAAAGTATTTGTTATCAAGATGGGTGCTGTTGGTTCTGTAATACTTGTAAAATTCCAGATTGGCATCGAAGTACCGCTTGATTTTGGAAAGCTCAATATTGAGGTATTTCCTGATAATTTTATCCCCTCCACGTGGTCTTTTTGTTTCAATTTTATAAATCGAATTGAAGAAGATAAGTTTTGAAACTAACTGCGGCTTTAGCTGCTTGAAAAACAATATTTCTTCTTCCGCATCTTTAAATCCCTTTTCTTGAATGTGCTTCTTTACCTCTTCAATCTTCTGCAATACCAGCACAATAGCATTTTCATACGATACCAATGAATTATTCTGCTCGTAGGTCAATTCACTTATTCTATCGTCTAATTCGTTTATTATAGTATGGCAATAATCTGTCATTGAAAGCGGAATTTTAAGTATGATACCAATAAAAAGGATAAAATGAGGCAGTAATTGCAGGTATCCTACAATAAATTACCTCATTTCAATATGTTTGTTATAGTATGCTTATAGGAAAGCCATATCCGCTTTCACTTTTGAAACTGAATAGGGCTTGTGTATTAAACCATTAAAGGTTCTGCTTTAAAGCCTTTTTTCTTAACGATGGCAACTATTTCATCTTCTGTAATTCCCTCTGATTTTACGGTTAGAATTTTGTCATTGTTAGCTGTATCTACATTCCATTCGCAGATACCGTCCGCTCCGTCCAAATCAGCTTTTACTTTTGATACGCATCCACCACAATTAAGGTTGGTTTTGAATTGAAATTCTCTATTTTCCATTTTTTTGAAATTTATTTATAATGTTTTGTACTGTTGCAAAATTCAGCATAATTCCAAAGCCTGCTATTGTGATATTTCTTGTTTGATTTGTGACTTTTACTGATTTAGCCCGTATTATAAAAAGCAAAAAGGTCATAGCAACGCTACAACCTTTCCCAATCTTGTATTGAAATGCTTTAGTAGATGAGCGAAAGCCCTACACCAAAGCCCATATCACTATCATAGTGTGTTCTGATACCGATATGCCTTGTCAGGATATACCGCAGGTCTGCCATATATTCCAAATCGGTATTGACCATAAATCCGGCTCTTAGTCTTCGGGAGATAGGTATATCCTCACGCATTAACGATACACGAAAAATCCCATCGTGATATACTTCTGCCTGTACATTAACGAGCATTGGCAGGGTGTACATTACACCCAAGCTGACTGCTGCCCGGTTGTCCTTTTTATTGACCTGTCCGAACAGGTTTTGCTCGTGTTCGTCCATTCCCATTTTGCGGTATCGCCAATCGAAACCGATAAACGGCATCAGCCATTGCATTTTACCGATGTAACGTCCTAAATGGGTTTCTACTTCGTAGCCGTGCATATCGTTGTAGCCTAAACGCCATTCTGTACCCAAACTGTAACGGGCGTTCATCAGCATAGCTTCCCCGTCTATACCGTTGATGGCAAAGTCGCTCTGTGCCATTAAGTGTGGCATATTGCTTTCCCGCTGTAACATTTTATAGGCTTTTTCCTTGTTGGGCAATTCGGGATTTTTATAATCGTCCACTGCAAAAACCCTGTTCATTCCTGCCATCATATGGTACAGGATATGGCAATGGAAAAACCAATCGCCCTCGGTATTGGCAAGAAACTCGATGGTATCGGTTTCCATCGGCATAATGTCGATTATATTTTTCATCGGTGCATTTTCGCCGTGCTCATTCAGCACCCTGAAATCAAAACCGTGCAGGTGTATCGGGTGGCGCATCATTGAGTTGTTGTGAATGGTAATCCTCAAAATCTCGCCTTTCTTTACAGGTATTTTGTCGCTTTCTGCCAAGACCTTATTATCCATACTCCAAACGTAACGGTTCATATTTCCGGTAAGGGTAAATTTCAGTTCTTTTACCGGAGCATCTTTTGGCAATGTGGTATTGTGTGGCGATTTCAGCATTGCGTAATTGAGCGTTACTATATTGCTCAACGCATTGGCATTATAACGGTTGGGGTCTTCGTCCGTATTCATTTTATGGTTTTCCCCGTGATGCTCCATTGGCTGCCCATTGTCCTTAGCTTTCTTGCCCTTTTCTTCGCCTGTAATTTCAGGATACATTACTACGTTCATATCCATTTGGTTAAGGCTCATATTCATTCCCATATCGTCAAGGTCGCCGTTCATCTTCATCATATCATTCATCATCTTCATACCCTCAAAATATTTCAGGCGTGGCATTTCCCCAACATATTGTTTTGTACCGCTGCCAATAAAATAGCTTGTGGATTGGGTACGGTCTTCGGTAGTTGCCATAAATTCAAAGGCTTTACCGTCTTCGGGAATGGTAACGACTACATCGCGTAAGTTTCAGATACAGCGATAATCAGCCTGTCCACATCCACAGGTTGCACATCGTTGCCGTCGCTTGCCACTACGGACATTTTACCGCCTGCGTAGCGAAGCCAAAAGTAAGAGGATGCACCGCCATTAGAAATCCGCAAACGCACTTTGTCGCCTGCTTTTAACGGCTTGCCGTCAATGCTTTTCAGGTCTGTATGATGATTGCCGTTCATCAGCACACGTTCGTAATATACATCGCTCACGTCCATAGCCAACATACGTTTCCATTCGTTGGTCAGCTTGGTTTTGAATTTACCGCTTTGGATGGCTTCGGCATAGCTTTGTGTTGCGCCTTTTCTTATGGCAAACCAATCGCTTGCATTGTGCAGCATACGGTGTACATTGTTGGGATTGAGGTTCGTCCATTCGCTTAGCATTATGGGAATTTCCGGCAAATCGTCAATGCCTTTCCTGAATGTTTTGTCATCAGCCCTTTTGTGCATTATAAAGCTGCCGTACATACCAATCTGCTCCTGCAAGCCCGAATGTGAATGATACCAGTGCGTTCCGGTCTGAATAATCGGGAAACGGTAAGTATAGGTTGTGCCGGGTTCTATGGGCATTTGCGTTAAGAAAGGTACACCGTCTTCTTTATTGGGCAGGAATAGCCCGTGCCAATGCAGGGATGTACTTTCTTTCAACTGGTTATGGACAACAATTTCTGCCGTGTCGCCCTCTGTAAATTCAAGCGTGGGCATTGGGATTTGCCCGTTTACAGCGATTGCCCTTTTTTCTTTGCCTGCGTAGTTTACAACCGTATCTCTTACATACAGGTCGTAATGGACTACTTTTTGGGCAATGCTGACTTGTGATATAAAGAGTGCCAACAGGGTTAGCGGCAACAGCTTTTTGTGAAGAAATTTTTGATTATCCATTTTAAAAATAGCATTGGTTATAAAGATTAAAAGGCATTGCCTAATGAGCAATGCCTTAATGGGTATTATTTAGTTTCTGCAACTTTACCACACGTAAGCATAGATGAACCGTAGTAAGGATTTTTGATGTCCTTTTCTTTGCTCAACCAATATGCTTTTTTCATCGGGCAATACTGGTAGTAAACTGGTTGGTTTACTTTGTCGGATGGTTTTACCAGTTTCCACATTATGGTAGATACATCATTGAAAGCGGCTCTTTGCTTTTCAATGTTGTTGCCTGCCTTGCTTAATTTCTCGGTGGCTTTCTGCAATTCTGCTTTCTGTGCAAAATTGTCTTCGCTCTTTACGGCTTCGTTCAGTGCGGAAATAGCGGTGTTTGCCGCCTTGCTGTCACTGCTTACCAAAGCATTTTTTACGCTGATATAATTGTTCAGCAGGTTGCCTGTATTTTGTGCAAAAGCAGAAAATCCAAACATCATTACGGTTATTGCAACTATTAACTTTTTCATTTTTTGTTCCTTTTAAAGATTAGTGAATTGCTGATGGTATTATGCTGAAACAGGTTCAGCTTTAAAACCTTTTTTCCTGATGATTGCGACAACCTCGTCTTCGGTAATGCCCTCTGCTTTTACAGTCAGTATTTTATCGCTGTTTGTGGTGTCAACGTTCCATTCGCAGATACCGTCTGCGTTATCTAAATCTGCCTGCACTTTTGATACACAGTTACCACAGTTAAGGTTTGTCTTGAATTGAAGATTTTTACTTTCCATTGTATTGAACTTTTAATTGTTTTTGTTGGTACAAAATTCGGAACATAATGCGCTATGCTGTTTGCGATATTCCTTGTTTGATTTATGATATTTACTGATTATACCTCAAAAACGGTTCCGCTTGTAATATTTCGGTTTTGTTTTGTGACTTTTACTGATTATGGTGTTGGTTCTGAATAAGCGGAATACATTTACCGCTTAATAACGCTAACTGATTATAAAATGTCTATCAAAACCTTTCTCTCGGTTTTGCATCGGGCGATGTTGTAGCTCGGGTTCAGGAACTAAAACACTATTGCACAATCCCACTTGTGCAAAAACCTTTATTGCAAAATCACACATAACATAATTTTTAAAAATCATTATAATGACAAACGATTTGAAAAACGTTGAATACGGCTTGGATAAAATATTCGAAGGTGCACAGGACTTTTTACCGATTTTAGGAACCGACTATGTAGAGTTTTATGTAGGCAATGCGAAGCAGGCTGCCCATTATTATAAGTCCGCTTTCGGATTTCGGTCAGAGGCTTATGCCGGACTGGAAACGGGAATGAAAGACAGGGCATCTTACGTGGTAAAACAGGATAAAGTACGGTTGGTCTTAACTACCGGAATGCGGTCTAATTCTGAAATCAACGAACACGTTAAAAAACACGGCGATGGCATCAAAGTGGTTGGTCTTTGGGTGGAAGATGCCCGCAAAGTCTTTGAAGAAACCACATCGAGAGGTGCAAAAGCATTTATGGAACCTACCGTAACCACAGATAAAAACGGCGAAGTGGTACAATCGGGTATCTATGCGTATGGCGAAACCATTTTTATGTTTACCGAACGCAAAAACTACAACGGTATTTTTATGCCAGGTTATGAAAAATGGGAAACCGAATATAATCCTGCTCCTGCCGGACTGAAATATATTGACCATATGGTGGGCAATGTGGACTGGAACCAAATGGACACCTGGGTAAAATGGTTTGAGGATGTAATGGGATTTGAAAACTTTCTGTCTTTTGATGATAAGCAGGTTTCAACCGAATATTCTGCCCTGATGTCAAAAGTAATGGCAAATGGTAACGGCAGAATTAAGTTCCCGATTAACGAACCCGCAGAGGGCAAAAAGAAATCGCAGATTGAAGAGTACCTTGAATTTTATGAGGGCGAGGGTGTTCAGCATATTGCGGTAACTACGGACGATATTGTAAAGACGGTAAACGACCTTAAATCAAGAGGTGTTGAATTTCTATCAAGACCGCCACAAGCGTATTATGATGCTATTCCAGACCGTTTAAAAGCGCATATGCACCGATTTAAAGAGGATATAAAGGAATTACAGGAATTGGGTATTTTGATTGATGCAGACGAAGAGGGCTATTTATTGCAAATCTTTACAAGACCTGTGGAAGACCGCCCTACATTCTTCTTTGAGGTTATCCAAAGAATGGGTGCAAGAGGTTTTGGCGCAGGAAATTTTAAGGCTTTGTTCCAGTCTATCGAAAGAGAGCAGGAACGCAGAGGTACGTTATAATTCTATAATTTTCTTTTAATGCGAAGAGGCTGTTTCCAATATTGAAACAGCCTCTTTTTGTGTGCATTTATTTTTGGTATAGTTTACAATTTGGTTAATGTTTGTGTTCAATGTTGTTTTTGACAATTAATAAGCGATGCCTGTGATTGATGTTTTGCCATCTTCCTTTTTGGTTTAGGTCAAAAAAAACTGCCGCAGAATATTTTCGGCGGCAGTCAAATCCAACAATTAAAACTTCATTTTCTGTATTCGCACCGCATTTAGAATTGCTAATAATGCCACACCTACATCGGCAAATACGGCTTCCCACATTGTAGCCAGTCCGCCTGCTCCGAGTATCAGTACAATTGCTTTCACACCGAACGCCAAAACAATATTCTGATAAACAATTTTCTTCGTCTGTTTCCCGATATTGATAGCCATCGGGATTTTAGACGGCATATCGTCCTGTATAACCACATCGGCAGTTTCAATGGCGGCATCACTTCCTAAACCACCCATTGCGATACCCGCATCACTCAATGCAATTACAGGAGCATCGTTTACACCGTCCCCGATAAAGGCTACGCTTCCATTACGGGATTTGATTTCTTTTACTTTATTTACTTTGTCTTCGGGCAATAAATCTCCGTATGCACTGTCAATTCCTAACTGATTTGAAACGTATTGTACCACGGTATTTTTGTCCCCGCTTAACATTGTGGTTCTAACACCCATTTTACGCAGTTTGTCAACGGCGGCTTTCGCATCTACTTTAATGCTGTCAGAAATGGTTATATATCCGGCAAACTTACCACCATAAGCGATTGCTATCACGGTATAAACAATGTTTGCCGTGTCTGCATCGTGGCTGATATTGAACTTGTCAAGCAATTTGAAATTACCTACCAACAGCTCTTTACCGTTGACAGTGGTTTTTAGCCCGTGTCCGGCAATTTCTTCCGTATTTTCAAGTTTCACTGTGGTATCTACTTCTCCCCAGTAATTGTGGATTGCGGTTGCCACAGGGTGCGTACTTTGGCTTTCTAAAACATTGACAAGGTTCAGGATTTCATCTTTGTTGAACTCCGGTTTTATGAATACTTCCTGTACTTTGAAAACGCCCTCGGTCATCGTTCCTGTTTTGTCCATTACTACGTTTTCAACTTTGGCAAGAATATCAAGGAAGTTGGAACCTTTGAACAAGATACCGTTCCGGCTCGCTGCTCCAATACCACCGAAGTAACCTAACGGAATGGAAATTACCAACGCACAAGGACAAGAGATAACCAAAAATACCAATGCTCTGTACAGCCATTCGCTGAATACATAGTTATCTACAAAGAGTGCAGGCAGCAAAGTAATGGCTATTGACAGGTACACTACGATTGGCGTATAAACTTTGGAGAATTTACGGATAAATAATTCGGTGGGTGCTTTTTGAGAAGTTGCATCCTGTACCAATTCCAGAATTTTGCTCAATTTACTATCAGCGTAGTCGGTAGTAACTTTTATCTGACTTACGGTATTCAGGTTAATCATACCTGCCAGTACAGTGTCGCCTTTACCTTTGGTGTCGGGTTTACTTTCTCCTGTGAGTGCTGCTGTATTGAATGAAGCACTATCCGAAACTAATTCGCCGTCCAAGCCTAATTTTTCGCCCGGTTTCAATTGGATAATATCGCCAATGTTAGCATCTTCGGCTTTTATCACAACCGCTTTGCCTGCCCTAAGAACCGTAACTTCATCAGGACGTTGGTCTAACAGGGCTTTAATATTTCCTTTGGCTCTTGATACTGCAATGGTCTGAAAAACTTCTCCTACGGAATAAAACAACATAACGGCTACTGCTTCGGGATATTCGCCTATGGCAAATGCTCCTATTGTAGCAATACCCATTAAGAAGAACTCTGAAAAGAAATCTTTATACCGGATACTTTCTATTGCTTCTTTAATTACGGGTAGTCCGACAGGGATATAGGCAATTACATACCAAGCAATTCGTACCCATCCGGTAAACCAATCCTGTGGAAAGTAATTATCTAACCCGATGGCGATAAGCAATAAAATTAATGAGATACCCGCAGGCATAAAAAGCTGAAACGCTGTTTTGCCCTCTATGTCGTGGCTGTGGTCGTGGTCATCCCCGTGGCTGTGCCCGTGTCCGTGACTATGGTCGTGTCCGTGGTCGTGGTTATGACCACCTTTTTTGTTATGGCTGTGTTTATGACCGTGGTCGTGATGGTGGTGGCTGTGGTCGTGATGGTCTTCCTCATCATCACAATGTCCGGCATCGTCTTCACTGCAACTGCTGCCGTCAGTGTGTCCGTGTCCGTCATCTTTATGATTGGCATCTTTTAGCAAATCTGCTGCTCCTGCTTTTTCATAAATTTTCTCTGTTCTTACACAGCACAACTGATTACCCTGCGTATCATATTTGTGTTTGTGTTCCTTTTTTTTTACAAGGTTCAGATTGTTATCTGTACTGCAACATAGTTTTGACATATCTATTAATTGTTTTTAATTTCCATTTATAAGGCAAAATTACTATGGGGTTTTGGGAACTTAGTTGCAAAAGCAACACGGCTATTTTGGAGTATATAAAATTTGCCTTTTGGAAAGGAGCGGTTGCTATGCTGTGGTTTCGGTAATGAAAAAACAGCCTGTGTACCTGTCGTCAATCATTACAATAACCACCTTTTCGTTTACGTGGTCTAAACTTTCATCGTAATAGAAGTCATAAGATTTCATCCAGGCTATATTGCCGATGATGACTTCGTGTCCGTCCACAAAACCTTTAATGCCGCAGCCGGGTATCTTTTCAAATTTATCAACCGTATAATCTGATAAAGTGATTGGCGGAAGTGCTTTGAGAATAGCTTTTGCTATGGGATGCTCTGCTTTGGATTGCAGTGCTGCCGTGTATGCCATCATCGTGTCTTTTTCGGGAACGGCACATTCAAACCTGATGACTTTAAAATTATTGTTGTAGCCTACATCTGTATCTTGGGTAGGGATATATTTATCTGCCATAGTAATATTTGATTTAATTACACAGCAAAACTACCCGTTGGTTTTGGGAACTTGGTTGCAAATGAAAAGCAGCCATATCCTGAAATATGACTGCTTTTGATTAACCGATTGGGATAAAAATTATTTTTTCTTAACGAACCTCGAACATTCGTTACACATTCCTTTCATCACGAAATTGACACTTTCCAACAGAAATTTATCGGGAAGCTGAATGGGCGGTATGGAAATGCTTTCAAGGCAAAAGGTATTTTTACAACGGTTACAGTTAAAATGTACGTGCAGCTCGCCAACGGTACACATACAGGTATCACTGCAAATGGAATACTTCATTGAGCCGGAACCGTCATCAATCGTATGGATGAGCAGGTTGTCGTGAAAAAGGCTCAACGTTCTGAAAATGGTCGATTTATTGACAGTTTCCAATTCGGTTTCCAAATCGGTAAGGCTGAACGCTTTTTTAAAGTCAGACATTGTTTTAAAAATTAACAGCCTAACTGATGTTGGTTTTATACTCCTGTTCAATAATTTTTGTTCCAAGCGTTCCATTTTTAGTATTTTATATGCTGTCCGTAGCTAAGGTGATTACACAAAAATAGACAACCTTGCTGCCGACAATTTTACGATATTCTTTGTTTGATTTATGATATTTACTGTTTAGGTTTTTACAGCTAATGTATGTAGCCGATTTCGGGCAAATACATACAGTCATCGCAATTGTCGTATTCTACGGTTGCTTTTTCGGGTTGGTCGAAATTGGCTTGTAAAAAAGCATCAGAAAACAAGGCATAAGGCGGATGTTCGGCAATATGATTTTTCAGCATCTTGTGTGCTTCTACCACAGGTGCGCCGTAGAGCTTCTCGAATTTCCCGATTTTGTATTTGGTAAATTCTCCATAGTGTACGATTATCTTCAGCGAAAGCGGAATTTCGATTGCCAGTTGCATTGCCAGGCGTTTGAGTTCCTTTTGAAAATCGTTGTACATCTGTTCTATCTGCATCAGGGTTTCTTCAAAAGTGGGCAGGTTATGGTGCTTGTAAAATAGTATGGCATCGCCCTCTATTTCCGAAATTTCAAGGCAAAGGATATTGCTGTCCATTATTGATTTGAGCAGGCTTTCGGTTATATATTTACCAACAAACATATTGGATTTGATAACGAAATCTGTAAAACCTGAAATGTCGGGTATCATTACCATTCCTTTTTTATTATCGGCGGTATGTTCTTGCATTATTCCATCGTATTATTAATTAAAAATGCAGGGGCGTATGACTGCCCCTGCATTTTGAGTATATCAGTGCCGTAGCATTAACTCCATTTCAACAAAAGCTATTTTATCTGCCCGATGGCTTTGCGGTACACTGCTTCGGCAATTTTGTACCGTACTTTTGCATCTAACATATTGCTGTATGCTCTCTGCCAAAGTGTTTCTGCTATCAGCACATCTTCTCCGGTAATAGTTCCGGCTTTAAAGCGGTCATTACTCAATTTAAGGTTCTCGTCAGCTTCGGTTAATGATGCCTGCATCAAATCAATATTTTTTGTCTGTAATTGCAGGTTAAGTGTTGCCTGCTCAACCTCCACATTGATTTGGCTTTTCAGTTCTTTCAAACCGTATTCAGCCGAACGGATTGTCGCTTCCTGTTGTTTTACTTTTTCCCGTTTGCTTCCCCAGTCGAAAACAGGGATATTCACGCTTAGCATACCGAAGTAGGTCAGCATATGTTTTTTGGTCGGGTCGCCAAAGTTGATGCCCTCTTTTCCAAAGGCAGCCACTCCGTTAAGTGCTAAACCAACGGTTGGTTTCAGGTCGGCTTTGAGCATACTTTTTGTTAGTTCGCCTATTTTAACGGCATTGGCAGCCAAATCAATTTCCGGTCGCACGGCATCGGTGTTTTGCAAAATGCCCTGATTTGAAAAGTCGCCCGTACTCAATGTATCAGCTACGTCTATCACTGTGGGGTCTTCCATTCCGATTAACTGGCTCCATCTTCTTTTTGCCAAAATGAGCTTGTTTTCCGCTGCCTGTAAGCGGGCTTCGTTTTCGTTTTGAAGCACCTTTGCCCGCAACACATCGTTTTTGTAAATCAATCCTGCTTCAAACTGATTGTTCAGGAAAGTGTAATGCGAAGCCAGTTGCTTTTTAACCTGCTGTTCCAGTTTTATTTCTTCCTTTGCCTGCACTACAAGCCAGTAAGCGGTTTCGGTAGCCAATAATACTTCATCTTCGACCAATCTTTGTTGAGCGTTGCTCATCTGTATATTGGTTTCCGCCATTTGCTTACCGTACTTAATTTTACCTCCGGTATAAATCGGCTGTGTAACGCTGACCATTGGTGCAAGACCATATTCGGGAAGCATTGTGTTTAACGGTTCGCCAAAGTAAAAGGCGGTTGCCGAAGCATCCAGTTTCGGTCTGCCTGCCACATCAGCAATCCGCTTGTCGGATTGGGTGGCAATTACGTCCTCTTTGGCTTTGCCTATCCTGTTGTTGTTTTTTAATGCCAGCTCTTTGCTTTCCGCAAGGGTTAACTGCTGTTGTGCAAAGAGGTTGTTTGTTCCCTGCAAAAGAGCGAAACCGCATATAAAAACCTTTATGACTGTTTTATATCTTTTCTGTAACATAATCCCTTTTTATGATAAGTATTTTTGGTTGTGAGCATCGGCATTCAATTCTTGTTGCTCATCCAACTGTTTGTTTTTTGGTGGTTTTACGAACCTGTAATACAATACTGGAACGATAAACAAAGTAGTAATCATTGATACCAGAATACCGATTGAAATGGTACTGGAAATCGGTCCCCATTCCGGAGAGCCACTCGCCATTAACGGTATCAAACCGATAGCCGCCGCCATTGAGGTAAGGAAGATGGGACGCATTCTTCTTTTGGCTGCTAATAAAGCTGCTTCTCTAATTGTATGACCGTGCTCGCTTACCAGTTCATCCGCATAGTCAACGAGGATAATCCCGTTACGAACCACAATACCCAATAAGGCGGTAATACCGATGATTGCCATAAACCCGAACTCGTAACCTGTAAGGAACAAGCCTAACATTGCACCAAGCAAGCTCAACGGGAACGAAGCCAGTACAATGAATACTTTACCAACACGCTTGAACTGGAATAACAGGACAAGGAAAATGAGGACGAAACTTATCATAAAAGCTTTTCCCATTTTGGGACCGCTTTCCAGTCCGTCTTCATATTCGCCACCGTAGGCAATCTTAATGCCTTTCGGTAATTTCAGGCTGTCAATTTTCGGCTGTACCTCTGCAAATACTTCTGCGGGTTTTCTGCCTAACTGTGCTTCGGAAGAAACGGTTAACGTTCTTAATCCGTTACGGTGTACAATAGCCCCAGTATGCCAAGACGGTTGTAAATCTACCACTTGCTTTAAAGGTACTTTAGCACCGAATGTTGAATTGATGTACATATTACCCAAAGCATCCAGACTTTCCCGGTCGGTTTCGTCTGTACGCAATACAATGTCGATGGCTTTATTGCCCTCCCACATTTGTGATACAGGGTAGCCTTTTATTTTTGCACCGAGTGCGTGAGCAATCTGCGCTTTGCTAACGCCTAAACGCAGGGCTACATCTTCTTTAACAACGGCTTTCAGCCCTACATAATCATTCTGATAATCGGTGCGCACCCAGTTAGAGCCTTTGGTATTTTCCAGTAATGCCGCAACCTGTTTGGCTACTTTTTTCTGCTCGGTCATATCCTTGCCAATCACACGTATCTCAATCGGTGCGGGCTGCTGCTTCTTGCTTAACTGCCTTACCCGTACATAACCGTTCGGCAAGTAGTTGTTGAATTTCTGCACATACTCATCAATCATTTCAGAAGTGGCATCCTTGCTTGTGGTATTGATGAATATCTGCGCAAAGTTCTCACGTGGGTGCTCCGGTGCGTAGGTGGAGTAGAAACGTGGCGAGCTTGTACCTATAAAGCTCGCTGTGGTTACAATTCGTTTATCGCCTGCAATTTCTTTTTCTATCTTCTTAACGGCTGTTTCGGTTTCGTGGATATTTGTACCGTTATCCATCCACAATTCAAGGTTAAACTGGTTTCTTTCAACGATTGGGAAAAACTCGGTTTTCACCTGACTACCTACCACGAACGAAAGTAAAAAGATGAATATTCCTGCTACCAATGTGGTTTTCTGCCATTTCATACAGAACTCGATAGCTCTGTCAAAGCCTGCCTGCATTCTGTCTAAGAAATTGCGTTTCTTCGGCTTTTGGGCATCGTGGCTTTTCAATCCTTTTTTCAGGAAGTGGTAACACAAGTAAGGTGTAAGGAACAAGGCTACCAAGAACGAAACTGCTAAGGCAATAGTTACGGTAATCGGTATCCATTGCACAAACTCCCTTGTTAGTCCGGTTAGCGTAAATGCCAACGGCAGGAACGATAGGACAATGGTTAGTGTAGCAGTAAAAATTGGAACCATTAATTGCGTTGCACTTTGCCAAGCGGCAGTCCACGACGGTATTTTTTCGTCCACTTTCTCAATGTAGTTATCCACTACGATAATGGCATCATCTACTACCATCCCCAGTACAATAATCATTGCCGCCAAACTAACCTGGTGCATTTCGATACCAAGTAAATTTAGGATAGCGAATGTTACGGCAATTGTAACAGGTGCGGCAATAGCAGAAATTGTAGCCACTCTAAACGGTAGCAGAAGCATCACTACCAAGATAACGGAGGCAATGGCAATACCGAACTCAATAAAGAAATGCCCCAAATTCATATCCACCACTTTGGGTTGGTCGACAATAGTGTTGACCTGCACATCTGATGGCAGGATTTCTTTTACTTCAGCAACTTTTTGTGTCAGCGCATTTCCCAAATCGACAATATTCTGTCCGGGTTGCATTTCTACGGTCAGCATCATTACATCATTTCCCGCAACCGTAATTTTACTTTTCAGGTCTTCGTATCTCCTTTCGATTTTGGCTATATCACGCAAGCGGATATTGCCACCCTGCGGAGAACTATATACAATAAGGTTTCCGATTTCATTTTCATTCTGATACTGCGCATCTGTAAAAATGAGGAAACGGTTTTTGTCAATCTCAATATCGCCGCTCGGAATGGTTACATTCTGTTGGCTCAATGTTGCTGTGATTTCATTGATACCGAAGCCGTATTGTTTCAATACATCTTCACGCAGGGTAATGAATATTTGCTGCTTCTGACCGCCGTATCGCTTGATTTTGGAAACCTGCGGAATGGTCTTAATACCGTCTTCCAGTTCGTCCAGATAATTTTCTAACTGGGCGTAAGAACGACCGGGAGCTGATACAGCAATCATCTGAACGACCACATCGCCGAAGTCGCTGTTCACATACGGTCCCTGTACGCCCCGTGGCAATATCAGAGGCATATTGGCATCCAAACCGTGTTGTAAGGTGTTCCAGAATTTTTTGGTGTCCTTTACATAGTCCTGCAATTCTACCGTTACAACTACCTGTCCGGGCTTACTTTCCGAATGGGTTTTATCTTTTTTGATTTCCTCAAAACCGAACAGGTATTGTTCCAGTTTATCGGTAACTTCTTTTTCCATCTGTACTTCGTCGCTTCCGGGATAGAAAGCCACGACAAGCCCCGTTCTGACTGTCACACGGGGGTCTTCACTTCTCGGCATCGTCATTAATGAAATCAGTCCTGCAAGCACCATAATAACGGTAATCGCTATCGGTACTTGCGGAAATTTCATTGCCGCTTCAATGATGTTTATTTTCCTTTTCATAAATTATTCAGTTTTTGGAGCGGAGGTTGTTACCGATGCTGTTTCTGCTTTTACTTTTTGCCCGTCTTTGACGTTTTTTTGTCCGGCAAGGATAATGGTTTGGTTTTCTTCAAGCCCATTGGTAATAATGACTTCATCGCCTACGATTTTGCCAACGGTTACCCTTGTCAGCTTGGCGTTGTTGTTCTTATCTACCACGTACACGTGAGGGATTTTATCAACGTTGTTCACGATAGCGGTAAGCGGTACACGTACCTGCTTAACCTTAACTGGAACGCCTGCAAGCACTTGGGTAATCATTCCCGGCATCAGCACACCACCGGGATTGTCAAGGCGTACTTTCAGTGTATATGCTTTGGAAATTTCATCAGCCACGGGATTGATGATTGTGATTTTGCCCGTGAAATTGCGTTGCAATGTAGGTATGTGCATATCCACCTGCATCCCTTGTTTAAAGTTCCCGATTTCGCTTTCGGGTACTGCGAACTGCGCATATACCATATCCGTTTTTACGATGGTAAAGGCAGGTACTCCCGGTGCTGCGATACCGCCCACCTCGGCGGCTTTCACGGTTATAATTCCGTTGGTAGGCGAATGCAGGCGGCTGTCGGAAATGCGCTTGCGGTTAATCTTTTTGTTTGCCTGCGCCTGTGCTACTTTGGTTTTGATGTCGATGTAATCCTTTTCGGGGAAGCTCCCTTTTTTGTACAGTTCATCAAATCTTCTGAACGCATCCTCGCTCTGTTCAAGGCTTGCATTGGCAATCTGCAATGCGGCTTCGTACTCGGTGGCATCAATGCTTGCAAGGAATTGTCCTTTGCTTACACGTTGTCCCTCATTTACGCCCACACTGTTAATTGTTCCGCTTACGGCAAAACTTACGGTAGTCATATTATCGGGTACAATAGAACCCGAATAGGAAACGGACTGCTCTGTTTCCGAACTGTTGATGGTGGCTACGGTTACTACCGGAGGCTCCTCTTTTAACTGTTTTTCTGCTTGTTGCTTACAGCTTTGTATTAAGCCTGCTCCCATTACGAAGAGGGATAGCAAGCCAATTTTATGTGTTCTCATTTTAAATTTATTTTGTTACTTAATTTTTGGAGCAATGCGCTATTGATTTTTCCTGTTTCAACATATTTTTAAATTCTATGGAAAAGCTATCCGTCAGTTTTGGGAACCTGGTTGCAAATGCTGAATAGCTTTTTTGTTATCCTTTGTTCGGGCGTAAAACGGAACGGGGTTCTCCTGCAAATAGCCGGATTAAGTGCAGTTGTTGTATCTGTCATCTTATTTGTTGTTAAACTTTGAAAATCTTAAAATATCAGGAGCAAAGGTCGGGTTAGCGCCATAGAGCAGCCATACGAAATGACGGGTAAAAGTTGTGAAATTTACTTTTTTGAATGGCTTGTATGTGCCGTAAACAAACAGAGCTACTGATGTTTCAGTAGCTCCGATGTCCGCATTAATAAATTCAGCGTATTGCCTTGTTGATGGATTGAAAAACCCTTAATGCGGGGTATGCTCTTCGTCCATTTGCATATTTAGGGTATGCTCGTGCTCCTGCTTTACCTGCCTGAAATAGCTTGATGTAAAGCCTGTGTGCTTTTTCAACTGGTTGGAAAGGTATGCCTGACTGCTGTACCCCAATAGGTGGGCAATCTCGGTCAAAGACATTTCGGTATCTGCCAAAAGCTCTTTTACCTTTTCAATTTTCCGATGAATGATGTACTTTTCAAGTGTTATTCCCTCTGCCGAAGAAAATAAGGCACTCAATGTATCGTAGTTCTTGTGCAGCTTATTACTGATTAAGGTCGTGAATTTGGTAGGCGTTCCGCTATCCAGTTGCATCCTGATACCTTTTTCTACCAACTCTTTTATCTTGTTTATCGTTTTTTGGTTTTTGTCGTACATCAGCTCAAATCCGTTGCTTTTCAGCATCGTTTTGATTGCTCCCAACTTCTGCGAAAAGTCTTCCGTATCTTTTAAAACCACTTGTCCCAGTTTTATATCCAAAACCTCAAAACCCAAAGCTGTCATTTCCTGTTCAAGAACATACATACATCTATTGCACACCATTCCTTTTATTAATAGTGTCATAGCTTCTAAAAATTGTATTAATCCCTTTATTCAGGGGTCAAAATTCTGCATTTGCTACCTACAAAGTGTTATGATATTCCGGTTTTGTTTTGTGAAATTTTATGAAAATCGGTGCAGTAACATTAAATATTATAAACTTACTTGTGTGCGGTATTACTGTACCGTAACACAAACATCCGCATTCATCGGGTAGCTTTGGCAAAGCAAAATTATTCCCTCTGCAATATCCTGTTCGGTCAATGCGGCATTGTTTAGCATCCGAACTTCTCCGTCTGTCTTTACAGCCCAACAAGCTCCGCAGGTTCCGTTCTTACAAGAACTCGGCACATTGATATGATGGGCTTTCATCGCATCCAAAAGCGACTGCTTCGGCTGAACCTCAATGAGCGATGTACATTCAAAAGTCTGCGTTTCATCATTAATGTAATTTTCCTCGTAGTAGTTTACAATCACATCTTTGGCATTGCCGTCCGTTTCCATATTGCCCGCATCTATCGGTATGGGGTCGAAGTATTCCAAATGGATATGCGTTTCGGGAATGTTCAAGCCCGTTAAGGCATCCCTGTACAAATCCATCAGCCCATTGGGTCCGCAGATGTAATAATGGGCTTCGGCAACCTCGCCAACCAGTCTTTTGATGACGGAACGCAAAACAAGCAAATTGAACCTGCCTGCAACGTGGTTGATTTTGGTTGAAACAAATTCGGGTGCGGTAAAGGAATAGCAGATGTTCAGCTTTTCATCCGCCTGCATCGCTTCCAGTTCATTCCAGAATATAGTATCTTCCGGCGATTTGTTGCTGTACACCAGTAAGGGAATTGGATTGGTGCTTTCAATGCTTTTCAGCATTGCGTATAACGGCGAAATACCGCTGCCGCCTGCCAATAGTACGATTTGGGATTGTTCTGCTATCGGTTTTTCCAAAACAAAGTTTCCAAAGGGTGCTTCTATTTCCCAGTTTTCGATATGGTCTGCATTATCCAAAATGTAATTGCTCATTTTTCCGCCTGTGACCCTTTTAATGGTAACGGCGGGAAATTCTTCAGACGGCTTAGAACTGAACGAATACGAACGTATGAGCAGTTCGCCGTTTACCGTAAGCCTGATATTAAGGTATTGACCGGGCAGATAGGTAAATGCCTGCTGCGCTGTGTCAAAGTATATGGTAATGGTGTCTTCGGTTTCCTTTATAATTTTGTGTGTCTGCCACGTGTATTTCTTCATCTCTCGGTAGTTTCCTGTCTTCCATTGCTTATAAAAAGAAAACCTCTGCTTTAGTACACAAAGAGAGGTTAATGAAGACTTTTATTTAAAAGTTTGCTGTTCTGACATTATAATTTGTTTTGTCTATCCTGCTGTCTTTTGATGATTTCGAGCTTGTTTTTTCGTATTTGCTTAAAATGTGCAGACGTTAATCCTGTATAGGTTATTAACTGACCCGATAGTTCAGTCGGCTTTTGGTAGCCTAATGCTTTTGCTATCTGCGATATGGATTGTTCGGTGTACACCAGTAATTCTTTTACCTTTTCGATAATACGCTTTATAAAAATAATTTCAAGGGTGATATTGCATTTAACAAGGAGCAGGTTATTCAACTGCTGGTAATCCGTTTGTAGCTCGTTAGTAATTTGGACGGTAAATGGTGCGGATGTACCTGTATCCAATCGTGTCTGAATATTCAGGTCTGCTACCCCGCAAACTTTCGTCATTATTTCCGAACAGTCGCCTGAATTTTGTTTATGTGACATAGCTTCTTATTTATGGAACAACGTTCTAAAGTGTTTCATATTTTCTTTGAAATAGTTTCGAGAAAAAAATCCCGGAGACGCACTTTCATACATTCCCGGGATTGCCCAAATTTAATTGCAGCATCCGGTTGAGCAACTTGAAGCCTCATTGCTGTCGCCGCCAACTTTGTAGCCTGCTTTTTCAATCGCCTCAACCAGCTCTTCTTTTACTTCATCGCTTTCAACTGAAACAGCCAATTTTCCTGCTTCTAATTTTTCGATTTTGATGCCGTCTATGTCTTTGATAGCACCGTTTACTCTTGCCTGGCAGTGTGCACTTTGCATATCTGGTATGCTTAATTCTACATTTTTCATTTTGAACTTGTTTTTTTTATTGTTCTACAAATTTCCGTATTTAACGGTGAGTTACTATTATGCTATTCCTTGTAAGATTTGTGATTTTTACTGATTTAGAAATTGCCGTATTATTCTACAATGAACTTGCCTTTCATATAGATGTAATGACCAGGAAACGAGCATAGGAAATCATACGAACCTTTTGCCGGAGCAGCAAAGGTGATTTCGGCGGTTTGCCCGCCGCCAATCATATCGGTTTTGGCAATAATGGAGTTTTCCATTCCCTTTGGAATGTAGCCGTTCTCCTTAGCATCTATTGATGCATTGGCAAAGGCGTTAAAGTCTGTCCCTTGTGCAAGAATGACAACATTGTGCCCCATAGCTTCAATCGGTGCTTTGCCGATGTGCTTCAGAATGAGCTTTACAGTTTGTCCCTCTTTGGCTTTAAGTTCGGTCTTGTCGAATTTCATATCATCTCCGCCATTAATGGTAATTACGGCTTCGTTACCAGTTTCTGCTGGTGCAACCGTTTCTTCTGTTTCGGGATAAAGGCTTTCCTTTGCCTTTTCTTCTTTTGGTGTATTGTTACAGGCAGTAAAAGCGATTACCGACAATGCTAACACTAACTTTTTCATTTCTATTTGAGATTTTATTTGTTTTCTGATATTGCAAATTTCAGCACATTACGGCAGTTCCTTATTACGCTTTTCCCTGATAGATTTGTGATATTTACTGATTTGGAAGTGCATAAAAAAACGGCAGTTCCTGTTGAATGGAACTACCGTTAAGCAAACGCAATAAAGCTAAATTCGATGATTATTTTTTCAGTTTATCCGCAGGTGGGTTGTAGTCTGCCAAAGCAGTTACCCTTACCGTATCTACTCCTGTAATATCCCAAGTGATAGGTATCATTACCATATATTCGCACTTCGGGCACATATCGCCCTGCGAACCTATCATTTCTTTATGCCCCGGACAACCCGTAATCAGGTGTCCTGACGCATCAACTAATTCGCCTTTTTCATTTCTGTTTTTTGCGGTTGTTTTTTCGGCAGGTTTTTCAACCTGTTCCGTAGCGTGGTCGTGTCCATCGCCCGCTGTGTGTACGTGTCCGTCCTTTGCTGTTTTGGTATCGCCACCGCAAGATGCCAAGAGGATAGTTAACGAGGCGAATGCGCCTATCAATAATTTGCTCACTTTCATTTCTATTTCCTTTTTAGAGATTAAAACTTGTTTTTAAATAGTATTCAACTGAATTAATGATGATGATGGTCGTGTCCTGATGGGTCTGCCTTTACATTGCACAATACTGAATTATCGTGTGTATGGGCAGGTGTTTCTAACTGAATAGTTACGTGATGAATGTTCAGGTGTTCCAAATCGTGCTCTATTTTACGAAGCATTACTTCACTTTCTCCAATCGTCATTTTTTCATCAACTACGGCGTGGCAGGTAAGGGCGTTCAAACCGCTTGTAATCGTCCAGATATGCAGGTCGTGAATGCCGCTGATACCGTTGGTGTTCAGGATTTTTCCAGTTACCTTTTCAACCTCAACATTCTCCGGTGTGCCCTCCATTAATACGTGTACCGATGATTTGGTTACTAAATAACCGCTTCTCAATACCAGTATGGAAACGATAACACTTGCCAATGGGTCTGCCCATCCCCAACCAAAGAACATAATGAGCAAGGCTGCGATGATAGCACCAACCGAACCAAGCATATCGCTGATTACGTGCAGGTATGCGCCACGCATATTGAGGTTTTCTTTTACGTCAGCCCCACGCATCATTATCCAGGCTACAAGCACATTAACGAGTAAGCCGATGAATGCCACGATGAGCATACCGCTTGATTGAATTTCCGGCGGGTTTTGGAAGCGTTCTATCGCTTCGTAAATGATATAAGCTGAAATCAAAATCAGCGTTGCGCCGTTGATAACCGCCGCCAGTATTTCAAATCTTTTGTAGCCGTAGGTCTTGCCGTAGTCGGCTACCTTGCTGCTGAACTTAAATGCCATCAATGCAATGAACAATGATACCGCATCGCTCAACATATGTCCGGCATCTGCTAATAATGCAAGGCTGTTTGTCAGTAATCCGCCGATTACCTCTACTGCCATATACAACGTAATGATAACCAAGCTAATGGTTAAGGTCTTTTTATTCGCACTGTGCGAGTGGCTGTGCCCGTGGTCGTGTCCCATATTCTTTCTTAATTATTCGTTGCCTAATTGTGGAACTTCCATTCCAAAACCTTTGTACAATCTTGTATAATAATCTGAAAATGCGTTTAAGTGGGATAAGGCAATTTTTGCCGTAAGAATAGGGTCATTACCTGTTACATTGGTTGCCTCATCTTGCAAGCCGTGTTCCAGTTCCACTTCAAGCCCTACACGAAACTCATTTAATGGAATTTTATTCCAGTCAATATTCAACTGGTCGCCAATAGATTTGGCTTGCTCTGCCGTAAAATGTGTTTTCTTTTCCATTGTCTTTAATTTTTTAGAAGTTATTTTTTCCATTTTAAACGTAAACTATTGCTTACCACACTCACACTGCTTAATGCCATTGCCGCTCCTGCAATCATCGGGTTTAATAAGAAGCCGTTGATTGGGTAAAGAATACCTGCTGCAATAGGAATACCGATAAGGTTGTAGATGAATGCCCAGAACAGGTTTTGCTTAATGGTAGCAACGGTCTGCTTTGATAATCTTATTGCCTGTGGTATTTTGGTAAGGTCTGATGAAATGATGGTCATTTTAGCTACGTCCATTGCGATATCCGAACCTTTACCCATTGCGATACTGACATCGGCTGTTGCTAAAGCTGTACTGTCATTGATACCATCGCCAACCATCGCTACCACTTTGCCTTGTTGTTGCAGTTCTTTTACAAAGTCGGCTTTGTGCTGTGGCAATACTTCCGCTTTGTAATGCTTGATACCTGTTTGTTGTGCAATGGCTTTGGCAGTTGCTTCGTTATCTCCGGTCAGCATATACAGGTCAATGCCCATATCCTGCATTTCTTTGATAGCTGCTACCGATGTTTCTTTGATTTTATCGGAAATAGCCACTACCGAAAGTGCCTGTTTGCTGTTTGCAAACCAAATAACGGTTTTGGACTGTTTGCCCCATTCATCGGCTTGCAGTTGCAGTTGCTCCCCAATGGTAATCTTGTTTTCAGCTAAGAGCTTTTTATTACCTACAAAATAGGTTTCGTTATTGTGATTGGCTTTTGCTCCTTTACCTGTAATACTGTCGAAGTTTGATAACGTAGTGGTAGAAACTCCGTCCAGATGTTTAACAACGGCTTCCGCCAACGGGTGTTCCGATTGTTTTTCGATGCTCAATAAAATATCTTTGGTCGCATCGTCATTGTTCAGCCATTGGATGCCTGTAACCTGTGGTCTTCCCTCGGTAATGGTTCCGGTTTTGTCTAAAACGATAGCGTTTACTTTTTTAGCCAATTCCAGACTTTCCGCATCTTTAATCAAAATACCGTTTTCAGCACCTTTACCAACGCCCACCATAATAGCGGTTGGTGTTGCCAAGCCCAAAGCACAAGGACAAGCAATAACCAATACGGTAACGGCTGCCAATAATCCCTGTACTACACCGTTATCGCCACCCAAAATGAACCATAGTACAAATGTCAGGATAGCAATACCCATTACTACCGGAACGAAAATACCTGCGATTTTATCGACCAATTTCTGTACCGGAGCTTTGCTTCCCTGTGCATCCTGTACCATTTTGATGATTTGGGCAAGCATTGTTTCTTTGCCCACTTTAACCGCCTTGAACTGGAAGCTGCCTTTTTGGTTGATTGTACCTGCAAATACCTTTTCGTTTTCTTTTTTCAGTACAGGTACAGGCTCGCCGCTTAGCATACTTTCATCTACATACGAATTGCCCGATACCACCATACCATCTACCGCAATTTTTTCGCCTGGCTTAACTAAGATAATATCGCCTGCGTTCACATCTTCGATGGCTTTTTGTCTTTCCGTACCGTCAGCTTCTATCACGATAACCGTTTTCGGCTGTAAGCCCATCAGTTTTTTAATAGCTGATGAGGTGTTTCCTTTGGCTTTTTCTTCCAGCAGCTTACCTAACAGAATGAATGCGATAATAACGGCGGCTGCTTCAAAATACACGTGAGCGTGTAAGCCTCTCTGATGCCAAAAGTCCATAAACAGCATATTGAATACACTGAATATATAAGCAATACCTGTACTCAATGCTACGAGGGTATCCATATTGGCAGAACGGTGTTTTGCCTGTTTCCACGCATTAATAAAGAAGTCTTTACCTAACCAAAGGACTACCGGAGTGGAGAATGCCCACATTATCTCATTACCGTAAGGCATATCCATAAAGAACATACCGATAATGACTACCGGAAGCGATAGGATTACCGCCCAAATGGTTTTGTTTTTAAGTTTTCTGAATTTTTCGGCGTGGATAGCTTCTAATGTTTCCTGCTGCTTGTTTTCGTCTTCAAGCAGTAAGTCATAACCGCCATCCTGTACCGCCTTTCTGATTTGCTCGGAATTGGTCATATTCGGCAGGAACTCCACGGTAAGGTTGCCCGTACCAAAGTTTACCGAAGCATCTACCACGCCCGGAGCGTATTTTACCATACTCTCGGCACTGCCCGCACAAGATGCGCAGGTCATACCCAATACGGGATATGTATGTTTAACGGTTGGAACGCCGTAGCCTAAATCTTTAATCGCTTTTACAGCTTCTCCTACTACCTCGTTATCATTTACGGTAATAGCCGCCCTGCGGTTATTTAGCTCTACTTTGTGGGTTTCTACGCCTTTTACCTGTGCCAGTCCTTTTTCGACTATCAATGCACAGTGTTCGCTTTCTACATCCTCTAAAGGAATGTAAACTGTTTCTTTATTTGTTGCCATATTTCGATTGCTTTGTTTTCACATTGCAAAGTTGGCAACAATAAGGGGGAGTTCTATTGTGAAATTATGGGTTTGATTTGTAAGATTTACTTAAACCTTATCCAAAGGCTTGCGCTTGTCTTCCCGTATCTGCTTGAAATGGCTTGGTGTAAGTCCGGTTACTTTCTTGAACTGGTTGCTCAAATACGCCACGCTCGAATAATTCATACGGTCGGCAATTTCGCTTAAAGACAGCTCATCATATACCAAAAGCTCTTTTGCCTTTTCTACTTTCTGTGCGATAAAATATTTCTCAATGGTCGTGCCCTCAATATCGGAAAACAGGTTGGAAAGATAGTTGTAGTCGTTGTGCAGCGCATCGCTCAATACATCCGAAAGATTGGTTTTGGCATCATTGTCCTGATGGTGCACCAAATCAATGATAACATTTTTTATCTTCTCAATCATCCGGCTCTTTTTGTCGTCAATGACCTGAAAGCCCAAAGGGTCTAAAACATTTTCCAATGCTTCACGCTCTTTTGTGGTTAAATCTTTTTTAAGGGTTATTTCGCCCAACTTTATATTGTTAGCCTCTATACCGAGCTTGTCGAGTTCGTTTTGAACTACGAGAATACAACGGTTGCAGACCATATTTTTGATAAATAATTTGCTCATATTTCCCTAAATCACTGTTCATATTATTGCATAAATACGCAAAGACAAATTTAGGATTAAAATTTAAGTATTTATTGATTGTGAGCGACTAAGTGATACGGGTAAGGTTTTTTACAGGAGAAAACAGGCATAAATGGTTCAAAATCTTCCCCATTGTAGGGGCATATTGGCAGTTAAATCCCTGTTTATTAATAACATTTGTGCAGGTACACTGTATCAGTAACAAAGTATCAGTAACAAAATCCTCCCTACTATGAGAAAATCATTAGGCAATATTGTTAGCGAAATTCAGGAGAAGGAACGGAAACTATCACTTACGTGCTCGGGGCTGATTGAAGAGGCTTTTCAAATGACGGTTTATCTTCAGGAGCTACTGGTTTCGTCAAAAGAATGTGTTTTAAATTCGGGCTTTGTCAATGAGGCAAAAGAGATTGAGTTTTTCAAAATGGTTAAACCCCAAATCCTGGGCAAACTCATCTACTACAATAAGCTCTACCGGATAGAAACCGCTTGCCCGGTTAATAACGGGAAAATGTATCATACTTATTTCGCTAACCATTTACAGGAGTTAAAGATTGAATTTAGGGAACATATCTGCAACTCCCATTTTTATAGGTACTACCGTTCGGGCAGGGTGGATAAGGATAACGAATACTTTAAGCGAGGGCAGATAAATTACCTCGATGGGCTTAACAGTTACGTCTTTGAAATCGACCCGCAATTCTCTACCTATTACGATTACAAAGTAGCCCGCATCATCGCTAATGACCTATTATACGCCTACCTCTTAACCAAAATCAACCCCGAAGATAATCTCGATGTATATTTTCAGAACGCAGAAGGTATCAAAGAACTTTCTTGGACGGACAGCAAAAACGCACTGGTTGAGCTGATGTATGCCCTGTACGCATCGGGCGCTATTTCAGGTGGTAAAATCGGCATCCGAAAGCTCACTGCCATTTCGCAGGTCTTATTCCGAATTTCACTGACCGATGTGCATCACGCATTCCATAGAATGAAAACCCGTGCAGGCTCACGGACATTATTTTTAGACCAGTTGAAACAGGCTCTTGAAGAATATATGGATAAGGATTTATAAATAGTCCGTCCGTAAAGGGTTTGAAAGCAATACACATTCCGTATTGCTTTTTTTTGTGCCTGCACTTACCCATATATGCCAATTGGCAAATGGACTTATTTCCATAACCGAAAAATGGGAAAATCTACCGAAACTCTTATTTAATAAGGGTTTACGACAAATTGTAAAATTTTCAAAAAAACGCTTTTTCAATTGGCAAGCATTGGCAGACAAACACTGCCACAGTTCTGAATTTTGTCCTGTGAACATTAAACAGCAGTGCTATGAACATTATAACAGTTGACGAAGAAGTGTGGAAGCACCTCAATGAACGGTTGAAAGCCATAAGCGAATATATCCTCAAACTTGAAGATACAAGTTACGATAGCTTATGGCTCAACAATCACGAAGTCTGCCAGTATCTCCACATCAGCGAAAAAACATTGTGGCGTATGCGTACCAACGGGCAGATTGCTTTTTCAAAAATGTATGGACAGTATTACTATACGATTGGTGCTATCAAGGAAATGCTCAACGCAAACGCTGTGCAGACCACCAATGAATATGTAGAAGAGCTTATGGCGAAAGGCAAAAGCTATATCGAAAAAGGCAGAAAGCTGAAATCAGGTAATAATTAAAGGCGTACTCGTATGAATATCGACAAAATGGAATTTGTGGCGTGGATGGAACGCATAATGGATAGGCTTGACATTCTCGGCAACCACATAGACGATTTACAAAAGAAGCGCAACAGCATAGACGGCGAGGAATTACTGGATAATCAGGATTTATTGCAAATGTTGAAAATAAGTAACCGTTCCCTGCAACGGTATCGCTCCATCGGCAAGCTCCCTTATTATACCATTAGCGGAAAACTGTATTACAAGCTGTCCGATGTGCATCAGTTCATCAGGGAAAGTTTTAACCCTCCCTTGCCCAAACTGGATGCCAATAAGTGACAAACACTGCCTTTGACTGCCACATAATGCAAATCAGTGAAGGCTTCCTTTACATTCGACAGTGAATTTTTAAAATTTTCAGATTATGAGCGAAGAAACAACTAATAAACAGGATATGCCTGAACAGCTATCGGACATATTACTGGTGCTGGATAAAGAGAAAATGAAAATCCAAGCCGTAAAGAGTATTGACGAAAACGGGAAAATGGAAACCGTAGAACCCACAAAGAAGAACCAAAACCAGTTTATGCGTGTGGACAAAAGCGGTGATTTCTTTTCCAACTTCTTTTCCAATTTTTTCAGTCAGTTAAAGAACCCTACCAATTTTTCATTCTTCAAAGTGCCTGCACCTCTTGCTATTGATAAAGCACAGGAGTTGCAAAAGCAGGTAGATAAGCCTACTCCCGAGGGCGAAAAAGTGATGAAAGAATACGAAGTGAAGACAGAACCACAGCAGGATAAAAAACAAGAAAATCAAAATAATATGGCAACAGCACAAACAACACCGGAAGTAAGCGAATATCGCTACAAGCCGGAACAGATTGATTGGGACACAATGAAAAATCTCGGGTTAAGCAAGGAATATCTTGAAAAAAGAAACCTGCTTGACCCTTTGCTACGAGGTTACAAAACCAATGAACTTTTACCGATTGGCGTTAATTTCGGAGGTTCTGTTCTTCGCACAGATGCCCGCCTGTCTTTACAGCAAGCCGAAGATGGAAATGTTATCGTAGCAATACACGGTATCAAAAAAGAGCCTAACCTCCACTTCGAGTTTTTTGGTCACAAGTTTACCGATGAAGACAAGAAAAACCTGCTCGAAACGGGCAATATGGGGCGTGTCGTTAATTTGGTAAATTCCAAAACAGGCGAATTGATGCCGTCTATTATCAGTATTGACAGGCTGACAAACGATGTAATTGCATTACGGACAGAGTTCATAAAAATTCCCGATGAAATTAAGGGCGTAAAGCTGAATGAGGAACAAAAGCAAACTTTAATGGAGGGTAAACCGCTAAAGTTAGAGGGTATGATTTCCACCAAAGGAACGGAGTTCTCGGCAACAGTACAGTTCAATGCAGACAAGCGTTATGTGGAGTTCCTGTTTGACCGCAATAATTCCAACAGGCAAACCCAAAGCAACGGTCAAGCCCAAAGCAAAGGACAAAATAATCAGCAAAGCCAACCGCAGGAAGCTCCAAAAACATTTAGGGGCAAAGAGCTGACCGATGAGCAACATAAGGATTTCAAAGCAGGTCAAACCATCTACATTGATGGATTAAAAGATAAAAAAGGGCAACCTTATCAGGGCTATATCACTTTCAATAAGGATACAGGAAAAACCGGGTTCGAGTTTCCCAATCAGTATAAGGAAAGAGTAAAACCCACCGAAGCCCACAAAACGCAGACTGCCGTCAATTCGGAGGGCAAAACCAACGAAGCGACCAAAAACGTCCAAGAGCCTTTAAAGTCCGGGCAGCAAAGTCCAAAAAACAAGCAGCAGCAGGAACAACAGGAAAAGCCCGAAACCCCTGCAAAATCCAAAGGCAGAAAAATGTAGTACGATATGAAAACAATTATTGCAGAAAAACCAAGCGTAGCAAGGGAAATAGCCGGACTTGTGGGAGCATCCGATAAAAAGGACGGCTACCTGACAGGTAACGGCTATTTTGTTACGTGGGCATTCGGTCATTTAATAGGACTGGGAATGCCCGAAGATTATGGCATTTCGGGATTTGATAAAGCATCCCTGCCGATATTGCCCAACCCGTTTTTATTGACCGTCCGCAAGGTCAAAAAAGATAAAGGGTACACCGCCGATACTGGCGCATTAAAGCAATTGAAAGTCATTGAGCAACTTTTTAAGCAAAGCAACAGCATCATCGTTGCTACCGATGCAGGTCGTGAGGGCGAACTCATTTTCAGGTACATTTATGAGTACCTGAAATGCAACAAGCCTTTTGAACGCCTTTGGATAAGTTCACTTACCGAAAAGGCAATAAAGCAGGGTTTTGACAACCTGAAAGACGGGGCAGCATTTGACGGATTGTACCAGGCTGCGCAAGGCAGAAGCCGTGCCGACTGGCTTGTAGGCATCAATGCTACACAGGCATTGAGTATAGCCGCAGGTAACGGTATCTATTCGCTCGGAAGAGTGCAAACACCCACACTGGCTTTGATATGCAAACGCTACCTTGACAATAAGAATTTCACGGTAAAGAAATACTGGCAGATACAGTTGATGCACAACAAAACGCAGGTTGATTTCAAAAGTATTTCCGCTACCAAATGGGAAGAAAAGCAACTTGCCGATGATACCCTTAGAGCTATTCAGCGTGGCACAACGGCAACTGTTACCTCGGTAGAAACCAAAAGCGTTACAGAACAACCGCCCTTGCTTTTTGATTTGACAGGCTTACAAAAGGAAGCTAACAAAAGACTGAAATTATCTGCTGAAGCAACGCTTAATATCGCACAAAGCCTGTACGAAAAGAAATTTATCACGTACCCACGTACCGGAAGCAAATACATTCCTGAAGATATGTGGGCTGAAATTCCAAACCTTGTGCGGGCATTGCAGAACCGTGAAGATTGCAAGCAAGCCCTTACCAAAATCAAATGGGGACGGTTCAACAAACGTATCGTGAATGACCTCCGTGTAACGGACCATCACGGTTTGTTGATTACGGATAAAGTGCCGTCCGTACTCAATGCAGACGAAAACAAGATTTACAATATGATTGCGCTTCGGTTGCTCGAAGCCATATCACAAGCCTGTGTCAAAGAAATAACCGATGTATCATTACAGGTATTGCATTACGACTTTACGGCAAAAGGCTGTAAAATTCAGGAAGCGGGTTGGCGTTCCATCAAAGGAAGTTTTACCGATGATGGCGAAGAGCCGGTACAGGAACTACCTGAACTGAATAAAGGCGATGAACTCAAAATAAAGGAAGCCGCCGTTTTGGAAAAGCAGACCAAACCGCCAGTGCTTTACACCGAAGCCGGGCTTTTGTCGGCTATGGAAACCGCAGGGAAAGAAATCGAGAACGAGGAAGAGCGCAAAGCCCTCAAAAATATCGGTATCGGTACTCCGGCTACAAGAGCCGCCATTATCGAAACCCTGTTTACCCGCAATTATATCCAAAGGGATAAACGTTCATTAATCCCTACGGAAAAAGGATTGCAGGTGTACGGGCTTGTCAAAGACCGAAAAATTGCGGATGTGGCAATGACCGCCGAATGGGAATTGGCATTGCAGAAAATCGAGAACAACGAAGCGGATGCCGGAACATTTCAAAAGGAAATGGAAACCTATGCCAAATCCATTACCGATGAATTGCTGCAAACTTCTATTGCTCAAAACAACCTACCGAAGTTGGTTTGCCCTAAATGCAAAAGCCAGCAACTCATTATCCGTGATAAAATTGTGAAGTGTCCCGATGAGGTTTGTAGTTGGGTACAGTTCCGTATCGTCTGCGGTGTGCAAATCAGTATCGAAAATGTAACAAGCCTTGTCAATAAAGGCAAAACCTCTTTAATCAAAGGAATGACAAGCAAAGCAGGTAAGAAATTCGATGCGTATATCGTGTTGAATGCCGATTGTAGTACCTCTTTTGAGTTTGAGAAAAACAAAAGCAGTAAACGCAATGGAAAATAAACCGTCAATCGTACCCAAAGAAATCAGGAACCTGATTTATACTATCCGGGGCAAACAGGTAATGTTGGATAGTGACCTCGCTGCCTTATATCAGGTAGAAACAAAGAACCTGAACAAAGCCGTTAAAAGAAATATTGAGCGATTTCCTGTATCATTCTGCTTTCAACTGACCGAAGAGGAAGTTGAAAACTTGAGGTTCCAAATTGGAACCTCAAGTTTGAGCTACGGCGGCAGACGTTATTTACCCTATGTTTTTACCGAACAAGGCGTTGCAATGGCATCTGCCATACTCCGTTCAGACATAGCCGTTAAAATGAGTGTTGAAATAATGGAAGCCTTTGTAGAAATGCGGCGTATGCTTATTAGCAATGCTTCTTTGTTTCATCGTTTGGATAATATCGAGTTAAAGCAACTGGAAGCCGACCAAAAATTTGAAGAGATTTTTAAGGCTTTGGAAAGTGATAAGCTGCACAGCGAAAAAGGCATTTTCTATAACGGGCAGGTTTTTGATGCCTATGCCTTTGTTTCCGATATTATCCGCAATGCCACAAGTTCCATTATCCTGCTTGATAATTATGTGGATGATACCGTGCTTACGTTATTGGGGAAACGCAAAGACAATGTAACAGCCACAATCCTTACTAAAAATATCAGTAATCAATTACGGTTGGATTTACAACGCTACAATAGCCAATATCCTCCGGTAGATATTGAGCTTTTCTCCGATGCCCACGACCGTTTCTTGATTATTGACCATACAGAACTCTACCACATCGGGGCATCACTCAAAGACCTGGGCAAAAAATGGTTTGCCTTTTCAAGAATGGATATTGAAGTCGGCAGGATGCTTCAAATCTTGAATAAGCCATAAAAATGAACCTCCGAATTATCGGAGGTTTTTTGTTGCCTATTACGCCAAATCCTGCCTTTCAAAGCCAAACCCTGCAACATTCTCATAGGCATTTGCTCCTGCTTCTAATTTTAGGATTTAAGTAAAATTCTAAAACAAAATATAGTATGGATGTACAGCAAAAAGACCTATCGTATTTCAGATTACGACTGCAAGAACTGTTAAACAGTAGCTTCCCCGAAAAGGCACACGACCAAAAATTTATCGACCAGCGTTCTTCGTGGGCTTCCAATGCTTATGAGGGTGCTTTCAGGGCGGGAAACCCCATTGAGCAATGCAATGAAATAGCCAACTACATACTTTTTGAGGGCTTACACTTCTCCAAATTCGACACTGTTTTTCAGGTGGTATGCAATGAGTTTGATACCGTAATGGCAGATGAGGAACTGCGACCGTTTGCCCTTAAAATGTTCCCTGTCTGTGAGGCTGTTCTCGCAGGATATGAATTAACCGATGATTTCGCCTACGGTTATGAGTTTGATTTACTCTATACCGAACTGACTGGAACCATCGCAATATGGATAGAGGAAAATGGGCTTCAGTAAGAAGCAACATCTCCAACAGAATATTGATGCCCTGCGAATTGCTTTTAAACTGGAAAAGGAGAAACGGCAAGCCACCGTAGGCGAAAGACTGCTAATGATGCAATACAGCGGATTTGGCGGTCTTAAATTCGTGCTGAACCCCATAGCCAACGAAATAGACATCAATCATTGGAGAAAAACCGAACACGACCTTTTCCCTATTACGCAGGAACTCCACCAACTGCTCAAAGAAAATTCCGAAGACGATAAGCAATACCGCAGGTATGTGGACAGTATGAAAAGTTCCGTACTGACAGCTTTTTATACACCGCCACAGGTAATAGATGCGATTTCCGCAACCTTGCGTGAAAGAGGTCTGAACATTGATAAATTCCTTGAACCGTCCGCAGGTATCGGCTCATTCGTACAGTCCTTTTCGGAAAACCAACAAAGTATTACCGCTTATGAAAAAGACTTGCTCACAGGCAAGATTTTAAAACAGCTTTACCCCGAAAGCAATATCCGTGTAAGTGGTTTTGAAGAAATTCTCGAAAAGGAACAAAACAGCTATGATGTAATTGCCAGCAATATACCATTTGGCGATACTTCCGTTTTCGACCTTTCCTATTCCCGTAGCAGGGACAGTGCAAAAGTACAGGCAGCCCGAAGCATACACAATTACTTTTTTCTGAAAGGTGCTGATATGCTCCGTGAGGGCGGTTTGTTGGTTTACATTACTTCACAGGGCATTCTGAACAGCCCTAAGAACGAACCCATACGCAAGGCGTTAATGCAGGATAATAATCTGGTTTCGGTTGTTCGCTTACCCAACAATCTTTTTACAGAATATGCAGGTACAGAAGTCGGAAGCGACCTGATTATCCTGCAAAAGAATACGGCAAAACAAAATCTGACCGAAAGGGAAGATCTGTTTTGCCAAAGCAGGCAAACAGAATACAATACACCTGGTAATGCACTCTTTCAGGACAACACAAGGATTGTGCATACCGAACGTAAATTAGATACCGACCCATACGGACAACCTGCATTAATCTATACGCATAAAGACGGCGTTGAGGGAATTGCCAAAGATTTAAAACAAATGCTTTCCGAAGATTTTGGCAAGCACCTGAATATAGGTTTGTACAAAGGCGAACGGAACGATGAACCTATAATACAAATTCCGATTGAACCAACGGTTACACCTCCGGTTATTGAGCCTGTAATCATTCAGCCAAAACCGCAACCTGTACCCACGCCTGTAACCCATCGGGAAAGCCCACAGGAATTAAAGCAACTAAGCATCTTCGACCTGTTTGAAAATGCGGACGAACCTGTAATGGTTGCTGCTCCGCCCAAAAGAACCACGCAAGCCAAAAGGCAAAGCACTAAAACAAACCGCCGTGCAATAGGTCGCCAAACCGACCTGTTCAGTGCGATGCAACAACCTTATACGCCTCCTGTTACTAATAGACCTACCAATGGAAATACATCAGCCAACGGCAAAAAACAGGAAGTTATCGGCGACCTGTTTTCAAGTATCAATGAGAATGGCCAAGCTGATAAGCCAGCTATTCCCGATACCATTCCCGAACCTGCTCCGTACAGTGGCAAACTGCAATCGTTCCATCGCAACGATTGCCTTGTGGTGGATAATGGTTGGGTCGGTCATCTGCAAGATGTAGATATAGCAGACGGTACGGCTGTATTCCACCCTTTACAGTTACCGACCTTACAGAAAGCAAGAGCCGAAGCGTATATCGGGGTGCGTGATGTTTACCAACAGCTTTACACAAAAGAGGCACAGCATCAGACCGAATACAAAGAAGAAAGGGAAAACCTTAATCGCCTTTACGATGCCTTTATTAAAAGGTACGGCAACCTCAACAGTGCCGATAATATCAAGCTCATCAAAACGGATAGTTCCGGTAAGGAAATCCCTTATTTGGAACGTGTTATTGGTGGCGTGGTACACAAAGCCGATATATTCAGCAGACCTGTTAGTTTTTCTACTATAACCATAGCAACGGATAATCCCGAAGAAGCGTTATCAGCTTCGTTGAACAAGTACGGAAGCGTGGATTTGGACTTTATGTCCGAAATCAGCGGTATGCCTGACGATGCTTTGAAAGAAGCCTTACACGGTCGTATCTACTACAATCCACTTCAAAAGGAATATGAAATAGCCGAACGCTGGATTGCAGGGAACGTAGTGGAAAAAGCGGAGAAAGTCAGAGCCTATCTCGAAAGCAATCCCGATGATACACAAGCCAAAGAAAGCCTTACCGTATTAGAGGAAGCAAGACCAATACGAATTGAATTTGAAGAACTCGATTTTAATCTGGGCGAACGCTGGATACCCACAGGTATTTATGCCCGGTTTGCATCGCACCTGTTCGATGCAGAAGTCCGTGTCCATTATTCCGACAGTGCCGATGACTTTTCCGTAACCTGCAAACAGAAGAACGTACACATTTGGGAGAAATACGCCGTCAAAGCCCAAAGCCGGACGTATGATGGGATTGCCCTGCTCAAACACGCCCTTGTCAATACCACGCCCGATATTTCAAAAACAATAACGGTTGAAGGCAAAGATGTCAAAGTGCGGGATATGGAAGCCATACAAATGGCGAATACTAAGATTGATGAAATCCGCAACGCCTTTACCGATTGGCTTCACGCCCAAAACGATGAGTTCAAAACAAGGCTGACCGACCAATATAATGATACGTTTAACTGTTTCGTCCGCCCTAACTACGACGGCACACATCAGGAGTTTCCGGGATTAGACTGCAAGGGCTTAGGCATTAATGACCTGTATTCGAGCCAAAAGGATGCCGTTTGGATGATAAAGCTCAACAACGGGGCAATTTGCGACCACGAAGTAGGTGCAGGAAAAACGTTGGTAATGTGTACGGCTGCACAGGAAATGAAGCGTTTGGGGTTAGCCCATAAGCCTATGATTATCGGGCTGAAAAGCAATGTTCACGAAATTGCCGAAGCCTACCGCACGGCTTACCCACACGCAAAAATTCTGTTTCCTGGCAAGGAAGATTTTACGCCCCAAAAACGCCTGCGGATTTTTGGCGACATTAAAAACAACGATTGGGATTGTGTGATACTGACACACGACCAATTCGGAATGATACCGCAATCGCCCGAAATTCAAAAAGAAATACTCCAAATAGAATTAGACAGCGTAGAGCGTAACCTCGATGCCCTGCAATCGCAAGGCAAGGAAGTTACCAGAGGGATGCTTGCCGGAGTAATCAAGCGGAAAGAAAACCTCGAAGTCAAGCTCAAAACCCTGCAACACGATATTGAAAACCGAAAAGATGATGTGGTGGATTTTAAGATGATGGGCATTGACCACTTGTTCGTTGATGAAAGCCACCAATTCAAAAACCTGATGTTCAACACAAGGCATACAAGGGTTGCCGGATTGGGCAATGTGGACGGAAGCCAAAAAGCATTGAACCTGCTCTTTGCTATCCGTACTATTCAGGAGCGTACCAATGCGGATATGGGAGCAACCTTTCTTTCAGGAACTACCATCAGCAACTCATTAACGGAACTATATCTGCTGTTCAAATACCTGCGACCACGGGCATTGGAAAAACAGGGCATTCATTCTTTTGATGCGTGGGCAGCTATCTATGCAAGGAAAACGACCGATTATGAATTTTCTGTTGCTAACAACATTGTAGCTAAAGAACGTTTCCGATACTTTATCAAAGTGCCGGAACTGGCACAATTCTACTCCGAAATTACGGATTACCGAACGGCAAAAGATATAGGAATTGACCGCCCCAATAAGAACGAGGTGTTGTACAATATACCGCCTACTCCCGACCAGGAAGAATTTATCCAAAGTCTGATGGAATTTGCAAAAACAGGAAAAGGAGAACTACTCGGAAGAGCACCTTTATCTCCATCGGAAGAAAAAGCAAAGATGCTCATCGCAACGGACTACGCCCGTAAAATGTCTTTGGATATGCGGATGGTAAGCGGTGCGTATGATGACCACCCCGATAACAAGGCTTCGCATTGTGCGGCAAACATTACCAAGTATTACAACCAATACAACGCACAGAAAGGAACACAGTTCGTTTTCTCCGATTTGGGAACCTACAAGCCGGGCGAATGGAATGTGTACTCCGAAATCAAACGCAAGCTCGTGGAAGACCACGGCATACCTGCAAACGAAATCCGTTTTATACAGGAAGGCAAAAATGATAAGCAACGTAAGGAACTTATCAAAGGAATGAACGAGGGCAAAATCCGTGTGTTGTTCGGTTCCACAAGTATGCTCGGAACTGGCGTGAACGCACAGAAAAGAGCCGTTGCCGTTCATCATCTCGATACGCCGTGGCGACCAAGCGACCTTGCTCAAAGGGACGGCAGAGCCGTTCGAAAAGGTAATGAGATTGCCAAATTCTTTGCCGATAACAAAGTAGATGTGATTATCTATGCCGTAGAAAAATCATTGGATAGTTACAAGTTCAATCTGTTGTACAATAAGCAACTTTTTATAGACCAATTAAAAAACAATAACCTCGGCAAACGTACTATTGACGAGGGCAGTATGGACGAAAAATCGGGAATGAATTTTTCGGAATACGTGGCTATCCTATCAGGAAATACAGACCTGTTGGATAAAGCCAAATTGGAAAAACAGATTGCCGGGTTGGAAAGCGAAAAACAGGCGTTCAACCGTTCAAAGTATAGTGCGAAGTACAAATTGGAAGATTATACGGAAATGTTGCAAAGCACTCAATCTCGTTTAAACCGTATGAGCCTTGATTGGAATAATCTGCAAGAGCGTATCCAAAAACGGTCAGACGGTACAATCGTAAATCCTGTACAGTTGGATGGCTTACCGCCCAATGCCGATATTAAACAAATCGGTGCAAAACTCAACCAGATTGCGGACAAAGCCCGAACCGGAGGTCAGTATGAAGAAATCGGTACGTTATACGGATTTACGCTTTTGGTAAAAACGGAAATGTCCGAAAAAGAGGGTGTGGATATAAGGGTAAACCGTTTTTTGGTACAGGGCGAGGGCAATATCAAATATACCTACAACAACGGTGTGATTGCTAAAGATGAAAAGCTGGCTGCTACGAACTTCCTTAATGCACTGGAGAAATTGCCCGGCTATATCGAGCAGGAGCACAAGAAAATTACGGAGATACAAAAAGACCTGCCCATTCTTCAGGAAGTGGTTAACGGTACTTGGTCGAAAGAAAGTAAACTGGGCGAACTCAAAACGGAACTGGCTGCCGTAGAAAGAAAGATACAGCTATCTATTACACCAGAAACCAAACAAGATGCTCCGGAGCAGGCAGAAAAGCAGAAAGAAGCTCCAAAGGTTCAGGAAAGCATTATACGGACAAAAGGTATTCATTTGCCTCGTGGCGTATTGTAAAACCTGAACGGGCAGGCAATAAAAAAGGGAGGTCATTTAAGCCTCCCTTTTAAATTATCCGTCCTGTACCAAATGCTGCAAGTTCGGGTCATTCTTGATACGCTCCATTTCGCTAACAACAATATTCAGGATGTCTTTTTTTATCTGTTTGTAATTGCTTTCAATTTCCTGCTTCATTTTATCCTCGCCCTGCTCATTTACAAAAGATAAGATTTGGGGTATCTTTTGGTAGGCTTTGGTTTCGGCGGCTACCTTTTCATTATCTACCACGATTTCGGCGTGAAATATCTTTTGCTCGATACGTTCATCAAAGTTATCCGATACAGAACCGACAAACATACCCTGTGTAAGCGTTGAAATTTTGGAAGCCGGAATAAGGCTGTCTAACTGTGTGGAAATAGAGGTGGATTTATCATTGCGGTTAATGGTCATACTCTGACGTTTCTGTAATACTTTACCGAAACGCTCCGAAAGACTTTTTGCCGTTTCTCCAACCACCTGACCACTGAATATATTACCTACCGTATTCTGTATTACCTTGCTTTCCTTGTCGCCGTAATCCCTCGTTAATTGCGAAAAATCCTGGAAGCCCAAACATACTGCCACCTTATTACTTCTCGCAGTTGCAATAAGATTATCCAGTCCTCTGAAGTAAATCGTGGGTAACTCATCTATGATAACCGAACTCTTTAATTGTCCTTTTTTGTTGATGAGCTTGACAATTCGGGAATTGTACAACCCTAATGCTGCTGAATAAATATTTTGGCGGTCGGGATTGTTACCCACGCACAAAATCTTCGGCTCGTTCGGGTTATTGATGTCGAGTGTAAAATCATCCCCGGTCATTACCCAGTACAACTGCGGGCTAATCATTCTTGACAAAGGTATTTTTGCCGATGCTATCTGCCCTTGTAACTGGTCTTGTGCGCCACCTTGCCACGCATCCATAAAGGGCGACAAATAGTTTTCCAAATCGGGGTATGAGGTTAAAATCGTGAATACGTCCGAATACTTTTTGTTCAGCAATTCAATGGCGTGTGGGAACGTACAATACTTGCCATCCTCATAGATTTTCAGATACCAAATAATAGCAGCTAAAAGAATAATTGGGCTTTCCACGAAAAAATCGCCTTGCTTCTGTATCCACGACCTGTTGAGGTTTAGCATTATGGTATAAGCCGCTTCGTAAGCATCAGAAATGTCGGTCATAAAATCGGGATTGAGTGGATTACAACGGTGGCTCTTGCGTGGGTCGTCGAAATTTATCACGTAAAATTTCGGCTGTACCTTGTATTTATCCCGGTGCTTTAGTAAATGATTGTAGGCGATAGTCGAAAGGTCGTCAAACTTGAAATCGTAGATGTACATACTAAAGCCTTTTTCTATCTGCTGCTTGATGTAGTTGTTTACGATGGCATAAGATTTACCGGAACCCGGAGTACCCAACACGATTGATGCCCTGAAAGGATTTACAATGTTTATCCAACCGTTGTTCCATTTGCCTTTGTAGTAAAATTTGGTGGGCAGGTTGACGGAATACTCGTTTTCCATCAGCTTGGTTTCCTGTTGAAAGCTCTCGTTTTCGTTATTGAAAACATCGTCCATTAGGTTGGTACGGAGCAATCGGCTCATCCATACGCCTGCCATCAGCAAGGCGATATAACCTAACGAGATAGTAAGAATATACAGAAATGTGCTTGTTGCGGGGGATAGCTTTAGCAATGGTGTGTTCAGGAAGAACAGCGCAAAGCCAATGCCCAACGCCACATAAATTTTAGACCAGGTTATCTTCTCATTCTTTACACCCTTTGTCCCTAAGCAACTCAAAGCCAGTAAAACCAAAGCGAATGCTTTTGTATAAAGGGTATGTGAAAACAAGCCCGCCGTACGGTCGAAATTGCCTAACATCTTGTTGATTACTTCCAACGTCCAGCCACGTTCTAAAAAGAAACCGTAGCAGAACCAATAAAGGTGCATCAGCACCAAAAGAATACTGACTGCCCGCATAAAAGCCATTATTTTGGCAAGCCCTCTTAAATCGTCTTCTCCCTGCATTATTTTAAGTTTTAATGTTCGGGCGTGAATTTAAAGGCTGTTGCTGTCGGCTCTTAAAATATGGCAGTAAGTGGCGTTGTGTGGCAGTATTTGGCAGATTAGTATAAAATGAAAAAGGTAGCAAATCGCTACCTTTTCAACCTTATTGTAAAATTGATTTTGTCCTTATTCTTTCTCAAAAGTAACGGCTTCGTCCATCTCGCCCCTTGTGAGGCTCAATTTAATTTACAAAATCCTCTCTTCTAATTTTAATTTCATCATTATATCGGTTTGTTCATCATCGCCTAATTTGAAAATATGCTTGTCAAATTCAACAAAACCATTTTTCTTATAAAAGCTGATTGCCCGAGGATTTTCTTCCCAAACACCTAACCAAACGTAGTGTGCATTTTTCTGTTTGGCAATTTCAATAGCTTTTTCATAAAGCACTTGTCCGACTTTTTTACCGTGAAATTCCTTTAAAACATAAATGCGTTCAATTTCAAGTGCTGTGTCGTCTTGCAATTCTGTTTGCGATTGCCCGAAATTGATTTTCAAATAACCAACTAATTCGTTTTCAGATAAGGCAAAATAAAACTCGGAACTTTCATTGTTCAATTCTTCTATTAGCTTTTCATTGGAAAATCCCTCCTCTAAATATGTTGTCATATTCTCTTCTGTATTACTCGAAGAAAATGTTTCTGAAAATGTTTGTCTGCCTATCTGTTGCAGTTGTTCAATATCGTTTAATGTTACTTTTCTTATTTCCATTGGTTCCATCTATTTTAAATTCCATTCGTAGTTAAGCCATTCGGTATTTTCTCTTGCTCCTAATCGTTCATAAAATTTCACTCCTACTTTATTCCACGGTGCAACCGTCCATTTTATTTGACTGCAATTATTTTGTTCTGCTTCAGTTTTTAACGCATTCATTAGTTGTTCGCCAATTTTCTGACCACGATAATTTTCGTCCACATAGAGCTCTTTCATATAAATAGCAGGACGGTTTTGGGCTGTATAAGGAAGAAAATAATAAACCAACATTCCTGCGATTTTATCATTATCTTCTGCCACAAGGCAATAAAAATCGGGTGGGTTTTTCTTAAATCCGCTGTTTCTGACAATTTCGGGTGTAATGGCAAAACTGTCAATGTATTTTTCAAAAACAGCCAATTCTTTCATTAAATGCCAAACTTTCTCGCTGTCCTTTTCTTCGGCTTTTCTTATTGTTATATTCATTTTTTTAAAACATTATTTAATGAGCTGATACGGCTTTCAGCCCGACAATCGAGCCTATTAAAGTGATAAGAAAAAGTATTCGCAGAAATGTTGCAGGCTCTTTAAATACAAGAATACCGACTAAAACTGTTCCGACTGCTCCGATACCTGTCCATACGGCATAAGCCGTTCCGATGGGCAAAGTTTGGGTTGCTTTAATCAAAAGTCCCATACTCATAGTAAGGGTAACGAGAAAACCTGCATACCACAAATACATTTCATTTCCTGTTGTTTCTTTTGCTTTTCCCAAACAGAATGCAAAAGCCACTTCAAACAACCCTGCTACAACTAAAATTATCCAATTCATTTCCTTTGTTCTTTATCTGCAAAGGTCGGAAACGGAATTGAGGTGAAATTTTACAAATGATAAAAAATGAGCCGTTCACTTTATTTCTGCCCTAATTCTGCTCAAACTGACTTGTGTTATACCTAAATAAGAAGCAATGTGTCCTAATTGCACTCGCTGGACTATATCGGGACTGTTTTTCAAAAGTTCCTTATATCGTTCGGTAGCTGTTCGGACTTGTCGAGAAATAAGCCTTTCTTCTGTTTTTATAAGTTCTTTTTCGGCAAATCTTCGCCCCCAATTTGCAATATGTATATCATTCTCAAAAAGTCTTTGTAAGACTGTTGTTTTCAGTTTATATAATTCGCAATCTTCCAACAACTCTACATTTTCATATCCTTTCTGATTGGCTATATAGCTTTTCATTGAAATAATAGTATCGCCCTCTTTGCCAAACCAAAAAGTGATTTCATCATTATCTTTATATGAATATGCTCTTGCTACACCTTTCTTTATAAAGTAGATGTTCTTTTCAATTTTATCAGCTCTCAAAAGAATATGCCCTTTTTTATATTTAACCTCTGTAATTGATTTCTTGAGCAATTCTTTTGAAGTATCTGGAAGCGGATATATATTCTCAAGTAAAAGGTCTATGTTCATTAATCCAATGCTGATTTGTTGTAACAAAATTACAAAATAAAAAAATGAGCTTCGTTATATGTGGTGTGAAGACTGAAGCTGTACAACCTTAAAAATGAAACATATATTTCAATCAATAGATATTTTTTACAACCTACTACCTTTCTTCTTTTTCTTCTTCATTTTATTGGCAAAATCCTGTTCCTCGTAATCTTCGCCCTGGGCTTCGGGCAATAAGCCTCCCAGTGCTTCAATCAAACCATCTTCGTGTTTACCAGTAGTTAAGAAGTCGAACAAATGGTGTGGTTCTTCCGCAGGAAGATCCGCATCATTTGATGTAGATATTTTCGGTTGTAATTCAACTGGCTCTTTAATCTCCGGTTTGATATTATTGTTCCAATAATCATTAAAGGCATTGGCAGAAAGTTCCTTGCTCAAACGTGAACCGTTCCAAACCGCTTTAGAATTGTGGTCTATAAATGTCATTCCGTAAATACGCCCTGTATCATTCCTCCGCACCACTACGTTAATTCCCTGCTCGGCTAATTGCTTCTTAAAGCCCATTTCATCAGTTGTTGATTTCAAGGCAATGGTAACGGCTGATTGTAAGGTCTGCTTGGTTGGACTATCTTTTAAATCCGTTTTGCATTTCGCAAAATACAGTTCCAAAGCCGGAAGCCCTGCATCTTTACCAAACAAAGAAGCCTTGAACGGATGCCCGGCTCTTTCGCCTTTCTCGTTTAAAGGAATGTATAATAAACCCTGCCGTAGCTGCCCCTGCAATTCGCCCTCTACTTTTTCGGTGGTAATATTGAACAGGGAAAGCAAGGCATTGTATTCGCCCAAAGTCTGAAACTTATAGTAATTTGGTAAGTGGCGAACTACTGAAGCGATTTGACTTTTCACATCTCCAGCTTTGTAGTTTACCGGGCGGAAAACCTTGTCGTTCTGCCGATGCTCCTTATCAGTTGCGGGTATCAATCCGTGTTTTCTTTCCAACTCACGGCACACATTCATAGACCGCATTTTCTCGAACTTGTCCGAAATCTTTTTACCCTCTTCGTCCACGCAAACCGATACAATGTGTATATGGCTGCGGTCAATATCCGTGTGTTTGAACACCACAAAAGGCTGTTCTCCGTAACCCATTTCCCGCATATACTGTTCTGCCATCTCCCTAAACTTATCATCGCTTACTTTATCATTCGGGTCAGGATTGAGCGAAATATGCAACGTATGTTTTTCGGTATTGCGGTTGGCTATCAGGTAAGGCGCAAAAGACTGGGCTAATTGTGCAACGGAATAATGCCCGTTAGCGGTTTCAATCATCTTATTGGCAAACAAAATCTGTCCGTTTTCATTCTCCACTTTGAGCTGATTGTACGCCAATGCTCCGTATAAATTTCCGCTTCTACCGATTTTCGCTATCATTTCTAAGGCTGTTTTTTCAGGTACTTTGCTTCAAATTCCTCGGTTAGCTGAATAATTTTTTGGCATAGCATCGCCATTTCAGCCGTCTGTTTTTCCAATTTGTAGAGGAACGCTGCCGCTTTTTTCTCGGAAAAATGCTTGTACAACAGCTTTACAATCTGGTTATAATTTACACCTATGGAACGGAACTGGCTGTGAAAAGAGGTTAGCCGCATATAAAAATCAACCGTTCCTTTGTCAATCTGAATGGTCTTTATGGTCTTGTCAAAGATGCAGGACGTTATGAAATGCGCCTTTACCTGCATACCTGATTTATCAAACAGGGTAAGAAAACGGGCGTGTTCCTGCTCGTTAAAGGAAATCGTATAGCGGATGGTCGCCGGGTCTTCTTTTGGGCGGCGTCCGGTCTTTTTCAATTGCTTTTTGTTGTTATCGTTCATCACTAATCCATTTTAAAATCCATACAAAACCCTGACTTCGGAAGGTGTTTTCTGCCCCCTGCAAAGGGCAAGTTGTTTTGAGCATCGGAAATCATTCCGAGATGCTCAAAACACAACTTGCCGTGTTCCGTTGAACACAAAAATCCGCCCTTCGGGACGGATTAAATGTAACAGGGAAAACGGCTCGATGCCGTTCCCGTTACCCTCCATTTTGTCAAAAGACTTTTGCATAAATCCGTTAATAATAATCATTGTACAAAGTAAAGCCCTACCTGTAAGAGTATTGCAATGCGATACCCGGACAAAGACTGCCTTTGAGTGCCAAACACTGCCACACCTCAATCAGCGGATAAATCAATCGCTTTATTTGCCGTATAATTTTAGTGCAGGTAGTAAAAAATGTATTTCGACAAAGAAGAAAATCAGGTTTGCAAACAGGCAGTTTGGAATAAAAGCATAAGGTTTTAAAAGCATAAAACAATAAAAGTGTAAAAGCATAAAAGCGGTAAAGCAATTTACCTATTGTAAGGTTTGCCACTTGCTAAAGAATGTGCCTGACAAGGCAAAAATGAAAGCAAATACCTGTGCAGGAAAGTACGCAAAAGGGAATGCAGGAATATAGGAATGAGGTAATAATCAGATAAACCAATATTCAATCCTGCAAAACAAATAAAGTGTGTAACAATAAATTTTTAAATAATGGAAACAACAAAGAAAACTTTAAAAATCAGCTTCTCCACCCAAAAAGGCGGTGTGGGAAAATCTACAATGACCACCTTGCTGGCAAGTGTGCTTCACTACCGTTTAGGTTTTAATGTGCTGGTGATGGACTGCGACTTTCCGCAACACAGCCTGACCAATATGCGTGAACGGGATAAGAGAACCATAATGCAGAACGACTACCATAAAAAGGCGGCAATGAAGCAGTTTCAAGCCATCAACAAAAAAGCGTACCCGATTATCAAATGCAAGGCTGAAACAGCTCTGGAGAAAGCATCGGAATACAGAAGCCAGTCGGCGGTTGTGCCGGATGTTATTTTCTTCGACCTGCCGGGAACAGCCAATACCAAAGGTGTACTGACAACCTTAAAAAAAATGGACTTCATCTTTTCGCCCATTACTGCCGACCGTTTGGTAGTGGAAAGTACATTGGGCTTTACCAAAGCCTTTCTCGGACTTCCCCAAACGGACGAGGGCAATCCCGAACAAGAGATGTGGCTGTTCTGGAACCAAGTGGATGGCAGGGAAAAAACAGGTTTGTATGATGCGTATCAAAGTGTCATCAAAGAACTCAACCTGCCCATAATGGAAACAAGGATAATGGACAGCAAGCGTTTCCGAAAGGAAACAGACGACACAGGCAGTTATGTATTCAGGTCAAGTTTGCTGCCTGCCGAACCACAGTTAATGAAAGCAACTAAAATGGATTTGTTTGTCGAGGAATTTTTAAAAATCACTCATCTATAAAAATAGTAAAGTATGGCTTCAGATAACAAAAACAACGATTTTGAAAAGCCCAATGTTGATGAGGAATACCTTATGAACGTCATAAGCGGCGATGAGCCTGTTGCTCCACCGACCATTAACAAAAAGCAGGATGTACCAAAGGAAAACAAGCCCAGGGAAAAAGCCCGTAACAGTTCATCAAAGAAAGCGGACTACGAGGAAACGTTTTTGGTCAATCGTTTTCCATCGGGGCGTAATGGCAAGGTCGTTTACATACGCCCTGAATACCACGAAAGATTGCTCCGCATCGTTCAACTGACAAGGGAAGAAAGAACAACGCTCTACTCTTACATTGACAATATTCTTGAACATCATTTCAGGGAGTACGGGGACGATATTACCGATTATTTCAATGAACATTTTAAACCCATTCTATAATGAAGAAAGATAAAAAGAACAGGAATACTGTTGCAGCCGGCAGCAACTCCGATACAGTTAGCAATACAGCTAAAACAACCTATGAAAACGCATTTATGCAAATGAATAAAATGCAGAAAAGAGGCAATAAAAGCATATACCTAAGTCCTGAACATCACGAGCGTTTAACCCGCATAGTCCAGATTATAGGCGATGATAAAATACCCTTGTTTGCCTATCTCAATAATATTCTTGAACATCATTTTAAAGTATTTGAAGATATGATTACAAAAGAGTTCAACGAAAAGTACAAAGGCTTGTTTTAAAAAACCTACGTTATGGAAATAGTAATTGTGATATGCCTGCTGATAGTCATTGTCCTGCTTTTACAGGATAAGATTGTCATTAAGAAAAGGACAAAACAAGAACCTCCGCAGAAGAAAGTCAATCCGAACCTGCCCGATATTATGGGGCAGCCAAAATCCGTAGAACGCCTTTCAATGCCAAACGCTGCCAATGAACGCCAAATTGAGGAACCGGAGATAAACCCCGCTAATTTAGACATTGAATACGACGAAAATGAAAACGTCGGCATTCAAATCCGCAAGGAAGAGCTGGACGAAGTTTTCAGTAATATACCTGATTTGGAGGAAGAGGAAGAAGATTGGAACAGGTACGGAATATCCGGTGGCGATGACGGTTTTGCCCAAGGGGTTACCTTTGAAGAACTAAGCTCCGTGGGGGTGTTGCTCCAAAAAGAAGAATTGGAACCAGCCCAAAAGGAAACAGCGATAGCCATAGTTCAAAAAATACAGGGAACCGAATTATTCAGCCTATTGGAGAATTCTATGGAAGATGCTTCCCGAAGAATAGCCGAGCTTTTGGATAGCACCCTTTCATCTGAAACGGAAGACAGTTCTTCCACTTTGCGGAAAAGTGATTTGAGTGATTTTGACATTGGGGAGTTTGTTTAGGCAAGCTCCCTTTTGTATGTTAGACACAAATTAAAAATTGTTCAAACGCTATAAAACTAAGTGCCCGCTATTTTTACAAATTTTGGAGTATCGAACTTCGGTGTAATTGTTGGCATATCTACTTTGACTGATATTGGCATTGGAAAATCAACTCCCATAATAATTGCTTCTCCTGACCCTAAAGATGGTAAAAAAGAAAGAGTTTCTTTATTGGCAGTCGAGCAAGCACTCGCGATTGCTTCCTTATCTTGATAATTTATCAGCCTATGAGTAATGAATGTTCCCATTTGACTTAGCGTACCAACAGGAATATCTCTTGGCATTTGTGTTGATAAACATAGAAATAATCCATATTTACGACTTTCTTTAGCAATGTTATCAAAAGCATTTAATTCTGTGCTTTCAAAATATTCATCCTTAATTTTCTTGTTTAAAAACTGATGGGCTTCATCTACAAAGAGAATTAGAGGATTTTCTCTGAAAATATTAGTTCGAGCTTTATTCAATAAGTATCTTCCCAATGAATTTGCCAAGATTTCTCTTGCCTGAAAATTATAAGGTACATTTTCAAAACCAATTCTTAAAATATTTAATTCTGGATTATTCAAAAACTCGTCTATCTTGGTTATTAGGTTATTTGTGGTTGGAGCATTAAATCCAAACATACCGGAATAATCATTGTCCGATATTACATTGTTAACACGCATTATTAAACTCGTTGCATTTCCATAATTTCTTTCATCTCTATTGTTTGCCCAACGGTCGTTGAATATTTGAAAACATTCATTCCCTATTTGCCTGTGGAGTAGATTTATACTGAAATTATTTATTGTGAAATCTTCTATAATAGATTTATAAGTAAAGTAGGCATTATTATATGCCGCAGTAATATTATTTTGTTTTACAACTAATCCATTATTTATAACTACTTGCTGACCCCTGAATGTAAAAGTATCGTTAGTTCCATCATTATTATGTCCATTATTAGGAATATTCCCTAATAAGCAATGTGCAACTTTTAACGACTTAATAGCTTCCAATAAAACGGGTTGCTGTACTTGTCCTGATGGTCTGAACAGAACGAATAAATCATTAATGGTTAAATTCTGATATGGAAAATAGCTTTCTGAAATCAGTGTTGAATGGTCAACTTTTGGATGAGCATCAAATGTAGAGTATTCTCCCGTTGGGTCTAAGATTATAGCTTTTGCTCCGGTTTCTATAACTCCCTCAATAAATTTGCTGATGGTATAACTTTTCCCTCCTCCTGTTGTACCAACAACCGCACAATGACGACTAAATATCGCTTGCAAAGAAATATCTACGGGAACATTTTTATCGTATATCAAATTCCCCATTCTAAAAGTAGGAGAATGTTCGATATTTTCGGGTTTTATGCCAAAGGTTTTGAAATGTGTAGAAAGAAATTCCGACGAACAAATGAATACCTTAGAACCAATGAGTGGGAGGCTATTTATCCCTTTTTCTATTCTACTCGGGTCAAACAAATCAAATGATAAAAGAATTTCTATTCTTCCTACTGGATGAAATGCTTTAGTTGAAAAAGTTCTTTCACTTAATTCCAACCGTTCTTTTTCAGGTAACGATATTTCCAACATTTTTCCCAGAAAACCTTTTTCCTCTCCCTCAACAACAATATAGTTTCCTACAAGTCCACCTCTCAACACTTCTGCGTGGTGAACAAATGTTTTCATCAAAACAGAAGACGGGAAATGCACTTTCACAAATGCAGGGGATACAAAATTTACATACCCAAGAAAATGACTGTGATTAAAGGGGCTATTGCTCATATCTAACTATTAGGGATATTAATTACTATTTGTCGTGTATCTTCCTGATTGTAAGATTTTAAGTCAGGATAATTCTTAGCGAAATCCTCAAAGGTTTCTGAAACAATAGATATATTGGAATATTTGTTTGCAGCATCAATAAAGGGTTTCATATTTTCGTTGGTTTCATCTATCCCTTTATTTACAATCATCAATTGAAAGCCTGGATTTTGTTCCAAGGCTTCGATGATTGCGGTTACGATATGTTTATCCCCGAAACTAAAGCCTATTGTAATAAGGAAAACATTCTCCTTTCTCAAATTGGACTGGAACCTCGACATCATTTCAAAATACGGCTGTTCATAAGAGCTTTCATATTTTGATTGATGTGGATATATCATCAATGGTTCGTCAGGTTCTTCTTTTTGTATAATCTTGTTGTCTTGCTTTTCCCAATTTACAGAACCGTGTAATTTGTACAAATGGAAAACTTTTTGAATAAAATTGTCTTCTTCTTTTACTCTACTTTGATTGCGGGAAACAATATCGTAATCATAATTACGCCCACTAAATATTCTTGGTTGAGAAAATGAAAACCCGTCTATAACAACAAAATTGCTTTCACAAGCTGATTGTTCAAACATTAGGTCATAATTCAATGTAAACAGCTTAAATCTTGGTAAAGTAACTTTGCGTTTCGTTATTTTATTTAATAAGAGCGTATGTGGCGAATTATCTGGCAAACTCAATTGACAGGCTTCTTTGATAAAATCTTTAATTTTGTTTACACAATCCTCAATATCTATATCCTCTTTGGGTATATATGGTATAGCAGGTGTTGCCATAGAAAGAACCTTTTCTAAATTCTTTACTATAGAGCCATCATCCCATTTTTCATCGTAGCCAATAGTTTCAAGTAACTTTCCAAAAACATCGGCTGTTAAAAGAGCTTCCGCATCATCCCATAAGTTTGCCATCGACTTACCCAACTTCCCATCTTTTCCCCAACCAATAGATGACCCTGCACCAGTTAGAAGTAATAAATTCTCAAACTGATTATTTAGAGTTTGGGAGTATTTATTCCTATTTGTTGCAATTGCATAATCAATTCTATTTTCGGTACTTTCTTTGAAATCGTGAAGTTTGCCGTCGATATATACTTTTATATCAGTAGCATCACTATCATCATAAGCAACAGAACTGTTATTGTTGAGTAAAATGTATTTCATATTCGCATATTTTATTTGTTAACCTTTTTATTGCCAAAGAAGAGTTGTTAAAAACCTAATCTGCATTATTCTTGATTGCATTTAATTCTTTTAAAACAATTTTTAAAGCCTGCTTTCCTATTTCTTTATCGTCAATAAGTCCCTTTATTTTATCTGAAAACCATAAAACCAATAGCTCATCAATTGGGGTATTCAAAAATTCTGCAAGCTTTTCGATGTGTTTTCTTGGCAATGGTCTTTCTTCATTTTCGACTTTACTGATAAAAGCACTATCCAGTTCCAATGCAGCCCCAACTTCCCGTAGGAACAATCCTTTACTTTCTCTTAGTCTTTTTATGTGTTTTCCAAATGCCATTTTGCTTTTTTAAGACTTGTCTAAATATGTCAAATTTAAGCAAAATAGTTTAATAAATACGGATTTAGACTTTCTATAAAGCCACTCACTGCCAAATCATTCCTTTGACTGCCACTTTATTATAACGCCCTGATTTCTGAAACACCTTTGTTCCGAAAGTCCGCAAGGTGCGGGATAACAATAACAAATTAATGTGTTTCAATTATGGAAAAACAGAGAAAAAAAGTTTTGCTGGCAGCCGTGGCTATGCTGTCAGGAATTGGTGCGTTCGCACAGGGAAACGGCTCGGCAGGTATCAACGAGGCTACCCAAATGGTAACTTCCTATTTCGACCCCGCAACCCAATTAATCTACGCCATCGGTGCGGTCGTGGGCTTGATAGGGGGCGTTAAAGTTTACAATAAGTTCAGTTCGGGCGACCCCGACACATCGAAGACTGCGGCAAGCTGGTTCGGTGCGTGTATCTTCTTAATCGTAGCGGCTACCATCCTGCGTTCATTCTTCCTTTAATCCTTTGCTTTATGAACAATTACAACATAAACAAAGGCATTGGCAGGACAGTGGAATTTAAGGGACTGAAAGCACAATACCTGTTCATTTTCGCTGGCGGACTGCTCGGTACGCTCATCCTCGTGATGATACTGTATATGGCAGGCGTAAACTCTTACATCTGCCTGTTCCTCGGAGCAGGCGGTGCTTCGCTCATTGTGTGGCAGACCTTTTCACTAAACAGGAAGTACGGCGAACACGGGCTAATGAAAATCGGAGCAGGAAAAAGACATCCCCGATACATCATTTGTCGCAAGCCTGTACACCGCTATCTGAAATTCACTCCTAAATCGAATGCCCTATGAGAAACGTTGCAAAGACAACAACGCTGGAAAACAAATTTCCTTTGTTGGCAGTAGAAAACAACTGCATCCTTTCCAAAGATGCGGACATTACCGCCTGCTTTGAGGTTCGTTTGCCGGAACTGTTTACGGTAGCATCGGCGGAATACGAAGCTATTCACTCCGCCTGGCATAAGGCTATCAAGACCTTGCCGGATTTTACGGTCATCCACAAACAGGATTGGTACATCAAAGAAAGCTATGCTCCCGATTTGGCAAAGGAAGACCAAAGTTTTTTGGCTAAATCCTACCAACGCCATTTTAATGAGCGACCATTTCTGAACCATTATTGTTACCTGTTCCTGACCAAGACCACTAAGGAAAGAATGCGTATGCAAAGCAACTTCAGTTCGCTTTGCAAAGGTACGCTCATACCAAAGGAAATCAGGAACAAGGAAACGATACACCGCTTTATGGAAGCGGTGGCACAGTTTGAGCGTATCGTGAACGATAGCGGTTTCATAACCCTGCAACGCCTTACCGAAGATGAAATCATCGGAACGGACGAAAAGCAGGGATTGTTGGAACAGTACCTAACCCTGTCAAGGGAAAGCGGAACACCGATGCAGGACATCGCACTCGGAACGGAAGAAGTCCGTATCGGAAACAAAAGGTTGAGCCTGCACACCTTGTCCGATACAGACGATTTGCCCGGAACGGTATCGGCTGATACCCGTTTTGAAAAGCTATCCACCGACCGGAGCGACTGCCGTTTGTCGTTCGCTGCTCCCGTGGGATTACTCCTTAGCTGTAACCATATCTACAACCAATATTTGTTTTTGGATAACAGCGAAGACAACCTGCAAAAGTTTGAAAAGTCCGCCCGCAATATGCACTCTTTGGCAAGGTATAGCAGGGCAAACCAAATCAACAAAGAGTGGATAGAAAAATACCTGAACGAAGCCCACAGCTTCGGTCTGTCGTCTATCAGGGCACACTTCAACATTATGGCGTGGTCGGAAGACCCTGCGGAGCTGAAACAGTTAAAGAACGATTGCGGTAGTGCATTGGCATTGATGGAGTGTAAGCCTCGCCACAACACTACGGACGTAGCCACTTTGTTTTGGGCTGGAATGCCCGGCAATGCAGGCGATTTTCCGAGTGAGGAAAGTTTTTACACTTTTATCGAACCTGCCTTGTGCTTCTTCACAGAAGAAACCAACTATCACAATTCGCCCTCGCCGTTCGGTATCAAGATGGCTGACAGGCTTACAGGAAAACCTATCCATTTGGATATTTCCGACCTGCCTATGAAGTGTGGCATTATCACGAACCGGAACAAGTTTATACTTGGTCCGTCAGGTTCGGGAAAATCGTTCTTCACAAACCATATGGTAAGGCAATACTACGAACAGGGCGCACACGTATTGTTGGTAGATACGGGTAATTCTTATCAGGGCTTATGCGAACTCATCAAAGGAAAGACCAAAGGTGAAGACGGTGTTTATTTTACGTACACCGAAGGCAACCCGATTGCATTCAATCCATTTTACACGGATGATGGGGTTTTCGACATCGAAAAGAGAGAAAGTGTTAAGACCTTAATATTGACACTATGGAAACGTGATGATGAACCGCCAACCCGTTCGGAAGAAGTGGCATTATCCAATGCCGTATCAGGTTATATTGAACGTATCAAAACAGATGATGTTTACCCATCATTCAACGGTTTCTACGAGTATGTCAAAGGTGATTACCGCAAGGTACTCGAAGAAAAACAGGTAAGGGAAAAAGACTTTGACATTGCAAATTTCCTGAACGTCCTCGAACCCTACTACAAGGGTGGCGAATACGATTATCTGTTGAACTCCGACAAGCAGTTAGACCTGCTTTCCAAACGCTTTATCGTGTTTGAAATTGATGCGATTAAAGACCACAAAATCCTCTTTCCCATAGTCACAATTATCATTATGGAAGTTTTTATCAACAAGATGCGGAGGCTGAAAGGTATCCGAAAACTCATCCTGATTGAAGAAGCGTGGAAAGCGATTGCCAAAGAAGGAATGGCGGAATATATAAAATATTTATTTAAAACCGTCCGCAAATTCTTCGGAGAGGCGATTGTCGTTACGCAAGAGGTAGATGATATTATCCAGTCGCCCATTGTAAAAGAAAGTATCATCAACAATTCCGACTGTAAAATCCTCTTAGACCAGCGTAAGTATATGAATAAATTCGATGACATACAGGCAATGTTGGGGCTTACAGATAAGGAAAAAGGTCAGGTACTTTCTATCAATATGAACAACGATGCAAGCCGACTGTACAAAGAGGTTTGGATTGGCTTAGGTGGTACGAACTCGGCAGTCTATGCCACCGAAGTTAGTTTGGAGGAATACCTCGCATACACCACCGAAGAAACCGAAAAAATGGAGGTAATGCAATTAGCTTCCGAATTGGACGGTAACGTAGAACTCGCCATTAAGCATATCGCAATGCAAAGGCGTGACAAAGCAAATCAATAGTCATTAACATTTTAAAATTCATAAAAATGAAAAAGTTCCTTTTTATGGTGTGTACGGCACTAATGCTCGCCGTAGCACCGTCCGCAAAAGCACAATGGGTAGTAACCGACCCCACAAATCTGGCATCGGGTATTCTCAACAGTGCGAATGAAATCGTACAGACTTCTTCCACGGTATCCAATGTAATTAAAAATTTCAAGGAAGTGGAAAAGGTGTATAAACAGGGTAAGGAGTATTACGACAAGCTACAAGCTGTAAATAATCTTGTAAAAGATGCACGTAAGGTACAGCAGACTGTATTGCTTGTCGGTGACGTATCCGAAATGTATGTTACCAACTTCGGTAAGATGATGAACGACCCGAATTTTTCTGCACAGGAATTGGCAGCTATCAGCAATGGTTATTCGGCATTGCTGAATGAAAGTACCGAACTGCTGAAAGAACTCAAACAGATTGTAACCTCATCAAGCCTTTCGCTGAACGACAAAGAGCGTATGGATATTATTGATAGAGTGTACAAAGAAGTAAAGGAATACCACAGCTTGGTACGCTACTATACCAATAAGAATATCTCTGTAAGTATTCTAAGAGCAAAAAAGCAGAACAATACCAAAAGAGTGCTTGACCTCTATGGAACTCCTAACCAAAAATACTGGTAGTTATGGAATTTCAAAATCTTCACGAAGTCCTACGCTCATTATATGATGAGATGCTCCCACTGTCCGCCGATATGGCGGCAGTGGCTAAAGGGATAGCCGGATTGGGGGCTTTGTTCTATGTTGCCATAAAAGTATGGCAGGCTTTGAGCAGGGCTGAACCCATTGATATGTACCCTTTGCTTCGTCCTTTCGCTTTGGGGCTTTGCATTATGTTTTTCCCAACTATCGTATTGGGAACAATCAATGCCGTGTTAAGTCCGGTGGTACAGGGTACTCACACAATCCTCGAAAATCAGGTGCTTGACCTCAACAATTTGCAGGCGAAAAAAGACCTGCTCGAACGGGAAGCTATGCTACGAAATCCTGAAACAGCCTATCTCGTATCAAATGAGGAATTTGATAAAAAGCTCGAAGAATTGGGCTGGTCGCCCGGCGATTTGATTACGATGTCGGGAATGTATATGGATAGGTTTGCCTACCAAACCGAACAAGCTATTAAGAATTGGTTTCGCAATCTGTTAGAGGTACTGTTTCAGGCGGCAGCTTTGGTTATTGATACCATAAGGACGTTCTTTCTCATTGTCCTGTCCATACTCGGGCCGATAGCCTTTGCGATAAGCGTGTGGGACGGTTTTCAGTCCACGCTCACGCAATGGCTGACCCGATACGTCAGCGTTTACCTGTGGTTGCCTGTGGCAGACCTGTTCAGCTCTATGCTTGCCAAAATACAATCCCTCATTATCGAAAAGGATATAGCAATGCTTGCCGACCCTACTTACATACCTGATACGAGCAATACCGTGTACATCATTTTTATGATTATCGGCATCATCGGGTACTTCACTATCCCGACAGTAACAGGTTGGGTAATCCAAGCCGGAGGCGCAGGAAACTTTACCCGCAATGTAAACTCCACAGCAATGAAAGCCGGAAACATCGCCGGAGCAGGCGCAGGCTCAACAGTTGGAAACATCGGCGGTAAACTGATGAATAAATAATCATTAATCATTCTAAAAAATGGAATTTAAAACGCTAAGAAATATCGAAAACAGCTTTAGGCAGATAAGATTATATGCCATTGTGTTTGCGGTTCTCTGCATTAGCGTGGTAGGTTACGCCGTATGGCGTTCCTACCGCTTTGCAGAAGAACAACGCCAAAAAATCTATGTGCTGGATAATGGAAAATCGTTGATGCTTGCCTTATCGCAAGATGCAAGTATCAACCGACCTGTGGAAGCAAGGGAACACGTCAGGCGTTTTCACGAACTCTTTTTTACGCTTGCTCCCGACAAGAACGCTATCGAAAGCAATATGAGCAGGGCATTCAACCTTGCCGATAAATCAGCTTTTGATTATTACAAAGACCTGTCGGAAAAGGGCTATTACAGCAGGATTATTTCGGGGAATGTACAGCAACGCATTGAGGTGGATAGTGTCGTGTGCAATTTCGACACCTATCCTTATGCGGTGCGTACCTACGCCAAACAATTCATTATCCGTTCGAGCAACGTGACCAGGCGTAACCTGATTACTTCCTGTTATCTCGTGAACTCTGTCCGTTCGGACAACAACCCGCAAGGCTTCAACATCGAAAAGTTTGCAGTGATAGAAAACAGGGATATAGAAGTTATCGAACGCTAAAAAAACAATCTTATGGAAGCATTATCAGATTTAAGCACGTTTGCAAAAATCCTTACCGATAAAGGATATAACGGCTATTTCCATACGCAGGGAGCGTATGCTGGAAAGTTGAAGGAAAGTATCGGCGAATACCTCGAAAACTGCCAAAAAGGTACAGATAGTTTGCCTAAACAGGACTTGTTGCTGACGGGCTACCTGCAATGGTCGGGCGAAGACAAGCCAAGTGTAGAATGCAGTATGTGGGTAAAATACCTGAACGGCAAATTCTCGCTTAACAGAATGGAGGTTGCAAGGAAAGACCAATTTGGGCAACTGCTGAAAAAATCGGAACTGACAAACCTGTCAGTCATATCCGCACCCAAAGCGGTTGAGGCAGTCGCTTTGGTCAATGAAGAACCGAAGCAAAAGGCAGGTCAAAGTCCTAAGCGTTTCAAGCTATAACAACAGAAATAGTAAGGTTATGAAAAAACTAAGAGCAAATATGGACAGGTACTTTGACAAGCTGGACGAACGCTGGCGGGCATTGCCCTTGCGGAAACAGCACCAATACACACTTTACTTTTTTGTGGGGTATCTACTGCTTACGGCAGGTGTCATTTGCAAAGTATGGTACGATACCTCAAAGTCGGGTAACGATATGGTCATTGAGCATATCGAAAACCCTGTCCTCAAAAAAAGTGAAAGTCCTGCAAGATTGCAGGACACATTATCAACAATTCTAAAAAACAAGATTTATGAAAGAAAATGAGAACAAAAAGTCGGTTGTTCGGGTAACGGAAGGGAACCAGGCAGCAACCACTGATGTACTGCAAGACGGTACACAGAACAAAGCCGAAAAGCTCAAAAAGCCACTCATATTTGGCTTAATGGGAATTGTCTTCGTAGGTTGTATGTACCTCATATTTAAACCATCCGCAGACAAAAAGGAAATTGAGAACATCGGGCTGAACGATGCAGTACCGGAGGCTACCGGAGCAGGAATGCCTGCCGACAAAGGCAAGGCTTACGAGTTGGAAATGCTGGAACGCAAAGAGCAAGAAAAACGCAATGCACTTACCACGCTTTCTGACTATTGGAATACTGAAGACAAAAAAGAGCCTAATGATGAATTTCCCGAAGAAGACGAAAACAGCAGCTATGGCGTTGGCAGAGGTTCGGGAAGAAACGGCAATCCTGCATTGAGCAGTTACCGCAATGCACAAAGCACATTGGGTTCATTTTATCAGGATAACAACTCTGAAACAACAGAACTCCGCAGGCAATTGGACGAACTAAAAGAACAATTAGCCGAGAAAGATGTACCTAAATCTGTAACCGTTGATGACCAGCTTGCCATAATGGAGAAATCCTACCAGATGGCGGCAAAGTATCTGCCAACAGGTACAAATTCGACAGAAGCCCCACCTGCTAAGGATGCAGGTACGGCTACCGCAGGTTCAACTCAAAAGGAGCATTTTGTGGCATTCACACCTACAAGAAAGAACACCGTTTCCGCTTTGTATCGTGAGCCTACGGACAGTGCCTTTTTAGCCGATTGGAGCGAAACAAGAAACCGGGGCTTTTATACCGCAGGTTCTATTGAGCAAACGGCACAACCGAAAAACAGTATCAAAGCCTGTGTACACGATGCGCAAACGGTTATTGGCGAAACAGGGGTACGATTGCGATTGTTAGAGCCAGCCCAAACGCCTCAACGTACCATTCCGAAAGGAACGATTGTAACAGCTAATGCCAAATTTCAGGGAGGTCGATTGCAGCTAAAGATTACCTCCGTAGAATTAGAGGGCAACATCATTCCGGTTGATATTACTATTTACGATTTGGACGGACAGCAAGGCTTGTACGTTCCGTATTCGCCCGAAATGAACGCCCTTACCGAAATGGCGGGCAATATGAGCCAGACTTCGGGAACAAGCATAATGCTCACGCAGAATGCAGGACAACAGGTTGCTGCTGATTTAAGCCGTGGCGTGGTACAGGGTGTTTCGGGCTATTTCGCCAAAAAGGTAAGAACCCCAAAGGTTACGCTAAAAGCAGGGCATCAGGTCTTCCTTGTATCTAAAAAATAATGTTGAACTCAAATAATTTAAACAATGAAAAATCATTTAAAAACCTTTTGGGCATTTGCCCTGATACTCGGCTTTGCCGTACAATCTTACGCACAGGATAGTGCAAAAACTCCGCTTGCATTAGGCAAGATAGAACCGTATAGAATGGAAGTTACCTACGATAAAACTTCACATCTTATTTTTCCGACCGCCATCCGTTATGTGGATTTGGGAAGCGAATACCTGATTGCTGGAAAAGCGGAAGATGCGGAAAATGTATTGCGTGTAAAAGCATCGGTAAGGGAATTTGAAGCGGAAACCAATTTTTCAGTTATCACAAATGACGGGCGTTTTTACAGTTTCAATGTGTATTACAGTCCCTATCCCGAAGCGTTGAGCTATGACCTCTTGACAATGCAAAAGGCGGTTGATAAAGCCAACGGAAACGATGTGCTTTTTGAAGAATTGGGCAACAATTCGCCATCATTGGCAGGCTTGCTTTTGGAAACCATTTACAAAAAGGACAAACGTATTGTAAAGCATATCGGGGCTAAGAGTTTCGGTATTCAGTTTATCCTCAAAGGTATCTACATACACAACGGCAAATACTATTTCCATACGGAATTGAGAAACCGTACCAATGTGCCGTTTCAGATTGATTTTGTGAATTTCAAAGTGGTGGATAAAAAGGTAGCCAAACGTACCGTAGTGCAGGAACGCCCGATGATACCGCTTAGGACTTACAAACCATTGGATGAGATTGGCGGAAAAACGACCGAGCAAAACGTGTTCCTGTTAGACCAATTTACCATTGCCGATGACAAGGTACTACTTATTGAGATTTTCGAGAAAAACGGTGGCAGGCATCAGACACTCCAGATAGAAAATTCCGACTTAATCAAAGCTCGTTTGATTAACGATATGCACCTGAAATTTTAATAACCTTTTAAAGTAAATAATATGAAAAAGTATATCTATACCGTGATGCTCATCTTTATGGCCATCACGGTCACACAGGCACAAAGAATGTTACCTAAACAGAAAGGATTGGAAGTGAGTACGGGTGTGCTGTCCGATGATAAAATCGGTAACGATTATTACATCAATGTAGCAATGACCGTAAACGGCAAAAATGGTAACTACCAGCTTTGGGCGTTGGAATATACACACCAATACCACGATTATAAAGACCTCCGCATACCGCAGGAAACTTATACCGCAGAGGGCGGTTACAGTTTCTTCCTGTTGGGCGATGTTCGTAAGAACATCACGCTGAACTTTGGAATAACAGGCGTAGTCGGTTACGAAAGCATCAACCGTGGCGAAGCAATGTTGTATGACGGAGCGAAGATACTGAGCGAAGACAATTTTGTTTACGGAGCAGGCGGACGGCTCACATTTGAAACGTACCTGTCCGACCGTTTTGTGTTAGTCCTGCAAGGGCGTACAAAGGTTTTGTGGGGTACAGACTTGGAACAATTCCGACCGTCCGCAGGCGTGGGATTAAGGTTTAATTTTTAAAATGTAAAATGATGATAGCAATATTCAATAAATTCAGGATAGGATTAAGCTCAATATATATACTCTTGGCAATCCTCACGGCTTCGGTTACGTTGGTATCTTGTAGCAAAGACGATGAACTCGAAATACAGAACGATTTCCCTTTTGAGGTCAAAGTAATGCCTGTACCCAAAGATATTGCCAGTGGGCAGACCGTAGAGATACGGATTACCATACAGCGAACAGGCAATTACAGCAACACGCAATATTTTCTCCGCTACTTTCAATTTGACGGTCAAGGCACATTGCGGTATTATGACGAACCACCGTATTTGCCAAACGATTTGTATTCGTTGCCAACGGAGCAGTTCCGGTTGTATTACACTTCGGCATCTACCGTATCACAATCCTTTGAGGTTTGGATTTCCGATAACTTCGGTAACGAAAAGCAGTTGAGCTTTCAGTTCAACAGTAGTGATTAATGCTACTTATATAAAAGCAAAACCGACTGTTACAGGTCGGTTTTTTGCTTTTCAGCTTTCGGTGTACGTTGTTTTTTGTTTAAATTTACTTGAATTATAATCTTAACGGGTATGGATACAGTTACGGCTCAATTGGTGTTTGGTATTATTGTTATCGTTATTGCGATAGTGCTTATTTATTGGATAAACCGCAGGAAATTTTATAGGCGTAATGGTATGGGTGCAGAGGGATTTTCGAGTTTTGAAGCATCTGTATTTACCCGTTTTATAGAACGTGTCGGCAAATGGATTGCATACGCTTTGATAATTCTCGGTATTGTCTGTATATGGACTTATAGCCAAATGAAAAAGGACAAAGAGAAGCAACAAGTGGAGATACCTAACTCGAAATAAGTATTTTTATGGAAATTTAGATTATATGATTTAGTATTCATAATAAAGAGGAAAATTATAAAATGACAAAATCCTTTGATGACATAACCCTACGAAATATATCTGATATTATATCAAATATACTGACACATACGAAAATTACAGAACATTTATCAGGTGCTGGTATTTCTCAATCTCAATATGGCACAAATAAAACAGACAGATTGTTTTATGCTTTAAAAGAAAGACAAGCACAAGACAGATGTGGAAATAATGTATTGGCATTTGTTGTTAGATTATTAAATCCTAAAAGATATAATTCCGAAGATGAATTTGAAAAAGATAGAACAACTATCAATGAGAAACTTGTTTATGAAGGGATAGAAATTGATAAAAGTGGACAGCCCCGACAAGTTGATAAGGCGAAAACTATTTCGGAAGCAAAAAGCAGGTCACTAAAAATCAAAGAAAAAGTACACGGAATTGGAGTTCATTCAGAAATTTTGCCTTATTGTGAAGCTGAATGGTTAAAGGAAAATTATTTTCACGCTATACTTGAAATTACGAAAAGTGTAGCAGAGAGGCTTAGGCAAAAAAGTGGCTATACTTCAGACGGAGCAGATTTAGTTGATGATTGTTTTGCGTTGGGAAAGGACAAAAGACCTATGCTTGCTTTCAATACTCTGAAAAATCAAAGCGAAGAAAGTGAACACAAAGGTTTTGGAAATTTCTGCAAAGGATTTTTTTCTATGTACAGAAATCCAAAAGCACACAACCCCAAAATATTGGAAGATACCCAACTTTCACAAATGACAGAAGTTTTGGTTGTAGCAACAATTATTCACAACAAACTTGATAACACTTATAAAACGGGGCTTAAATAAAAAAAATCGGATAGCTCAAAAGGTTATCCGATTTTTCGTTTATGGCAAAAGTAAAAAGCCAAACACTGCCTTTCAACGCCAATCAATGCAACCTTTCCCAATCCTGCAATAAGCCTTTATAAATTCGACTTCCACAGAAAAAATGAGCAAACAATGGAAGTTATTGCAATACAAAAAACCGCATTGGACGGAATGAAGAATGACCTAAGGGAACTTTTGGAAATGACCGAAAATGCCACACGAAAATATACCCCGATTTTCAAAGAGGAGCAATGGCTCGATAACCAGGAAGTGTGTTTGATGATGAACATTACCAAACGGACTTTGCAGACCTACAAGGACAAAGGCTTATTACCATATTCCAAACTGAACCGCAAGAATTATTATAAACGCTCGGACGTACAGGCTTTACTCGAAGCCGGACAGCCGTACAATACCAACGACAATGGATTTACTGACGAATGAAACGGAAGAAATCATCGCCCATCAGGAAATGATAATGCAGTTGAGAAACCGTATTGAAGAAATATTAAAAAATTACCGTCCTGTAATGAACGGAGAAATATACTTGTCGGGCGAAGATGTGTGTAGGCTGTTACATATCAGTAAACGGACTTTACAGCAATACCGTGACGATAATATCCTGCCGTATATACAAATTGGGGGTAAGATTATTTATAAGGAAACGGATATTCTGACCGTCTTAGAACAGAACTATATAACCAATGACAGACATTGCTTCTAATTAATTTGGTTCTGACTATGTTTCAACGGAAGGACTTTAGTATATTTGCTATGTAAAATATAACAATACTTAAAGTGTTTTTGCTTTAGGTCTTGGTACTGAAAACTGGTAATTTTTTGTATCCCCAAGACAATAAGTAAGAACGCTCACGTCATAGGCGTGGGCGCTCGCTTATTCGGGGATTAAGGCGTACCAGTGCCTCAGTATCGGTAAGTGTGGTTGCCTGCGCTTCTTTTTTTTGTGCAGGGCTACATCAACTCAAAAAAGTAATGATATGGAAACTGGTACAGCACAACAAAAAATTGCCCTCGCCTTTATCAATGATAAAAGCCCGATTTTGGATTTGACCTGCAACGACCTCGTTGCTTCAGGAATTGAAGTATTGTTCCGTTCTGAAAACATTGAAGACGGACTATCTCAATTACCAGCATTAAAAACACTTCCCAACATTTGTATTATTGACCTTGATTTTTACAATAAGAATGTGCTGGCACAGCTTCAAGAATTGAGAACACAATATCCAACCATTAACCTGATTGCACATAATGATATTGATGCAGAAAAAGCCGTAAAACCTCTTTTGGAAATTGGTTTTACAGGTTATTTGCTCATTGGTAGCGATACGGACGATTTTAAAAAAGCTATTGATGTTGTTACCAATGGCGGTAGATATTTTAGTGTGGGAGTAGCGGAAATTGCACAGGAATATTTCAGTAATAAGTAACGTTCCGATTATAATAGTATAAAATATCTGTTCTAATCAAGCGGCGTTCTTTTGCTTCTTTTCTTTGGTCGCTTATGTGAAAAGAAAAGAAGTCATTGCATACCTAATCATTGGGATAATGAATATCCCACACAATAATGTCGCAACCTGTTTGGTAAAAGGTAGAGAAAGGAAATTGTGTAGCGGTGCATTTTGACAAAGGGGTTGCACCGATTTGATGCAAAAAGACTGTCCCGACCATCGGGAGGATCTGTCTTTTTGCCGCCCGACTTTTCGGGTCAGGCGACTTTTATCGGGTGGGTGCGGAAATCTTTCAGATTGTGAAAAAATCCTTTGTATTCAGTCATTCCCCTGCGAAATAAGTTCCACAGCAAAGAACAACCCATTTGGGTTAATGAGGAATTGATAAACAAGTCCTGGTGTTCCAACGCTTCGGCAAGGGAGCAACTTGGCGTGTTATCCTCTTGTTCGGATTGCTTCAGCAATTCGCCAAATTCATCGGTAACAAATGGCAGGCTTGCCACCGTTTGGTATTTCTCTGAATTGGGTTGCTTTATCTCTCCGATAGTAGATAGTAGCACTTGTCCTGTATCTTGGCTGTTGCCAAAATCCAACCAATATTTCGGCTCATCTTGGTAGTGTCTGCGGTAACTTATTTCTTTAAGAATTTCAGCAACGCCAAACCTCGCCTGTACATTGTCCACACAAGTAATAGTAATGATTGCCCTTGCTTTTTCGGGTATTCTACCAAACTTGTCCTTTTCAAATTTTACCGTTTCGGCTTTCCAATTTGTACCGATGCAACGATTGATACGGTTTATCAATGCAACCGATTTGTACAATCCTGTTTCACTTTCAAAAAAACGCTGTCTGCCTAAATTGGCACTCGTGATAACATCATCATCCCAAAGGCGGACTTGCAACCCTGCGTGTCCCAACGCTATCAAGCTCTCGTTTATTTCCATTAAAGCGGTCAATACTTTTGAGCCTGTGCCACCTGCCCCGATAAGGTTTACCGAAATTGGGTTTGTCGGATTGAGCAGATAATTGTCCGTAAAATGGATTGCTGTTTTTGCTGTATTCATCACAATAGATTTTTAAGGGTTTTGTTATTCTTTTTTAATACTTCTTTCGGAAAAGGTTTATCAGTATTGATAAGGTCTTTCCAAAGGTTTACAATGTTTTTTTTCGTGAGGTTCTCGCATAATGAATGGCTGAAATAGGAATTAAAAAAATAATGTTCCCACGCCTGTGTAAATTCCTCAACCGAAGCCGAATTTTTAATATCAATACTAACAGTACCCATACATACATTGCCCTTTTCGTAGATATTGAAGAAAGGTGCGTAATGCAATGGCGTTTTCTCGGTGGGTCTTCTGTCGCTTGCCAAAGCAAATACAGTAAGACTGCTTTTGCTCGCTAACCAAAGCATTGGCGGTACTTGTGCCATTCCGTTGGATATGCCCAAACTATCCACAAAATACAGTTGTCTTTGCTGTGCTTTGGTGTACCATAATACTATACCTTTTTCAGCATTTGGATTGATATGCAGAATGTTTGTAGGCAATATTCCCTTTGACTTTAAAAAGGCTGTGTTCTTTTCTTCATCGGTCTGTAACGCCTTTGCCAATACGTTGGCTTCTTTTACGGTCAATGGGTGGGCATTGATAGGCGTTCCGTTGCTATCCATATCGAAATGCTCCACGTACATTGCTGTATCTGTTCCTTTGGTTTCATAGAAAACCAAAGCGGATTTTGGATAGTATAATGTGCCGAAATCTTTGGTTATGTCGTTTACGGTGTTCATTTTTCTGTTGTTTTATAGTTATATAATAAGTAAGAAAGGTCATCCAACAATTCAAACAGGCGATTTTCAAAATCAAGGTTGCCTTGTGTTATTTTACTGCCGTCAAATGCTTTGCAAATGGTCGGCTCTTCCATTTTTCCGTATTCGTTGAACTCATTGTTGATGCTTTCGGAAAGGCTTTCATATAGCCAACCTTTGGTATCTGCGATAAATGAAATGTACTTTTCCATTCCGATTGCTTCGGTTTCGTAATCATCGTCATAAGGGTCTTCTTCGGGCAATGGTGCGTTTCTAAAAAAAGTTGCTTTCGGATATTCAGTACAAAGGGCAAACGCATTACACGCTACCTGCCAACATTCCCTGTCGAACGTGTCAAGGCTTTTAAATCGGTTCAAACGCTGTTCAAATATCTTTAGATTGCTTCGGTTAAATAACTTTTGTTCTATCCTGTCGCCAATATATTCGGCATTTCTCAACTCACTTCTATATGTTTCTGTTTCGTCCGTTTCCTCGTCCTGTTCTACCCAATCTTTATGCGTTTCATACAACCAATACAAATAGCTGTCTTCCTGCCTGTAATACGGCACATCGGCAATATGGTACAGATAACTGCATACCGATACAAGTAGCTGTGCGGTCTTTTTACGCTTCGGGTCTTTGAGCATTTTAAAGAGTGGTGCAATAGGAATATAATACAAGGTTGTACCTACATTATACCTTTCCTCACTTACAAAAAAGGTTTTCTTACTATCCTGTACCAATTTGAAACTGTCCCAATTTATGTTGGTACGTTTTACTTTGGTTTCCATATCCCACATAGATAATACTACATTGTATGGAAACTCAAAATCTTGGGTTTGCATCGGTTCAATGCTGTAATGCTCGGCAAGTCGGGAAAGGGACTTGTAAAAATCCCTCTCCGTTTTCTGACAAGCCTGTACGGATTGTGCTGTTTTCAGTTTAGGCAGAAACGTACACTTTAGAATACCATTGGTAGCATTGCTATCGGTACGGATTTCTGCTTGTCTTTCTGCACTTGGTTTGCGTCCTTTGGTCTTTGTAGCCAATTTGCGAACTCGCCCAACTGTCGGTGTAACTGCTGTTGTCGTTTCTGTTCGGGTATATTGATTGTTCCCGATATGATGTTGCGTTGCATAATTCATCGTTTTAAAATTTTGGTTTAACCTTTCGTACCCATTACGCTCTCAAATTTGTACTCTACCGCATCGTCTTTTATCTGTGGTGCAGATGCTTTTGCCGTTGTCAAAATCGGGTACATATTGGCGTAAAAATTCATTACGGCTTCCACGCTCCAACGTGGCTCTGGGTCGGTCAGTCTGATGTCCTGTCCTTTGTCTTTGAGTATGAAAACTCGTTCTAATTGCGTTGCTAATAACATAACTTTCTAATTTTGGGGTTAACACTTTTATTCTTCCTCGTCCGCTTCATCAATAGGATAATCGGCAGTAACTTCTTCCACCTTTGGCGGTTCGGGTGTAGCTTCTTCCATTGCTCCGAAAAGGCTCGGTGTTGCGAACTTGTCGGACAATGAAGTTTTGCGTTTGCGTATCTCGTCCGCTTTTTCGGGAAACTCCGTTATATCGGGTACTTTCATCCACGCTTCGCGGAACTTGCCCTCTTTCTCCAACTCGTCAGCCTTTACCATAGCATCTTTAAATTTCTTGTCTTTGGCTTCTTTTTCCTTTTTCTCCTTTTCTGCTTTTTCTTTCTCGATTGCCGATTGCTTTTTAACTTCTTCCAATTGCTTTAAGAATTTTTCCATATCCACCATTAAGCCCGATACCTTTTGTATAGGTGTGGTAATCTGTTCAAAAAATCCCTCGTCAAACTCTTGGGGTGTGGCGTTAAATGTCAATGGGGGAATAAGGTTTTTGGCACTATCTCCGCATTGTTCGTTATTGAGCAATACTGTTACGATTAGGTTGCTTTCTATTCCTTTTGAAATGTTCAGTTGCAATACTCCTGTAAAGTCCAACTGCTGTATCTGATTGAAAAAATTTGTGTTCATCGTTCTTTGATTTTAATTGTTGTTTAACCGTTTTTTGATTGCTTTTAGTTTCTCGTATATGTCCATCCAATAGGCATTTTGCCTTTTATCGAAGTCTGAAAAACTTTTGTCCTCGTGGCTATACCCTGTATTTCGTTTGGCAATACAGATAGCTTCTTTTAGGTCGGTTACTTCAATTTCGTAACCGTTCAAATCCGTTATTTTCATACCTGTTCTAATTCTTATTTAGTGATTTCCGCTATTTGGTCAATCCTGCCGTAAACAATACTTCTAAGGCTTGTTTTGTCGGGGGCGTTGTATTCTGCCCAACTGCCGTACTGCTTCACTACATAGGTTTTCAAAATATCCTCAAACCCGAAGCGATAACCCATAAGGGGTACGGCTCTTTTGAAGTAGGCATTTCGGTTTACTGCTTCCGCAAGCCAATTTTTTTCTGCTCGGCTCAACTTGTCGCTTTTGTTCAGTTTTTCCCTTAGTAGGTAAACCTTTGCATTTTGCAGGGTTTCCAATTCGGGAACATCGTAGCGTACAAACTTTGTGGCTATTGCTGTCGTTTCCATTGTATCTGCTTTAAGTGTTATGAATTAGTTTCAGCATCGGTGTATTTTCCATTTTCATAGTAGCCTATAAGCCGTTCCCAAAGCCGTATTAGGCTGTCGGTATCTACATAGAAATACTCTGTTCTGTTGCAATAGATGATGTATATAGCTTCATCCCTGTATTGCGTTTCAAGGCTTTTTTCTTTAGCCATACTTTTGGCTTCGTCTATGGTTTTTGCTTTCATATTCTGCTGTTTTGTATCGTTATCAATCTTTACTATATCCACAATGGCACATTCGGGACAACCCTCTACGGCTGTTATCTGCTGTATTGCTCTCTGCTTTCCGCTAAGTGATACTACTGTCAGCGTTACTTTGCCTGTGTCGTGTTTCAGCGTTGCTTTATAGGTTTCCATTGTCATAGCTGTTGTTTATAATAGGCTACCACCGATTAAGGCGGTAGCCTGTGGTTATCTAATTAAGGTTTAGGATTTCCGCACCGTCCAGAGCAAATGCAGTACATAGTTCAAATGCTTTCTGCGATTTGAGTTGGGCAGTACCACCCAATACAATGCTCTGCAACTTGGCTTCGTCATTCTTGTAACTCCTTACATTCTGATAGTAGCCTGTCACAGAATTGTACGCTCCGAACAACGTACCTTTGGTAGTGTCCATTTGTTGGGTGTCGCTTATCATAGCATACGCAAAAGCATCCTCAACGACATTTTTGAACACGGTGGAAATTTCATCTTCCGCACCTTTTTTGATTAGGTCAAGCGTTTCCTTATTTGGGCAAAGTGCCAACTGTATTAGCTTTCTTACTTCTCGGTCTGTTACCTTTACTTTTGCCCATTCGTTGAAAATGCCCTCTAATTGGTTGCTCAATGTGTTGGCAAGTCCCATAATCTTGTGAGCGTTCTCGATACGTTGTTTTGCTCCCGAAGTGTGCTTGATACGGACTACATTGGTCATACTGCGTAACGAAGCATTCAGCGTGTTTTGGCATACAATACGGATAGGCGTAAATGCGGCTGTGATACTTCCGCTACCATCGTGCGAAGTGGTTAGGAAAATGTACTTTTCCGTAACATCATCGCCATTGCCTACACGGATATAGTCGGGCAATTTGGCTGTGATAAAAACACGTTCTCCGTTGCCTAACGCTCCTGCGGTTTCGTACAGAATGCCCTCGCCACCGCCTACAATGGCATCAAAGAAATTAAAGGCTTCACGGTTTTGTACGATATGGTAATCCTTACCGACTACGCCCAATACTGCATTGTTATCGGTGCGTATGTTGGCGAAATAGTTAGGTACTTCTAATTCGCTACTGTCTATCTCTATGCCGTTGGTGGTTTCGATAATGCCCGAACCTTTGGTAAATAGTGGGGATTTTACGACTTCGTAATCTAACCCTGCGTATTTGATTGCTTCCTCACTTGTCGGGTATTGTTCTACGATTTGACCTAAACCGTGCCACGCTTTTTGTTGTACGCTAAAAAATGAATAACGTCCTGTTCTCTCGTTGAAATTGATATTATGTGCCATAATGCTTAAAATTTGATGTTTAAAAAATGATTGAATACTCGTTGTTAGAATGGGAGGTCGTCATCTGCTCCCTGTGCAGTAAAGCTGTTGTTCTCGGCTTGTGCAGTAGCCTGTATGGTTTCGGCTCTCTTACTACCTCCGTGCAGTTTGATTTGAGAGGTATGAAAGTTCAGCCCCGAATGTGCTTCGCCGTTTTTGCCTATCCACGCCCTTGTGCTTATTCTGCCTGTGAGTTCTACCAAAGTGCCTTTTGTGAGTAGGCTTGCCACGTTTGCAGAAATCCAATAGGCACAATCGAAATAGGTTGTTTGCTCTATTCGTTCACCTTGCTTGTTTTTGTAGCTTTCATTGGTCGCTACTGAAAAGTTTACTACCTGTTTTTCGTTCGACAATGTGCGTACTTCCGCATTTTTTGTCAGTCTTCCGATAATGTTCATAATCGTCCTGTTTTAAAAGTTTTACATTTTGTTACGTTCGCTTTTCTCGTTTCCTGCTTCCTGTTGTGGTTTGCTCCGCTTCGCTTCGCATAATTTTTTCCAAAAGAAAAACCGGAAAAAAGAAAGCAGATAATCCAAGCGGGCAATAGCGAAAACCAAGAAAAAAAATGATTTAATGGGGGTTCCTTTAGGGGGAAACCGTTCATTCATTTTTTTTATTGGTGGGTGTGTGCGGTGGCTGCCCGCTATAACTTAGCTGCCTTTTTACCGGTTGATTGTGGAAATATTCTGTTCTAATTTTTATGGAATAAATGACCAGGCTATGAGAGCCTGAAATAGAGGTTGGAATAATCGAAAAGTAAGGGCATAAAAAAAGCAGGATAGTTAAATCCTGCTTCAATCTGATAAGTAAAGAATGCACTAATTTTTAAACCATAATTTCTTCGGTATTGTAAATTTTATCTGCGTTTGTATGTTCATTCAATAATGCTATTTCTTCCCGTTCCATTTTAATAATAAACGCATCTTCCATTGCCTTAAATTTAGGCGAAACCAAATCCATATCCTTACTGATTTTTTGGCTGGTAATCTTAGCATAAATCTGTGTAGTGGAAATATTCTTATGACCCATCATTTTGCTAAGGCTTTCAAGCGGAACACCCTCGGTCAAAAACATTGTGGCGAATGTATGACGGGCGGTGTGGAATGTAACTTTCTGTTCTGTAACAATACCCGCTTCCTCAATAAGTTTACCTATATGCGTGTTGCAAGTCGCATTGGATGGCATTGGGAATACAAAATCATTTCTTGTAGCTCCACGATATTTCTCAATGATGCGTTTGGGGATTTCCAAAAGACGGACGTTGGAGGCAACATCTGATTTCTTTCTCCTGCTGATTATCCATTGGTGTCCATCAAAGAAAGACTGGATATTGCTCCATTTCAGTTTCTTAATGTCTATGTAAGAAAGCCCTGTGAAGCAACTGAAAATAAAAAGGTCTTTTACAAGTTCATATCGAGGCTTAGATGGTTTCAGGAGCATTAAGGTTTCTACATCCTCTTTTAAAAGGTAGCTGCGGTCGGTTTCTTCCATACTGATTTCATAATCCTCAAAAGGATTATCCCGTATCAAGCCTTTTTTAATAGCCAATTCTGCCAAAGCAATAACTGGCATTGTGTAAACCCAAACCGTATTATGGGTACATTCCTTATCAATGCGAAGAAAGAAATCAAACTCACGAATAAAATCAGAAGTGAGTTCCCGGAAAGCCATATCGTCCCGATGGTAACGCTCCCTTATAAATTCGCTAAGATGGTTGTAAACAGTGTTGTATTTGCTATACGTGCTTTGAGAGCGTTTTCCCTTAGCGACCATTTTTTCAAAGTCTTCATTTTGGTCTTTAAAGACTTTTAGTACGGCATCGTCCATTACACCAACACCCAAAAACGAGAGCTTTACTTTCTGTGCGGTCGCAAAACCCTCGTGCTTCAGCATATCTTCGTAAATCTTGTCGATACGACCCCGTACGTTATCCAGCTTTTGGTTAATGTTCAAAGCGGTGGCACTCTTGCCCTCAACTCTTCCGTATTTTAAATCCCAATTTTTCGGGTTAATTTCTAACTTTGTTCCCAAAGTTTTAGCTGTTCCATCAATGGTAATACGTGCCATAATCGGTGCATTACCGTTCTTTTTCAGTTCGTTCTTTTTCAGGTAGAAAAGCAGTTTGAACGTGGACTTTTTTGTCTGTTCCATAACTCAAATGTTTAATGTTTAAAATTAAATTACATTGAGTTACAAGGGAATGTAAAAAAGGGTGCAAAAGACTGAAATATAAACAGTTAAGCTATGTAGTTACCTTTATCAATCGGTAACGAATTAGTAACCTAACCTTGTGTTTTCAAGCCCAAAACCTATCAGACACCGAGTTCCAAACTAAGACTACTGTTTTATAAAGCATTGTATAGCAACGGGTTTAATCGTTTTGCTTATTTTTGCTTTTTACTAATCTTTTTTAATCAAAGAGGTTAAATATGCTAATAAGAAAATAGAAGATTCCGAAGCAGCTCCAATTGCAAATCAACTAGACATTCTTATGAATGATAAGGAATTGTATAAGAATCCCGATTTAAAGCTCTCTGATGTTGCCAAAGAAATAAATATTTCTCCTCATTTCTTATCACAATTTTTAAATGATAATCTTGGTAAAGGGTTTTCTCTTTTTTTAAATGAATACCGAATTGAAGCTGCTGAAAAAATGCTTTGGTCAAATCAACATTTGACTTTAGAAGCAATTGGTCAGGAATGTGGTTTTAAATCTAATTCCACCTTTTACAGTGCATTCAAAAAAATAAAAGGCCTTACACCTGCAAAATTTAAAAGGCAATTAGGCTAAATTTTTCCAGATTTATAAATCTGTAGTATTTCTCCCTTGTAATCCAATGTTCTTGGTAGCATTCGCATTAAATTGCCTCATAATCATCATTAAAAAACGAATCATGAAGACTATTGCTTTTATACTAATTACATTCCTAATTTCTCTAAACTGTATTGCCCAGGAAAATGACCGAAAACTTATTGAAAAAACAGTGTCCTATTATTTAGAAGGGGGAACCAATAATGACTTTGAAACCCTTAAAAAGGCATTTCATAAAGATGCCACAATGAAATTTATCTCTAGTAGCGGTTACAAAGAGGTAAATGCCCTTGAGTTTTTTAAGAATGCTATAAAACCTGGACCCAAGCAAAATAGAAAAACAAGTATTGAAGCCATTAATGTTACGGGAAATGCTGCTAGTGCAAAATTAAAGATTGAATACACAAATTTCTATTTTGTTGATTATATGAACCTTCTAAAAATTGATGGTGAATGGAAAGTGGTTAGTAAAATATTTCATAGACAGAGTTCAAACTAAAACTTAAAATAGATGAGATTAATACTAATAACAACCGTATTACTTTTTTCCTTTCTAAATGGATATTCCCAAGAATTTATTGGAAGTAAAAAAGATTTAGAGCAGATTAAGCAGAATACTAAAAACTTTTCTAAATATGTAATTGGTGATAATTACAAAATGATTGGTGAATCTTATACTACAGATGCAAAAATATTCCCTAATCAAACAAAAATCATTGAAGGCACTGAAGAAATTGTTTCTTATTGGACACACTCGGATGACATTTCAATCACCCATCATAAAATCACGCAAAGTGAAATTAAAATCATGGGAGAAGAAGCCTATGATTATGGCTACTACGAAGGACAAACTAAAAAAGCTAATGGTGATTTAATTGACTGGAAAGGAAAATATGTCATCATTTGGAGAAAAGAAGGTGAAGACTGGAAAATGTATCTAGATATTTGGAATGGCGTGCGCTAATTTTTGACCTTAAAAACTAATTATATTTATCTCATTTTAATCTCTAGGCTATTTCTGAAAAAGTCAAAAAACAGACAAAATTTGAATATTTTACATCATTTTGACTCAAAAAAGGGGTGGAAATCACGTTTTTTGATTATTTTCTTGCTTTTCTGATAAAAAAGACTATTTTATTGATTCACTTCTAAATCAATATATGCGTCAACTTAAGATTACGAGACAGATTACAAATAGAGATTCTAAATCATTAGAAAAATATTTTCAAGAAATCAGTAAGATTGATCTTATAACCGCAGAAGAAGAAGTAGAACTAGCCCAGCGCATAAAAGCAGGTGACCAAAAAGCTCTAGATAAGTTGGTCAATGCTAATTTACGATTTGTGGTATCCGCAGCTAAACAATACCAAAATAGAGGGCTAAAACTTTCCGACCTCATCAACGAAGGAAATGTAGGATTGATTAAAGCCGCTAAACGCTTCGATGAAACAAGAGGATTTAAATTTATTTCATATGCAGTTTGGTGGATAAGACAGTCCATGATTCAGGCCATATCCAATAGAGGTAAAATAATACGCCTGCCACAAAACAAAATTGCGACCAACATTAAAATATATAAAGTCTACGCTGGACTTGAACAAAAGTTCCAAAGGCCTCCAAATGCAAGAGAAATAGCTAATGAACTAGATATTTCCGAGGATAATGTAAAAAGTGCCATGAAAAGTTCAGGGCGCTCCCTATCCTTAGATGCTCCCCTCAGAGAAGGTGAAACATCAACTCTTCAAAATGTATTGCAGTCAAAAGATTCGGCCAGTCCCGATAAGGGAATGATGCAAGAATCTCTTTCTTCGGACATTGATGAAGTCCTAAAAACGATACCAGAAAGACAGCGAGATGTACTTCGGCTCTACTATGGTTTAGGTAAAGAGCAATCAATGAGTCTTTCCGAAATCAGTGATATTTTCAATCTTACTAAAGAGCGTGTCAGACAGATACGGGAGCGAGGACTCCGTACTCTGCGAAATAAGTCTAGAAGTGAAGTATTGATGGTTCATCTGTAGCATCCATGTATTCTATATAAAGTAGTCTCAGTCTAATGCCTGCTTAATATCAGCAACAATATCATCAACATGTTCCAAGCCTACAGAGATGCGTACCATACCATCTGTTATACCAGATGTTAAACGTTCTTCTTTTGTTAGTTTACTGTGTGTAGTTGAAGCCGGATGTGTAACAATACTACGAGAATCCCCCAGATTAGCAGAAAGTGATAATAATTTAATTGAGTCAAAGAATTTCTGACCCGCCCCCAATCCACCTTTTACCTCAAAAGCAACCACGCAGCCCCCAGCTTTCATTTGCTTTTTGGCAATTTCGTATTTAGGATGTGACTTTAAAAAAGGATATTTTACCCATTTTACATTATCATGACTCTCTAGAAACTCAGCTAGTTTTAGTGCATTCTCACAATGTCTATCCACACGGACAGCAAGAGTTTCTAAACTTTTTGATAGCACCCAAGCATTAAAGGGAGATAATGCTGGTCCCGTAATTCGGGAAAATCGATATACTTTATCAATTAATTTAGCACTACCAACTGTAATTCCAGCTAGAACACGACCTTGGCCGTCCATTAATTTAGTCCCTGAATGTATGACCAAATCAGCCCCAAATTGTATTGGTTGCTGTAAATAAGGTGTCGCAAAACAGTTATCAATAACCAAAATTAAATTATGCTTTTTAGCAATTCTACCTAGAGCTTCCAAATCCAGAATATCTACTCCAGGATTAGTAGGTGATTCGGCATAAATCAATTTTGTTTTTGGAGTAATTAAGCTTTCAATGGAATTAAAATCATCAATCTTAAAATAGGTGTGCGATATGTTCCATTTTGGAAAGAAATTATTGAATAAGGAATAGGTTGAACCAAAGATATTTCCCGCGGAAAGTATATGGTCACCACTATCCAATAAAGTGGCTAGCGTTGAAAACACAGCAGCCATTCCCGAAGCAAACGCAAATCCTGCTTCTGCGCCTTCCATTTTGCAAACCTTTTCCACAAATTCATTGGAATTAGGATTGGAATAACGGGAATAGATGTTACGCTCTTTCTCTTCTGCAAATGAAGCACGCATATCCTCCGCATTTTCAAACACGAAACTGGATGTTAAATATAAAGGACTGGAATGCTCTAAAAATTGAGTTCTTTCAACTTGAGTTCTTACAGCCTCTGTTTCAAAGTTTTTATTCATTACAGTTTTTCAGCTATTCGTAATACATCTCCAAATACACCTCTTGCCGTTACTGCTGCACCTGCACCTGCACCCTGAATTATGATTGGATTCTCCCCATAAGATTCCGTGAAAATCTCAATAATCGAGTCAGCTCCACCAACTTGACCCAATGCACTTGATTTAGGAACAGAAATTAATTTCACTTCTAAAATCCCTCTCTCTTGCTGCAAATCTCCATGTAAATCACCAACATAGCGTAAAACGTAATTCGATATTTGATTTTGTTTAATGGCATCAAACTTTTCATCAATGATTTCAGGTTTTGCTAAAAAGTCTTCCAAACTCACTTCTTGTAATTCAGGTGGTATCAAATTGTCTATGGCAACATCGGAAAACTCGTTTTCAAGTTCTAATTCTCTGGCTAGAATCAACAATTTTCTTGCAACATCATTACCAGATAAATCCTCCCTAGGGTCTGGCTCAGTATATCCATTTTTCATAGCTTCACCCAACACCTCAGAAAACTTTTTATCACTCTCAGAAAATGTATTGAAAATATAACTCAATGAACCCGAAAACACCCCCTTAATCTGAGTGATATTCTCACCTGAAAGATGCAACAGTTTAATCGTATCGATTAATGGCAAACCAGCTCCCACATTGGTTTCGTACAAATATTGTTTTTGATGTTTTTTTAAATTTTTCCGAACCAATTGGTAGTAATCAAAATCTAATGTATTTGCTATTTTATTGGACGATACCAAGTCAAATCCAGTACTAATCAAATCAAAATAATTGTTTACAAAATCAGTACTAGCTGTATTATCAATAGCAATTAAATTCTCTAAATGATGATTTCTGGCAAAACCAATAACATCTTTTAATCCATAAGAAGTCCCTGATTCCTCAAAACTATTTCTCCAATGTTCTTGAATCCCTTTCGAATTAAGAATGACTTTTTTAGAATTGGCCACCGCAAAGATCCGTAAATCCAATCCCTTTCGTTGCTGTATTTTTTTATGCGATGCTAAAATCTGATCAATTAGTGTTCCACCAACAGTTCCATGACCAAAAATGGCCAGGTTTATACGTTTACTAACGCCGAATATTTGTCCGTGCATTACATTTAGTGCCTTATGCAAATAGGTATTTTCAACTACAAGACTAATATTCTTACCAGAAATAGTGTTGTTAAATAATAGCGGTACAATCCCATTTTTTATCAAAGCATTGTAAGGATGATGAAACGTACTAAGGTCTTGCCCAACTATCGAAATTACAGAGATATCCTTCTTAATGGTTATCGTATTTACATCTTGGGAGGAATAATCTGTAGTAAACTCAATATCCAATGCTTTTTTAGCAGCTACGGCTTGCTCAGCATCTACCACCAAACCAATGCCTCTTTCTGAAGAACCTTGGGAAATAATGCTAACATTGATATTGTGCCTGCCCAAGGTGGTAAAAATCCTTGCATCTACTCCTACTTTGCCCAATAATCCTCTACCTTCTAGGTTTATTAATGCTACATTTTCTATAACAGAGAGGGATTTAATACCTTCTTTCTGTGTTTTTGAACTAATTAAAGTTCCTCCCAAATCTGGATTAAATGTATTAAGAATACGAAGGGGGATATTCTTTTCAATAAGCGGAATTATCGTCTTTGCATGCAACACTTTTGCACCAAAATTAGCAAGCTCATTAGCTTCGGCATAAGATAAGTTTTCAATAATTCTTGCTTGTTTTACATAGTCTGGATTAGCAGTGAAAATACCATCTACATGGGTATAGTTTAATACTTCTTCAGCATCTAAATAATTTGCAAAAAGCGCAGCGGTATAGTTACTACCGTTTCTCCCCAAAGTAGTAGTTTCACCTATTTCATTAGAAGCTATAAAACCAGTAATAATAGGAACGTAATCTGGAGCTAGCTCAGAAAAGCGTTGTACTACTTTTGCCTTAGATACCGCTTCATTTACTTGGGCATTTCCAAAATTACTATCTGTTAGCAATAGTTCACGCGTATCAATTAGAACTGCATTAATACCACGTTCTTTTAAGAGTGAAACCAACAACTTACAGGAGATTAATTCCCCAATAGCCAATACCTCATCTTTGGTTTTTAAGCTGTAATCACCCAATAAGGAAACCCCTTCCAAACGCTTAGAAAGTTGGTTCATTTCACTAAAATAGTTAATGCCAGAGCTGACTGTCTTTTGATACGATTCAAAATCCTCAAGTGCTTTTTCATCAACTTTCCCCTCTACTGCATTTTTTAATAGCTCCTCTAAAGTATCCGTAGCTTTTTCACGAGCAGATAAGACTACAGCAATAGGTTCTTGCTTTTTATAGTACTCCTCAACAATTTCCAGCACTCTTTCTAGACCTTTACCATTACTGAGTGATTTCCCCCCAAATTTCAAAATCTTTAACCCTTTCTGCTCTTCTTTTTTTTGAAAAACACCTTTTAACAACTTCTCAAGTTGAAGAAACTCCATCAAAAAGGCATCATGACCATGTAATGATTCCACTTCACCATAAGTAACGTTACTGTTAGCTTGCGCTAATTGCTTAAAGGTCTCTTTATTCTCTTCTGCCGTAAAGAACAAATCTGAGTTTACCCCAATAATATGGATATTAGTATTGCTATTTTGAATTGCTTCAAACACGTTGGTACCATCTCTTGAAATATCAATCGTCTTTAACAACTGATTCATCAATTTATAGGCAGACAGCTGAAAGCGTTCTTGCAACTTTTTACCATGATGCAGCAACCAACTTTCTACATTAAATACTTTTAATTCTTCATTTGTCCCTCTCTGAAAACGCTCTTTAAAAGACTCTGGGGTTCGGTAACATAACATTGCATGCATTCTAGCATCATGCACAGGTTGACGACTATTGACCAATATCTGTTCTTGAATCTGGCAGTTGGCAATTAACCAATCCGTAGATTTCCAGTCTGATGCTACTGGAATCAAATGTTCAGTAATATTCGGATTCAAGGCGGCCATTTCCCAAGCTATTCCGCCTCCTAAAGAACCTCCAATAATCGCAAATAATTTAGCAACTTCTAGCTCTTTTAATCCCATTAAAAATATTTTGGCAATGTCACCAGCAACAAAATCTTTGTAATCTTCAATTACAAAACCATCATAGCCATTCCCAGGAATATTAAATGCCAAAATGGTATAGTTCTGCGTATCTATACATTTATTTTTACCAATAATATCCTTCCACCAGCCATTTTCTCCAGAAACATTGGAATTTCCAGTTAGGGCATGGTTCACTAAAACAATAGGTGCGGAATGTAAGGGCTGACCGAATAGCTCGTAAGACAATTCAATATATTGACTTACACCGCTTATGGTGATATAATCTTCTATTTCTAGTTTATGAAGCATGCTTAGCTTTAAAGTTTAATGCCTTGATTTTGTAAAGCAAAACTCCTCTCCTTTCCTTCGACTGTGCTTAGGATAAGGGAGAGGAGTTTTTGTTTAGGCCAAAACTGATTTATCAATAGCTGCAAAGGCTTGCTCTAAATCGGACTTTAAATCATCTATGTCTTCAAGACCAACAGAAAGTCTGATTAAATCTTGTGTTACCCCTGCACTTTCTTGTTGTTCTTCGCTCAGCTGCTGGTGCGTAGTACTAGATGGGTGAATAATCAAAGATTTTGTGTCACCGATATTTGCCAACAACGAGAACACCTTGGTAGCATCTGTCAATTTTTTGGCTGCTTCAAAACCTCCTTTTACACCAAAGGTCACTAGACCGCTTTGTCCTTTTGGCAAGTATTCTTGTGCTAATTCATAGTACTTATTGCCTTTTAACCCTGGATAGTTTACCCATGCCACTTCTTCCCTATCCTGTAACCATTCTGCCAAGACAAGGGCATTTTCGCTATGTTGCTTAATACGGACTGGTAAAGTTTCTAATCCTTGAATAATCTGGAACGCATTGAATGGACTCAAAGCACCTCCAAAATCGCGAAGTCCCTCTAAAATAAGTTTAAAAGTAAATGCCGTAGCACCTAAAGCCTCACTATAGACCAAGCCGTGGTAGCCTGCAGATGGCTCCGTAAATTCTGGGAATTTTCCATTGGTCCAGTCAAAAGTTCCAGCATCAATTATTGCACCACCTAAAGCAGTACCGTTACCGTTGATGTATTTTGTTAAGGAGTGAATTACCAAATTGGCACCATGCTCAATAGGATTTAATAAACCCGGAGTAGCCACGGTGTTATCTACGATAAAAGGTACTTTAGCCGCTTTGGCCTCTTTAGAGATTCCTTTTAAATCCAACACATCCAGTTTTGGATTACCCAATGACTCTACAAAAATGGCCCTGGTATTTTCTTTTATCGCTTTTCCAAAATTTGTTAGGTCTTCTGGGTCTACAAAAGTTGTGGTGATGCCCAATCGTGGTAAGGTCACATTTAGAAGATTGAACGTACCACCATACAAACTGCTCGAAGCTACAATATGGTCACCCGCTCTTAAAAGCGTTAATAATCCCGTAGAAATTGCTGCAGTTCCAGAGGCAAAAACCACTGCGCCAACACCACCTTCAATAGCAGCTAACCGCTCTTGCAATATTTGGTTGGTAGGATTGTTTAACCTAGTGTAAATAAATCCAAGCTCTGCCAATGAAAATAAATTGGCTGCATGGTCAGTGTCATTAAATACATAGGATGTAGATTGATAAATAGGAACCGCTCTTGTTCCTCCAGTTTGGGTAGTGTCATGCCCTGCATGTAAAGCGTTTGTTGAAAATTTTTGAGTACTCATTTTTTTCAATTTTATGCACTCCTTTTATTTTATTAAGGAATACTGGTTTTTAAATAGATTCCTGCCTTCGCAGGAATAATAAAAGCCAAACCCTCACTGTCCGACGACAGTTAGGTAAAATCAAAAAGTTATAAGAAAGTGTTTCGAAAGAAAATTTCGATGACTGTTATCCTTCCCAAAAATCTGCCGAAACATCCAACAGGTTCCAAGCTTTGCTTGGAATGGGTAGAATTTAGCACCTTCTTAGTTAGATTCTGATAGACATCAGAACAAGCTAAGGGTTGCTAAGGCTTCAAAGGGTCTAATCCCTCCACCTTTCTTGATAACTATTCAATACGTGTTTGAACTTATTAAAGCAAATATAACGTCAGAAAAATTTAAAATCCTAATGAATTTTAAAAATTTAACAAAAGTCTAGTGGTTTGGTGGGTTAAATTATTGTTTTCTTAATTTGTTGTTCAATATCCAATTATATTCTTCAGATATCCATAATAATTAAATATGGTATATTTATATATCTAATTAAAAATAAACAATGAAATTTTTTTCTACTTCAATCGTACTGATTTTCTTATTTTCTTTTACGAGCATTTTATATTCTCAAGAAAGAACGATAACGGGATTTGTCACAACATTAGAAAATATTCCAGTAGTTAATGCTGAAGTTAAAGTATTAAGCAGTAAGGAAACTGTACTGACTGATACCATTGGGAATTTTAAGGTTAGTTGTTTACTCAATGATAAAATTAAAATCAATACCAGAGGTTTCTATTCGCAAAAAGTCAAAATCGATGAAAAAACCAATGAAGTGTTTGTTAATCTTATATTAAGACCTGGAGAAAAAAACTTGGAAATAGCTGCAGGATATGGACATATTAGAGAGAAAGATAAGTCCCTTGCTATATCAAATGTAGAAAACAATAATAATAAATTTTCAATCTATACAAATCTATTAGAATATATTATTGATAGTTCACCTTCAATATCACTTAGTAATGGAGGGTTAATAATTCGTGGAGCAGGTTCTTTATTGGGCTCCAATGCTGCTATGATACTTCTAGATGGTCAACAAGTAAATACATCGCAATTATCTCAAATACCCCCTTCTGATGTGAAAAGTTTTGATGTTCTGAAAGGATCTGCAGCAGCAATGTATGGTGTAAGAGGTGCCAATGGTGTAGTTCTTATCACAACTAAAACGGGAGGAGAAAGTAATTAGAATATAGTAGGAATTAGACAAATAAAATTTCTTGCAAGTTCAAAAATCTTACGGCAATATTTTATTATGCCATCTGATTAATCTTAGTACAAATTATATTTACACGCACCGTATTTAAACAAAAGCTCTTAATTCAACACCATAAACTCTATACTAGAATCTGTAAATACCGTATGGGTCTGGGTTTTAAAATCTTCCTCATCTGCTTTAAAGATATTGTCCACATAGGTTTGAGGATTTAAATCTATTAAAGGAAACCAAGTACTCTGCACTTGTATTTGGAGCCTATGTCCTTTTTCAATGGTATGGAACACGTCTTGCAGTTTAATATCTACGGCTGTCTTTTTATTAGGTGTAAATGGTTCAGGATTGGAGAAACTGTTTCTAAACCTGCCCCGCAATACCTCACTTCGCACCATTAAGTGGTAATTGCTCATTTTTAGATGGTCTTGCATTTCTTCATTGGTCTTTGCATCCGCCGGGTGAACGTCTATTACTTTTACAATCCAGTCCGCAGCAGTGCCCGTTGTGGCTACTTGTAAGTTGGCCATAATGTCCCCTGCGAGGGTCAAATCTTCTTCCATCACCTCGGTCTCAAATACCAAAACATCGGAACGGCGGGCAGCAAAACGCTGGTCGTCCGTCATGTACTTTCGTGGGGTAAACACAGATTTTACATCCTCAGAATAGGGAACTGGTTTTTTTACATCGCTAATAAATTTAAGTCCAGTAGTACTTTTTTGTTCTGTGGTCAGTTCTTGGTTTTCAGAAAGGAACATTCGTTGCTTCTCTGCTCCTTTTGGCGGCCAACTATCGTACTGTTTCCATTCTTTACTCCCAGAATCATAGACATAGGCTTCGGGCAATCCGGTATTGCCATCTGCTTCGCCCTTTAAAAAGTGGTTAAAGAATTTGGTCTCTATTTGATCTTGAAAAAAGGTGGAGATGGAATCCCCAAAATAGTAGTTGCCCACTAAATTACGTTCACTCCTTCTTGCCCAACGGCCATGGTCCCAAGGACCAAAAACCATAGTATTATAACCCTCAGTATGTTTTTCTATATTCTTGTAGGTTTCTAACGGACCGTACAAATCCTCAGCATCAAACCAGCCGCCCACAATCATGGTAGCGACATGCGATTTGGATTTATCCAAATGCTGAATCAGTCCCCTACTCTGCCAAAGTTCATCGTAGTTGGGATGTTCTTTTAATTCGTTCCAAAAGAAATCATCGGTCATGCCATCTGGTGCCATGGAAACCTCATCTTTTAACCCGTATTCAAAAAAGGAATTAAAATTCTTTAAAGGACCTTTATCCAAAAAGAACTGGTACTGATCTTCGGTCTTTAAATCCGGTAGCGTATACCAAGCTGTATCCACAGGTTGGTCCCCATTGGGCCTAGGCGTTCCAAATAAAGAGGTCGCCCTAAAATAGCTCAATAAATAGGCACCATTATGGTGAAAATCATCAAAAAAGAAATCTCCGATACAAGCTTGTGGTGAAGAGGCTTTTAAAGCAGGGTGCGCATCGATAGTGGCATAGGTAGCGTAATAGCCAGGGTACGAAATGCCCCAAACCCCTACATTGCCATTGTTGTTTTCAACATTGTTCACCAACCATTCTATAGTATCATAGGTGTCCGTACTTTCATCCACTTGCTCATTTGAAGTTTTGTTGGGAATGTAAGCCCTCATATTTTCATAATGGCCTTCGCTCAACCAACGCCCACGCACGTCTTGGTAAACAATGATATTGCCCTCTTTCATCAAGTTTACGTTGGGACCAATCCGCTTTCTAAATTCATTCTCCCCATAAGGTCTTGAGCTATATGGGGTGCGTTGCATTAAAATGGGGTACTCTTTTGAGGTATCTTTTGGCGAGTAAATAGTCGTGTGGAGAGTAGCTCCATCCCGCATTGGAATATCCACCTCTTTTTTGATATAGTTGTCTTGTACGTAAGTATCAACTACCTCAGCAGTTTCTGCTTTCTTGGTCTTCTTACATGAAGTCAAAAAAAGGAATAAACACAGTACTAAGAGGGGATAGCGAAATTGAATTTTCATAATGATTGGATTGATTTTCTAAAACTACTAAAGAATGATGAGGTACACCAATAAAAAAGGAGCCGATAACGGCTCCTTTATATGTTTTATACTCAATTTTTACTAAAGATTAAATGCTGTTTTTACGTCAGCAACTTTATCCAGTTTTTCCCAGGTAAAAAGTTCCACTTCTTTTTCAATCTTACCATTATAAGGGGATTCAAAAACCTTGGTCACCGTACTTGGGGTTTTACCCATATGACCATAAGCAGCTGTTTCCAAATAAATTGGATTACGGAGTTTTAAGCGTTCTTCAATAGCAAAAGGTCGCATATCAAACAATTGAGTCACTTTTGCAGCAATCTCACCATCGGTCATATTAACTTTAGCAGTACCATAAGAATCCACAAAAATTGAAGTTGGTTTCACTACGCCAATAGCATAACTTACTTGAACCAACAGCTCGTCTGCCACACCAGCAGCAACTAAGTTTTTAGCTGCGTGACGTGCTGCATAAGCTGCGCTACGGTCTACTTTACTTGGGTCCTTTCCACTAAATGCGCCACCACCGTGGGCACCTTTCCCACCATAAGTATCAACAATAATTTTACGCCCAGTTAGGCCTGTATCACCATGTGGTCCTCCAATCACAAACTTACCCGTTGGGTTGATGTGATATTGAATTTTATCATTAAAAAGCTCCTGTACGTGGCTTGGAAATAAGGCCACTACTTTAGGTATTAAAATAGAAATAATATCAGCCTTTATTTTAGCTAGCATCTTTTCATCAGCATCAAAATCATCATGCTGTGTAGAAACTACAATAGTATCTATCCGTTGCGGAACATTATCATCTGAATATTCTATGGTCACCTGAGCTTTAGCATCTGGGCGTAAATAGGGAATTTGATTCCCTTCTCTTCTCAAATCCGCTAAAACTTGAAGGATTTTATGCGAAATATCCAATGCCAAAGGCATGTAGTTTTCTGTCTCTCTAGTGGCGTAACCAAACATCATTCCTTGATCACCTGCACCTTGCTCTTCTTTGGTTGCTCTATCAACCCCTTGATTAATATCCTGTGATTGCTCATGAATCAAGGAAATTACCCCACAAGAATCTCCACTAAATTGGTATTCGCCTTTGGTATAGCCAATCTTGTTGATTACATTTCTGGCAATGGTTTGTACATCTAAGTATGTATCGCTTTTTACCTCACCAGCTAAAACTACTTGCCCAGTGGTAACTAGGGTTTCACAGGCCACTTTGCTTTCAGCATCAAAAGCCAAAAAATTATCTAAAAGTGCATCACTGATCTGGTCTGACACTTTATCCGGATGTCCTTCACTAACTGATTCTGAAGTAAATAAATAAGCCATTCTCTCTTTTTAATAGTACAGAAGATTTGACGGAAAGGCTCAAAGAAGTTTACAAAAACTTGTAACTGCTTTAGCATTTTTCTTGTGCCAAACTTGATTTAGCATCTGAGGTTGCAATCAGTCAAATCCTTCCTCATTATTGAATGGTAAAAGTACGTATTTGGTTAGTAATTAAAAATTTTCAATTAAAATATCTTCCTACTGTATTTCAACTTATATTTTTCTTGTAACTGGATATACTTCGTATATTGCATGCTCCGTTTTCAAACAAATAGCCATAAACACACTACACCATGCACATTGCCGTTGCCGGAAATATTGGAGCAGGAAAAACAACTTTAACCACTTTATTATCAAAACATTATAAATGGGAAGCACATTTTGAAGATGTGGTGGACAATCCATATTTAGATGATTTTTATACGCAAATGGAGCGGTGGAGCTTTAACCTTCAAATCTATTTTTTAAACAGTAGGTATAGGCAAATTCTTAAAATTCGTGAAGCAGGCAAAAAAGTAATACAAGATCGTACCATTTATGAGGATGCCCACATATTTGCCCCTAATTTGCATGCAATGGGCTTGATGACCAATCGTGACTTTGAGAATTACAAAAGTCTTTTTGAATTAATGGAAAGCTTGGTACAACCACCAGATTTATTAATTTATTTGCGCAGTTCTATCCCTAATTTGGTCAAACAAATACATAAACGTGGACGGGAATATGAAAATAGTATCTCCATTGATTATTTAAGCCGATTGAACGAACGCTACGAAGCTTGGGTAAACACCTATGAAAAAGGCAAACTTTTAGTTATAGATGTAGATGACATCAACTTTGTGGATGAAGCCGAAGATTTAGGTGAAGTCATCAACAAAATTGATGCTGAGTTACATGGGCTGTTTTAAAATTTAGTTTTCCCTCATTCAAAACCTCACTTCCCTCATTCTAACTTTTTAAGGGTGTAAAACTGTTCTACTTTCATTGTATAACTATAAAAAATATACGATGGAAGTAAAAAAGAAAGAACACCTAAAATTAGAAAAGAACAGCAGTCTTTATTTTGTCATTGGACTAACACTCATCCTTGCCCTGATTTATACGGCTTTGGAATGGAAAACATTTTATGATAACACTGGCGAGGATTTTGGAGAATTGACTGAACCAGATTCTATTGATGAAGATGTACCCGTAACTGTTCATTATATGAAACCCCCACCTCCCAAAGTTATAGCTCCTCCTAATATTGAAATCGCACTTGACGATGAAGATATTATTGAAACTGTGATTAAAGCTACAGATACAAATCAAAACACCGAAATATTAGAACCAACTAGTTTTCATATTGAAGAACCTAATGAAGTTATTGAAGTAGATTGGGTATCAATTGAAGAAGTTCCCGTTTTCCCTGGTTGTGAAGAAGCGGATGATAAACGTGCTTGCTTTCAAGAAAAGATGCAAAAGCATATTCGAAAGAATTTCAAATATCCAGAGGAAGCACAGGAAATAGGATTGCAAGGCAAAGTATATTTACAATTTACTATACAAAAAGATGGTAGTGTTGGAGGTTTAAAAATGCGCGGGCCACATCAAATTTTAGAAACTGAAGCGTCCCGAATTATCTCAAAGCTCCCAAAAATGAAACCTGGTAGGCAAAGAGGGAAAGCTGTAAAAGTTCCTTTTAGCATCCCTATTACTTTTAGATTGCAATAACGTAGTATTTTCTTTGGTCTGTCACACTGAGCTTGTCGAAGTGCAATACAATATATCCTTCGGCAGGCTCAAGATGACATCTAAGTATAACAGTTGTATGTATAAAATTGATTCCTGCTTTCGCTGGAATAAAAAAACCTGCAAAGAATAAACTTTGCAGGTCTATGTTGGTTGGCTGGAGTCCTTCTGAGTCTTCTTCTCAGAAGGACTGACCAAACTTATTCTATAGAAATGGCACTATTGTACTTTTCAACAGCTTCTTTCACTTCTTCCTTTGTAGCTCCAGTAAATTCTTTAACCTCTTCAGTTTTCTCACCATTAACTTCAGAAGTTGTTGTTACTACCGCTTTGAACATACCATCAGCTGTGTTATTCATTTCGACACGAACTTGCTTCTCCACTTGGTTTTGAACTAGCTCAGTTCCAACAGCCTTATCTTCATTATAAGCCATCATTTTGTCAGCACTAATTGCAATACTAGGTGCAATTACCAATGCAACAACGGACATTAACTTTAATAAGATGTTTAATGAAGGCCCAGAAGTATCTTTAAATGGGTCACCAACTGTATCACCTACAACAGCTGCTTTATGTGCATCGCTACCTTTTTTACCATCGCTCTCAATAGTTTTCTTAGCGTTATCCCAAGCACCACCTGCATTAGACTGGAAGATTGCCATTAACACCCCACAAGTAGTTACACCAGCTAAAAGGCCTCCTAACATTTCAGCTCCACCAATAAATCCTACAGCAACAGGAACAGCAATTGCCAATAAACCTGGCAGTACCATTTCACGAATTGAAGCTTTTGTAGAAATTGCCACACACTTATCGTATTCGGCAACACCATCAGCTGCATCAAAAGTTTTACGCTGTGCATCTGTAGCTTTGGACATATCAGAATCTACCGCTCTCATTACTTCAAGCGCAGCTTTTAGTTGTGGAATATCTCTAAACTGACGACGAACTTCTTCAATCATTGCCATTGCGGCTCTACCTACAGCATTCATAGATAATGCAGAGAAGACAAATGGCAACATACCTCCAACCAATAAACCGGCCATAACCGTTGGTTTAGATACATCAATAGCAGTTACATTAGCAGTTTGCATAAAAGCAGCAAATAAAGCTAAAGCTGTTAATGCTGCAGAAGCAATTGCGAAACCTTTACCGATAGCAGCAGTTGTATTACCAACAGCATCTAACTTATCTGTACGTTCTCTAACTTCTGGCTCTAATTCTGCCATTTCAGCAATACCACCGGCGTTATCAGAAATTGGTCCGTATGCATCAACAGCTAACTGGATTCCTGTATTTGCCAACATCCCTACAGCAGCAATTGCAATACCATAAAGACCAGCAAAATGATGTGATACTAAAATTGCAGCAGCAATTAAAATAATAGGAAACATTGTAGACATCATACCAACTCCCAAACCAGCAATAATGTTTGTTGCAGCTCCAGTTTCTGACTGTCGTACAATTGAGTTAACTGGTTTTGTACCAGTACCTGTATAATATTCTGTTACTTTACCAACAGCAAGACCTGCAACTAAACCTGCAAGTACCGCCCAGAAAACACCCATTGCCCCATAAGTTTCACCTCCAAAAGACCAGCTTTCTGGTAGCATATTCGTGATGATAAAGAAAGAAGCAACTAGCATTAAACCAGCTGATCCAAATTCACCAATATTTAAAGCAGTTTGTGGGTTACCACCATCTTTAACACGTACAAAGAATGTACCTATTATAGACATGATGATTCCGACTGCAGCTAATACCAATGGTAAGTAAACCGCACTTAAGCCATCAAAACCATCCGCTTTAAAAGCATCCATACCGACAAAAGCAGCACCTAAAACCATTGTACCAATGATTGAACCTACATAAGATTCAAAAAGGTCGGCCCCCATACCTGCAACGTCACCAACATTGTCACCAACATTATCTGCAATAGTTGCAGGATTTAATGGGTGATCTTCTGGAATACCAGCTTCTACTTTTCCAACAAGGTCAGCACCAACATCGGCAGCTTTGGTATAAATACCACCACCAACACGTGCGAAAAGTGCAATTGAAGATGCACCTAAAGAGAAACCAGAAAGTACATTTAATACTTCACCGAGCTCCCATCCTTGACCACTATATATCATGAAAAGCCCACTTAAGCCTAGAACCCCTAAACCTACAACACCAAGACCCATTACTGCACCACCAGCAAAAGCGACTTCTAAAGCTTTACCTAAAGAAGTTCTTGCAGCATTGGTTGTACGAACGTTAGCTTTGGTAGCAACCTTCATACCTATAAAGCCAGCTAATGCAGAGCAAATAGCACCAACGATAAATGATACTGCCACCATTCCGTTGGAACCTGTTTCGTTACTTCCTTTAAAAAATAAAAGAACAGCAACCGCTACAACAAAAATGCTTAAGATTTTGTATTCTGCTTTTAAGAAAGACATTGCTCCATCAGCAATATTCTTTGCTATTCGCGCCATTTTAGCGTCACCAACTTCTTGTTTGGAGACCCATCCACTTTTTACCAAAACGTAAATCAAGGCCAACACACCAAATGCTGGTAGAAATTGTACTATTTGTTCCATAGTTATTTAGTTAATTATTAGGTTTTTTAGAATTTTTTAATGCGTGCAAATGTAGTAAAATAGGTATGAATAAAAAAAGCATCCCAAAAATTGTGGGATGCTTAAAATCAATTCAATGTAATTGCTTAAATCATAAAAGTACGCTTAAGTTTATGGTCACTTTCATCATAACGTTTAACGCATTGGTGATATATCTTAATTGCCTCAGCAGCATTTCCCCAACCACCTGTATCAACTTTCTTCTTTTCTAAATCCTTATACACTTGAAAAAAGTGCTCAATTTCTTTTAAACGATGCGGATTAATATCATCTATATCGTTACGCTGATTCCAAATAGGGTCATTTACGGGTACACAGATAATCTTTTCATCCGGTCCTTTCTCATCGGTCATATGAAAAACACCTATTGGTTTCACTTCCATTACCACCATAGGATAAGTTGGTTCAGTACCCATTACCAAAACATCTAATGGGTCCATATCTAAAGCTAAAGTTTCTGGAACAAATCCATAATCTCCAGGGTACATCATAGATGAAAACAACATTCTATCAAACCTGATTTTATGAAGGGTGAAATCGTATTCGTATTTGTTTCTACTTCCCTTCGGGATCTCAATCAAAACATCAAAAGTCACTTGATCCTTGTCTTCTTTACTCATAACTATAAATTATTCAACAAAAATACCTTTAAGAAACGGCTTCTAGGTTAAGATAGTATGAAAACTGAAAGATTCTAGCACTAAAAGCTAAACCCGAAAGAACCCGTTACGCCAAAAGCACGAGCATCAGGATTCTCTAAATAGTTTCCACGGAAGTTAAAATCTATCCTAAAAATCTTGAATATGTTGCCCACCCCAAATGAATATTCCCAATAAATTTGGTCATCAGGTGCTAAAAGTGGAGTATTTGTAGGAGCACTTAAGGCTATATTCTCATCTGAAATTTGTCCCCAAGCTCCCCTAAGACCAACTATCTCACGTAAATTTAGTTTTCTAAGAAAAGGAATACGTGAGAAAAGTCTTCCGTTAAAGTTGTGTTCCAAATGGACTGTAGCATAAGTATCCGTGACAAATTCATAAAAGTCCAAATTAGGGAACGTTTTATATAATGAGAATATGGTCTGGTTACCAGGTATGACACTTAAAAGTCCCAATGGAACCTCCCCAAAAGTCTTGCCTAATTCCACAGTACTGATCAAACGTCCAAAACCACCGATTTGCCAAGGTTGAGTGTATGAAAATTGAAGCCTCCCATAATCGAAATCGCTTTCTAAAAAACCACTGATACCCTTTGTATAATTCAATAAAAGGGTACTGTAATTATCATTGACGTCCGCACGTTCCACGCCATACCCTATGGTTCGTTTTCCAGGGGTGTATATTAAAGTCGTATTGATATCAAACTGTTTTATTTCTGATGAAATTCCCGTAGGAGAATTCAAATCAACATAGTCCAAACTAAAATCTTCCGGTAAAGCCGAACTTAAAGTTCTGAAAGAACTACCCACGACCACCCTAAAATTCTTAATGGGCTCTATTTCTGTATTAAAAACGGAGAGATTAATATTCGTTAACCGATTATTGTTCCCAACGGAAACCAAAGAAGATGAGGCAATACTTCTACCAAGTACGTCATTTGTGCTGGTTAAACTGAGTCCCAATTGCTCTACATCCCTTCGATGCCCTCCTGAAACAATGAGCCTACTTTTTCTATCCAATAAAAACTTCCCAGAAGCTCCATGCTTAAACTTTTTGTCATCAAAACCATAAGCCGTATATGCTTCTATACGCCATGGGTCATTCTGTCCAAAATAAGTTCTAGCACCACCTCTAACTCGAATGCCTTCCGCATCGTTTATACCAAATGTGCTGTATAAATCTCCAATGTCAATATTCCATTTATCAATCTCTATATATCCAGAACCCAGTACACTTACTATGTCATAATAGGTGTTGAATTTAGGTACCGTTTTTAGGGTGTCCAATAGTTGAAAGATTCCTGCTTCATCTTCATTGAGTTTTTCTAGTCTAGCATTTTTCCAAAAAGTGGAGTCCTGCGCAAATACCCTTGGGTCATATGGGTCAGATTCTGATTTGTAAAAAGCTTCTCCCTTTTCTCGGTCAAAAATATAATTATCAAAAACTGTAGTACGCTTACCATAGACTCCTCTTGACTTCTCCTTTTTAGAAAAAGCAAAATCACTTAACATGTAATCGCGTTTCAACAAAAAGACTGAATCATTGACCACATCAAAATCCTGCTCAATGTAAATCTCTTTCACCCAATTGATATTAGCACTTTTAGTTACCTCTAGGTTTATCTTCTTAACTGCAAAAGTGGTATCGTTTACCCAAAAATCTCCTTTAAAGGTCAATTCATTTTTTCTGCGCGGATAATAAATGATATTGTAGCACCATTTATTATCAATAAAGGTGCTATCTGAAAGCACATAGTTATAAGTGTCAACCCCAGTTTTAGATAGTGGGCTGGTAAAACTTTTATCAAAAAACTTCAAATAATTATCATATACATCGTAATCCGCATACAAATCTTCCACAAAAGCTGTTATCGCCTGATTGCCACCAAAACCAGAGTTTTTATTACCTAGAACATCTTCTTTTCTAAGCTCTAATCGATTGTCACCATAAACTTTAGAAAAAACTTCATTTAAGAACATAGGCAAATAAGTTTTACCTGTAACTCTAGAGGTATCCAAATCGTCAAAAATAAACTCCAAGCCTTTAAAAAGCTTACTTTTTATTAATGCACTGTCAATGGTGTTAAGATCAAATTCTACCTTTTCATACTTATCGTACTGATAGGTTTTAAACTTATTCACACCGTTCTCCCGTTTTTTTGCCCAAATCTTTTTTAGAATATCAATTGCAGGATTATTTTTCTTGGATTGTTTACCAGTGTAGATTACTACTTCATTCAACTGTTCGGCAGATTCTTTTAAAACTATCTCTAAATTATAGTTGACTTTAGAAAAAAGCTGAATTTCTTGGGTTTCATAACCTATGAATGAAACAACTATTGTTTTGTAGGCTTCTTCAGATTCAAAATAAAATCTACCATTATCATTAGTAATAGTACCTTCTGAAGACCCTTTAAAAATAATATTGGCGAATGCAACGGGATTATCATACTCATCAAGCACAATACCACCAGCTTTGGTCTGGGCATTCAAAAAGGAAATGAAGAAAAAGAAAAATAGGAATTTTTTCATGTTCTGATAGGTATAACAATAATGAGCAGATACTATCTAGTTCATAATTGTTCTGGTCATTTTGGTTTTAAAGTAACTTCTTATCAAAAACTATTCCTTAAAAAAGCCTCGTCAACTTAAGTCGACGAGGCTAATATAACTTACAAAAGGTGCTTATCTATTTATATAACACTTTCTTAACAGCCTTTATGACATCTCCACTGTTTGGTAACCATTCTGCTAAAAGTACTGGTGAATAAGGTGCCGGAGTATCAGCAGTATTAATTTTCACTACGGGAGCATCTAAATAATCAAAAGCTTTGTCTTGAACGTGATAGATAATTTCTGTTGAAACGTTACCAAAAGGCCATGCTTCTTCTAAAATCACCAATCTATTTGTTTTCTTGACTGAATTTATAATCGTATTGATGTCCATAGGGCGTACCGTGCGTAAATCGATTATTTCACAATTTACCCCTTCTTTCTCCAATTCATCAGCAGCTTTATACGCCTCTTTTATAATTTTACCAAAAGATACTATAGTTACATCCGTACCTTCCCTTTTGATGTCTGCAACACCAATAGGAATGGTATAATCTCCCTCTGGAACTTCTCCTTTATCTCCATACATCTGTTCTGACTCCATGAAAATTACTGGGTCATCATCTCGAATTGAAGCCTTTAAAAGCCCCTTTGCATCAGCTGGGTTAGATGGCACTACTACTTTTAGACCCGGGCAGTTGGCATACCAACTTTCAAAAGCTTGGGAATGTGTTGCAGCAAGTTGTCCTGCAGAAGCCGTGGGACCTCTAAAAACAATAGGGCATGCAAATTGCCCTCCGGACATCTGTCTTATTTTTGCTGCGTTATTAATGATTTGGTCAATTCCCACCAGTGCAAAGTTGAAGGTCATAAACTCTATTATAGGTCTATTGCCCAACATTGCAGAACCAACTCCGATACCGGCAAAGCCAAGTTCTGAAATTGGAGTATCTATAACACGCTCAGCACCAAATTCATCCAACATCCCTTTTGATGCTTTATATGCTCCGTTATATTCCGCAACCTCTTCACCCATCAAATAAATGCTATCATCGCTGCGCATCTCTTCTGACATGGCCTCACAAATTGCCTCTCTAAATTGTAGTGTTTTCATATATTCTTTAAAGGAGTCTTATACGTTGTAAAAATGCAAGCAAAAATAGCAAAATATATAGGAATAGTTACGTTGCAGATTCCAAAAAAAGCAATATAATTTATTATGCATGCATAGTAATTTTAAGATTTTATAGCTATCTTAGCGCCGTAAAATTTTAGATAAACCTATGAAAATCTTAGTTTGCATAAGCAATGTACCGGACACTACTTCCAAAATTAATTTTACGGAAGGTGACACCAAATTTGACACCAACGGTGTACAATTCGTTATAAATCCAAATGACGAATTTGGCCTTACCCGCGCCATGTGGTTTAAAGAAAAACAGAGTGCTACCGTTCACGTTGCTACTGTTGGAGGTGCCCAAACAGAACCTACCATAAGAAAGGCACTAGCCATTGGTGCTGATGAAGCGATTAGAGTAAATGCAGAGCCAAAAGATGGTTTTTTTGTTGCTAGACAACTTGCTGAAGTTGTGAAAAATGGAAGCTACGATTTGGTCATTGCCGGAAGGGAATCCATTGATTATAATGGAGGTATGGTTCCAGGTATTCTCGCAACTTTACTAGATATGAATTTTGTCAATACTTGTATAGAACTAGAAGTTGAAGGTAATGAGGCAACTGCGGTTCGTGAAATAGATGGCGGGAAGGAAAAAATTAAAACTTCGCTTCCTTTGGTGATTGGTGGACAAAAAGGGCTAGTTGAAGAAAGCGACCTACGTATTCCCAATATGAGAGGGATTATGATGGCTCGAAAAAAAGCATTGAACGTGGTGGAACCTGTTGATGCACCTAATCCTACAGAAGACAAAAAATTTGAAAAACCAGCTGCCAAAGGCCCTGTAAAATTAGTTGATGCAGGTAATGTGGGTGAATTGGTAAATCTTTTACATAACGAAGCTAAAGTAATTTAAGATATGTCAGTATTAGTATATACAGAATCAGATAAAGGTAAGTTCAAAAAGAATGCTTTAGAAGTGGCTTCCTATGCAAGTGAAGTGGCAAAACAGATGGGAACCAATGTAACTGCACTAGCAATAAATGTAGAGGATAGTGCTTCCCTTGGTGCATATGGAGTTACCAAAGTATTGAATGTTTCAGACAGTAAATTGGATACCTTTAATGCTAAAGCTTATGCCAATTGTATAGCGCAAGCGGTTGAAGCGGAAGGAGCCAAGGTTGTTATTGTAAGTTCCAGTGCGGACAGCAGGTTTTTGAGTGGAATCCTTACTGCAAAATTAAATGCTGGTTACGTTCCCAACGTTGTCGGCGCTCCTGAAAGTACATCACCATTTGTAGTAAAGCGAACCGCTTTTAGCAATAAAGGTTTTGCCCATACAGAAATTGATGCAGAAGTAAAAATTATTGGTGTTTCCAATAACGCATTCGGAATTGTGGAAAACACTACTACTGCTACTATGGAAGATTTTTCACCGACTGTAAATGATGGTGATTTTGGGGCTAAATCTGTAGAGGTAGATAGAGTTGTTGGTAAAGCAACAATCGCAGACGCAGATATTGTGGTTTCTGCTGGTAGAGGCTTAAAAGGTCCAGAGAATTGGGGGATGGTAGAGGAACTTGCTGATATTCTTGGAGCAGCAACTGCCTGCTCAAAGCCGGTTTCAGATTTAGGATGGAGACCACACGGTGAGCATGTTGGACAAACAGGAAAACCTGTTGCTAGTAACCTATATATTGCGATTGGAATCTCTGGTGCCATTCAACATTTGGCTGGAGTAAGTTCGTCCAAAACCAAGGTTGTCATAAATAACGACCCAGAAGCACCTTTCTTTAAGGCTGCGGATTATGGCATTGTTGGCGATGCGTTTGAGGTAGTGCCAGAACTCATCGAAAAATTAAAAGAATTTAAAGCGCAGAACGCTTAATTTTTTGTTAATTTGCCCTATTCAAGGGGCTGTTCAAATAGGTGGAACCCCATTTATTTGAACAGCCTTTTTTTGGTTTCTACAAGGATATCTATGAGTTTAGTTCGATTAAAGATTAAGGGGATTTCATATAGCCAAACACAAAATGGTGCCTATGCCCTAATTTTAAATGAAGTTGAGGGAGATAGAAAACTACCTATAGTAATCGGTGCTTTTGAGGCCCAGTCCATTGCGATTGCATTGGAAAAAGAAATTAAACCTCCAAGACCACTGACTCATGACCTTTTCAAAAATTTTTCTGACCGTTTTGATATTGTGGTGAAACAAGTCATCATTCATAAACTGGTAGATGGTGTTTTCTATTCAAGTATCATATGTGAAAGAGAAAAAGTAGAAGAAATCATAGATGCCAGAACAAGTGATGCTATTGCTTTGGCGTTACGTTTTGACGCGCCTATTTTTACGTATAAAACCATTCTGGATAAAGCGGGTATTTTCTTAAAGTTCTCCTCTAAGGACAAGGAAGAGGAAAATGACGATAGTATCGTTGTTGACGAAATTTTACAAGAAGGCGAAACGGTAGAAATAGAATCTGATGCAGCCGGCGGATATCGTGAAATGACTGTAGAAGAACTTCATAAAGAATTGGATAAGGCAGTAGCAAATGAAGACTACGAAAAAGCTGCCAAACTTCGGGATGAAATATCCAAACGTAACTAACCAAACTATTTTATGAAATCACTTGGAATTTGGATTCTCATCTTGTTTTGCATTACCACGTTCCAAACCTCAGCACAAGAAATTGCCGTATTAGACAGTTTAGAAACTGCTATAGAAACTGTTACTGTTCAAGAAAGCACCGCCCAAGTTATTCCTAATCAAGGGTTTTCAATCACCAGTCTTTGGAGAGGTATTCTAGGAATGGGTGTTTTAATACTGATTTCATATCTATTTAGTTCAAATAGAAAAGCAATTAAATGGAAAACAGTTGGTATTGGATTAGGGATACAACTATTGATAGCAATTGGTGTACTTAAAGTCCCTTTGGTTCAAAAAATTTTTGAAGGTATAGGCAGAGTTTTTGTAAGTATTTTAGATTATACAAGAGCTGGAAGTCAGTTTTTATTTGAAGGGCTTGTAGTGGATATGGATACTTTTGGCTTCATTTTCGCTTTTCAGGTATTGCCCACTATCATATTCTTTTCAGCATTAACTTCAGTGCTATTTTATTTGGGTATTATTCAAAAAGTGGTTCGAGCTTTAGCTTGGTTACTTTCTAAATCATTGGGCATATCAGGTGCGGAAAGCCTTTCTGTTGCAGGAAATATATTTCTTGGCCAAACGGAAGCTCCCTTATTGATAAAGGCATATTTGGAAAAAATGACCAAATCTGAAATCTTATTGGTCATGATTGGTGGGATGGCCACTGTTGCTGGGGCCGTACTTGCTGCTTATATAGGGTTTCTTGGAGGTGATGACCCAGAATTACGATTGGTTTTTGCCAAGCACCTATTGGCCGCTTCTGTAATGGCCGCTCCAGGTGCCATAACCATATCCAAAATCCTTTATCCACAAACTGAAGCAGTAAATACAGATGTACATGTTTCTTCTGAAAGAATTGGCGCAAATTTTTTGGATGCAATTGCCAATGGAACCACCGAAGGCTTAAAATTAGCCCTTAATGTAGGAGCCATGCTTTTGGTATTTGTGGCCTTTATAGCTATGATCAATGGAATTTTAGGTTGGTTTGGCGACATGACTTCATTTAACGGTTGGATAGCTGCTAACTCACCGTATGAAGCTTTCTCCTTAGAAGCCATTTTGGGGACTGTTTTCGCCCCTCTAATGTGGCTCATTGGGGTTTCCAATGAAGACACTATGCTGATGGGGCAATTATTGGGAATTAAATTAGCTGCAAGCGAATTCGTTGGTTACATACAGTTAGCCGAATTAAAAAACTTGGCCAATGAAACCCGATTCACCTATAATAAATCTGTAATAATGGCCACTTACATGCTATGCGGATTTGCAAACTTCGCATCCATAGGAATCCAAATTGGGGGTATTGGTTCTTTAGCGCCTGGCCAGAGAAAAACCTTGTCAGAATTTGGAATGAAAGCTGTATTGGGAGGGTCTTTAGCCTCACTACTTTCTGCCACTATTGCTGGGATGATTTTGGGGTAAATAAAGGGTGAAGGATAAAAGGCAAAAGGTATGAGTAATTTTAGAGATTTAGAGATTTGGAGATTTGGAAAGACTCACGAGTTCTAGTTAAAGAAATTTATATCCTTACCAAAAACCTTCCTGAAACTGAAAAGTACGGTTTGGTTTCTCAAATTAATCGGGCCGTGATTTCTATCCCTGCAAATATTGCAGAAGGTTGTTCTAAATATTCTCAAAAAGACTTTGTACGTTTTCTTCAAATAAGTTTAGGCTCAAGTTATGAGCTTGAAACCCATATCATTCTTTGTCAAGATTTAGAATTTATAAATCAAAATGTAGCTTCACCAATCATTGGAAATATTCAAAGTCTTCAAAAACGGATTTCATCGTTAATAAAATATAATAAATCCTAACTCACATTCCCCCTCCTTTTACCTTTCACCTTTTACCTTTGTGAATTATGAAACAATACCACGATTTACTAAAACATGTTTTGGAGCACGGAAACCAGAAAGGAGACCGCACTGGTACTGGCACTAAAAGTGTATTTGGATATCAAATGCGATTTGATCTTTCTGAAGGTTTTCCAATGGTAACCACAAAAAAGTTACACCTAAAATCCATTGTTCATGAACTGTTATGGTTTTTAAAGGGTGATACCAATATTAACTATCTTCAAGAAAATGGGGTTCGTATTTGGAACGAATGGGCAGATGAGAATGGAGACTTGGGACCTGTTTACGGTCATCAATGGCGTAATTGGAACAGTGAGGAAATAGACCAAATAAAGGAGGTTATTCACTCTATAAAACATAATCCAAACAGTAGACGAATGTTGGTCTCTGCATGGAACCCAAGTGTTTTACCAGATACTTCTGTTTCTTTCTCCGAAAATGTAGCCAATGGCAAAGCTGCATTACCGCCTTGCCATGCATTTTTTCAGTTTTATGTTGCAGATGGCAAACTAAGTTGCCAATTATACCAACGTAGTGCAGACATCTTTTTAGGCGTACCCTTTAATATTGCTTCATATGCTTTGTTTACCATGATGATGGCACAAGTTTGCGGTTATGAGGCGGGTGATTTTATCCACACCTTTGGTGATGCACATATCTATGACAACCATATGGAGCAAGTGGAATTACAGCTCTCTAGAGAACCAAGACCTTTACCTAAAATGATATTAAACCCAGAAGTAAAAAGTCTTTTTGATTTTACTTTTGATGATTTCACACTTGTAGACTATAACCCACATCCACATATTAAAGGGGTTGTAGCGGTATAGTTCAATCCAAAGATTTTATGAGAAATAAATTAATAGTAATAGCTACTATTTTCCTATCCATTCATTCCCACGCTCAAATTTCCTTTGAAAAAGGTTATTATATTGATGATAAAGGTGAGAAAATTGAAGGATTTTTAAAGAATATGGATTGGACAAACAATCCTTCCAAAATAGATTTTAAGAAAACTAGGAATGGTAATTCTAAAGGGCTTTCTATAGAAAATATTAAAGAGTTTGTAATATACAATAGCTCCAAATTCATAAAAAGCAAGGTCAAAATAGATCAGTCGAGTCAAAGCCTAAATACTATTGGCACAAATAGTCAACCAATATTTGAAGAAAAAGTAGTTTTTTTAAAAGTATTAATTGAAGGTAAAGCGAGCTTATTTTTTCACAGAGATAATTCTAGAGCATTATTTTTCTTTTCTGCACCGGATAAAAAAATAGAACAATTAATATTTAAAAAATATTTTATTAAGAAAAGTAAGCTACGAGAAAACAATACATTTAGAAAACAATTACTAGAGACGTTGGTGTGTAAAGACTTTAACTTTACACAAATGCTCAACGTAAACTATACTAAAAAAGATCTTACTAAAATTTTCAAAGATTATAATACATGCAATGGTGCTAGTTATACAAGTTTAGAAAGTAATAAAAATAATTTTTTCAACCTGTCTTTAAGACCAAGAATAAATAGCTCAACATCTTCAACTCCGAATCCAGTTTTTTCATCTAGGAATTTAGATTTTGACAACAAGTTGGGCTTTGGTTTTGGAATAGAAGCCGAATTACTATTGCCTTTTAAGAAAAATAAATGGACATTGTTTACAGAATTTGCATATCAAAATTATAAGAACGAAAAACTGCTGAAAACAACAATGTTTCAGGAGGCCAAGTCATCTCATCCATAAACTATTCCTCCATAGAAGTACCATTAGGAATAAGGCACTATTCATTTTTAAACGATAATAATGCTATGTTCATAAACGTAGCATACACATTTGATTTCACCAATAACAGTCTAGTTGAATTTAAAAGGGCAGATAGCTCAACTCTTGATTCTGCAGAATTTATAACCCTTGGAAGTTATTCTGCAGGTTTGGGTTTCAAATTTCAAAATAAATATAGTGTAGAGTTTAGATATATTACGCTCACAAAACGTTCAATCCAATATTCTAATTCTAATTTTAATAGCCTTTCCATAATATTTGGCTATACTATCTTTTAGTTTAAGTATTTCATAATTATAAAAGCCCAAACTTTCGCTTGGGCTTTCGTCACAAAATAAACAAAACACACTTAATTTTCTTTTTCAATGTTCATGCCTTGTGACCGTTAAGAAATTGGACAAGTCAAAATCACCTTCTAAATCATTAGCATTTTTACCTGCTTCCAACCCTTGCAATCCGTCTTCATAAGTCAAGTGCCATATATAGCAAATCCCTACTCCAGCATCATCAAAATTAACACCTTCAACCGCCGCTATAGTAGGTGGTAATCCCAAAATGTTACCTGAGTCATCAGTAATTACATAAGTTTGATTACTGCCTGTTAGTTCGCTATCATCTAAATAGATACCGCTGACCATATCTGGAATCCCATCAATCATAAAATCAAATGGTCCGCCTGATAATGTTCCTGCATTTAATGCAGCTCTTCTATTGACCACAATAAAATTGGAAAGATCAAACTGTCCAGATAGTCCATCCAAATTATTACCAGCTTCTAATCTTTCTAGTCCTGTTGAATATGTAAGATGATAGATATAACAAGAACCCACACCTGCTCCATCAAAGTCTACTCCTTTAACTGCATCCAGTGTTGGCGGAATTCCTAGGATATTTTTTGAATCATCCGTAATTACATAGGTCTGCTTATCGCCATTCAATTCTGAATCATCTAAATAGATACCGCTGACCATATCCGGAGTTCCATCAACTATAAAATTATAAGGCCCTCCTTTTAATTTACCTGCATTTAAAGCATTACGGTTAACTACCACAAAATTTGAAAGATTAAACTCTCCAGCTAAGCCATTCAAATTATTACCAGCTTCCAAACCTGTTAAATCAGTTGAATAGGTTAGATGATATATATAGCAAGAACCTACACCTGCACCGTCAAAATCCACTCCTTCAACAGCTTCCAATGTTGGTGGAATACCTAAAATATTCTTGGAATCATCTGTAATTACATACGTTTGTTTGCCGCCGTTTAAATCTGTAGCGTCCAATGAGATTCCACTAACCATATCTGGAATACCATCAACTACAAATTCATACGGTCCACCATTTAATGTACCAGCATTTAATGTATTTCGGTTGACCACAACAAAATTGGAAAGTCCAAAATTACCTTCAAGTCCATCTAAATTGTTTCCAGCTTCCAAGCCTTCAATCTCAGCAGAATAGGTTAAATGATAAATGTAACATGAGCCTACACTAGCCCCATCAAAATCTATCCCTTTTACAGCTTCCAATGTTGGCGGAATACCCAGTATGTTCTTGGAATCATCTGTGATTACATAAGTTTGCTTATCACCATTCAATTCCGAATCATCCAAAGAAATTTCACTGACCATGTCTGGAATTCCATCCACAACAAATTCATAAGGGCCACCTGATAAAACTCCTGCATTTAGCGCACTTCTATTGACCATTATGAAATTAGAAAGATTAAAATTCCCCGTTATATCTTCTAAATTATTTCCTCCTTCCAGTCCGGTTAACTCTCCAGAATAGGTCAAGTGGTAGATATAGCAAGAACCAACTCCTGCACCATCAAAATCCACTCCCTCCACAGCCTCTAAAGTTGGGGGTAGCCCTAAAACATTCTTGGAGTCATCGGTAATCACATAAGTTTGGACATCGCCATTTAATTCTGAGTCATCCAGTATTATTCCACTTACCATATCAGGAACGCCATCAACAGCAAACTCAAACGGACCACCAGATAAAACCCCAGCATTCAAAGAATTACGGTTAACTGTGATAAAATTGGAAAGATCAAAATCTCCTGCCAAATCATCTAAATTTTCTCCCGCTGCTAATCCAGTCAATCCTTCTTCATAGGTTAAATGGTAAATGTAACAAGAACCAGCACCAGCTTCATCAAAGTTAACTCCCTCAACTGCCATTAAGGTCGGAGGTAATCCTAAAATGTTTTTAGAATCATCCGTAATCACATAGTTTTGGATACTCCCTGTTAGATTGGTATCATCCAAGGTAATGTCACTTACCATATCTGGCTCACCATCTACAGTAAATGTAAAGGGACCTCCAGATAAGGTTCCCGCATCTAAAGTTACCGCTCCATTGTTTTCATCATTAGCCTCACATCCAATAAGCATTATGCCCAAAGAAAGTACACCGATAATTGTTTTTAAGTTGTTCATCATTTCTAGTGTTTAAAATTTTATTCAAAGAAACTCTGAACCTATAACAGAAGTATCACGTAAAATTCAACTTTTATTATCCTCTCATTTTTAACGCTTTACATATTTTTTAGCAGTTTAGTGCAAGAAATGTGTTAGTAGACCGACTCTAATAATCGGGATTTATAGTTTTTAATTTGAAACTGTGAACTTTCCGTGAGATTTTACCCTTTAATTCGTTGTGCATGAAAAATGTATTGATTATTGAAGATGATTCTGAAATCATTCATTTGTTAGAAATACACTTGAAAGATTTGGGATGCCTTGTTACTGCTGCAACACGTGGAGATGATGGTTTGCGAAAAGCTATCGAAGAAGTTCCTGACTTAATAATTCTTGATGTGATGCTTCCCGAAATGGATGGTATTGAGGTTTGCCAAAAGATTAGGGCAAATGACGTTAAATCTCCAATAATGATGCTCACTGCACGATCGGAAGAAATTGATAAGGTATTGGGCTTGGAAGTTGGTGCAGACGATTACCTGACCAAACCTTTTAGTGTTCGGGAATTTATAGCACGCGTAAAAGCAATTTTTAGAAGACAGAAAATGTCAACCAAAAAAGAGGTAGGTGCATCTGGTGAGAAAATGATGCATTTTGGTGATTTATCCATTGATGTGGAACTGCGAAAAGTGATTATTGATGGAATTAAGATCGAGCTTTCTCCTAAGGAGTTCGAGCTACTGGTTTTCCTATCTTCTAACCCCGGAAAAAGTTATGACCGCACCAAACTGCTCAATCTAATATGGGGGTACGACTTTAAAGGATACGAGCATACAGTAAATTCCCATATTAACAGATTACGTTCCAAAATAGAACCAGATATGGCCAACCCTAAATTTATTCTCACCACTTGGGGAGTAGGCTATAAATTCAATGAAGAATTATGAGCGATAACATACTTTCTAACAAGCTGGTAAAAAAATTAACCTTCTCTTTCTTAGCGATTCTATTGCTGGCAGGTCTAGGGTATACTATTGCCACCATTTATCTATCCAATCAATATTTTTACGAAACCACACAGCGGTTACATGCCAATCTAGCACAAGACCTAATTGATGAAAAATTTGTGGATGCTAGCCCAATAGACAGTACTGGCGGAATAAATAAAGCCCTCTTTGGAGATATCATGCATGATATGATGGCAGTAAACAGGGCCATTGAAGTATATTTATTGGATATGGATGGCCATGTTCAATATTCCGTAGTATTGGATCATGATGCACCAAAGACCAATCAGAAAAAAATCTCTTTGGCACCAATCAAAGAGTTTATAAAAAATAAAGGTCAAAACTATATTTTGGGTGATGATCCAAAAAATAGTGAAGCCCAAAAAGTATTTTCCGCTGCCAAGTTTAACAAAGGTGGGAAAGAAGGATATGTTTATATTATTTTGGCTGGTGAAGATTATCTCACTACAAGAGATAATTTGTTTAAAAGTTATGTGCTTAAACTAGGCCTGGAAACTTCTATATTAACTTTGTTTTTTGCTGCAATTTTGGGAGTTCTTTCTGTTTGGTATCTCACTAAAAATCTACGAGAATTGGTTTTTGCTGCAAAACGTTTTCAGCAGGGCGACTTGGAATATCGAATAAAAGATGCAGAAAAAAGTGATTTGGCCGGTGTTACTACAACGTATAATGATATGGCCGAAACCATTCTACAAGATATGGACAAAATCAAATCGGTTGAAAAGCTAAGAAGAGAATTAATAGCAAATATTTCACATGATCTGCGTACACCATTGGCTGTAATACAAGGGTATATTGAAACGCTTCAAATGAAGGATTCTGAATTGTCCAAAGTGCAACGAATTGAGTATTTAAAAACTATTAATTCCAGTGGTGAACGGCTTTCTAAATTAATTGCACAACTGTTCGAATATTCAAAATTAGAAGCCAATCAGATTGAACCTCAAAAAGAACCCTTTTTAATAAGTGAGCTCGCTAACGATATTCATAGAAATTACAATGTTTTAGCAGAGCAAAAAAGCATAAAGTTAAAATTGGAAATGGGCAAAGGAACCCCTCTTGTATTCGCCGATATTTCTTTGGTGGAAAGAGCTATTCAAAATTTAATGGATAACGCCCTAAAATTTACCCCAGAGAATGGTCATATTATTATGCAAATAACTCCTAATGATGACGATGTAGAAATTACAATCAAAGACTCTGGACCTGGAATAAAACAGGAGAATCAAGCCTTAATTTTTGAACGCTATCGACAAACAAAAACTGGTCAACAAAAAGAAGGTGCTGGGCTAGGCTTGGCAATTGTTAAGAAAATCATGGAGTTGCACAATGCAAGTATAAAGGTATTAAGTAAGCCAAATGAAGGTACTTCTTTTAGTTTTAGTTTACCTATTTATCAAATGGCATAAAAAATTTGTTTTATGATGTTTCGCCTAGAGACATTTCTTTATCTTTAAGGTAAAATCGCTTACATGATTGCCACTGATTCCCTTCTAGATTTTTTTCTAGAAACCAGAGAACATTCAGAACTAATTTGTAAACCTCTTGAGACTGAAGATTATGTGGTACAACCTGTGGTTGATGTAAGCCCTCCAAAATGGCATTTGGGACATACTACCTGGTTTTTTGAGGAATTTATCCTTAAACCACACGGGGGAAACTATAAAGTCTTCAACGACGATTTTTCTTTTGTTTTCAATAGCTATTACGAAACAGTTGGTAAACGTGTAATACGTTCTGACCGTGGAAATATGAGTAGGCCATCAGTTCAAAAAGTGTATGAGTACAGGAAGTATGTAACTGAGGCAATCAACAAACTATTTGAGTCTGAACAATCATCAACAGTAAATGATTTACTGGAAATTGGCATCCATCACGAAAAACAACACCAAGAGTTATTATTAACTGATATTAAATATATATTGGGTAATAATCCATTGGTTCCAGCCTATTCTAAAGCTTTACAAGAGCATCCAGAGGAAGAACATCAACAAGACTGGCTAAGTATTGATGAAGGTGTTTATGAAATTGGTCACAATTCGGAAGGATTTTGTTATGACAATGAGCTGGGGAGGCATAAAGTGTATTTGAATGGCTATAAAATTTCAAACAAACTGGTTACTAACAAAGAGTTTATCGAGTTTATAGAAGCCAATGGATATCATCAATTTGATTTGTGGCACGCCGAAGGTTGGGATTGGGTAAATCAAAATAAAATAACCGCTCCCTTATACTGGTATAAAATTGAAGGAGAATGGTATCATTACTCCTATTCTGGACTTAAAAAAATAAATTCCAATACGCCTGTAACCCATATTTCCTACTTTGAAGCCTTTGCTTACGCCCAATGGAAAGGGCTCCGATTGCCTACAGAATTTGAATGGGAAGCTGCACAAAATTATTTTCCGTGGGGGAAACGTTGGGAATGGACAGAGAGTTCCTATTTACCGTATCCAAACTATCAAAAAGCAGATGGTGCATTGGGAGAATACAACGGTAAATTCATGGTCAGTCAAAAAGTGTTACGCGGAGGTTCTGTAGCAACTCCAGAAAAACATACTAGACCCACATACCGAAACTTTTTTCACCCCAATCTAAGATGGCAATTTACCGGGTTAAGGTTAGCCAAATAATCACGACAAAGAACAGATGCAAGAGAAATCTACCGTATTAACCTCAGCTTTTGAGCAAGAAGTCTATGATGGTTTAACAGCACACCCAAAATATTTATCCTCCAAGTATTTTTATGATGAAATTGGTGATAAGCTATTCCAAGATATAATGGCGATGCCAGAGTACTATCTAACCGATTGTGAGTTTGATATCTTGGAAAAGCACAAAGAAAAGATAGCTGAAGTTTTTACTAAAAACGATAAGCCCTTTAGTCTTTTTGAATTGGGTGCCGGGGATGGTAAAAAGACCAAAGTTCTTTTAAAGCATTTTACTGAAAAAGAAGTCGATTTTGACTATAGACCCATAGATATCAGCCAAAATGCACTTGACCAATTAGAAAATTCTGTTACCAATGAATTGCCAAAAGTTGAAATCAACACCTTACAAGGAACTTATTTTGACACTTTAGCCAACATTGCAGAAAGTAATGGTAAGCGAAAAATAATCTTGTTTTTAGGATCTAACATTGGCAACCTATTACATCCACAAGCCATTTCCTTTTTAAAAAATATGAAGGACATACTTAATGAGGACGATTTAATTTTTATGGGCTTTGACCAAAAGAAAAATCCGCAGACTATCTTAGATGCCTACAATGATAAAGCTGGTATCACTGAAGCTTTCAATAAAAATATTTTGACTCGAATCAATAAAGAAATGGGCGGAGATTTTGATTTGGAAAAATTCTTACATTGGGAGGTTTATGACCCTGAAACTGGTACTGCTAAGAGTTACTTGGTTTCTAAAGAACAGCAAATTGTTAGGGTCAGCAGCCTAGATTTGGAAATTAATTTTAAAGCCTGGGAGACCATACATACTGAAATATCGCAAAAATATGATGATGACGTAGTTTCTTGGTTAGCCCAGGAAGCTGGACTTGAAATCGCTCATCAGTTTAGTGATGATTACGACTTATACAAGAACTATATTTTTAAAAAGAAGTAAAAATGAAAGCTATTTGGAACGATAAAGTTATAGCGGAAAGTAATGATACCTTGGTGATTGAGAACAATCACTATTTCCCTGCTGATAGCATTAAAAAGGAATATTTTAAATCGAGTGAAACCCACACTACGTGTCCGTGGAAAGGTGTTGCTTCTTATTATTCCCTTGAGGTTGATGGAAAAATCAACGAAGATGCAGCTTGGTATTACCCAGAAACTAGTGAGTTAGCCAAACAAATTAAAGGAAGGGTAGCTTTTTGGAAAGGAGTTACCATAGAAAAATAAATAAGTTTCTTAAACTTAAAAACCCAATGCAAATGCTTTGGGTTTCTTATTTTGTGGAGAATTTATGCCTACTATACTTCTAAAACTGCATTTTCAGTTCCAGCGTAGTCATTCCATTGGTAACGATCAGCTTCGTTGTCATTCACATAGTCATTGTCTACTAAATAACGGAATTCATAAGAATTTTCTTTTGGAAGATCAAAGGTTCCTTTAAAAGTTCCGTTCTTTAATTTCTTAAGCGTGCTGCCTTTTGGGTTCCAATTGTTGAAATCCCCAACAACAGCTACTTTTTTTGCCTCTTCAGCAGGTACTGTAAAAGTTACTTTACAAACTGGCTTGCTTTTTAAATACTGTTTTTTTATTGCCATGGTAATCTAATTTACTTGTTAAATTAAAGGACAAAGCAATATATAAAACTGTTATAAGTCAATAGGTTACGTACGATTTATCAATTTGATAAAATTAACTTGACGAGTTGTTCATTTTGATAAATTCATTGATTGTTTTTATCAAAAAAGACAACTTCATCTTACTTTTTAAGAATTCTTATGATTTTATCTATCTCTTCTAAAGTATTGTAAAAGTGAAAACTAAGTCGAATTCCCTCGCCTCTCTGAACACAAACGACATCATTCTGTAAAAGTTTATCAAATACTTGTTTGCTAGCCTTAATATTAAATATTGTACTGTGTACTTTTCTATTCACTACCACATCATCCAACAAGCCTAGATCTGTGAAAGCCACCTTTGCTTTTTTACTTAATTGTTCATTCTGCTCGTGTATTTTATTTGTTCCTATTCTCTTTAAAAAATCTAAGGAGAATTGCAAACTTCCAAAATTCAATGAATCCAAATGGCCTGGTTCCAAATGTTTACAAAAGGTTCGCTTATGGTGAAATTCTTTGCTATTTCTCCCAGAACCATAACCTTTTGCAACTAATGAAAATCGATGCTTAATTTCATCCTTTATTAATAAAAATCCGTTACCATAACCAGATAATAACCATTTATAGGCACTGGCCCCTATGATATCTATAGATGATTCAGAAAAATTGAAATCCCTTGTTCCTAAAAATTGTGTACCGTCGGAAATTATCATCAAATCTTTAAAATCATCTTTTAAACACTTTAAAAAAGACATGTCCATCATGATACCATCTAGCCATTGTACAATGCTCAAAGCAAGAACCGTAATGTTTTTCTCTTTTAAGGTATTATATATTCGTTCTTCTAGGTTATCTGTGCCAGAAACAAAATCTATCATAAATCCCCTGCTCTCAAACGGCCAATTAAGTGAAGGGTAATCGCTTTCCAAAAGCAAAACTTTTTCTGTTTTGGACAATCCCTCTACTAAAAAATTTAGTCCAATAGTAAAATTGGGAACAAGGGCAACATTGTCTGGTTCACAGTTAAAGAACGTACCAACTACTTTTCTGGTTTTGGAGTGCATCTTGTTAGATTGCCCCTTCATATTACTCCCACCAATCAAGTAATCTAAATCATGTTCTTGTCGCCATTCCAACAAATCATCATACAATAGACCTGTTGCCGCAGTATTGGCATATATAGAATGATTTAATAAAGGAAACTGTTTTCTGATTTGCTCCATCTTCAAATTTTTGAAATCTTAAATCGGTTATCTTTGTCATTAAAGATAGCGTGCTTTTGGCACAAGTTTTTAAAACTATTCAGAAATAATCACGTCATAAATTAGGTAAGATGTTTTCAAAAAATAAGCAAAAGGGCGATGTTGATATTGAGCAACATGAATTGCTTGAAAATGCGCAAAAAAGGATAAAACAGAAGAAAAGACTGTTTTCTCATTTTGTTATCTTCCTAATTGGCAGTGTTTTCATTGTACTTATCAATAAGATATTTAAACAGTGGGAATCTTATGACTGGTATATTTTAGCCATATCCGTATGGGCTTTTCTATTTGTAATTCATGCCTTTAACGTTTTTGTCACCCATAAATTTATGGGAACAACTTGGGAGAGAAAACAACGTGAAAAACTGGTAGCAAAGCAAAAAGCAAAGATTGCAGAACTTCAAAAGGAGATTGAAACAAATTTTCCAATATCAAACTTCAATAAAAAAAAAGAAGAGTGAGCAAACTCATTATTATTGCTGCTGCAGCTGAGAATAATGCCCTAGGGATTAACAATGACCTACCCTGGCATTTACCAGATGATTTTAAGAGATTTAAACAATTGACCACTGGCCATAAAATTATTATGGGCAGAAAAACATTGGAAAGCTTCCCAAAGGCCCTCCCAAATAGAGAACATATAGTAATTACAAGGGACAAAAATTACCAGCCCAAGTTTAAAAGCACCATTGTAAATTCTATTGAAGCTGCAATAGAACTGACTAAAAAAGAAGAACAAGCCTATATTATTGGTGGAGGAGAGATATATAAACTAGCTCTTGATTTTGCTACAGATATTGAGTTGACCAGAGTTCACTCAAATTTTGATGCGGATACTTTTTTTCCTGAAATAAATACTGATAATTGGGAATTAGTAAAAGAGGAATATCATCCTAAAGACGAAAAACATAAGTTTGATTTCACCTATTTGACCTACACCCGAAAAAATTAAAAGTCCAAATAACTTACTGTTACCTGATTGTTATTGATGAGTTTTTTTAGCACCCCAATATCAGAGTTTGAGTAGAATCTATAGGTCAACTTAATCTTCTTTTCAAAATTCAACAACCCATTTTTTTTTAGCACATTCTTGGTCTGTTGGGCAACAGCTGCTCCAGAATCTACAATGTTTATATCTTTTGGAAGTATATCTTTAAGTATAGGGATTAAGTATGGATAATGCGTACAGCCTAAAACCAAGCAGTCAACTTCCTCTAACAGTATTGGTTCCAAAATTTTTTCAAGTAAATTTTTTACTTCAATTGGATTTTGCAAACCAGATTCAATTAATTCTACTAACCCCTTACCCTCCTGTTCATATACTTCAATACCAGATGTATACAGTTTTGAAGTGTTATGAAATAGACTACTGGACAGAGTTCCCTTAGTGGCAAGTACGCCTACTTTTTTGGTCTTTGTTTGCAATGCCGCAGGTTTAATTGCCGGCTCAATACCTATGAACGGAACATTATAGTTTTTTCTAAGATGTTCTATAGCATTTGTGGTAGCAGTATTACATGCCACCACAATAATCTTAGCTCCCATTTCCAATAAAAGCTCCGTTTTTTTAATACTCAACCGGAGTATTTCTTCTTTTGGTTTTTCACCATAGGGAGCATTTTTACTATCTGCTAGATATATAGTGCTTTCATTTGGCATAAGATGGTGTAGTTCTTTCCAAATAGAAGTGCCTCCTACACCAGAATCAAAAATACCAATGGGTTTGTGCATATTCAAAAATAAAAAAACCACCTTGATTTAGTCATCAAGATGGTTTTTAGTTTTATTCTTCTAAAAAATTAGAATCCTAATTCCTGCTTTACTTCTGGGAGCAAGTCTTTTCCTTTAGAAACAATAAGGCTTAATCCTGGGCTTGCATCAATTACATAATCATAACCAAGTGCTGCAGCAACTTTGTCAATTGCATTTTTTGCTTTATCTGATATTGGCGCAAACAATTCTTGTTGTTTTTTCTGCATCTCTTGCATTGCTTGTTGTTCTGCCTGCTTGATATTTTTATCATAGCCTTGAAGCTCAATAGCACGCTTTTCATTTTCCTCAGCAGATTTAGACGCAGCCTCATTTTGATATTGCGTGTACTTATTCTGCATTTCTTTCATAGAGCCTTCTAAATCCGCTCTGTACGTTTCCTGTAATTTTTTAAGCTCAGCCTGTGCAGCAATCATTTCGGGCATTTCAGACAATAGTTGTTGCACATTAATGTGAGCAACCTTGCTTTGTGCGTTTACAAATCCCGTAGCTGCAACAAATAATACTAGTGCTACAGCAATCTTCTTAACATTTTTCATAATTCTGAGTAACTTTAATTCGAGTGTTAATTTAATTTTAGTGTTTAACTTTTAGATTCATCTTTTGAATCTTTTTCTTTATTGTCTTTTTCTTCTTTCGCTTTACGCTTAGCTTCTCTTTCTTCTAATAACTTCTTTCTTCGCTCCTCGTATGCTTTTTTACGTTGTTCTCTAATTTTAAGCTGTTCTGCCTTCTTGGCTTCAAAAGCCTTTGCCCTCGCTTCTTTTGTATTGGCAGCTTTTTCCTGTCTTTCTTTTAGTGCATCACTAATTTCTTCATTCTCCTCAGCTTCTTCCGCTTCAAACTCTTTTAATCTGTTTTTAAGCTTTTGATCTTTCTTAGAGGCACTTATTTTTCTTGTTCTACCTATCTCCCTTAAAACCAAGTCACTTACATCGTGTCTTTTTTGGGAGTACAACATTACAACATCCGCAGATTTATCAAAAATAAAATCGTACTTTTTGTTAGTACCTATTTTTTGCACCTCGTTAAATACTTGGTCTTGAATTGGCTGAATCAACAATCTTTTCTGTAAAACCAAGTCTCCCTGAGGGCCAAAACGGTCTTGTTGATAGTCCAATAATTCAGTTTCCAAAATTTGTATTTCTTCTTCCCGTTCCGTAATGAGTTCATCTGTCAATAACACTTTTTCTGCCATTAAATCTTTCTTCATTTGCTCAACCGTACTTTGTTTTAACTCAATTTCCTGCTTCCACTTTTGGGCTTTAGCATTTAATTGTGCTGATGCATCACGATACTCCTCAACATTTTCCAAAATATATTCCATATCTACGTATCCAATTCGAACTCCCCTTTGGGAAAATCCATATAAGGAACATAATGTGATAGCTATGGAAAAAAGAACTTTTAACTTCATTTTTACTTCCGCTTTTTACATAGAAAATATCGTGCCAAAATTACTAAATAATTTAAAATGAGAGTTTTAACTCTTTCTAATTGACTTATTTTCTTTTGATTAAAACTGTTGACCAATAATGAAGTGTGTTTGCCAGCCACTTGGACCAACTGACTGTGGATTAGCATCGGTATCAAATCCATAACCAAAATCAATGCCCAAGAGACCAAATGCTGGCATAAAAATACGTAGCCCCACTCCAGCAGATCTCTTTAATTCAAACGGATTAAATTCATTAAAATTGCCAAAAGAATTACCTGCTTCTAAAAATGACAATGCATAAATAGATGCAGAAGGTTTTAAGGTTAGCGGGTAGCGCAATTCCAACGAAAACTTATTATAAATTGTACCTCCATCTTGTTCTTGCCTACCGGTTATGGGGTTTACACTAAAAGGTGTTAACGAACTGTTCTCATAACCTCTTAACTGTATAACATCCCTACCATCTAAGGTAAAATTACCTAGACCATCACCACCAACAAAAAAGCGTTCAAAAGGCACATCTCCTATGTCATTATTATAGCTTCCCAAGAAACCAAACTCTGCATTAGTTCTAAGGACCAATTTACCAGCCAAACGCGTGTACCAATCACCTTTAAATTTTATTTTGTAATATTCCAACCACTTAAATCGTTCCTCTTCTATGGATTGTAATTCATTGGTTTCTGCCGTGGTTAGTGGCGTACCATCATTGGCAGATGCAGCAATTTCATCACTTCTAATTTTTAAACTCTTAAAATCCTTACCTGACAATAATGAGTATGGTGGAGTCAATTTAGCAGTAATCTCAAAATTTGAACCACTCAATGGAAAAATTCTACTTGGTCCCTGAGAACTTCTAGATAGCCCAAAAGTGTATGCAAAAGAATTTGAAGTACCATTTCCAAAGTTAAACAGCCCAATGTTGTAGTCTTTAAAATCATACAATTGATAGCCCAATGAATGGGAAATAGTAAAGAAATCATCTGGCCATTGCACTCTTTTAGCCAAACCAGCAGAAATTCCAGTTATAGAGAATCCACGATCTTTATCTACGTCTATTTGACCTTGATTATTAAAATTTGAAGAAAATTGTTGGGTTCTTGAGAATGAAAGATTGAAACGTACCGGTTTTCTACCACCCAACCAAGGTTCCGCAAAATTTAAACTATAAACCCTAAAAGTCCTACTTGCTTGCAAGCGTAATGCAAAAGTTTGACCATCACCCATTGGCACAGGCTTATATGCTTCGCCATTGAAAATATTCTGTAAAGAGAAGTTACTAAAGGAAAGCCCCAAAGTACCGATAAATCCACCACCACCGTAGCCTCCTTGCAATTCTATTTGGCTAGAACCCGATTCTACTAGGCTATACTTAATATCCACAGTACCAGCGTTAGGGTCTGCATTTTGGACATCCGGTACAATCTGTTCCGCATCAAAAAAGCCCAATTGACCCAATTCCCTAATACTCCTAACAATGTTGTCCTTACTATACCTTTGTCCAGGTCTGGTACGCAGTTCTCTATAGATTACATGATCATTGGTTTTATCATTGCCGGTAACGGTAACATGGTCCAAAAATGTTTCTTTACCCTCAATAATTCTAATTTCAAAGTCAATGGTATCATTAACGGCAGAAACTTCAACTGGATTAATCTGTGAAAAGAGATAACCGTAATTTTGATATTGATTAGTAAGATCAATGGCATCTGGTTTGGAGTCATCAGCGATACGTTCTTTAAGAAGCACCCCATTATAAGTATCACCTTTCTTAATACCCAAAACTTGACTAAGCTGGCGATCTGTATACACTGAATTGCCCACAAAATCTATATTTCCAAAATAATATTTATTCCCTTCTTCGACCTTTATTTTAAGAGCGATATTATTTTCATTGACTTTTATAAAAGTATCAGACAATACTCTGGCATCACGGTATCCCTTTTCTGCATAAGCATCAACAACATTTTTGAGACCTTCTTTAAATTCTTCGTCCATATATTTGGAACGTTGCCAGAAAGCGCCCAATTTCTTTTTCCTAATTTTTGCTTTACCAAGTGCTTTTCTTAAGCGCTTTGCTTTTACCTTTTCATTACCCTCAAAAGTGATACTTGAAATTTTAACCTTATCCCCTTTTTTTACATTGACCACCATACTTTCCGTATTGGTCCCAGTAGTATCTTTAGCAGTTGCGATATTTACATTGGCATTTAGATAGCCTTGTTTTCTGTATTTATTTTCTAGGTAGCCCTTGGTGTTCGCAATTAAACTCTCAGTAATTTTTTTGCCTTTTTTAAGGTCTGTATCATCAATAATTTCATCTATTTTTCGCTTTTTGACCCCATATACGGTTACTTTTGATAGCGTAGGTCTCTCCAAAATATTGAGCTCTAGAAAGATTTTATCCCCTTCTATCTTGGTTTGGTACATGGAAACGTCACTAAAAAGCTCTAAGCTCCATAACTTTTTTATTACAGCACTAACCTCATCGCCAGGTATGGTAATGGATTGTCCTACTCTTAGACCTGTATAAGTTTTAACTGTTTGCTCATTATAGCTCTGGAGTCCAGTAACTTCTAATCCGCCAAGAATATACTTTTTACCATCTTCAAAAGAAGTTTGTTGTGAAAAAGTTACTGAGGTGGTTAAAAGTAAGAGGAGTAATAATTTATTATAGGAAGTGATTTTTGTTATCCTTTTAATTGAGTTGTTCGCTAGTCTTTCCAAATCGTCTTTCTCTATTTTGGTAATTCATTATCGCACTTACCAAATGATGTTCACTAAAATCGGGCCAAAATACGTCAATAAAATATAATTCCGCATATGCAATTTGCCAAAGTAAAAAATTACTTATTCTATGTTCCCCACTAGTACGTATTAATAGGTCCACATCTGGCAAATCATGCGTGTAAAGATGAGTATTAATAATTGTTTCATCAATATTTTCAGGAGAAATTATATTATTTTTAACTTTGATACTTATAGCTTTTACAGCTGTTTTCAGCTCTTCCCGTGACCCATAGCTGAGAGCTAAAGTGAGTGTCATTCCTGAATTTTTTTCAGTTTTTGAAATTACTTCTTGTAATTCAGTATGTGCCTTTTTGGGCAGGGAATCTATATTTCCGATTGCGTTTAATCGAATATTGTTCTTGTTTAATGTTTTCAGCTCTTTTCGTAAAGAAGCCACTAAAAGTTTCATTAGAGTCTGAACCTCAGCTTTAGGTCGGTTCCAATTTTCGGTAGAAAATGCGTAAAGTGTAAGGAAATCAATTTTAAGTTTGGCGCAATTTTCTACGGTTTTGCGCACAGCTTCCACCCCATTCTGGTGCCCAAACACGCGTAGTTTGCCCCGTTGTTTTGCCCATCTGCCATTGCCATCCATAATCATAGCTATGTGTCTGGGTAATTTATCTGGATTAATATCCGCTAAAGAATTCGTATTATCACTCAAAACAATCTTGACATGGTTTGCGCCCAAAGGTATAAGTAAATGTGATACCAGAAAAGACATACCAGTCATCGCTTAAAATATTTCCGAATCTCAGCTGTTCAAAATTTGAACCTTCAGGATTGCTAGCATCCAGATTGTCAGTAAATGTATATCTGGCACCTATCTCAGCACCTATGATAAAAAACTGACTTATACGGTATTTTGCACCAACAGTCATTGGGATTGCAAAACTTCCATCTTTTTGATTAATATCTTGGACCTGAAGCGCATCTATATAGTTAAAGTCATATCTGAAATAAGTAAAACCTGTATATAAATATGGCGTAAAGGCCGGTCCCAGTTTATGTAAGTTATATTCGACAAAATTAAATTCCAGTCCCACAGAAAACTCAGTAACCGAGTTATCAACAACATACGCACGCTGCACCCTTGATGCTAAATTTGATTTGGTATCGTCCGCTGTGAAAGAGCCGCGCAACACGCTTGCTCTCCACGCATAACGTTTACTTTTATTCCATTTGAACAACGCACCGTAAGACAAACCTGAAGGATAGATATAGTTGGTCCTACCAACATCACCAATAACATTGGCACCACCAACAAAAATACCCACTTCATAGGTCTGTGCACTCAAAGCACCCATAGCCAATAAAAAGACTAAAAAAAATACCCTCATAAAAAAACAAAAGTTATTGTCATAACGAGTATTAACAAGAAGACTTGCTTCACCGCCATATAATGTTCTCTTTTAAAACAGTTTTTGAGGTTTTTTATTGTTGCAGAAGGTTCAATTGCGTTTGTCCTCGCCCCAAAGCATTTTATTACGCAATGTTTTAAGAAAACTTTCAGATTTATATTCAATCATCTTTATGGTAAAGTTTGATTTTCTAACCACAATTTCTTTTTCATTAGGTATTGTGGCTATCCTTGAATCTAGAGAAACCAGATGATTTTCTTCCCTACCGTAGACTTTTAACCTAATTTCTGTATCATCAGGAATCACAAAAGGCCTAGCATTAAGATTATGGGGAGCTATCGGTGTTAAAACAAATGATTTGGTCGATGGAGCTATTACCGGTCCACCACAACTTAAAGAATATCCGGTAGAACCTGTAGGCGTGGAAACAATTAGGCCATCTGCCCAATAAGAAGTTAAGTACTCTCCATTTAGATAGGTTTCCACAGTAATCATTGAAGTGGTGTCTTTTCTACTGATCGTTATTTCATTTAGTGCAAAGTTTAGACTCCCAAACTCCTCCACGTCATGATCTAAGCAAATCTCGACCAAGCTTCGTTCTTCAATAGAAAAACTGTCAGCTACAAATTCCGTAACCACTTTTCGTACATCTTCTTTTTTAAAAGTGGACAGAAAACCTAAACGACCAGTATTAACTCCTACAATCGGTATATTTAAATCCCTTACATAAGTTACAGCACGCAGCATGGTTCCATCACCTCCAAAACTCACGAACATATCAAAAGAGCCATCCAAACCTTCAGTAAGGGTAAAAGTTTTATAAACCTTTAAAGCATGTGTCTGGGATATTAAATCCGCAAAGTCCAACTCAATTGAGATTGATGCATTAACTTTTTCCAGTTCATCCAACAGCTCTATGACACAAGTGATGTCATTTCCAATATAAGACTGACCGTAAATAGCAACTTTCACACGTTTATATTTTAGGTACTTAAAAGGTAAGATTTATGCTAGACATTAAGGTATTTATCCAAATATGCCGATCGTTTCTTCAAATCTTCTAGGAATTGGTCATCGCTATTCCCAAAAATAATATTGTAATTATACCTCCTAAAAGTTTGTGTTATTTCGTTCAAACTAGTGGAACTAATTTTAAGCGTTATTTGCACCACATCATTTTGACTATCTGTAATAAAAGCACCTAAGACCTTGGCATTGTTACTTTCAACAATCTGACCTATTTCACTCATGGAATAGTCCTTCATACCTTTTTCCACGATTAAAATACCCCCAGGCTCAGTAAAGAAAGGTGTTTCTATAAACACCCCAACAATATCGGTCAAATCATAATATCCCAATATATGTTTATCCATATCAAGTACTGGAACTATGTTTGCCTCATTTCTTGCAAAAATCTCAAGTACATCCAACCACGATGTTTCATTGGTCACAAAGAAATGTTCCAAATTATGACGATAATCTTGAATGGTTTTGCTAGTTTCAAAACACGCCAAATCATTCTCCGGTAATACCCCAACAAAAACGTTGTTCTCCATAACAGCAACATGGGAACAAGTGGTCTGGTCAAAAAAACCTATCACATTTTCCATGTTTTCCGAAATGTCAAAAACCGGTAAGGTATCTAATAATTGTTGCTGTAGTTCCATTCCCTTAAATCTTGCGCAAAATACTAATTTTAAACTGCAAAAGGCGTGCCCAATTTGTATTTTTGCATACTTCAACAACATCCATTTATGACAAAACTTAGTGTTAATATCAATAAGCTTGCTACTCTTAGAAACTCACGAGGAGGCAATATGCCAAATCTTTTGAAATCAGCAAAAGACATTGAATCTTTTGGAGCCCAAGGAATTACAATTCATCCAAGGCCAGATGAAAGGCATATTAAATATCAAGATGCCTACGATTTAAAGAATGTTGTATCTACAGAGTATAATATAGAGGGTAATCCCATTCCTAAGTTTATTGATTTGGTCCTGGCTATTAAACCCACTCAAGTGACATTAGTTCCGGATGCTGTGGATGCAATAACTTCCAATGCCGGTTGGGATACTATTAGAAATCAAAAATTTTTAGTTGATATTATCAATACATTTAAGCAAAATGGTATTCGTACCTCAATTTTTGTTGACCCTAAAGAAAAAATGATTGAAGGAGCAGCAAAAACTGGAACAGATCGTATTGAATTGTACACTGAGAGTTTTGCTAAGGCTTTTTCAGATGGCAATAAAGAAGGGGTGATTCCTTTTACAAAAGCTGCAAAAATAGCACATGAACTAGGGTTAGGCATCAATGCAGGTCACGATTTAAATCTTGATAATATAAAATATTTTAAAAAGAACATTCCCAACCTGCTTGAAGTATCCATAGGGCATGCCCTTATCTGCGAGTCGCTTTATCTTGGTTTGGAAAATGTAATCAACATGTATTTACATCGATTAAATTAATGGAAGTTTTACATTCTAAAATTCTTGGAGAAGGCAAACCATTATTGATATTACATGGGTTTCTTGGAATGTCCGATAATTGGAAAACACTTGGAAATCAGTTTGCAGAAAATGGTTTTCAAGTACACCTTATCGACCAGCGTAATCATGGTAAAAGTTTCCATTCAGAGAATTTTGATTATGAAATATTAGCTGGTGATTTAAAGAATTACATGGCACATCATGGCATTATAAAAACTGCTCTCATTGGGCATTCCATGGGTGGAAAAACAATAATGCAATTTGGCTGTTCCAATCCAGAACTAGTCGAAAAACTAATTGTTGCAGATATTGCACCTAAATACTATCCACCCCATCATGATACCATCATAAATGGTCTAACGGCCTTAGATTTTGAACAAATAAAAACAAGAAGCGAAGCTGACAAAGAATTGTCAAAGCATATTGCAGAAATTGGAATACGACAGTTTTTGCTAAAGAATCTGTATTGGATAGAAAAAGGAAGACTAGACTTTAGGTTCAATTTAGATGTTTTACAATATAAAATGGAAGAAATAGGCGAAAATATAAGTTCTACAGCCACTTTTTCTGGAAAAACACTGTTTGTAAGAGGGGATAGGTCAGAATACATTCTCCAAAATGACTTTGATACCATCAAAAGACATTTTCCGTTAGCTCAAATAGAAACTGTATCTAAAGCAGGGCATTGGTTACATGCAGAAAACCCCAAAGAATTCTTTTCTAAGACTTTAGAATTTCTAAATCGTTAAATTTAACATCAATTTATTATGCATGCATAATTTTTTTAGTCAATTAATTGTGTAGATAACAATTTTCATATAGTTTTGGAAACAAGCGGTTAACGCAAAATTTACTTAAACTAACTTAATTTTTTTGATATGAAGAAGTTCCTTGCCCTTATTGCGATGTTTGGGCTTTTAATGGTGTCCTGTTCAGATGATGACACTGTAACCACCACACCAGATCCAACTCCAGATCCAATAACTTATACAAGTGGTTCTGCCGATTTCACTAAATATGTATCTTTAGGTAATTCGCTAACTGCAGGTTTCTCAGATGCAGCCCTTTTCCAGTCTGGACAAGCAGCATCTTTTCCTAATATGTTGGCAACAAACTTTGCACTAGCAGGAGGAGGAGAGTTCAATATTCCTTTAATGACCGATGATTTAGGTGGGCTCACACTAGGAGGAACTCCAATTGCAGGTAATCGCCTAATCCTTTCTTTCGAATCAGGTTCACCTACACCAGTTCCTGTTCAAGGTCAAGGTTCAACCGAAGTATCTAATGTTTTATCTGGCCCATTCAACAATATGGGTGTTCCTGGAGCAAAAAGCTATCACTTGTTGGCTCCTGGCTACGGTAATGTTGCTGGAGTACAAGCTGGTTTAGCCAATCCATACTTTGCACGTTTTGCTTCAGCTCCAGATGCCACCATTCTAGGTGATGCAGCTGCACAAAGTGCTACTTTCTTCTCACTATGGATTGGAAATAATGATGTACTCGGCTATGTAACAGCTGGAGGCGCAGGTGTTGACCAAACGGGCAATATAGACCCAAGCACTTATGGAGGTTCGGATATATCAGACCCTAATGTTGTAGCTGGTACAATAGATGGAATATTGCAAACTATGACGGCCAACAACGCTGAGGGTGTAATTGCAAACATTCCAGATGTAACTACAATACCATTTTTAACAACGGTACCTTACAATCCCTTAGACCCAACCAATCCTGCTTTTGGTCCACAAATACCAACTCTTAATGCACAATTTGCAGGTTTAAATCAAGTATTTGCTGCATTAAATGTCCCAGAAAGGCAAATTGTATTTTCTTCAGATGCAGCCAGTGCAGTAATCATCAAGGATGAAAATCTTACAGATTTGTCCGCTCAAATAACAGGAGCTCTTCAAATGTTTGGTGTTGATGCAGCAACTGCAACAGTCACTGGTTTTGTTTATGGTCAAGCAAGACAGGCTAATGCTAATGACTTATTGGTATTGACAAGTAGTGGAATTATAGCGCAACCTAATGAAAATGCTATCGCTACGTTACAAGGTTTAGGTTTGCCAGCCGCAAGTGCAGCACAATTAGCAATTAATGGTGTTACATGGCCTTTGGACGATCAATGGGTATTAACTCCAGAAGAGCAAGAAACTGCGAACAACGCTGTTACTGCATTCAATCAAGCAATTGAAGCTTTAGCCACGCAATATGATATTGCTTTTGTGGATGCAAATTCTCTATTGGTAGAATTGGGAACAAGTGGATTCACTTTAGCAGACGGTAGTGTTGTAAATGCTACTTTTGGTACAGGTGGTGGATTCTCCTTAGATGGTGTCCATCCTTCACCAAGAGGTTATGCAATTCTAGCCAATGCATTTGTCGAAGCTATCAACACAAAGTATGGATCTAATTTACCGGGGGTAAATCCACTCAATTTTACTGGACTCTACATAAATTAGGACATTGAATACATTGGTGTTAATCCAATAGTCATTAGTCGAAAAATATTTAGAAGCTTAGCTAATTATCTCTAAATTGGAGTATAATTTAGTTAAGCTTTTTTAGTTACATGAAACTATTTTTCGAGAAAATGACCATTAATACTTTTATCGGAACTTTTAAATATTATCACTTATCCTTTCTATTGATGTTAGCTATTGGGTGTAAAGAGCCCAGTTCAACTAATGAAAAAGTTGTTGCTAAAGTCGATTTAGAGGGCATTCCTGAAAAAATTGACTTCACTTTTGATGTGAAGCCAATTATTTCTGATCGTTGTTTTAAATGCCATGGTCCTGACAAAAACGCTATTGAAGGTGACCTTTCCCTGAACACTCCAGAAGATGCATACAAGGCATTGGGTAAATTGAAAGACCATTATGCAATTGTTCCCAATAAGCCAGAAGAGAGCACTTTAATAAATCGTATTTATAGTGAAGACCCTAACTTATTGATGCCTCCACCTGAATCCAATTTGGAACTATCTGAAAAGGAAAAAGCTATCCTAAAAAAATGGATAGAACAAGGGGCAGAATACAAAGAGCATTGGGCATTTATTCCACCTCAGACACAAGAAGTTCCCACAATCAAGGAGAATAATTGGGCAACTAATGAAATAGATAAATTCGTCCTTTCCAAAATGGAGCGCAACGGATTGTCTCCTTCAAAGAAAGAAAGCAGGGAAAAACTGGTTCGCAGAGTTTTCTTTGATTTAACAGGTCTTCCTCCAAGCCCAGAACAAGTAAATACATTTGTAAAAGATAGTAGTTCATCCAATTCTTATGAAAAATTAATAGACTCACTTTTAAATACTATTGATTATGCAGAACACATGGCTGCAGAATGGATGGATATAAGCAGATACGCTGATACACATGGTTATCAAGATGACTTTGAACGTACTATGTGGCCATGGCGTGATTGGGTCATTCATGCTTTTAACAAGAATATGCCCTATGACGAATTTGTGACCTACCAATTAGCGGGCGACTTATTACCTGAAAGAAACTTAGAACAAATACTTGCCACTGGTTTTAATAGAAATCATAAAATTACTTTTGAAGGTGGTATAATCCCTGAGGAATATCATGTGGAATATGTTGAAGATAGACTGACAACATTTGGTACTGCTTTCTTGGGATTGACTTTTGAGTGTGCAAGATGCCATGACCATAAATATGATCCTATAAGCCAAAAAGAACATTTTGAACTTTTTAGTTTCTTTAATAACAACAAAGAAAAAATTGAAGTTCCAACTATCGGAACAACTCCTGAACCCTACATTACCATTACACAAAAAGAAGTTGATGGTGTATTGGATTTTATAAATCTTGAAAAATCCCAGAAAAAAGAGATCCCAGTAATGGTGATGTACGAAAGGGAAGAAGCAAAACCAGCATTTATTTTAAATAGAGGTGTATATGACCAACCAACCGATGAGGTATATCCAAATACTCCAGAATCAGTTTTATCCTTTCCGGAAAACTTACCAAAGAATAGATTAGGACTTTCCAAATGGCTGTTTGATGCAGAAAACCCCCTTACTGCGAGAGTTACCGTAAACCGTCTTTGGCAAAGAATGTTTGGAACCGGATTGGTAAGTTCATCTTACGATTTTGGTAACCAAGGAGCACTACCGTCCCATCCAGAATTATTGGACTACTTGGCACTAAAACTCCAAAAAGATGACTGGGACATTAAAAAGATGTTGAAATATATCGCACTATCATCAACCTACCAACAAAGCTCTAAAATAAGCCCTGAGGCATTGGAAAAAGATCCAGAAAATACATTTTTGGCCAGAGCCCCAAGACTTCGTTTGTCTGCTGAAATGATACGAGATCAGGCACTTGCTATAAGCGGATTGTTAAACAAAGAAGTAGGCGGTCCAAGTGTTAAGCCATATCAACCTGAAGGTATTTGGGAAGAAACTACTGGCGGTGGAGGTGGAACCACAGCTCAATATGTACAGAGTACTGGAAAAGACCTATACCGAAAAAGTTTATATACTTTTTGGAAACGTACAGTACCTCCACCCAGCATGATGACGTTTGATGCAGCTTCTAGGGATTTATGCACTGTAAAAAGACAAGAAACTAATACGCCGCTCCAAGCATTGGTACTATTAAATGACCCGCAGTTGATTGAGGCATCACGAGTTTTGGCCGCCAATACTATAAAGTTACGGCTAAAAGGAAATAATGAGCAGATATCGCACATTTTTCAAAAAGCTACCTCTCGACTACCTGATTCCGAAGAAATGAATATGCTTTTGGAACATTATGATGATATAATGACTAAAATTAATTTAAATGAAATTATAGCATCTGAATATGTGACAATTGGAGATTTTGTAGTAGATGAAAATATTCCACAAGACAAACTTGCAGCCTTGTCCCTAGTTACACACACCATTTTAAATCTAGACGAAACCATTACACGAGGATAATATGAGTGAGAAGAAAATCATACATGAACGTTCACTATTACTGAATAGAAGGTCTTTTTTAGGAAAATCTGCACTCGGTGTTGGTGGCGCAGCATTAAGTACATTAATGGGCTGTTCCTTTTTTAGAAAGGACGAAAATGGCATACTTACTAAAGAGTCTAGCTTTGGTAGCAATCAGGGAACCTTAGATGTATTGCACCATGCCGCAAAAGCAAAAAGAGTAATTTATTTATTTCAAAGTGGAGGTCCTTCACAATTGGAGCTGTTCGATTATAAACCAACATTAGTCAAAAGAAGAGGCGAAGAGCTTCCTGAGTCTATCAGAAATGGTCAACGCTTAACGGGAATGACTTCGGGACAGGATAGTTTTCCTTTGGCAGGATCAGTTTTTGATTTTAAACAATATGGTAAAAATGGAACTTGGGTAAGTGATTTATTACCCTATACCGCTAAAATGGTTGATGAGCTTTGTATAGTAAAATCAATGTTTACGGAAGCTATAAATCATGACCCTGCAGTTACATTTTTCCAGACGGGCTCGCAACAGCCGGGAAGACCTAGCATGGGTTCTTGGTTAAGCTACGGGCTAGGTAGTGAAAATAAAAATCTCCCTGCATTTACAGTACTCTTATCAAGAGGTTCTGGGCGACCTAATGGTCAGCCTTTATATACTAGGTTATGGGGTAACGGGTTTTTACATTCACTACATCAAGGTGTTCAGTTTAGAGCCGCAAAAGACCCTGTTTTATATTTAAACGACCCCAAAGGAATCACTAAAGAAAGTAAGCGTGATATTCTTGACAAAATAGCTGAGTTAAACGATAAGCAGTATGATGAATTTGGCGATCCAGAAATTCAGAGTAGAATAGCACAGTACGAAATGGCCTATAAGATGCAAACATCTGTACCAGATGTTATGAATACTGATGATGAGCCTGATTACATCTATCAAATGTATGGTGCGGATGCAAAAATCCCTGGCACTTATGCTGCCAATTGTCTATTAGCTAGAAAATTAGCAGAAAAGGATGTTCGTTTTATACAGTTATACCACATGGGTTGGGACCAACATGATAACTTGCCCAATGCTATTGAAAAACAAGCCAAAGACGTAGATCAAGCTTCGGCAGCGCTTGTTGCCGATTTAAAACAACGGGGGCTATTAGAAGACACACTTGTTATTTGGGGTGGGGAGTTTGGTAGAACAAATTATTCGCAAGGATTGCTTACCGATACAAATTATGGTCGTGATCATCATCCCAGGTGTTTTACCATGTGGATGGCAGGTGGAGGCATTAAACCAGGAATGGTTTATGGTGAAACAGATGAATTTGGATATAACATCGTTAAAGACCCTGTTCACGTACATGACTTTCAAGCGACCATGCTTCATTTGTTAGGAATTGACCATGAAAAACTTACCTACAAATACCAAGGTAGAAGATTTAGATTGACCGATGTTGAGGGGCATATCATGAATGATTTACTTGCTTAATGAAAAGAAGAAATTTTATTAGAAATAGCAGTTTAGTAACTGCTGGTTTAACTTCTGGACTATTGAATGCAAGTCACTATTTATCGTATAAGGATGCCATAATCGGTCACAACTCGCATCGGTATAAAATAGATTTACAATGGGGTGCCCTTAACTCCAACTTTTACCCCGTAAACGATTGCCATGAAATGGTTCAAGATTCTAAAGGAAGAATAATTTTACTTACCAATCATACCAAAAACAACATTATTGTTTATGACCGTTCAGGTAAATTGCTAGAAGTATGGGGCACAGATTATCCTGGCGCGCATGGATTAACGCTGAACGTTGAAAACGGGGAAGACGTACTATATATAGCCGACAACAATCGTCATGAAGTTATAAAAACCACGATAGATGGAAAAGTTATTCAGGTTTTCCCATATCCCAAAGAATCTGGAAAATATGATAAAAAAGAAAGTTATATTCCGACCGAGACTGCAGTTGCAACAAATGGAGATGTATACGTAGCTGATGGCTACGGTGAGCAATATATCATGCACTATAATGCCAAGGGAGAATTATTGAATGTATTTGGCGGCAGAGGCGAAGAAAACCATCTATTTAACAATGCACACGGTATTTGTATAGATGACCGCGATGCCTCAAAACCCACTTTACTTATTACTGCACGCCAACAAAATAAGTTAAAACGTTTCAGTTTAGATGGGGAATATCTAAGTACCACTGATTTACCGGGAGCCTATATTTGCAGGCCAGTAATTCATAATAAAAATGTCTACCTAGCTACAATATGGTCTGGAAACGGTTCTGAAGGAACTGGGTTTATTAGTATTTTAAATGAAGAAAACCAGCTTATTTCTGCCCCAGGGGGTTGCAAACCAAAGTATGATGGAGAGCAATTAAGTCCAATGTATCAAACCCTAAAAGTATTTCAACACCCACATGATGTCTGTGTGGATGATGATGAAAATCTATATGTTGCGCAATGGAATTCTGGGAAAACCTATCCCATAAAATTGTACCGAGTTTAATGAAATATAAAATCAATTTCATAGTACTGCTTGTATTTAGCTTAAGTTTTTGGTCATGTAAACAAAGCACCGAACCAAAATATGCTAAAAATGAAGTGTTTGAACTTGCACCGCCAAGAGTTAATATTGACTCTACCATTTTTAAAAATTCTGCAAGAATAGCAGTAGATTTTGAAGTTGATGGAGCAAAAATTCATTATACAAACGATGGCAGTAATGTTGGCGAAAGCTCAAAAAATTATGAAGAACCATTGCTGATAAATAAATCTGGAAAATACAATTTCAAGGTATTTCATCCAGATTACCAGGCAAGCGAACAAGTATCAATTGCGGTCATTAAGATAAAGCAAAGTATTTCAGAAGCTGAGGTAATTACATCGCCACTGCCCCACGCTAACTATGCAGGGAATGGAACCAATTCCTTAACAGACTTAAAAAAAGGTAGCACTCAATTTAGAAATGGATTTTTCTGGTTGGGCTTTTTATCACCTACAACAACAATTCAACTCAATTTTAAAAGGGAGCTGGCAATCTCTAAAATTGTATTAAGCACTTTAAAAGATCATAATTCTTGGATTTTCTCTCCAAAATCCATTGCGGTTGCTTCTAATTCTAAAAATATTGGAGTTTTGAAATTAAAAAGTCCAGATAGCGTACAACCAACACAATTAGAGTTTATTGAAATCCCCTTGGAGAAAGGAGTTTATTCAGAAATAGACTTACAATTAACCATGGAGAATATTCCCGAATGGCATCAAGGTAAAGGAACAGTTCCATTCTTTTTTATAGATGAAATATTAGTAGAATAAATCAATGACATATATGGCTATAAATATTGGCAATTTTCATCCCATTTTGGTGCACTTACCAATAGGTATCTTGATTTTTGCATTTCTTTTAGAAATATATCAACGCTTTAGACCTAAAGAAGATATCAGTAACATTATAAAATTTGCCATTGCTATTGGGGTGTTGAGTGCCATAGGGTCAATTATAACCGGCCTATTTCTAGAAGATAGTGGTTCATATGATGAGGATGCACTCTTTAGGCATAAATGGATGGGTATTGGCATGACCGTCATAGCTGTGCTATTGTTTTTTGCTAAAGATGGCAAAAATAAAATTGTATCAAAACTATACCTTCCTATGTTTGTGGCAGTAATGATAATGCTGACGATAGCAGGACACTGGGGCGGTAACATGACACATGGCGAAGGGTTTTTAACTAAAGATATTGCATCAAATAAAGTTGTAATTGAAGATGTAAACAAAGCTTTGGTTTACAATGATATTATACAACCCATTTTAGATAACAAGTGTGTAAGTTGCCACAATGCTAAAAAAACCGAAGGAAAGCTACTATTAACTACCCAACAAGAGTTACTATTGGGAGGAGAATCTGGAAGTCTCTTAGATACTGAAGCTCAAGAACCTCCGCTACTTTTGCATAGAGTCCAATTACCTCTGGATGATGAAGAACATATGCCTCCCAAAGGAAAAGTACAGTTAACAGCAAATGAAATTGCACTTTTACATTGGTGGATAGAAAATGATAATTGTTTTGATTGTGTTACTTCAGACTTAGAAAGGAATAAAAAAATTCAAGGTTATTTGAATGAATTGGAAGAAGATACTTCTATCAGGGCTTTACTAGCAAAAGATTTAGGACCTGCAGATGAAGATTGGCTAAATTCGGTCAAACAAGCTGGTATTTCTCTCTACCCTTTGGAAGAAGAAAGTCCTCTTTACGTTCTCAACCTTGCAAATAGAAAAGATTTATCAGAAGATAGTTTTAAAAAGTTTAAAAAATATTCGGATAATATTGTAGAACTCAACTTAGGATATTCAAATTTTCAAGATTCATTAGCTAGTTCAATTTCAATTTTTGAGAACCTTACCAAACTACAATTACAGAACACGACTATTACAGATAAGACACTGGACAAAATTCAAAAATTAGATAAACTCGAATCTTTAAACCTTTATGGCACATCTGTATCTAATGAAGCTATAAGCATACTTAATAAACTACCTAATCTAAAAGACCTTTACCTCTGGCAAACTGATATTACAGACGAAGGAATTGCCCAATTAAAAGAAAGCAATCCAACTCTTGTTGCACATCAAGTGAACAAGGATATATTCTCAGCATCTGCTATAATGCCTCCCCTGTTTATTATGGCATCAAATTTCATTAAAGACTCACTCTCAGTGGAGATGGTGACTTCATTTGAAAATGCTAGTATTTTTTACACTACGGACAATTCAGAACCAGATACTACTTCTACAAAGTATTCAGAACCATTTATTTTAAAAGAAACAACAACAGTAAAAGCTATAAGCTATAAAGAAGGTTGGGGCAAAAGCGAGGTTGTGACAACCAATTTTAAAAGGAGCACCATAGACTATGACGATGTTGCCTTGAACAAACCGCCAAGTGAGAAATACCAAGGAAAAGGAGTAGAAACACTAATTGATTTAGAAAGGGGGAGTGAGCGGTTTGTAGATGGAAAATGGTTAGGCTACGAGGGTTCTCACTTTAACGCTACTTTTAAATTAAAAGAGAAAAAAGAAATCTCATCAATATCTGTTGGAGCACTATCCAATCCCACTAATTGGATATTTCACCCAAGAGGGTTTAAAATTTGGATTTCAGATAATGGACAAAATTTTAAACGCTGGCATTCTGTAAAACTTCCAGAGCAAGAACCGTCTTCCAACAGCAGTATTGATTTCTTTGATATTGAGTTGCCGAAAGTTTCAACAAAGTATGTTCGTATTCAGGTAGAAAGTATTTTAAAGAATCCTTCTTGGCATCAATCCCCTGGAGGCAAAAGCTGGCTTTTTGTAGATGAAATCTTAATCAACTAGTTAGCCCGTACTATTACAAAGATTAAAATCATAAATTGTAATTTTACAGAAACACTTGATTATGAAATTAATCCTACGAATTTTACTGAGTGCATTAGCTGTGGTAATACTTTCTAAAGTATTGCCTAATGTGAGCGTAGACACCTATGGTACTGCCATAATTGTTGCAATTGTTTTGAGTCTTTTGAACTTTATAGTAAAACCCATCTTGGTCATATTAACACTACCTGTAACCATAGTTACATTTGGACTGTTTTTATTGGTTATAAATGCCATTATAATTTTATTGGCAAGCAACTTTATTGCTGGTTTTACAGTAAATGGAGTGTTATGGGCCATCATTTTTAGTCTATTACTTTCCTTATTGCAGTCAATTTTGTTTTCTATTTTAAAAGAGGATAAGAAAAAGTAAGTTATACTTTGGTTTTCAACCACTTAAAAAGTTGTCCGCCAATCCAAAATATAGTATTTTTGCCACCCATTTTAGAAAAGCAAATAGTTTACTATAGATGAATATTACAAAAGAACAGATAGACGATTTAAATGCAGTAGTAAAAGTAGCCATCACAAAAGATGACTATCAAGAAAAAGTAGATACCATACTTAAAGACTACAGAAAGCAGGCAAACATCCCAGGTTTTAGAAAAGGTCAGGTTCCAATGGGGCTTATCAAAAAACAATATGGAAAAGCCGTTTTAGTTGATGAAGTAAACAAATTGTTACAAGACAATTTAAACAAATACCTCACCGAAGAAAAGCTTGATGTTTTAGGAAATCCATTACCAAAACAACAAGAAAGTTTTGATTGGGACAATGAAGAATTTGCTTTTGAATTTGAGTTGGGATTAGCCCCGGATTTCAAAGTAAATCTTAAGACTAAAAAAGCTATCACGCAATATAAAATTGTTGCGGACAAGAAAATGGTGGACGAGCAGGTAGTGCGTATTCAAAAACAATACGGAAAACTAATTTCTAAAGCCGAAGTTGGAAAAACTGATGAGGTTTCCGGTGTATTTAAAAACGAAGCCGAAGAGGTTGATAACAAAACTACGATTGAGCTAGATAAAATCAAAAGCAAAAAGGCTATTGATGCTTTAGTTGGGAAAAAAGTTGGTGATGTAGTTACGCTAAAAACCAAAGGTTTATTCAAAGAAGACTACTTGTTACAATCTGCCTTAGGGTTAGCAAAGGACAAAGCTGATAAATTAAACATTGAAGTTTCTTTCACTATAGAAGAAATAAACGAAAGAGAATCAGCGGAGTTGAACCAAGAACTTTTTGACAAACTTTTTGGGGAAGGTACTATCAAATCTGAAAAAGAGTTAAAAGATCGTATAAAAGCAGATTCTGAAAAACAGTTTGAACAACAGGCAGACCAGAAATTACTTAACGATATAACCGAAAGATTGATAGAAGAAACAAAGTTTAAGCTTCCATCCGAGTTTCTTAAAAAATGGATTCAGGTTAGTGGCGAAAATCCACTATCCGAAGATGAAGCTACTGAGGAATATGAAAAGTCAGAAAAAGGACTTCGGTATCAATTAATTGAAGGTAGAATCATCAATGAAAACAACCTTCAGGTTCAATTTGACGAGTTGAAAGAATTTGCAAAAGGTTTCATTAAATCTCAAATGGCACAATACGGACATTTAAATCCTACTGAAGAAGAGTTGGAAAATGTAGCCACAAGGGTAATGGGCAATCAAGAAGAGGTAAAAAGAATGTCCGAGCAATTAATGAGCCAAAAATTATTGGACCTTTACAAAGAGAAGGTAAACTTTAAAGTAAAAGAAGTTAGTTACGATAACTTTATAAAAGAGGCTTACAAATAGCATTCTAAATAATATGTATCTTTACGGTTCTGAAAACTCGGGTTTTCAGAACCGTTTTTTATTTAAATCAGCTACAAAAAATTCTATGGATTACGGAAAAGAATTTAAAAAATACGCCACACAACATCAAGGTGTAAACAGTATGTACTACGACCAGATTATAAGTAGTATGTATCCCACTAATATGACTCCAAACATTATTGAAGAACGTCAAATGAACATTGCTGTTTTTGATGTTTTCTCTAGGTTAATGATGGATCGTATCATATTTATGGGAACTGGGATTAATGACCAAGTGGCCAACATTGTTCAAGCACAATTATTATTTTTGGAAAGTACAGATGCAAGCAAAGATATTTCAATTTACATTAATTCGCCAGGCGGAAGTGTTTATGCCGGTCTTGGTATTTACGATACGATGCAGTTTATTAAGCCAGATGTGGCTACTATTTGCACAGGTATTGCCGCATCAATGGCAGCCGTATTGTTGTGTGCTGGAGAGTCTGGAAAAAGAAGTGGTTTAACACATTCGAGGGTAATGATTCATCAGCCATTATCTGGTGCACAAGGTCAAGCCAGTGATATAGAAATCGCTGCAAAGGAAGTTTTGAAAATAAAAGATGAACTATATCATATCATTGCCAACCACTCCGGACAAAAATTTGATAAAGTTTATGAAGATAGTGATCGTGACTATTGGATGAAAGCTGATGAAGCTAAGAAATATGGTATGATCGATGAAATCTTGGTAAGGGAAAAATCATAATTTCGACCAAATGCTTGCGGTAAAAAGAACCATAATTAACCTTTTACCGTTAGTATACTATCAACTTTAATACAATTTATGGCAAAGGAAAACCTAGAATGCTCATTTTGCGGGAGAAAAAAACCAGAAACCAATCTTTTGATTGCTGGTTTAGATGCCCATATCTGCGACAGGTGTATTGAGCAGGCTTACAGTATTGTTGCCGAAGAATCCAAGCAATCCAAAAACAATGATCTCTCTTCAGAATTGGTCCTAAAAAAACCAATGGAAATCAAAGACTTTTTGGACACATTTGTAATTGGGCAAGAACGCACTAAAAAAGTGATGTCCGTTGCCGTTTACAATCATTATAAAAGATTGTTACAACCTAAAAGTAAAGAAGACGATATAGAAATACAGAAAAGTAATATCGTCATGGTTGGTCAAACTGGAACGGGAAAAACATTAATGGCAAAAACTATTGCAAGAATGCTGAATGTTCCTTTGGCCATTGTTGATGCTACTGTTTTAACCGAAGCTGGTTATGTTGGTGAAGATGTAGAAAGTATTCTTACGCGGTTGTTACAAGCTGCAGACTATAATTTAGAGAAAGCAGAACGAGGAATCGTTTTTATAGATGAGATAGATAAAATTGCCCGTAAGAGCGATAACCCATCCATTACACGGGATGTTTCGGGTGAAGGTGTACAACAAGGCCTCTTAAAACTTTTAGAAGGCACCATGGTAAATGTTCCACCAAAAGGAGGAAGAAAACACCCTGATCAAAAATTTATAGAAGTAAATACTGAAAATATCCTGTTTGTTGCTGGCGGTGCTTTTGATGGTATAGAACGTATTATTACCAAGCGTTTAAATATGCAGGCTGTAGGTTATAGTGCTTCTAAGGCCGATGACAACCTGGACCATGAAAATATTTTACAATATATTATTCCCAAGGATTTAAAAGAATTTGGATTGATTCCTGAAATTATTGGTCGTCTTCCTGTTTTGACCCATATGAATCCGTTGGATAAAAAGACCTTAAGAGCTATTCTTACGGAGCCAAAGAATGCCATTATCAAACAGTATGAAAAATTGTTTACCATGGATGGGATTCAATTTAGCATCACAGAGCAGGCGTTAAATTATTTGGTTGATAAGGCTGTGGAATATAAACTGGGTGCAAGGGGATTACGATCTCTATGTGAAGCTGTTTTTACAGATGCGATGTTTAGTTTACCTAGTAGTGAAGAAAAAGAATTTAAGGTAACAAAAGCTTATGCAGAGGAAAAGCTTTCCCATGAAACCATAAAAAAACTTAAAGCTGTCTCATAGTTAGTTACAAAACCATTTAAATAAAAAAGAGGCTGGAAAGCCTCTTTTTTTATTTTTTTGGATTTTCAGTTCTTAAACTGCCTTTCGGGTAACTTTATGCAAAAGTCCCATACAAACTTCGCTGATGATTTTTTCATCAGAATATAATTCGTGGCCAAAACTAGGAATAACGTTTAAATCCACCCCTATTTCTTTAGCCCATTTCATCTCTGGTTTAAATTTGTCACATTCCCCAAAAATAAGATTCATCTCTACTTGAGGACTAGCTTCTTCCATTCGGATTCTAGTAGCTGAGATTGCTGTAAGGGATTTCATTGGAAAGCCTTTTAAAGCAGCTTTCCATGCAATTGTTCCACCAGTGCTAAACGCCAAAACATGGCTAGCTTCAGTTTCTTTTTTAAGCAAGTGGGCTACAGCGGTATCAATTCCACCTTCCACAAAAGCTTTATGCAAATTCTCTTTGGTGTTGATTAGCTCATCTATGTTTGCCAGTTGCTGGCAATCATAAAATGTAATGTCATAATACTGTTGTAGATATCCAAAATAAGAGGTAATCCATAACCCCTTTTTGACTCCCCACATATCAGAAATAATTAGTAGTTTTTCAGCCATAACTTTAATTTTTTGTTTGGTTTATGTTTTAAGATTGGGGAATTATCTTAGAACAAACTTCAACCAATAACGATGGAAATCTATATTTATTAGTTCAACATAAAATTTTGTTCGATGAACGGCACAAACCTACGAAAACGTTTTCGTTGATTTGGCTAAAAATGTATCAGTGGTATTTTTTTCGTTATTTTTTGTTGATTATCAGTAACTCATCAACATAACCACGTTCATTGGATAGTCGTGGAATTTTGTGTTGCCCACCTAATTTATCTTTGGATTTAAGCCAGTCATAAAACAAATTTTCCCGCGCTATATGCACCTTAGGCATTTTTAGGGTAATGTTATTATAACGCTTTGCTTCGTAATCGGAATTAAGGGATTTTAGGGCATTGTCCAAAAACTCGGTAAAATAATAGATATCCTCAGGAGCTTTTCTAAACTCAATTATCCACTCATGGGCCCCTTTTTCATTTTCTTTCATAAATATGGGAGCAGCAGTATAGTCTTTTATCTCAGAGCTTGTTTTTTTGCAGACACGTTCCAAAGCCTCTTCGGCATTCTCGATAATCAATTCTTCACCAAATGCATTAATATGGTGCTTGGTTCTTCCCGTAATCCGGATACGGTAAGGATTTGTTGAAGTAAATCTAACCGTGTCCCCAATTTTATAGCGCCAAAGCCCGCCATTGGTAGTAATTACGATAGCGTAATTCACTCCAGTTTTTACTTCCCAAATTGGAATAGTAGTTTGTGTCTCTTTACCGTAAGAATCCATAGGAATAAATTCGTAGAAAATCCCATAGTCCAGCATCAATAACAAATCCTCTGAATTATTACGGTCTTGTATACCAAAGAAACCTTCTGAAGCATTGTACGTCTCGTAATAATTAAATTTTTTTCGAGGAAGTAGTTTTCTGTACTGTTCGCGATAAGGTGCAAAACTTACTCCCCCATGAAAATACACCTCAAGATTTTCCCAAATCTCAAAAAGGTGGTTCTTACCTGTTTTTTCAAGAACATTATTTAATAAAACCAACATCCAAGACGGTACTCCTGCCAAACTGGTTACATTTTCTTTTATGCTTTCCTCAATAATAGCCTCTAACTTGGTCTCCCATTCGCTCATTAGCGAAACCTTATTGCTTGGCGTACTACTGTATTCTGCCCAAAGTGGCATATTGTCAATTAGAATAGCAGAGAGGTCGCCAAAAAAGCTTCCATTATCTTCATATAGTTCTTTACTACCCCCAAGGCGTAAGCTTTTACCATTAAAAAGCTGTGAATTCTCATTATTGTTCAAATACAAGCATAATAAATCCTTGCCCGATTTGTAATGGCAATCCTCCAATGCTTCAGAACTTACAGGAATAAACTTGCTTTTGGCATTGGTGGTACCACTGCTTTTTGCAAACCACTTGATATTGGTTGGCCAAAATAGGTTTTGTTCCCCTTTTCTTGTGCGTTCTATGAGGTCTGCAAATTGTTCGTAATTAACTATTGGGACTCGTTCCGAAAACTCTTTGTACGTTTTAATGGAATCAAAACCATACTTTTTCCCTAAAACTGTTTCGCTGGAATAGGATAACAGCTGTTGCCTAACCTCATCTTGTACATCCGCAGGATATTTAAGAAAAAGTTCTATCTGGTGATAACGCTTTTTCAATAGCCAAGATGCAATAGAATTAAATAAAGGTATTGGCATTTTAGGTATATTTAGTCTTTTAAATTTTGCTTGGTCTTATAGCTAAAATAGCTTTTATTTTCAAAATCTTTTAATCTAACCCAAACTGATGTTATACGAAGGTGTTTTACGTAAAATGCGAACCGAAATAGGAAATCCAATCCAGTACTTTTTAATCTTTGAAGATGATTTCATCAATTTTAATCAAGCTTTGGATAAAACCCTGAACATAGAATTAATAAAATTCCAATGTTTGAACTGTGGAAAGGACAAGCCTATTTACCGACAAGGTTTTTGCAAAACTTGTTTTTATGAAACCCCTGCCGCTGGAGATTGGATTATGAAACCAGAATTAAGTACAGCACATTTGGGAAAAGAAGACCGAGACTTGGAATATGAAAAAAAGATGCAATTACAACCACACATTGTATACTTGGCAAACTCAAGTAATGTAAAAGTGGGAGTGACCCGAAAAGCGCAGGTGCCGACTCGATGGATAGATCAAGGTGCCCATGAGGCCATAGAAATTGTTGAAGTCCCCAACCGTTATTTGGCAGGAATCACCGAAGTAGCTTTAAAAGACCATGTGGGTGATAAGACCAATTGGCGCAAAATGTTGCAAAACGATATTGAAGACTTGGATTTAGTGGAATGGCGGGATAAGCTAAAAAAACATATACCTGAAGAAGCTGCTGAGTATTTTATCAACTCTAACACGGAAACCAATTTAGAATTTCCGGTGTTACAGTACCCTGAAAAAGTAAAAAGCTTGAATTTGGATAAATCCCCAAATTATAAAGGAGTACTTAAAGGCATAAAAGGACAGTACCTCATTTTTGAAGATAATACCGTTTTTAATGTTCGTGGTAGTGAAGGGTATTATGTTGGAATTGATATTAATTAACTTACTAAACAACCAAAAAATGAAGCCATTTAACACATTACTAATACTACTTACAATTCTTGTTTTCACTTCTTGTAGAACAGAGAAAAAAGAAATCGTTAAAGTAGAGAAATTCCAATTTACAACTCCTGAAGAAGTTGGGATGTCTGCTGACAGCCTAGCAAAAATTGACGAAATGGTCATGGAGTATGTTGAAGCCAAAAAATATCCAGGAGCTGTAACACTCATCGCTAAAAATGGTAAAATTATTTATGAATCTGAAGTGGGTTGGTCAGATTCCACTAGAACAGAACCTTATCGCAAAGACCATCTGTTTCGTATGGCTTCCATGACCAAACCAATTGTTTCTGTTGCCGCAATGCAATTAGTTGAGGCCGGAAAATTAAAATTGGATGACCCTGTGGGGAAATACATTCCTTCTTTTATGGAAACGGAGATGCTTACAGATTTTAATCCCGCGGATACAACCTGGACTAGCACTACAACTGTTAGTACTCCAACGGTAAAGCAACTATTGACTCAAACAGCTGGTGTTCCTTACGGATTTATGAATCCACAAGTGAATGGGGCAATCTTAGCGAAACATGGAATCCCCGATTTGAGCACACATTTGCCAATGACCATAGAAGAGGCAGCGAATAAATTAGGAGATTTACCACTAATGCATGAACCTGGCGCAAAATGGATGTATGGGCTTAACACAGATGTCTTGGGGCGCGTGGTAGAAGTAGCCTCAGGGATGAAATTAGATGATTATATCCGTGAAAACATTACCAAACCTATTGGGGTAGAAAAGCTTGACTTCTATTTTAATGATTCGCTAACCCAAAAACTTACCAAGGTATTTTTAACTGGGCAAGATGGTGCCATTGTGCAAGCACCTGAGAATATGGGTCCTTTTTATATTCCTAACTACCCTACAGAAGGCGCAAAAACCTATTTATCTGGTGGAAGTGGGATGACGGGAACTGCTAGAAATTATTTTTTGTTTTGCCAAGCTATGCTAAATGATGGAAAACTAGGTGGTGCTCAACTACTAAAACCAGAGACTGCACAGGCTATGCATAAAAACCAATTGGATACCATTACGTATCCTTGGGGTACTGCTGGGTTTGGTTTTGGTTTTGATGTAGCCAATGCCCATCCCACAAGACCGGATGGAACTTATAGCTGGGGCGGCGCTTTTAGCACTACTTTTTGGATAGACCCAACCAATAACTTAATCGTAATTCAATTGCGACAAGTATTATCGTCTCCCTACAACCAAGAGATTGATGGCAAGTTGGAAGAAATCGTTTATGGTGCTTTAAATAAATAAAACAGTAATTACAAAATAGAAATAAACGTACCAAGGTACGTTTAGCCAATTGTTGGCTTGAATATTTACAAATATTAAAACTAAAACAGAATAAGATGAAACTAAAACACCTACTTTTTTTACTAACCTATTTTAGTTTAGTTTCTGTACAAGGTCAATTGAGTGAAGTTAAATCTCAAAAAATTGATAGCCTATTTAATGAATGGACAGAAACTAATCATCCAGGAGGTGCCGTTGGTATAATGCAAAACGGGGAAGTTATTTACTCAAAAGCATTTGGTTTGGCTAGTTTAGAATATCAAGTACCAAACACAACGGAAACTATATTTAATGTAGGTTCAGTTTCAAAGCAGTTTACTGCTATGGGAATTGTATTACTGCAAGAAAAAGGGTTATTATCAATAGATGATGATATTCGTAAACATTTACCAGAAATGCCAGATTTTGGACATACCATTACCATACGCCATATGCTACATCATACAAGTGGCATGCGCAGTTTACATGCAATGCTTGGATTAGCTGGATGGCGAGACGACGATTCTAGAACTAATGAAGATTTGTATAGATTTATGCTAAACCAGAAAGAGCTAAATTTTATTCCTGGTGATGAATATTTGTATTGTAATACAGGTTATATGCTGATGGTTAATATTATTGAAAATGTAACCAAAGAAAAGTTTCCTCAATGGATGAAAGCCAATGTTTTTGAAGCTTTAGGAATGTCAAATACATATGTAGAAGACAGGTATGATCGTATAGTTCCAAATAATGCCACCTCCTATTATGGCGCAAAAGATGATTTTTTTAGAGCGGTAGAATATTGGGGTTACGTGGGCTCTGGAAATGTACATTCAACAACAAATGATTTATTGACTTGGTTAAGTAACTTTAGTACACCATCCTCAGAGTGGAGTTCGGCTTTTGAATTACTTAAAACGACCGATGAACTTAATGATGGAAGTGAAAACAACTATGCCTTTGGCGTAAGTCTTGATGAAGTTAAAGGTTATAAAAGAGTCCAGCATGGAGGTGCAATAGGTGGCTTTAGAGCTTTTGCGAGCTCTTATCCTGAGGAACAGCTTAGTATTGCCATATTGACTAATTTTTCGTCCTCCAACTCTGGAGGTATTGAACGTAATATTGCCAACATATTACTAAAAGACAAATCGAAAGCAACTCCTGAAATGGCTAAGCCAGAAATCTCAAAAAGTGTAATTAGCTTTCCACTAGAACAGCTAACCGGAAAATATGAAATCCAATCGGGAGTTATTGCGAATATTACAATAGAAAATGACTCTTTACATGTTTTACAAGAATGGAATAATTCTGAATATAATATTTATAATACTAAAGATAACACATATCAAATTCCAAAAGAAGCTAACATTCAGTTTACGTTTTCTGAGTTAAAGGATAATGAAACACAACTCCTTAGCCTAAATCAAAATGGTAGAAAAACTGATGCCAAAAGATTTGTAGAAAAAGATTTATCAAGTATCTCTTTAAGTGACTATCTAGGCAGATTCTATAGTCCTGAACTTGAAAGCACTTTAGATATTAATCTTAAAGAAGATCAATTGATTGGTCATCACGGGAGACACGGTGATTTCCCAATGAAACTTCTAAGTATAGACGTCTTGGAGATTCCAAGTTTTGCATTAATAAATGTGGTTCGCGATGCTGAAAATGTAATTACTGGAATTAGAATTTCAAATGGAAGAGCAAGAAATGTTTTATTTGAGAAACAGAAATAAAATATACTCAAGCCAACACGGTGTATAAAACATAGCTGATAAGTGGAAAATCGAAAGATTGTTGCCTATTTATTAAGACCGCCAAATTTCTAATTTGGCTTTTAGAATAGAAAAATTAAAAACAAAATATAAAAATTCGGCTCTGTGTTGACCCGAAAAATTAGTGTCTTCTTGCACGCTACGTTTCATACACAAGTCCGTTGTAACACATTACTAGAAACATTACACAATGATTAAACAATACACCATTTTATCATTCTCAATTCTACTTATTTCAAGTTGTTCTCAAAAAAAGGAGCATCTTCTTTTCTCATCAAGTCGAAATGGAAATTCGGATGTTTTTATTATGGATGCTGATGGAGAAAATAAAAAAGCACTAACTCAAACTGATTTCGAAGAATGGGGACCAACTTGGATTAACAAAGATGAGATTAGTTTTTTAAGACAAACTGAAGATTCTATTTTTAGAGTAAAGCTGAACTTAAAAACGAAAAAAGAAACTAAACTTAAACATCCTGAAAACTGCATATTAGATGACAAAAATGTTCTCTATTCAGACAAATTAGAATTATATACTTGTAAAAATGATATTTTCATATTCAACTCTTCAACAAATCAAACTATTAATATTACAGATAATATAGAAGGAGCAGCAAATTATCCAAGCTGGAGTCACGATGGAAAAAGTCTAATATTTACAAGTAATCATTTAGGAACAAATCAACTTTTCGAATATGAAGTTGATTCAAAGAAAACACTTCAGTTAACCGATTCCAATTCAAATAATGAAAGAGGCGAGCTTTCGCCAAACAGAAAATTATTAGTTTATAGTTCTGACTATTTTGAGAAAGGAAACCAAGATATTGTTTTTAAAGATTTAGAAAGTGGAGATATTAAGAATTTATCGAAAAACCCAGGAATGGAACTCATTGCACGTTTTTCAAGTGATGGAAGGAAAATGTACTTCGGGACTAATAAAGATGACAATTGGGAAATTTATGTTTATGATTTTGATACTGAAAATCAAACCCGATTAACGAATAATAAAGAATTTGATGGAGACCCAAGAATCCTAAAAAACAAATAACGTGCTACCACACCGTGTACAGTTTATTTTGCTGAAACATTCGCTGCTTGACCAATGAACCAACAATAATTTACTTAAATTGAAACTGGATTCGGCTTGCTTCGCTATTCTGCAAAAGCAAAACTGTCTCGCTCAGAAAGCCTCGATTCAACCAAAAACAGACCATACACAATTCCGTTCGAGTCAATTTACCTTATCCTTTTTCTTCTTTATACTAAAAAAACGCCCAAGGGAATCTTGAACGTTTTTAAAACACTATTTAATACTAATTCAAATTAACTACCATTTCCAACAGTAGAATTTGTTGGAGAAAAAATTCCGTCAGGATTTTCCTTAACAATCCACACATGCAATTGCCATTGGCTTAGATTTGGGTTGATTTCCCATTCATCCTCTTCTCCAGTAAAGCCTTCAGGGGGAGTTCCAGGGTTATCCAAATCTTCAATAGGCGCTACATATTCCACAGCAACAAACTGCATAACCCCATTTTCATCGGGCGCATATAATATTATCTCTGGCTCCTCCAACACAAAAGTTTGGTCTACACGTGGTGGTAGTAAATAATGGTGTCCCATATTGGGAACAAATCCAGAAACATCAAAAAAACCTTCATTGGTCGCCACCTCAATATCAGCGTACTTTGCAGTAGCTGCCTTTAATTGATTTATTTCAATTTCCAATGGTGTTAATGCCATGTCATCATTTTCATCATCGCTGCAGCTAACACCTAACATCATAAATGGGATAACCCAAACTAAATTCTTTAAAAGTTGTTTTCCTTTTTTCATGATTCACATATTTTAAATTAATTATTACACAAATTGAATTCCATAAGTTTTACATATATCCGCTACCTTCTTTAAATCAGGTGGGCCTTGAGGCATAGCATGTAATTCATGAAACATATGCTCCATTCCCGAAGGGAAAGCACTTACCCACATTTTAGCTTTTTGTTTGCCTACAACTTTCCAAGAATGCATCAAGTTTTTAGGTGCAAAAGCCATGTCTCCCTTCTTTAAAATAGTTGTGTTTTCACCTACCATAATTTCCACTTCACCTTCCAAAACCCTAAAAACCTCATCTTCCTTTGTATGTATGTGGAGTGGTATTCCAGAACCTGGTGCTAAATCATCTACCCATTCAAACACTTGATTTTCTGTATCTGCACCAACTACTTTATGCCATTGTGGATTGCCAAAAACTCGCAGTTGCGTGCCCTCTTCTTTGCGAACAATCTTTGCTTTTGACCAAAACTTTGATAGTGGGTTGCTTTTAAAAAATGCTTTTGCAGAACTTAAAGGGAACAAGGCCACCAAACTTGTTCCTCCCAATTGAGTTAAAAATCGTTTTCTGTCCATGGTATTTTATTTTAGATTACTTGAGGACAAAACTATTTGAGTAGGTGAATTAAAAATGTTGGTAAGGTTGCAGGGTTTGGCTGTTTTGTTGCAAAATTGATACGATGAAACAAATGTGTTATTTCATGAAACATGTTTATTAGGACTAAACTCCATTAGCATCGAACTTTGTGGCAGTAGGTACAACAAGAAAATTCAGTACCTTTTAATGCATAACATGAAACTTAAATTACATCTCTTTACGATTTGTCTATTGGTCCTTTATTCTATATCAGGGCAAGAGGTCTATGAGTTAGATCCAAAATATCCAGTTCATGATGTTAATCCCTTTTTAAAAGTTTATGCCGATAGTACAAACCAACTTTCTGCTCAAAAACTTTTAAAAGACAGCACACTTTCATTCATTCAAGGAGATAAGCTGCCTAAATTATTACAGACCAGCCTTACCTATTGGGGAAAGCTTCAGCTAAAAGCTACGGACTCATTAATTGGCTGGACGCTCCAATTTGAAGATATTATGATTGGACCGCCTGCCTGGACCAAAAGCAACGGTAAGGTAGATGTTTACGGTTATGCAAACGACAAATTGTTGTTCCATCAGAAAACTGGCGTGGAGTATCCAAAAGATGAGCGTACAACCAATGACCATTGGGTCCTTAACAGTATCAATCTAGAAGAAATTCCTCCCAATACCTTAGTTACTTTAATTATACGAGCTAGAGGAAATAGTTTTGGATATCCCGCCTATTTTAATCTTAGTGCCAGGAGTCCAGAACAATCGTTTTACCATTCCCCCTATCAATATCACAGAACTTTCAATGCTTTTATGTTTGGGGTCACCTTTATCATTTTTTTATATTTCTTTTTGCAATTTATCTATTTGAAGGAACAGATATATTTTTGGTTTTCGCTGTGGCTTTTTTTCTGCATGATAACCAATTCCATGACTATTGGATTGATTGTTGGTTCGTTATCAACATTAAGGTATCCTGTATGGATATTAGCTGCAAACGGACAATTCTTTATTTTTTGGTTTTTTGGACGTTCATTTATTGGGTCCAAACAGAAGTTTCCAGTTCTTGATAAATTCATTAAAGGTCTTGCATTTTTTATTTTAACGGAAACACTACTTACGGCTCTTTATGTAGTGCTTTTTAATCCTGATGCCTATTTTACCGCACCACATAGCCTTCATTATCTATTCCTGAACATTTATGCCTTTGGTAGTTTGATTGTGTCTATTTTATTAATCTTGAAGAAAGATCTTTTCGCGCGGTATTTTGGCGTAGGATCTATGATTGCGAGTATATTTTTCATTTTTGGAACCCTGTGGTCCATGGCTATTTTACGACCTCCTTTTGGAATAGACCCGTATGCAACAGGAATGTTTCTACAAATTGTTATTTATTCCTTCGGGATTGCCTATCGAAGTCGAAAGATTAGCGAACAAAATCAGTTGAAGCGTATAGAAGGTGAACGCTCGATGGCTGAAATACAACGAATGAAGGATTTGGATGAAGTAAAGACACGATTCTTTGCTAATATTAGCCATGAATTTAGAACTCCGCTATCTTTAATTGAAGGACCTTTGCAACAGGCTAAAAAACTTGCAGAAAGAGAAAAAAGCCAACATGTCCAATTATCTGATAAAACGTATTCCGTTGTCAAGAAAAATACAAAACGCTTACAATTATTAGTAAACCAATTGTTGGATATTTCTAAAATAGAGAGTGGCAAGCTGTATCTCAACTTGAGTCAAGGAGGATTGATTCAATTTCTTCGATCACACGTTTTTTCGTTCGAGAGTACAGCGGAACGCCAAAATATAAGTCTTAATACACATTTTCCCGCAGAGCTGGATAAAGCATATTACGATAAGGATAAACTTGAAAAGATTTTGAACAATCTTTTATCTAACGCCTTTAAATATACACCACAAGGAGGAGCCGTGAGTGTAAACGTAAATCACTCAGAAAAAAATCTAGTGCTTGAAATAAGCGATACTGGCAAAGGGATGCACAAAAAAGATATTGATCGCATTTTTGACCGATTTTACAGAGTGGAAGGGACAGAGGAAAAAGGGTCTGGTATTGGTCTAGCACTAACCAAAGAACTAGTTACCTTACACAATGGCCAGATAAGTGTACATAGCGAGAAAAATAGAGGCACTAAATTTAAAGTGAGACTTCCAATTTTATTGGAAGAACTTCCAGAATCGATTCAGGTATCAAAAGAAACAGAGTCTTCGCCAAAAACAGAACATGAAAACTCAGAACCCATACAGAAAAGTAATGAAAAAGGTATTGAAATTCAAAATCATGAAGAAGTAGTGCTACTAGTTGAAGACAATCATGACCTTCAAGATTTTATATCAGAAATTTTGAGCCCCTATTATAAAGTATTGACAGCCAATGACGGTCTGCAAGGCGAACGAATGGCGTTTGAACATATTCCTGATTTAGTTATCAGTGATGTGATGATGCCAAAAAAAGACGGCTATGAACTATGCAGTGCTTTAAAGAACAATGTAAAGACCAGTCACATCCCTCTAATGATGCTGACAGCTAAAGCTGGCCAATCTAGTAAAATAGCTGGACTAACTCAAGGTGCTGATGCCTATTTGACCAAACCATTTGATGCCGAAGAACTTCTGCTGCTTGCTAAAAACCTAATTGCTGCCCGCAAAAAGTTTTGGGAACATTTTAAGTCCCTAGACCTAAGTGCAGTATCGGATTTACAACTTAGTTCTGTCGATGATACTTTTTTACAAAAAGTGATAAAAACAATTAACGATAATATTGATAATGAATTTCTTTCTGTTGAAGACATCGCCTCAAAAGTTGGTTTTAGCCGGGCACAATTGCACCGTAAACTCAAAGCGCTGACCAATAAATCAGCTGGTCAACTGGTGAATGAAATACGTTTGAACAATGCCAAAACCATGCTTACCCAAAAAGTGGGTTCTGTTTCAGAAGTAGCCTATTCTGTAGGATACTCCAACATGTCTTATTTCACAAAAAGCTTTAAGGAAAAGTTTGGCGTATTGCCTAGTAAGGTTTGAGTAATTAATTCACCGTATCCTTTTTCTTCTTTTTACCCAAAAGCCCACCCAGAATTGAGCCAGCTGCATCTTTAACGGCATCTTTTTTAGCGGTAGAATCTGTTTTTGTGGAGTCCTTCTTTTTATTCCCCAATAAACCACCTAAAACATCAGCTGTAGTAGTTTTGGTGGAATCGGTTTTAGTAGAATCTTTACCGCCTAAAAGTCCACCTAATAAATCCTTGGCTTTGTCTTTTCCTTGATTAAGCAGTTTCTGTTTTTGTATTTCTACCAGTTGTTGGGTCAACTTAGAAACTCCAGAAGTTAAATCTGTGGTTACATTAGGGCTGGAATAATTACCCCCAATATTAGCTATAACCGGTATGGTTAAATCTTTAAGGCTGCTATCATCTATTTTGGCAATTAGGTTATTCACCTCAGCACCTAAATACTTAGCAGGCACATCCAAAGTTGCTTTGTATTGTAATTGTCTGTCAAACGAATGGCTACCATCTACATTAATGGCAATGTCTTTATATTGTAAAGAGAAAGGCTTTACTTTTACTGTTCCATTATCAAAAGACAAGGCTGTTTTTAATCCTTTTAAATCAATCGCTTCTAAATCCAGAAAGCCTAGCTTGGTATCCAACGCTTTTAACAATGGGGCATTCTTAGTGTCTAGATTCGTAGATAAAATTTCTGCTAAAACATCTCCTGTCAATGCGCCGAGATTAGGCGTCATATCATCTTTTAGGTTACCAGAGAGTTTTATGGTAGAATTCAGTTTTCCTTGTAAAGCATTCGCAACTGGCGCCAAAACTTTAAACATATCCAATGCTTTAAAAGACTCCCCAATTTTAAATCTTTCCATCCCCAAAGCCATATCAAAAGTGGAGATTTCACTCTTTGTAGAAACGGAGCCGTTTACGCTTAGTTTCCCATCAAACAAATCTGAAGTTAAATTTTGAAGTGTTGCCGTTTCGTCTTTTATCTTTAATCTCCCCGTAACATTCTTAAGATTCAAATTATCGTAAAGCACATTGGTTGCAGTGGCGTCTATCGTTGCATCTAAAAAAGATGGTATTTTTATACGCTCCGTTGCAGTTGGGTTTTCTGTAGTTGTTTCTTCTGCAACGGCTTCATCCACCATAAAATCATTCAAAGCAAAAGTGTTGGATAGTAGTTTAAAATTACCTTCTACATTTTCCTCATTAAACAGAAAACCTAATAGATTATTTATAGTCCCTGTTGCATTAAAGTCGGTCTGGCCTGTTTTTCCATCAAAAGAATTAAGAGAAACTGTTCCTGGATTAAAAGTTACTGCTGCGGTATTTATTGCAACTGGATTCTTTAATTCCTCCGAATTATACCTAAAATCTTTTACGTCCATTTTACCGCTGGTCTTGGTATTCTCATACTTTTTGTTCTCCAGAGATGCCATATCAAATGCAGTAGTAACATCAGCAGCTAACAAACCAGACAAATCCAAACTAGTAGGCACCGGATAGGCTTTTGAGATATTGGCCAGATTCATTTTACCATCCGCATGAGCATTTACCTTCGTATTACCCAGTAAATCCTTAATCTTAGCATTTACATTAAAACGGTCTTCATCTATCTGAAAAGACAATTTATTAATGTTTACATAGGTGTCTTCTGTAATACCAGTTTCGTTATTTATTTGCGTATCTATGAACACATTCTTTACCGCTTTTGGTAAATCAGGGTATTTGAAAGAGGCATTTTCGGAATTTATATTGATAGCAAAAGTGGGAATGTGTTCTTCATCAACAATGCCTTTAAATTGCCCATCTACCTCAAAATTGCCTGTAGTTTTTACATTTTCTATGTTCTTGGAATACTCCTCTGGAATTACCGCTAAGAAATTTTTAAAGTCAGATGATGGGGTTTTGAAACTAATATCCACTTCTTGGTTTTCTTCATTCACTTTTACATAACCATCAAACACCAAGGGCAATTGATTTACTAATGCTTTATTGTCTAAAAATGAGTATTTGTTCTCTTTCAAATCTATCCCGATAAGCGCATCTAAAGAAACTTTATTGTTATTTAAGTATTTCGTGCTATCCAATTCTAAAGAGACTAATGCATCTGTCTTGGTCTGCAATTCAGAACTTTCCAATGATAAATCCCCAGTCCCCGTATGATTCATTTCTGAGACCACCAAATGCATCCCGCTTGCAAAATCGTCGTAAATAATTTCCGTACTTGTTATTTCATACGATTCTAAAGCCAGTGTAAAGTTATTAGAACCTTCTGCTGAAGTATTTTGTGGTTGATCACCTTCGGTCTCCTTTGCAATATCATAGTTTGCATTACCTTCTATATCAACTTTAATATGAAGCTTAGCATTGTCTAAGGCTAGGCTTTTTATAGCAATAGGATCATCAGCGCTTTTAAATAATTCCTTAATAGACATTTTTAGAGCAACAGTTCCTGAAGAAAAAAGCGTGTCACCTTCAAAAGGCGCTTTATTCACCAACGAAGTATTTGTTAGGTCTACATAAGCATTTGGAAAACTTTTAATCAGGCTTAAGTCCGCATCTTCAAAATCTAAAGTTGCATTTACATTCTGGTTAACTTTATTCTTTACAATGGTTGCAATCTTGCCCTCCAAGAAAAAGGGGATGGCAATGAGTACGCCCAACAGTATTAAAAATATAATTCCAAAAATCTTGAGGACTTTCTTTTTCTTCATGTTTTTTATGCTTTAAAGTAAAATAAGAAGCTGATTTAATCTAGTTGTATTTCCTCTCCTATTTTTAAGTTAAATCTTTTTCGCAATAGATATACGAAAAGATAAAGCAAAGGGGTGTCGAGAAATGCTATAAAAATCTTAAAAATAAAACCACTAATGACCAAGCCATAAAAAAGCTCCCATGGAATCTCTCCAAAAGCACAAAGAAGCAATACTACAGTAAAGGTGTCTATAAACTGTGAAGAGAAGGTTGAAAAGTTATTTCGAAGCCATAAATACTTGCCTTTGGTCAATTTTTTCCAAAAGTGATATATCTGAATATCCACAAATTGAGCCAGTAAGTAGGCCATCATTGAGGCAAAGACTGCAACAATAGTGTTTCCAAAAACTTCTGAAAACATGGAATTGGAAACCGGAGACCATTCCGTTGCAGGAACTGCAGAAGCAGTATAGACAATTGCCAAGGAGAAGAAGGAGGCAAAAATACCTGCGATAACCACTTGATTCGCTTTTCGTTTTCCGAAGATTTCTGAGATTAAATCGGTTATCAAAAAAGTAATCGGATAAGGCAATATTCCGACCGAAATTTCAAATAATGAAGCTCCAAAAATAGTGACCTCTCCAAATGGATTCCAATAAAAGAATTTTTGAAAAATGAGGTTAGAAACCACTAATGAAGTAATGAACAAAGCCCCTAGGTATAAGTAAATTTGAAAGGCTACTCTTTTGTCTTTTTGGGTCATAGAAGAAAAAATTCGTCAATTCGAGTGTTCACTACAAGTGAACGTATCGAGAATAGGATTTTTAAGTTTCAAATTGATCTCGATACATTTTCTACTTTGAAAAGTAGAAAACACTCGAGCTGAAGTTTTACACTTTAGAAAATTAAAAAGTTAAGTTAATTAATTTTTAGCGTAAACAGCATCCTTGCTTGGATTCCTTTTTGACTGGAAAGTTGTTTTACTTCTTTTAAAATCTGAAAAGCCTCATTACCCAATTCTTCTTTGATGATACTTTCTCCAAATTTTGCTTTTGCGCCACCTAAATCTTCCATTAAGCGTTCAAAATCGGATTTATATTTTGGATATTTTCTGATTCCATAGCTTTCTAAATTTACCATCTCAGCAGCTGCGGCAATGGCGTCATCCAAATTACCAATTTCATCCACAAGACCTAAGGCTTTTGCGTCTACCCCACTCCATACACGACCTTGAGCAATTTCATTAACTTGTTCAACGGACATTTTTCTTCCATCAGCCACACGTTGTAAAAAGGTTTCATAGGTCTGCTCAATACCTTCTTGGACCTGGTTTCTAAAGGTATCGGTCATAGGTTCGAACAAAGAATAGTCAACAGAGTTTTTATTGGTGCCCACCTGTTCTGCGTTTATTCCTATATCGGCAGCTAACTCATTAATATTTGGTATTGTCCCAAAAACCCCAATAGATCCTGTAATAGTGGTTGGCTCAGCAAAAATTTTGTCTGCACCGGCAGCAATATAATATCCGCCCGAAGCAGCTACATTTCCAAAAGAAACTACTACTGGCTTTACTTTTTTTGTTAATTCAATCTCACGCCAAATAATATCCGATACCAAGGCACTTCCCCCAGGAGAATTAACCCTTAGTACAATCGCCTTTATATTTTCGTTATCCCTTGCCTTATTCAAAGCTCGGTTAATAACCCCTTGACCTATAATTTCCTTACTGCCTTCTCCATAGAAAATCTCCCCTTGCGCATAGATAACCGCAATCTTATCAACTCCTGTTTTTAACGTTTTCTTACTCGCTACTTTTATATAGTCATCAAAATCCACATAATTCAACTCTTTATCCTCTTCAAAATCTAGTTTTTCCCTTAAGAAACCTTCATATTCATCAAAATAAATATTTCCATCTACTAAGCCAGATTTTACAGCATATTCCGGTGTACGGCCTCCTAAAGTGTCCGCAATTATATTTAAACTGGCAACATCAATATTTCTAGAGGAAGAAATATCTGTCAACATGCTGTTCCATAAAGAAGTTATCAATTCTTTAATTTGTGAACGGTTAGCTTCACTCATTGTGTTGGACAAATAGGGTTCCACGGCACTTTTATATTTACCATGGCGTATCACCTCCATTTTAACACCAGTCTTTTCTTGTAAATCTTTATAGTACAAAACCTCAGAAGCCAAACCTTTAAAATCCATTGCTCCTTGTGGGTTTAAATAAAGTTCATCGGCAACACTAGCCAAATAATAATTCTTTTGAGTGTAAAAATCAGCATGAGAAAAAATAAATTTTCCTTCAGATTTAAAATCGTTTAAAGCAGAACGGATTTCCTGTGTTTGTGCCAATCCGGTCATAAGAAAACCAGTGGTCATACTAATCCCTTTTATTTTATCATCATTCTTTGCTACTTGAATGGCATGTAGTATCTTATCAAGTCCTTGTCCTTCTTCAAACAATGAGGCAAAAGGGTCAGAATCATTAGTTCCCTCATAATCGCTTATTGGTTGGTTTAAACTTAGTTCCAGAATTGAGTTTTCTTTAACTACGACTCCATCATCACCACTACCTACCAAAGCAGCAAAGACAAAAAACATAAAAAATAGAATACCAAATGCAATCAGGCAACCCATAATAGCTGCTAGTAGATTTCTTAAAAATTTCATTCAAATAAATTTAATCGGTCACAAAGATAACCATTGTCCATATGTCTACTCAATTAGCCATATGTTACAATTAAAATTTACCAATCTGTTCAAATGTTTTAGTTATTTTGCCAAACGCAATATGAAGAACTTGAATCAAGTATATTTATCCATTGGCAGCAACTTAGGCAATAGATACTTAAATCTACAAAAAGCACTATTGCTAATTGCTAAAAAGGCTGGTGTTGTCCTAAAAACTTCTTCCATTTACGAAAATGGAGCTGTAGGATTTAATGGTGATGATTTTTTAAATGCTTGTGTATTATTAGAAACCCATTTATCCCCTTCTGAGCTATTAAAACAACTAAAACAAATTGAATTAGGCTTTGGAAGAAAAAAGAATGAAGGCGAAGGCTATGCATCTCGTAATTTAGATTTGGATATTCTCTATTTTGACGATTTAATTACAAACGGAGCAGGGCTATCCATACCCCATCCAAGAATGGTGGAGCGTAATTTTGTTTTAAAGCCTCTTGCTGATATTGCTCCACAATTTTACCATCCTGTTTTCAGAAAAGATACCCGTAATCTTCTCCAAGAGTGCAAGGACAAAAATAAATTAACGAAGACCGTTTATCAATTTTATAAAGATAGAACCGAGCTATTTTCACAATTACAGTTTTTGGCAATTGAAGGTAATATTGGTGCCGGGAAAAGTACCTTGGCAAAAAAAATAGCTGAAGATTTTAATGCTAAACTAGTCCTGGAACGATTTGCAGACAATGCCTTTTTACCAAAATTCTATGAAGATCAAGCACGATATGCATTTCCTCTAGAAATGTCCTTTTTAGCAGATCGTTACCAGCAATTCACAGATGATACTTCTCAATTTGACTTGTTCAAGAAGTTTATGGTAAGCGACTATGATATTTTTAAATCCTTGATTTTTGCTAAAGTCACTTTGCAGAAAGAAGAGTTTGAGTTGTACAAAAAGGTGTTTAGTTTTATGTACAATGAGGTAAAAAAACCTGATATTTATGTATACTTATACCAAAACACAGAACGGCTTTTAGCTAATATTAAGAAACGTGGACGTGAATATGAACAGAATATAAGCCCAGATTATCTAGAAAAGATAAATCGTGGATATTTAGATTTTATTAAGAGCCATCCACAACAGAATACGCTTCTTATTGACCTCAAAACCCTTGATTTTGTTGATAATTTAGATGATTATGAGGCTATCTTGGAACAGTTGGAAACTCGTATTATTGAGTTAAAGTCTTAAGATAATTTTTGGAAAATATTTGGATATAACGAAAGGTTTTATTTTATTAGCACTCTGCTTAGACAGAAACTAACTAACTCAAACTATATGTTATGCCCCTGACTTACAAGTTGGGGGTTTTTTATTTTCTACTCCGTTCGAATTGAGAGTTAGCTGTTTAGTTTGGACCAAAAATCCCAAACGACAACCCCAGTACTTACTGATATATTTAAAGAATGTTTGGTTCCAAACTGTGGAATTTCAATAACCAAATCACTATCCGAAACCACGTCCTGAGAAACCCCTTTTACTTCATTGCCAAAAACCAAAGCATAAGTTTCATGTTTAACAACTTTAAAATTATTGAGCATAGTGGCATTTTCAGTCTGCTCTACAGCAATTACTTTAATACCATCGGTCTTAAGTTCTTTTATCAGCTCATGAGTGCTTTCCCTGTACTCCCAATCCACACTATCTGTTGCGCCCAAAGCGGTTTTATGAATGTCCTTATGGGGTGGTTTTGCCGTAATACCGCACAAGTAAATTTTTTCAATCAAAAAAGCATCTGCCGTTCTAAACACCGAGCCTATGTTATTTAGGCTTCGAATATTATCCAGAATAAGTATTAAAGGTGTTTTTACAGCATTTTTAAACTCTTCAATATCCAGTCTTTCCAATTCGTCATTAGCAAGCTTACGCATAAATTTATCCACTTTTAGCCTTATAATATCAACAATGGTTTTAGAAACCTTGCTTAGTACCTATTTTCGGTAAAATTAAACTTTTCAGCATTGGCAAGTTCAACAAAAAAGAAAAAGGTCACCCCTTTAATGCAACAGTATAATGCCATCAAGACCAAACATCCTGATGCCTTATTACTTTTTCGTGTGGGTGATTTTTATGAAACTTTTGGTGAAGATGCCATTAAGGCTGCACAGATTTTGGGCATTGTTTTAACGCACCGAAACAACGGAGGTGACAAAACAGAGCTTGCTGGTTTTCCTCATCATTCGTTAAATACCTATTTACCAAAACTGGTTAAAGCTGGACAACGTGTAGCTATTTGTGACCAACTGGAAGACCCAAAACAAACAAAAAGTATAGTTAAGCGTGGTGTTACGGAATTAGTAACTCCAGGTGTCGCATTAAACGATGATATTTTAAATGCTAAGACCAATAATTTTTTAGCTGCTGTTCATTTTGGCCGGAATAAGTTAGGAGTTTCCTTTTTAGATATTTCAACAGGGGAATTTTTAACTTCGGAAGGTTCTGCAGAACAAGTAGATAAATTGCTCCAAAACTTTGGACCCAACGAAATTTTGGTTTCAAAAGCGCATAAAAAAGAGTTTCTAGAGGTTTTTGACAATCAGTTACATTCCTTTTTTCTGGAGGATTGGATTTTTCAAGAAGATTATGCCAACGAAAGTTTAACCAATCATTTTAAAACTAAAACTTTACAAGGTTTTGGTGTATCGCATTTGCAACATGGGGTAATCGCTTCAGGTGCAATTTTACATTACTTATCTGAGACACAACACCGCCAATTACAGCATATTAATACCCTACAACGTATTGCCGAAGAGGAATATATTTGGATGGACCGCTTTACCATTCGTAATCTAGAGTTATACCAATCTACCAATTTAAACGCGGTAACCTTACTCCAAATTATTGACAAAACCATTTCACCCATGGGTGGGCGTTTGTTAAAAAGATGGTTGGCACTCCCACTAAAGGACAAAGAAAAGATACAACAGCGGCATCAAGTAGTTTCTTTTTTGAAAGATGAAGAAACCCAATTGCAAAAAATCCAACACTGGATAAAGCAAATGGGAGATTTAGAGCGATTGATTTCTAAGGTGGCCACAGGTAAAATCAATCCCAAAGAAGTGGTTCAGCTCAAAAATTCGTTAGAAGCTGTTATCCCTATTAAGCAACTAGCTCAAGAAAGTCCAAACCTTTCGCTCAAAAACATTGGAGAAAAATTATTCTCTTGTGAAGCTTTACGGAGCAAAATAAAAGAGATGCTTAATGAAGAAGCTCCTATAAATATTACAAAAGGAAGTACTATAGCAAAAGGGTATTCTGAAGAATTAGATGAATTAAGGAATCTAGCATTTTCTGGAAAAGATTATTTAAATAAAATGCTGGAGCGTGAAACCGAAGCTACTGGTATTACATCGCTTAAAATTGCTTCAAATAACGTTTTTGGATATTATATTGAGGTTAGGAATACCCATAAGGATAAAGTACCCGAAACATGGATACGAAAACAAACTTTGGTAAGTGCAGAGCGTTATATCACTGAGGAACTCAAAGAATATGAAGCAAAGATATTAGGAGCCGAAGAGCGAATTCTAAGTTTAGAACAACAATTGTTTGAACAGTTGTTGGTTTGGATGCAAGCCCATATAGTAGAAGTCCAAAAAAATGCACAACTAATTGCTAAGCTGGATTGTCTTTGCGGTTTTGCGCAACTTGCGAAAGACAACAACTATATTTTACCAGAAATAGATGATTCCAATGCTCTTGAGATTAAAGACGGTAGACATCCGGTAATAGAAAAACAACTTCCTTTAGGAGAAAGTTACATCACCAATGATGTTATATTGAACAGGGATGACCAACAAATCATCATGATTACTGGACCAAATATGAGTGGTAAATCGGCAATTTTACGGCAAACCGCCTTAATAGTTCTCTTGGCACAAATGGGGAGTTTTGTTCCAGCAGCTTCAGCAAAAATTGGAGTTGTAGATAAAATATTTACCCGTGTTGGTGCCAGTGACAACATTTCTATGGGCGAATCTACTTTTATGGTAGAAATGAACGAGACAGCCTCTATCCTAAATAACCTCTCTGAGCGTAGTCTGGTGCTATTGGATGAAATTGGGCGTGGTACGAGCACTTATGACGGAATTTCAATTGCATGGGCAATTTCTGAATACTTACATGAACATCCTTCTAGGGCAAAAACACTTTTTGCCACCCATTACCATGAGCTTAATGAAATGACCAGTACATTTAGCCGAATTAAAAATTATAATGTATCGGTCAAGGAATTAAAGGACAATGTACTGTTTTTAAGAAAATTGGTTCCTGGAGGCAGCGAGCATAGTTTTGGAATACATGTAGCCAAAATGGCGGGAATGCCCCAACAAGTGGTTCAAAAAGCTTCCAAAATGCTTAAAAAGCTGGAAAAATCACATTCAAGTGAGGAATTAGCCACTAATCTTGATGCTGCTCAAAACGAAATGCAATTAAGTTTTTTTAATTTGGATGACCCCTTGTTGGAAGAAATAAAAGAGGAAATTCTCCATTTGGATATTGATACGCTAACCCCAGTAGAAGCACTAATGAAGCTTAATGAAATTAAGCGTTTATTAAGTAAAAAGAAAAAGGCAAGCTCATAAAAATGAGCATGTCTTTTAAGAAAGGGATGTTTAATCTTTTCAATTAAAAATCTTTCAAATTTAAAGAATTGTTTTAAATTTGCATCCGCACTTATTAAAAGTGTACGTTCATTATTATGCGAAAATAGCTCAGCTGGTAGAGCATCACCTTGCCAAGGTGGAGGTCGCGGGTTCAAATCCCGTTTTTCGCTCAAAAGAACGCTGCTTGTCAGCGTTTTTTTTATTCTGATACCAATATCAGGCTCGAGTGGTGGAATTGGTAGACACGTTGGACTTAAAATCCAATGGCCATTGTGGCCGTGCGGGTTCAAGTCCCGCCTCGAGTACAGAAAAAGCCGAAACAAATGTTTCGGCTTTTTTATTTTCAATCTTCTTGTTGTAACTCAAAAATCTCATTTTACCGATATAATAAAACTTTTGCTTTACCCAAACAAAGTCTTATACCACAATTAATTTTAGTGTAAACTAAAGTTTAGCATTATAATATAATTACACAATTATAAAAAATGATTATTAACAAGAAAAACTATATTTTAATAGTCAAATTTAGGTATATGGAAAAACATTTTATTTTTGGATATGGCTCACTAATAAATAAAAAGTCAAGGCAAGGAACAAGCCCTTCAGCTTTTTCTGCAATTCCGGTAAAAGTGAAAAATCATACACGAGGTTGGTTTGCGCGTACAGGAGTAAAAGGTTTATCTACTACTTTTTTGGGATGTCTAAGAAATGACTCAGATTTTTTAAATGAAAATACTAAATCACCTTTCGTGAATGGTGTCCTTTATGAGGTAAACAAAGATGAGCTTCCAATTCTAGATAAAAGAGAGAAACGATATATTAGAACAAAAATAGAATATAATGATATAGAACCTTACCAAAGTGAATTGCCCAAAGAAATATCCGTTTGGGTATATACCAATGAGTTTAATGATGAAAATGAATTCCTTAACTCTTTGCCAAATAAAGAGTTTCCAATAATACAATCTTATGTTGATTTATGTATATCTGGTTGTTATGAAATTGAAACAGAATTTGACAAAGCAAAAGAAGAAAGGTTTTCTGAGCAATTTATAACTTCTACCACAAACTGGAATAAATACTGGGCAAACGATCGTATCTATGCCCGAAGACCTCATGTTTACTGTCCTAATGCCTATGAAATAGATGAGCAACTGTGTACACTTATACCTAGTACAATTTTTAATGCTATTTATATTGAATAATGGAAATTAAAAATTACAGTCATATTGTCGGTATAATTGCAACCATTTTTACAGGCTTACTCCTTTCACCCTTAAGCTTAGAAATAAGAAATAATAAAACAACGCTAATACTTATAATTATATGCGATGTATTTTTTGGTGTTATTTTAACTCTACTTCTAATTTTCTGTAAAGAAAAAGAAGATAAGCCTTCCACCAAAAATCTAAATAGTAAAAAAGAAAATTCCAAATTAATAGCTTCTGACACCGCGGTAAATACAGATGGTATATTTGTAGGTAGAGATGATGAAATAGAAGATATTCTAGATTTACTTAAGAATAACCCAATAGTTGTACTAAAAGGATGTCCTGGTTTAGGTAAATCTACACTTGCCCAATATCTTGTTAGAGATAAAAAAACGAAAGCTAAATTCAGTGAAACACATTTTGTTAAATTAGAAAATTCAAAAGCTTCTGAGACAGATGAAAATAGTGTACAAGAATACATTGCAAAGCAAATGCTAAAGGCATTCATGAATGGCCATGATGATCAAGTTTCATATGTTACACAAGTTGGCACCCAGTTAAAAGACATGAGGGATGTTCTTATAGTATTAGATAATACAGAACAAATCGAAAATAAAGATTTAGATGAAACTGTTGTGGCATGGTCTCAAAATTTAGATAGCAACATTCGATTTATTTTAACTAGTAGACTGAGCCATAAAGAAATAATTAACTGCGTATTTGAATTAGAACCGCTTTTATATAGAAAAAGTGCTAAGGATAAAAAAACCGAAGCCTGCACAGTTTTGATTAAGAAACTAGAATCAATAAAAGATGGCTGGATTTATGATGAGTCAAATGAAAATAATTCTGCTTTATTTGAAATTACAAAAAAAACTGAAGGTATTCCGTGGTGTATAAATGCTGTTGCTGGGATTTTTAAAACTAAAAACTACTCTTTGCCTGAGCTTGCCAAATCTGTAAAAACCATAGTTACCCCAAAAGATAATTTATATAAAACTATTGAACTTTTTTTTGAGAGAAGTTATGCTGAAATGCACCCTGAAGTGCAAAAGATATTCATTCAGACCTGTATCTTTAATAGTGATTTTAATCTTAACGATTTTCATAGTATTGTTCAATCAGAACTGGATAAAGATATTCTCTTTGAAGAGTTAACTAATCATTCTTTTTTACGTGCTGGTAAAGAAGGTTATTACAGCCTCTTCATTCATGTCAAAGAATTTGGAGAAAAAAAACTTAAAGAGTTCGGAATCGTCGATTACAACAATTTAACCAAAAGGTTTTCAGATTATTATGCCAATAAGGTAAAAACTAGTTCTAAGGAAAAAATTAGAGAGGAAATTGGAAACTATATTAAAGCTCAAGAGTTTTTGATTGGATATTCCGAAGTTGATAAAGCTGCAGATTTAACATTATCACTAGACAAAGCCATTGAGGCGAAAGGAGATTCTGGTATTAGAGAAAAGTTAATTAAGATTTCTTACGAACCATTTCCTGACGAATCTAACCAGACAAAGGTAAAATTGGGCTTAAGATTATCTGAAATTTACTTTGCTTTAGGAGATTGGATTAAAGCAGAGTCATATGCAAAAAAGTCAATATATTATGCAGATAATAATAGTTTACTGAAAGCAAGGTCTTACCTAAAGCTTGGAAAAATATTTAAAGAACGAGGCTTTCTTAAAGAATCCCTAAAACTTTTTAATGATTGTTCATTGATACTTAATGAAAATAGTTTTCAGGATGAGAGTGTTATTGTTACTTACAATTCCAATCAATTAAATGTATTTGATCAGTTAGGAGAACTCACAAAATTTAATACAACTGCAAAGGCATTAAGCTATAAAAAAAGTAGTAATGAAATGGCTCAACTTTATAGTAGAATAGGGCTTAAAGAATGGCATCACTCAAACATTAATGAGAGCATTAAGGCATTCGATAAAGCTATAAAGATTGCACAAGAATTAAAAAATGAAACTTGGGAAGCAGCTTACAATACTAATAAAGCGTTAGCTCAGATCGATATCAATAATTTCAATGAAGCATTAGATGCATTTAATGATAACATTAGTACCCACAGAATCTCTGGTAGAAAAGCATGGCAGTCTGTGACATATGGAGGAAAAGGAAGAGCTCTTATGAGAAGAAATAATATAGATATAGCCGATTATGTGGGTGCCGAAGAAAACTTAATTACTGCTGTCAAATTATCAGAAGAAATCGGTTATCCAGAGAATATATCTTGGCTTAAAGGCGATTTAGCTCGGTTTTACCTTAATAAAGAACTAGAAGATAAGTATGATTTTAATAAAAGCTATGCAATAGTAAATGAAGCTTTAAGTCTTCATAAAAAAATCGGTGCAGTCAGAAGTGTGCGTTATTTTTCCAATACAATAACGCTTTTAATGACCCTTGAAAAAATTAAGATAGGTCATGAAAATATGGAATTCATCGAAGCCTTATATACTGCACTTGACCTATACTGTAACTATATATTAGTCGAAATTAAAGTTCAAACCTATGTACTACAAAAAGATATTCAATATTTAAATAAAAAGATGATTGAATTATTTGACTATGGGCTAGATGACATAAAAGAAAAAGATATTTCGTTAATCATGAGCAAACTAATTAAAAGTCAAACTATTGAAAATAACTTAAGAATAATACAACATAACATTGACAATCAAAAAGAAGGCGCTTATGAATATTATGCAGACCAAAACGAAAATCAATGGAAATACTTTAATCCAACAGATACCGTGAAAATCTTTGCTTATGGCATTTTAATGAATGAAAACTATTTAAAGCTATATAATCCTATAAACAAACCTCTACCAGTTAAAGCTTTTGGTCTAGTAAAAAAATGTAATCATGTTTTACCAAAGCATACTCAGTATTTAGAAAGTGATATTTTTTCGGATGGAAAAGCAATTCTAAATATTGATTACACAGGATCTTGTGCCAATGAGTCTTTTGGTATTATCGTTGAATTAAGTAGGAAAAGTTTCATTAAGCTAGAAAATGATGAAAAAGGCTATGCATTGCGGCCAATTACATGTCAAGGATTAGATAGTGATTTTAAGATTTTTAAAGCTTACACTTTAACATCTACCAACAGAGTATATATGAAACAGAAGCTTACAAACAATAACGCTCCAAGGAACGAGGAATATTTGAAGTTATGTATACAAGGAGCTAAATTTTTTGGTGAGGAATTTTACAACTTATGGAAGTTAGATCAATATTTTAAAGTTTAAATTTCCAATGCCTAATTTAAAAATAGTGTTAATCGATATTTTAAAAATCTTATAGGTTTAAAAAGTATTATCCAATTGGGTAAGATGATTAAAGAAAGTAGATACTTAACCATTCTAATTGCCATCTTCTAGTTCAAAAATCTCGTTGACAGTTATTCCAAAGACTTTAGAGAGTTTTAATGCCAGTACGGTTGAAGGCACATAACGGTTCTTTTCAATAGAATTAATGGTTTGCCTAGAAACTCCAAGCAATTTGGCCAAATCTTCTTGTGTTAAGTCTTTTATGGCACGTTGTACCTTTAAGTTATTCTTCATACCTAAGAAGTACGTTTTAGCGCATTAAAGAACAGAATCTGAATCAATAAAATGTACAATAAAACTTGAAAATATCCATTATCCAATTCAGCATTCCCAGGGTCTATTAAAGATTCAATACCATAGGTTATATAAGGTTGTACTAAAGCATACAATACCCCAATTATCAATGCCAAACGATAAGAGGTTGCCCTCAGACTAGCCATAAGCTCATCTTCTATCTTTTCTTTTGAGATAGAAACCATTAAAAAACCTAGAATCATAACATTACGTAATACAGGTTTAACCCATGTAGGTTCATCCACAAATTTCTTTGCTATCATTAATAAAAATGCCCCAATGATAATGCTCCATCCTATTTTCTTATACTTATTTGGTAATTGAAATTTACCCCAACGCTGCAACTTATTACGTTCTGACTCACATATATCCTTCATAATACTAAAAGTAAAGTTTAAAGGTCCAAAAGTATAATAAATTTTACTTAATGACAAATATACTTTACATTTTAATGTAAAAATAAACCGAAGTCTTAACTTCGGTTTATATTATTACGTTTAGAAAATTAGATAGGTACTTAAAACCAATAGCGTTATTAAACCACCCACAATCCATGCATATTTCCATGGTGTAGTATCAATTACATCTGTGACCTTAGGTACATAAACATCAGTTTTGGGCTTTATGAGACCTACTACTAGCATTATAATGATATTCACCACAAAAAGGATTCCCATTATATGTAAAAAATGAGGATATGCCTCCGCTTTAATTACAGCCAATTGTGCTGCGTCTGTAATACCGTTAACCTTAGCGTTAACTAGTGCATTCTCCACTATATTTGGTCCAAGAAGCAATAGACTTATCAAATACATTAATACGCCTCCAATTAATACAATTTTTGCTCCAATAGCAGGCACCTTTTTAGTGACAATTCCTACTATAACAACTGCTAAAATTGGGACACTTAAACTACCCAATGCTTGCTGGATATAGGAAAATAAGCCATCTGGTGCGTATCTAATAAATGGTGCGATGGACATAGAAATAATAGCAAGACCTAATCCAAAACGCTTTCCTGCTTTTACAGTTTGGATTTCTGTAGCATCTTTACTGAAAAACTTTTTGTACAAATCAAACCCAAATAATGTAGCACTGCTATTTAACAAGCTATTAAATGAGCTTAAAATAGCTCCAAACAAAACCGCCGCAAAAAAACCTAATAAACTACCGGGCAAAACCCGTCTAACCAGTTCAGGATAAGAGGCGTCTGCATCGTTCAATTCCGACCCAAACATATTAAAAGCAATAATACCAGGCAAAACTACTATTACTGGAATTAAGAATTTGACAAAAGCTGCTAACAGAACTCCTTTTTGGCCCTCTTTTAAGCTTTTCGCTCCAAATACACGTTGCAAAATAGATTGATTGGTTCCCCAATAATACATTTGGGCTATCATCATTCCTGTAAATATTGTTCCTACCGGAATTGATGAGGTTATATCTCCGGTTACATCAAATTTATCCTGATTTTCAGACCATAGTTTAGATAGACCTCCAGCTATGCTTCCATCATCACTAATCATAGTCAATCCAAAATAAGGAATAAGCAAACCTCCAATCAGTAGGCCGACTGCATTAACCAAATCTGAAACTGCCACGGCTTTTAATCCACCATATATTGCATAAATAATCCCTATAATTCCTATACTCCAAACACAAACCCAATAGCACGCAGTCTCAGATATACCCAACAATTCTGGTAATTGAAACATAGTTATAAATGCCTTTGATCCTGCATAAAGTATGGTAGGCAATAACACAATGCCAAAGGCAATTAAAAAGAGTACAGATAAAATTGCCTTAGTATTTTCATCAAAACGGCCTTGGATAAATTCTGGTATTGTAGTAATACCTTTTTTCATATACTTAGGCAAAAACCAGACAGCCGTAATCACCATGGCAATTGCCGCAAGTGTTTCCCAAGCCATTACAAGTATACCTTCACTAAATGCTTGACCATTTAAACCAACAATTTGTTCGGCAGAAAGGTTGGTCAATAATAATGATCCTGCAATGGTGATTGCCCCTAAACTTCTTCCTCCCAGATAGAACCCATCAGCAGATTTTTCATTAGTCTTTCTAGTAGCATACCATGCTACCCCCGCTACTAATAATGTAAATCCAAGAAAAGAAATAATGGACAATGCTCCCATAAGTATTTTATTTTAGTTGGTTTGGTCGTTCTTTATAATTTTACAGGACTTGCCCACTCTTTTAGCAAACAAGATGCTGAATATAATTTATTAATGCATAAAATACAATTTTTAAATAAGGCAAAGCGACTTTAACCTGGACAACAAACTACTTAATCTACTTTGCTATAATGTACGCTGGATAGTTCACGTAATCTTACTGCAGCCATCTCGGCTGTAATATCCCGTTGTGGATTTGCAAACATTTCATAACCAACCATAAATTTCTTTACCGTTGCAGACCTTAACAATGGTGGGTAAAAAGACATATGAAAATGCCATTCTGGATGTTCAAGACCATCCGTTGGTGCCTGGTGAATGCCAGATGAATATGGAAATGATGTTTTAAAAAGGTTATCGTATTTTGTAGTTACATTCTTGATAGCTTCTGCAAAAGCAACTTCCTCTTTACTATCCAGCTGCCCTATATGGGCATATTGCTTTTTGGGAACAATCATTACTTCATAGGGCCATGTGGCCCAAAAAGGCACTAAAGCAACAAAATAATCATTGGCATAAACAATCCGTTCCTTATTTTCTAATTCTTGTTCTAGGTAATTATCTAATAGACTTCTATTATTTTTTCTATGATATTCTTTTTGTTGCATTCCCTTTTTTAAACACTCACCAGGTATAGTTGACTGGGCCCATATTTGACCATGCGGGTGGGGGTTACTACAACCCATTATCTGGCCTTTGTTCTCAAATATTTGAACATGATTAATGTCTTGAATATCACCCAACTCCTTATACTCTTTTTTCCAAAGCTGCACTACACCGACAATTGCAGATACATCCATTAAGGGTAAGGTTAAGCTATGATCTGGAGAGAAGCAAATTACTTTACAGATTCCTTTTTCCGTTTCCGCTTTTAAAAGTCCTTGCTCAAAGTTTTCAGTTTCATTCTCGTACAATAAAGCTCCAAAGTCATTGACAAAAGAAAATGTGGAGGAGTAGTCCTCATTAAGCTGCCCTCCTGCTCTTGTGTTAGTAGGACACAAATAACAATCGGGGTCATAGCTAGGCAAATTAACGTCTGGTAAGTTTTCTTTTTTACCTTGCCATGGTCTTTTAGTCCTGTGGGGAGACACTAAAATCCACTCTCCTGTTAGAATATTATATCTCCTATGTGGCTTTTCTGATAACATTTTAACTATTTAATCTGTACGTTGAACTCCATTCCCAATACCTACGATAAATGGACTCAAACTTATTCCAAATTTCGTATGATACTTTTTGGAAGCTTCTTCTATATACGCTTCCACTTTATTTTCTTGAACGATGTTTATAGTACAACCTCCAAAACCCCCACCCATCATCCTAGCTCCAACTACACCATCAAAACCTTTCCCTATCCCAACTAAAAAATCAAGTTCATCACAGCTCACTTGATATTTGTTTTTGAGTCCATCATGCGATTCGAATAAATATGAACCAAATTTTTCTATACTGCCATCTATCAAAGCCTTGCTAGCCTTAATCGTTCTTGTATTTTCTTCACTCACATAACTTAATCGATTGTAATTAACAGCACTAACAGCTTCTTTGAATTCATCTATAATTTTAAGGGGAACTTTGGCCAAAGAATTATATTTAGGATATTTCTTTTGAATTTTCTTAAGACCTATTTCACATTCTTTTCTTCTAAGATTGTATTCGCTGGTTGCTAGATTGTGTGAGACATTTGAATTTAATAATACAATTTTGAAATCTTTCATGGAAGCTGGTATGTACTCAAAAGATAGATTTTCACAATCTAACTTAATCAGCTTTTCTTTCTGCCCCATTACAACGGCAAATTGGTCCATTATTCCACACTTTGTACCCACAAAATGATGTTCCGCATCTCTAGAAATTATAATAATTTCCTCATTACTCAAACCAATATCAAAAAGTTCACTGAGTCCCTTGGCAATACCACATTCCAAGGCTGCTGAAGAACTTACCCCTGAACCTATTGGCAAATCACTTTCCACTACACAGTCGAAGCCATTGATACTATTTGGGAATTTCTGTTGTATAAAATAGATTACGCCTAAAAAATAATTATGCCATTCTTTATCACTGACTTTAATTTTATTTAAATCAATCACAAAATCATCATCAAAACTTTTCGAATGAACCCTACATTTTTTATTAATTGATTTTTTAAAGTAGAGTGTTACTTTTTTATCAATAGCCGCCGGCAAAACCAAACCACCATTATAATCTATGTGCTCACCTATTAAATTTATTCTGCCCGGAGATTCAATGACCACATCACTCTCTCTATAAGTTATTTTCCAATTCACAAAAGATAATTTTCAAAAAGAATTAGGCATCAGTTACACGTCTCATTTGTACCAGCCCAGAAATAGGCACTCTCATAAATGTTATCCCTTCTCCAAAAAGTTTAGTTTCATCATCAATTAGATTTCCTTGACAATCATAAACTTTAACATGGAATCTTCCCAGAAGATGTGAGGCATTTATGATTACTTCTTCCGAAGCTTTAGCGTTTATAATATGAATATCATCATAGAGCGATTTGATTTCTACAAAAGAATTTTCAAAAACTCCAATGATAGCATTCTTATTTGATTCAACTTTTTTGATAGGATAGTTGGCCATAGGTGAGATTGGTGTAAAATCACCCTGTAATAACAGTTCTGAATTTTTATTCCAATAATCTGTATAAAACCTAATCATATTTAAATGCGATATCGGTGCCTCATTTAGCATAACGGAAATTTGTGGTACCCCAAACATTGTATTCACATAATGCAAGGCTGCATTTTCTACACTCTCATCAAAATGCCAGGTAACCATATCTGAATGTACAGCTGTATTGCCGCATAGCATTTTGATGTCTGCAATTCTTACACGATTCATTGTGTAATCGCCAGGACAATCAAAAGCGCGTAGCATATTACCATATTTACGCATAGCCGGACCAGTATATTTTTGTCTGAACTCTATAAATATATCTGGATTTACCTTCTTAACCTCATTGATTACTTGGGTTAACAAAGCATCTACCGCATCATTGATAGACAAGAAGTCCCTTTCCGGGTCTTTTTCAAAGCAGGTATCTGGGTATGTCTTGAAATCATCTATAAAATCCAATTTAAATCCATCCAATCCCCAATCCCTAGCTGCTGCTACATAAATACCAACCAAATAATTCCTTATCTCTGGATATCTTGGGTCAAAAACTGGTGCCCATCTATGGTTTTCTGTTAAAAACTTACCTTTAAACTTTTGATAGGCTTTAGATTTAAAACCGCAAAAGGGAACTGAAAACCATAGACCGACCTTCATTCCTAAATCTTGTATATTCTTCACTAAGCCACCAAAATCTTGGAAACGTTCAGATTTCCAATCACCTGTATAATCATATCCACGGTTGTTGTCCTTTGTTTGCCAACCATCGTCAATAATTATAGCCTCAAACCCTAAATCTTTTGCCACACTACATTCCTTAAGCAACAAATCTTCATCAAGGTTTTGATGAAACTGATACCAAGTTGAATAAAGTGGTTTTTTTGCAATCTCTGGCACATTACACGGCTTTAAAGCAGAAAAGCTTTCCCACCATTTAGATGTTTCTTTTAAAGCATTTGAAAAGTGGGTGTTTTTATAATCCACTCGTATATCAATACTAAAGCTTGAAATAGAATATTTACACTCTGTAAAAAGAACGATCTTGCAGTAGATATAATCGTCCTCTTCTCTATACTTTGCTCCAAGTTCAACCTTATTGATTGCATTTGAGCAGGAAAAGCACATTATATTTTCATCCTTATTTCCAAATAAACCTAAAACAGGAGAGTCTATGGAAATTCTAGATTCATGGTTTTCCAATTCCCAATCAGCTTCAATTCGTTTTGAAAAATCCGAAGTGGGTTTCCACAAGCCTTTTACATTTAAAGCTGGTATTTTCCACTCTAAAACAATTGGTTCAGGTACAAACTTCTCTTTGGATTGCAAGTCCAATCTATAAATTACCAAATCATCTTCCTCAGAAACAATGCGCAGACTACATTCAGCGCTATTCTCATTTATTGCAACTCTGATATCTTCTCTAGCTTTATTAAGAATATTGCTCATCATCTAATTTTTAGTCCACTCAAATACCTTTGCATCCATATTGTTTTGTCCAGCAACAATCAAACTATTATTTCTTAAATCTTTCAATTCAAGCAACTTGCTTGTTTGGTTTGGTATATACAATCCGCTTTCTCTTGAGCTTATTACTTCAAAAGTTCCGGTGCCATTCCCTTTTAGAAAAACCCCCATAAGGCCATCATACCTTCCAAAGTGTGTTTCTGCATAAAAATCATTACCACCCACTATAACATCCATGTTCCCGTCCTTATTAAAATCTTTAACTAATAAAGTATTAATTGGTGCTACTTGGCACTCTACAGGTAAGGGAACAAGTTCAAACTTGCCACTTCCTAAGTTCTCCAAATAGGAACTTGATGAAACAGCAACTTTTAAAGAAACACTGTCTACACTATTTAAAGACAGCAATTTTCTAAAATCTGTATTGGCAAACTGCTCATAAGTTTGATACTTGTCTTTTAATACCACCAATTGCTTCATTATATCATCCCGCATATGCAACGGCATTAGCGTTTTTCCTTCAACAGTATCGTAATAAGTAGCAATCAATGGATCTATGCTCCCATTATTATCATAATCAGCATTCATAATATATGCTGGGTAATCCTGAGTTGGATTAATAAAATTGTTATGTCCTTGATTTCCCAATACAAAATCTATATCCCCATCCTTATCAAAATCACCGCTTGCCAATGAGCGCCACCAACCATTGGAAATGATTTTTTTTCCCAGTTTATCTTGAATTTGGACATCCATCTTTTTTAAGGTTCCAGAATCATTCTTAAAAATTATAATCGGCATCCAATCCCCAACTAAAATTAAATCTTCCCAATTGTCTCCATCAACATCTACCCAAGCCGCATCTTTGACCATACCAATACTAGACAGTCCATCAGTTGCCTTTTCAGCAAACACACCATCATTATTGGTCAGTAAATAACTTTCTGGTGTTTCTGGATAGCTGTTTGGCACAATGTTAGCCCCTACAAAAACATCAACATCTCCATCTTTATCAAAATCCAAGGGTCTTACACAACTACTCGCGACTTTCTTAATAGGGAGTATATTCTCTGTAAGTTTAAAAGTATAACCACCTGTGTTTTCATAAAGTCTATCCACCAAATTATCATGGGATTCATTGAATTCGTTACTTCCACTCGCTATGTATAAATCCAAATCCCCATCAGAATCATAATCAAAAAAAGAAGCATCCGTATCTTCATAAACAGAGTCAAATTTTTGGATAAGTTCATACTGATTATTCTCATTAAAAGCCCACATAGTTCCTGGGTTACCTTTACTACCTCCTATAAATAATTCATCCCCGACCACATCATCTATGTTCGCCTTTGCAATACTTGGACCTGACTTTGAATGTTGTGTCAACAACAGAGGCTGTGATAGGTAATCATTGGAAAAATTCTCTTTATGAATGTATTGTAAAGCACTTTCATTATGTACAAATAGTGTGTGATTTTTTTGAAAATTGATTTCATCTTCCCTTTTAGCATTTGAAATATCAATTTCTAAAGTTTGATTTGATGTAACATTCACAAGTTTTGTTTGGTCCCCATTAGGCCATGTGACTTGTAAAGAATCAATCTTATTATCTTTTAATCCAAAGAACACGGTTGGGTCTACAGAGGAGAGGTAACCTCTAATTACAGATTGAAAATGTGTTTGCGAATTACCATCGTCCCATAAAATAACCTTTGCACCTATTGCATCCTTATTTTTCTCGGTTCCTAAAAGTTTTATTTTTAAATAGTTGAAGTTCTCTTTTGATGAAGCATTATTTTTTAGAACAAAAGCCTTTTCATTAATGTTATTTACTATTAAGTCCAAATCCCCATCTAAATCCAAATCGGAATAGGCTGCACCATTGGACAATGAGATCTTTTCATTACCCCATTCTGTAGAAACGTCCTTGAAGCTTAAAGCTCCATTATTTTGGAAAAAGTAATTTTGAAGCGGTATTGATTTTTGCTTGGCCACTATTTCTTTTATCTTTTTGTCACGTGACTCTGGTGTACCGAATGCGTTACTCTGCTGAGTGTAATTAATAAAATCAAGGTTTGTAATATCCAAACCATAACCATTTGTAATAAATATATCTTTATCACCATCCACATCTAAATCAATCAGTAACGGAGCCCAACTCCAATCTGTTTGGGCAAGTTTAGTCAAAAAGGATACCTCGGTGAATTTGGATTCTTTCTCATTTGTATATCCATTATTTAGTTGTAGCGTATTTCGCATATACTGTGGAGAATATCCATTTCTTAAGGAAAGTTCATACTTATCGTAATTCATTGACCCTACCATAGTTTTTAATCTACCATAACTTTTTGGAAGCATATCCAAAACCATTATATCTGGATAGCTATCATTATTAATATCAGCGATATCCACACCCATTGCATTATAGGTTTGATGTGCCAATAAGCTTGATGCTGATTCCCTGAAACTAGAAGTAACACTATCTTTCAACCTTGAGTTTATATATAAAAGATCATTAGTTATAAAATCATTTGCAACATAGATGTCTATTAGACCATCATTATTGAAATCATTAATGCCAACACCAAGTCCAAAACCTTTTTCCGCACCTTCTAATTCTTTAGAAACATCTGTGAAAACAGGATGCCCGTAATTCTCCACCTTATCATTTCTTAGAAGCACATCACTCAAATGTTCTGGAAAATAACGTTTAGGTATTGGAGAATTCTTATCAAATTTTACATTACCGTTTCTAACAATATAGGCATCTAAATCACCATCCAAATCATAATCAAAGAAAACAGTTTGTTGTGAGTATTTATCATCATCCAAAGCATATTCTTTTGCTTTCTCAACAAATTCCGGAATACCATTTTTATTTACTCCTTGATTGATATATAATAGGTTATTGCAATCATCATTACAATTTGGACCGCCAACATTAAGGTAGATATCATCCAAACCATCTACATTAATATCTACAATTGCAACGCCAGTAATCCAACCTTTGGTGTGAAATTTAGAAGCACTGGTAATATCTAGAAAACTTAGTTCTCCTTGATTTAAATAGACTTTTGAAGGTACTTGGTTTCCAGTAAAAACTATGTCTGGTAGCTGGTCATTGTTAAAATCACCTATTCCAACCCCACCTCCATTATAACAATATTGAAAATCTATCACATTAATCTCTTCATCAATGGTTATAGTGTTTTCAAAATCAACATTAGTCTGTTCAGAGTCTAAGTATTCAAACATTTTTGTTTGGTGCAAATCACTGCAAGAAACCATAAGGACTACACAGCTATAAAATATTATTTGAACACTTATTTTCATTATTGGAAGAGGTTCTTTTAAATTAAAAGCCAAGCAATAATACATCACTTGGCTCTTAATAACTACTGAACTTAAACTAAATCAAACTATAAAATTTATAATCAAAGGTTGTGTTAATTACTATAACCAGGATTTTGGTTCAGATTTGGATTAGCATTCAATTCTGGAACCGGAATCCAAATTAGCTCGTCACGCCCTGGTGTGAATACTGCACTTTCTCCAGCTAGAGATTTTGGATGTCTACCTCCCGCTATGGTTGAACCTGCTCCTAATACTTCTTCAGCTAATCCCCAACGCACTAAATCCAAATAACGGTGACCCTCGCCAGTAAGCTCCATGATGCGCTCTTCAACTATCGCATCAAAAACTTCAGTGCTGCTTAATGTATTTGGTAAGTCAGCTATTTCCGCTCGTTGTCTTACTTGGTTAACCAATGCGATTGCTTCTGGAGTGTTTCCATTTTCATTTTCCGCTTCTGCTAACATTAAAAGCACATCAGCGTATCTAATTATTCTCCAATTCAATCCAATATTTTCTCCAAACGGTGAAATCTGATCACGAGTACCTGCAAACAGCATAGCATATTTACGGGTAAACAACGGATCAACGCCTGCTACTTGTGCTGCTTCAATGTCTCCCGCAAAGTCTTCCAAGAATGGAGTTCCACCATACCCAGTAGCACCTGGATAATCAAACGCTATTGTTTCATTTCTTCTAACTGTATCTCCATTATCCACAAACGCTTGTAATATATGGGGATTAATATAGTGCCCTCTATCTAAACTGTAAGTCGGAGGTGCATAATCAATAATATAGTTACTTTGAGACCCTGTAAGTGGTATATCTGATCCCCATACAAAATTATCTTGCGCAGCAAATTGCAACTCAAAAACAGATTCTGAATTATTTTCACCTACCACATTAAAATTATCTCCGTACTGCTCAGCAGGAAGCAAACTGTATACTCCACTGGTCACCACAGCTCTTAAGTCTGTTGCAGCTTCCGAAAAGTTGCCCATATATAAATTCGTCTTCCCTCTTAGTGCCAATGCTGACCCAGAAGTTGGTCTTCCCAAATCATTATCAGACCATGTCGCTGGCAACATACTTGCAGCCATAGCTAAATCCGATAAGACCGAATTAAAGATTTCTGTTTGAGTCGCTGGAGATGGAAAAAATTCCTCTTGATTTTCAGGTGTACTAAGAACCAAAGGTACATTACCCCAAAAAGCCGCCAAATACCAATTTGCAAACGCTCGCATAAAATAAGCCTGTCCCAGCACTTCATCCCTTCCATTACCTGCAGGTAAGTTTTCATCATTTGCTTCCTCTAAAATAGTATTTGCTCTAAATACAGTTTGATACAATTGCGGGAACATATCAACAGACCATCTACTAACACCAGGAACACCTTGTAGTGTAGACATGGTGGTATTGTTTGCAAAAGGTACTACGTTGAATGCATCTGACCTTAGGGTTGGGCCTGTATGTACAACCCTACCCCAGAAAAATACCGCAGTAATTGGGTGTATCATTCCATTTACAGCAACTCTAAAATCTTCTTCATTATTAAAGAAAGCTAATTGTGATACTGTATTTGGATTGGATATTTTAAGCTCATCCTCATTACAGCTATTCAGCGGAACCAGCATGGCTGCCAATAGCGTAACAATCATAAATTTATTCGTTTTTAGTTTCATTTTGTCAATTTTCTAATTATTCATAAACAATTTAAAAAGATACCTGTAATCCTAAGATAAATGTTCTAGGCCTAGGTTGCGCACCTAGATCAATACCTCTACCAAGAATTGGTGGTGTATTATTCGGGAAACCAAAGAATCCGCCTCCAGTACCTACTAAAGTTGAACCAATTTCAGGATCATAACCACTATATCCTGTAATTGTGAAAACGTTTTGCATGTTATAGAAGACACGAGCGCTACTCACCCATGGTAAATCGATTACCTGTGTCAAATCATAACCTATCTCAATAGATCTTAATCTTAAATAAGAGCCATCTTCTACAAAGAAGTCTGATGGTAATTGGTTACCAGCTGCATTTGGCAAAGAAGCTCTAGGAATATTTGTAGTAGCATTATCCGCTCCTGGGGATCCAAATGCATCCCTTAAGAAACCAAATTTATTACCATCCAAGAAAAAGGTACCTGTGAATAGTTGTGCATTGTAAATTTCATTTCCTTGAACTCCATTAAAATTCAATCCAAAGTCCCAGTTCTTGTAAGTCCCATTAAAATTAATACCGTAAGTAAAGTCAGGTATTGGAGATCCTAAATTAGTTCTATCGTCGTTATTAATTTGACCATCTCCATTAATATCTACCCTTCTAAAGTCACCAGGCTGAAGAATAGCTCTTCTTTCCGGATCATTAGCTAAGGCAGGGTCACTATCAATTTCTGCCTGACTTCTATATAATCCATCATTTTGGAAACCAAAGAAGAATCCAATAGGTTGACCAACTTCAAATCTATTAGGTGTATTACCTTCTTCATCTATAGATGGGCCAACTAGCGGATTAGGTAAAGCTGTTAACTCATTACTTAAGGTAGCAAAGGTTAGACCAACATTAAATTTAAAATCCCCTCCGTTATCATGGTCGTAATTGGCTTGCAATTCAAACCCAGAGTTTTTAATGGACGCGGCATTTTGCGTTACCGCTGTAGCTGACCCTGTAGTAGAAGGTACAGCAACTGCAGCAAGAACATCATTATTGTTTCTTACGTAGTAGTCCATGCCTACAGAAAGTTTATTATCAAATAAAATAGCGTCCAAACCAAAACTTGTAGATTCCGCAGTTTCGAATGAAATATTGGGGTCTACCAGTGAAGTAATAGCAAAACCACCTGCAGTCGTGTTATTAAAACTTACGTTAGATGCCGGGTTAAGTACTGATTGAAATAAGTAATCGCCAATATTCTGAGAGGCTAACTCTCCATAACCTGCTCTAAACTTCAATAAATTAAAAACTGAATCTTCAGGCCAGAAATCTTCATTACTAATTACCCAACCTGCAGAGAAAGCTGGTAAAACAATGTTGTTGAAATCACCATCCGCCGAGAATCGTGAAGAAGCATCTCGTCTAACTATAGCGTTAAAGATATATTTATCATCGAATTTATAATTTACCCTTCCAAAGACTGAGAAAATTCTTGATAAAAATCTTCCTCCTCCAGAATTCACAATAGCATCTGTAAAGCCTGCTATATTAGTAATGTCATCAGAAGGCAAGCCCTCAGCTTGTATTGCAATAGAATTATTGTCTATCTGTTGTCTAGCACCCCCAAGTAGTACATCTATATCATGCTTACCAAAGCTATTTTTATAGTTGATAGTTGGTTCGATGTTAGTGGATAAAATTTCACCACGTACTTCTGTCAAATCATTTAGAGCGTTTAAATTAACCTGAGCGTCCGTTGGGCTCATATCAAAACGAGGTCGTCTAAAATTTGAATATGTATTACGATAATCTACACCATAGTTTAAACCAAGTGTAAGACCATCAATCACTTCGTACTTTACTTTAAAGTTACCTAGAACATTACGCTGCGTAGTTTGGTCATCTACTAATTGTGCCAACGCATAATTGTTAGTACCTCCTGAACCACCAAATAAGTTAGAGTCTATAGCCTCAAACCCACCTAGTCTTTCAGGTGCTGAAGCCCTAACTACAGGTGCAGTAAATGTACCGCTTCCAAAAAATGGATTCTGGTTTAAGTCTCGTTGGTTGTAAGAAAGAGATTCTTCAATACTCCATTTACCAAAACTGAAACGGCTATTCAAACGAATATTAATACGTTGAAAATCAGCACTCGTCACAATACCTTCCTCGTCATAATAATTAGAAGAAAAATAATACGATGAGCCTTCACCTCCACCAGATATATTAAATCCAAAATCTTGGATTGATCCAGAGTTTAGAGATAAATCTTGAAAATCTGTATTTACACCGTTATCTACTATGTTAGCTGGTAGCCCTTCATTAGCACTTCTTTGATTTAAGAATTGTACAAACTCAGGCCCGTCTAAAAAGTCTAGCGTTCTTGCAACAGTATTAGCACCACCACGTATGTCTACGGATACTTTTGGAGCAGAATTAGAAGCACCTCTGTTTGTCGAAACAATGATAACCCCATTTGCCGCTCTAGTTCCATATATAGCCGCAGAAGTAGCATCTTTTAATACTTGAATATCAATAATATCCTTAGGGTTTAAAAAAGTTATATCGTCTACGATAGCTCCATCTACTACATATAGCGGGAACGTGTTTGTTAATGAGCTAATACCTCTTACGATTACATTGGTAGGAGCACCTGGCTGCCCGCCTCCACTTTCAACTTGTACACCCGCTAGTCTTCCTTGTAGGGCATTGGTAGGATCTGCACTTACAATCTGTTTAATTTCTTCTTGTTTAATTTGAGAAATTGCTCCCGTTACATCTACTTTTGCTTGTGATCCAAAACCAACGACAACAACTTCATCCAATAATGCCGAATCTTCTTCGAGCAATACATTTAATGTAGTTTGACCTGTAACAACGACTTCTTGCGTTTTAAAACCAATGTAGCTAAAAACCAGCGTTGCATCATCACCGACTGTGATGGTATAATTTCCATCAAAATCGGTAGTTACTCCATTGGCAGTACCTTTTTCAATAATGTTAACTCCAGGTAAAGGCCCATCTGAAGCAGATACCGTCCCTGTAATGGTCTGTTGTGCAAATGCCATATTTGCATAAATAAAGACCAACAAAACCAAAAGTTTTTTAAGATGGCTTTTTTTCATAAAGATTGAGTTTAGATTAGTTTATATGCTATGATAGTCTATGCTATTAAACAAAAATATGAAAGTTTTGTTAATATCAAAATATATTGATAGTAAAATGTTATTATATTAAAAATATTAATGAATAATTGGCATATCCAAAATATGCCTTTTTAAAGAGATTCTCTATCTATGAGGTTTGTTGGCACAATAGATTTGGTATAATGCAAGCTTTTTAGATTGTTTGCCGTCAAAGCAGCCATTTCGTTAAAATCAGTGGATATTGTAGTAATTCCTCCAAAAACTATCTCTTTTACTACATGATCGTTGAAAGATAAAACACCGACGTCCCTACCTACCCTTAAATCAGCATTGCGACAGTCTTTAAGAAGTGGCCACAGGTCGGCATCACTAATAAAAAGATAAAGAACATCTTTTTTAACACTATTACCCTTATAATTTTCCTCGACCCTTCCTTTTATTTTGAAGTCCTTTAAAAATCTAAGATAAGATGACAGAATCCCTTTTGGGTAGTCCAAATCATTTCTGAAGAACAATACCAGTTCTTTGTACTTCTCTATCTTAGGCAAAAGATTGGTTAAGTTAGTATAAGTACTTTGTTCAAATTCTTGGGTAATGTAGGTATACTCGCTACCTATATTTAAAAAGCGGTCTACAATTATCAGTTTTTCTGGACTTAATGTTTTTAAAAGCTCTTTAACGCTATCACTTTCTATTGGAGCAACAACATACATTCCATATTTGGCCCTAATATTCATAAAAACAGTTTGGAATACTTCTTCATTATTATGATGAAAGAAAACATCTATTTGCACTTTCTCTCCAAGCTCATTCCGTAATGCGTTGTAAAATTCTTGCTGAAAACGCTGAAATGAGTACATTATTAAAGCAATTTTCAAAAAAACCCTTGTTTTATTGCTTACAACAAAGTATCCTTTGGTTTTCTTTGACTCAACAAGACCTCTGTCCTTTAATTCCTCATATGCCTTAACAATTGTTTTTCTTGCAAAACCAACCTCATCAACCATTACATTTATGGATGGCAGTTGATTTCCAACGGTTAGATGTCCAGAATCAATAGCATCAATAATCCCCAACACAAGCTGTTCATGCTTAGATAGAGAATTAATTTCTTCTAGCTTTTTTACAAAGTTGGCTAGTTTCACGAAGTAATTGTAATTTCCATATTCCTGATTGGAATATTACAAAAATTTTAGTCCTTTCAGAAATTTTAATGAGATGAAGCAGAAATTAACGATTAAATGAGCTTTGTAAATTGACAATTTACTCCCAAGAATTTTTTGGTTTTATGCTTAAGATTTCCTCAAAAAACTTATTGGTTTCTTTTTGAACAGATTCTAAATCTTTAGATGTGATATATGATGTCATAACATGGTCGCCAACGTTTGGAAAAGCAATTTTCCTTTTCTTCTTTTCAGGTGTCCCCAACTGATCAAACATTTGTTGCATTGCTGAAACTGACACTACATTATCCTGTATAGAGTCATTTTTATAAAAATATCCCAAGAATGTTGGTTGCGTAACTTTTTCAAAAGTTTCAGGAACCATGGTATAATCCATCATGACCTGTAAATGTGTAAGTGCTTCCAATCTATACTTAGTGGTCCAATATTGGTTCTTCAATTCTATATCGGTATCAAACTCATGATAATCCGAGTCTTTAACCATTTTTGCCAATTGCAATCCCCATGGCTTAGTTAATAGTTTGGCATTGGAATCAAAAATTTCAATATTGGGTGAATATAAAAGCAACGCAGCAATATCAGGATTTCCACTGGCTAAATGCAAAGCCAAAGTACCTCCTGTAGAAGTTGCCATTAAAATTACTTTTTCACCTAACTGTTCTCCCACGGCAATTGCCTCTTTTGCAGAATTTATTACTTGGTCAGCTGTAAGGTTTAGCATGGGTTCTTCCTCTTTTAAACCATGTCCAGCTAATCTTGGCAAGTATAGATTACATCCATATCGTTTTGCGGTTTCCGCATGAATTGGGTCTCCTTCTTCTTGGCTTGCAGACCAGCCATGCAGATAAACAATACTATATTTAGTCTTTTTTGGGATACTATCATACCAAATAATCCTAGCCTGATTATCCGGACGGATATTTTTTATCTCAAGCTCCCTATTATTAATGTTGGCTTCTAATTTCACCAAATCCGAAGTTATTTCTGGTAAATCTGTATTCAAATCTGGTTCTTCTACTTTAGGACCCAAAAAATAAACCAAAACTAATACTGCAATTAATATTGCCAGAACCTTAAGAATTTTTGATATCATCTTCATACAAGAAATATAACATTTCTTTAATCCATCAAAAAAACTATTTTAGTTAATTATTGACCAATATGTAATTATGACTAAAGTCAAAGCTCTTCTTAAAAACCTCGGTCCTGGTCTTTTGTTTGCCAGTATGGCCATTGGCACCTCCCATCTTGTGCTATCAACAAAAGCGGGGGCACAATATGGCTGGGTAATGATTGTCCCAATTATACTGGCTAATATTCTAAAATATCCTTTTTTTGAGTTTGGTGTACGTTATACCAACGTCACAAAAAAAAGCTTGATAGAAGGTTATTTAAACATGGGGAGAAAATATCTTTGGCTATATGCAGTAATAACCTTAGTAAGCATATTTACCATTTTAGCAGCACTGTACGTGGTGACTGCAGGACTTTTCATAAACCTATTTAAAATCCCCAATGCGAACGTAAGTATGATTGCGCTTGGTATTTTCATTTTTATTAGCACAATTTTAATTCTTGGACGCTATCGCTTTTTAGAAATTTCTTTAAAATTGGTAGTTTCCATATTATTTATAGCCTTAGTGGTTACCACAATTTTGGTAATAAGCAAAGGTCCTGTTTCTCCCATTTCCAATTTTAAAAGTCCAGGGATTTTTAATGAAGTTGGAGTCTTATTTTTAATTGGCTTGGTTGGTTGGATGCCAACCGCTGTTGAAGCATCTGGATGGGTAAGTATGTGGAGTATGGAAAAATTAAATTCCATGGATGACAAACCGAGTTTAAAAGAAGCATTGGGCGAATTTAACTTGGGATACTTTCTTACAGCATTGTTAGCTGTTTTGTTTTTAGTGATAGGTTGTATGACACTGTATGGAACTGGAATTGAATTAAGCGGAAATGCCGTAACTTTTGCTGATCAAGTTGTTACCCTTTTTACATCTCACATAGGTAATTGGGCCTACTTTTTAATTGCAGTTGCGGCATTTGCTACCATGTTCAGTACTTGTATGACGGCACATGATGCAGTCTCTAGGGTTAGTTTGGATGTTATTAATAAATTATATCCTTCCAATAAATTGTTCACTAAAAAATCATCTTTTGCCTTTGTCGTGATATTCTTGGCGTTAATAAACTGGATTGTAATTGCAGCTTTTAGTGGAAATATGTCCAATCTAGTGGCTCTCGCAACTTTTGTTTCTTTTGTTATGGCACCCATAATTGGTTGGATGAACTTGAAAACTGTAACTGGGAAAGATATAAGTGCACAATTTCAACCTAGTAAAGCATTAAAATCACTTTCCTATATAGGCATGATTTTTTTAGCTTTTTTTTCTATTTATTACTGTTGGATTGTTATTTTCTAAACCAGATATGAAATAGTTGGTTCATTACTGAAAAAGTACGTTATCATTTAAGACCACGATAAGAGAACGTTGATTTTGCTTATGTAGCATTTCCAGACAAAATACTCCATTTGTACAGTTATTTATAATCTTATCCTCACCATAGCCTATGGAATACAATATATTGGTGCCAGAAACCCCATTGTCCAAGAGGTATTTTTTAATAGCATCTGATCTTTTTTGCGTGAGTCTAAAATTTGTGCTACTTCCTCCCCTACTATCTGTATGGGTCTCTATCCTAAGTTGAATATTTGGAAAAGAGCTAACTGCCGCGACTACTTTGTCCAATTCGATGGCAATTTCAGGTGTGATAGTGGTTTTCCCTTTTTCAAAAAAGAATTTTCTTAGCTTAATAACCGTTTGCTCTTCTTTTTCTTCAACTAAATCATCATATAAAGACAATTCAACATCTACATCAAAAGTAGTTTCCTGCTCATCACCGGTTACCACAACCATCTTTTTAGTGTACAAAGAATATCTTTCTTTTGAAGCTTGAAGAATTACATCTTCTCTCCATGGAATCTCAAAACGATACATTCCATCTTCATTTGAAGTAACCTCACTAATAATACTACCGTCACTGTTTAAAAGCCTTACAGTACTATTAGCGATAACTTTTCTATTACCGTAAGGCTCAATTACCTTGCCGCGTAGCGTTAATGTTTTTAGCCCAGGCTTTTGGTCAACTAAAAACCCATAAATATCATCATCGCCTTTACCACCTTCTCTATTAGAAGAAAAATAACCTAGAAGGCCATTTCCTCTATTTTTTATAATAAACCCAAAATCATCTTTTTCGGAATTGATTTCTTTGCCTAAATTGACAGGTATGCTAAAGCTATCTTCGGACTCAAAATTGGATTTATAAATGTCCATTCCCCCAATGCCATAGAAGACATCCGAAGAAAAATATAGGCTATTTTCAAAAACATAAGGAGCTATTTCATTTCCAGGTGAGTTAATCCGAGGGCCTAAATTGATTGGGGCGGACATAATTTGTCCATTATTGGTATAAACAAAATAGATATCCGTACCTCCATACCCATCATCAAATTTTGCGGAAAAAAAGAGCTTACCACTATCCGCATCGTAAAACGGATAATAAAAAGAAGTGCTTAAATCCCTCAATAGAAATCGGAATTCTCCATTCTCGGGTTTCATACCTATTGCCAATGCATTTTTACCATTATCATCGAATAAAAGTTCGCCTTCACTAGTATTTGACAAAACATAAATAAGACTATTTAGTTCCTGAGCAAAGTATGGTGTTGCTTTATGAAAATCTGAATCTTTTATACCAATGAACTTGGTTGCATTGGATAATTGACCTTCGGAATCGGGCGTACCTTCAAAAATATCCAAGTAAACTTGTCCAGACGGAGAAAAAATTTGCTTTTTAGTCTTAGGCCTTCCACTAGTGAACAACAATTTATCTTGATAAAACGCAGGCGAAAAATCTCCTTGGTCGCTATTACTGTTTAAATTAAAAATCTTATAATCTAAGCCGCTATTTGTTACTGCAGAACTTAATAATTCTTTATTAAACTTGGAGTTTTCCAACAATTCATTTGAAAAAACGTCTTGATTTGACTTTAGAAAGTTATCAATCATAATCGTTTCACCTGTTTTCCCTAAGCTTTGAAGCATCTTATTGAAACGATTTGTACTCATTATAGAGTCTAGATAATTATCATCCGAAAAAACACTTAGATAAGCATCATTTGCTTTTTCATATTCACCAATTTGATAGTAAGAATCTGCTAAGTTTAAGTATTGTATAGCATTTAAATATCCTTTAGACAAATCTTCTTCATATGCTACTATTGCTTTCTTGTACGCATATTGAAAGAAAAACTGGTCACCCTTGGATTGTCTTTTTTGTGAAAAACAAATCGAACAAGAAATAAAGAATAAAATAAAAGTTGTTCTCATCTAAATGAAATTAAAAAAATCTTGGTGAATCAACTTGCTTTGGTTTTCCTTTTAACTTATTATTTTTCTGTTTGGTTTTACTACGTGACCCTCCACCTCTTCCAAGGTGAAATTTTAAAATGGCTTCATGGGATCCGTTTGTGAACTCTCCCAAACCATTGGTATTGTAATCATACGAATACCCTAAAAACATTGTATTTGATATTTGGAAACCAGCCAAACCACTGACCGCATTATCAAAACGATAAGATGCTCCTAGCGTAAAAGCATCTAAAAACAAAAAATTGGCTGACAAATTAACAGTTACCGGTCCTTGATCAATATAGTTAATTAAAGCTGCTGGTTTAAATTTTGTATTGTCTGATATATCAAAAACATAACCTGAAATAAAATCCAATTGTATATTATTATCAATAACAGATTCCAGCTCTTGATCATAAATACCAAGGGTAAGGAAATTTGGTGTAGAAATGCCTGTATACCAATTTTCACCATACATGAACAATCCACCTCCCACAATTGGGTAAAACTGATTAAAGTTATCTCCACCTATCAAAGGTTCAGAAGGATTTTGGAAATTCCCATCAGAATAGTTCAAATTTAAAAAAGAACCTCCTGCATCAAGACCAAAAGACAACCAAGAATCTGGACTAAGATTAACCTGATAGGAATACGCAACATCTATGTAAGTTTGCGAAGAAGGTCCTAATTGATCGCTTACCACATTAAAACCAACCCCCATTTTTTCGTTTGACATAGGTATGTTAGCTCCAAATCTTAGTGTTTTTGGAGCTCCAGGAATGTCTATCCATTGCGCTCTATATAGAGCGGAAAATTCTGAAGATTCCACTGAACCCACATAGGCAGGATTAAAACTGCCAATATTATACATATATTGAGTGTATTGCGGTTCCCTTTGAGCTGTAGAGCTTATGCACCAAAATGCAAAAACAATAAAATGGAGTGTATATCTAAAATAGGTTTTCCTCAACATATCTTACCTAATTATTTGAATCCAACCTTTAGTAACTTCGGTACCATCTCCTAAATCCAGTAAATAAAAATAGGTTCCTTTTGGCAATTCACCGTTCTTATATGTTCCATCCCAAGAATTGTCATAAGGTGCCGCTTCAAATACGTTATTACCATACCTATCGAAAATCTGCAACGAATTGTTAGGGTAAGTATTAAAACAATTTAAAATCAAGAAATCATTGGTTCCATCTTGATTTGGAGAAAACATATTACAAATTGTACCACAATCGCTGCATGGGCTGGTCACCGCCTGTACTGTGACCGTAGCTTCATTATTATCGACATTAATATTGTCCACAGGGAAAGAGTTGGTCAAGGTTGCCGTATTTTCCAGAGGACCTGAGGCAACAACAGTAACAATGATTTCTAAAGTAATCACTTCTTCCGCAACTAGTTCATCAATTGTCCATATACCCGTAGTGATATCATATGACCCTTTTGAGGCTGTATCTGAAACATAGACAAATCCAGCCACAAGTATATCAGTAATTGTAATATCCAGAACACGGTCCATAGTCAGGTTGGTTGCAGAAATTGTAAACGTAACGTTATCCCCCAATAGTGGTCTATCATTATCAACACTTTTCTCTATCAATAAATCAATGGGTTCTGGATTACAATCAGGAGTTAAAAATGGATCACATGGATCTAAAGGGTCAGAAGCATTTTCAGGTACTTCTGCTGTAGATGGATCATCTACCACAAGAACTTCTTCACCATCAGTTAAACCATCACCATCAGAATCTGCATCATTAGGATTAGTGCCTAAATCAGTTTCTTCGTCTGTGGTCAATCCATCATTATCACAATCACTGGTCCCTAATGGCATTCCTCCTACCGAATCACAATCATCAAGTGGGTTCGTATTATCGGTGTTCACTTCTTGACCATCTAAAATTCCATCACCGTCTGTATCTGGATTATTGGGATCGGTTCCAATAGTAGCTTCTTCTTCATCGGTCAAACCATCAGCATCAGCATCAAAAACACATTCTATCACAGTAACAGTCACATCAATTGATTCATTGGTGCACGGAGACGCAGCAGTATTTGTAGTATACGTAAATATATAATCCCCCAAAGGAAGCCCATTAAAATCTACTACATTATCACCTCCAATTATAGGAGAACCGCCTGTAGGACCAGATGTAAAAATCCAATTTCCGGCATCTTGACCACTTAAAGTGGTGTCCAAATCCACTGTAGTGACTCCTCCATTGCCAGTTGAGTTACAAGCAGTAGTATTTGTGGCAGTACCTGCAGATGGTTGATCGTTAACTGTAGCAATTACCTCTGTTCTTACAGATGCACAACCATTTGAAGTTGCCTCTACATAAAAGGAAGTTGTGGTTGATATACTTGGAGTAACAAATGTACCCCCAGTACCTAAAATTGCACCACCAGTAGGAACATTATACCAATTTAAGGAAGCACTTGTTTGATTTGAAGATGCAGTTAAGGTCACAATTCCAGGTCCGCAACGCACACCGCCAACCGAACTATTTATTGTTGGCGTAATATTAATGGTTAATGGGATTTCCAATGTAGGGCTTGCACAATTATTTACATCATCATAGAAAAATCCATAATAGGTGCCCGGAGCGTTTACAACGCTGCTTCTATGCGCACTTTCTTGTAATGGGTCAGCATTTGTGCTCCATGTTAACGTACTACCTGCTGGTGCAGTGTTTGTTACATAATTATCCAAATCAACATTGATAGTATCACAAAAATCTATTGGCTGAGCAGTATCTAAGGCAGGAGCTGTATTCCCAGCGTCACATGGTAATATACATTGAGAAACTGTTATCGTTAAATCTTCTATTTGATTTGAACATGGTGGGTCTGCATCAGTTGTAGTGTACCTAAATATATAAGTACCATCTGGTTGACCTGTAAAATTTACTTCGTTAGCCCCATTAATAGTAGTGGCACTTCCTCCAGGCGCGGTAACCAATGACCAAGTTCCGGCATCAGCTCCTGCTAGCTGGTCATCCAAATTTATTATTGAAACTCCATTTGCAGGAATGCTACAAGCAGCTACATTTGTTGCAGTACCAGGAGAAGGTGTGGTATTTGTAGTAATTGTTATTTGTAGGGCAGGACTAGCACAATTATTTACCGTATCATAAAAGAATCCAAAATAGGTGTTTGCAACATTTACTACACTCGTGCTTAAATGAGTGGAGTCATCATCCAATCCAACGTTACTGGTACTCCACCTTAACTCTGAACCAACCGGAGGTGTGCTTGTTGTATAATCATCGAGATCTTTATTGAAACTATCACAAAAGGCAGTTTCTTCAGTAGCATCTAAAACTGGAGCTGTTCCTCCTGCAAGGCAAGAATCATCGTTCAAAATGGTAATTGTAGCTGTATCAGAAATATCCACTGGCAAAGAATTGGGCAACAAGTTACTCATTGAAATAGTTAAAACTTCATCAGCTTCTATAACTGCGTCAGCTTGTGTAGTCAATGTTATTGTTCTTAATTCATTTGCATTACCTAAAAAATTTAATGGCTGATTCGTAATTGCATTATAGTCATTATTTGCTACTGTTGCAGTGCCATCTGTAGTTGTAACTCGTACCTGAAAGCCACCAACCACAGCATTATCTAAACTAGCATTTATCGTTATTGTACCTGTATTTTCTAGACCACTCACATCTGCAATAGTAATCGTGGCTGTATCATCATCAATAATAGTATTGGTTGCCGTACGGTTAGCTGGTGTAGCATCCAATTCTAATGCACCACCAGATGTAATGGCCGTCAATGTTATTATTACACTTTCATTACCTTCAACAATGGTATCTTCAAGTATTGGCACTATTATCTCAGTGGACATTTGACCTGCAATTATTGTTGCCGTTCTACTTAAAGTTGAAAAATCAACCCCTTCAGTTGCAGTTGCTGTAACGCTATATGTAATTACAGTATTTGAAGTTGTAGCAATTGTCTGAGAAACTGTTAAAACCCCATTGATAACTGAACCAGCTCCATTTTCTAAGCCATTAGTAGTATTAACTATACTAACTATTCCATTATCATCATTAGTGATTGTACCTATAGCTGTTGCAGTACCTATCGTGGAACCTGCACTTGGATTACTTAATGTAATCGTAAAAGTTTCATCAGGCTCAAAATCTGTATCCCCATTTACATTAATAGCAACTGTGGTACTTGCTTCATTGGCTGCAAAAGAGATTGTTCCGCTTGGAGAAACTCCACCAACAAAATCAGAATCGTCCGTAAGCGAAGTTCCGCTTCCAGCAACAGTATAATCAACGGTCGAAGCATTTGTCAAATTACCCGTACGATTTATTGTAAATACAAAAGCTGTTGGTCCAGAATCTCCTTCATCAAGGGTTATATCTGAGACTATCGAAATTGTATTATCCTCGCTCGTTATCGTCACCGTCGCAGCATTGTTCGGAGGAGCTCCGACCGTATACCCTG
>NZ_BTGR01000005.1:0-285876 GCF_036985525.1 Croceitalea sp. MTPC6
ACTGCTGATGGTGGTTCCGGTGCTTCGGAAATACTCTACCAAGAGGCCTTCCAACAGGACAGGCCATCGGTCAACAACGACTGGATATTCAAAATCCCACAGGCGGAGATCGATGCCAACCCTAATTTAACGCCTGCAGACCAAAATTAGATATTAATAAATAAAAAGGAACTTACATAATAAGGTCGCCTAGAAATTACTTTCTAGGCGACCTTATTATAATTATTTCAAGTTTCCAAATGCATATTTGAAGCATACCAAGCTATTATTACTAATATTCTCCACGCACAACGGTTATTAAATTCACTTCAATAAATAATATTTCCAAAAAAGAGAATGAATCTTCTAATATTTATAATTCTGTTTCCAGCAGAAATAAATTATTACTAAAGCTAGTATAACACTCTTACTATTGGTCTGCTAACGTAATAAACAAATATGACAAACTGAGCAATTATTTTATGTTATCCATAAAAGTTACCGTTTCCATTTTTCTTATTTACAACCTTATTAATTCTTACAGGAAAGCACTTTATGAACTTTGTAAATAATTCAGGTCATTTAGTCAAAACTCTGGATTACTATTTTATAGTAAGTAATTATCGGGATTAAGTAATAGTTTATAAGGATTACCCAAAACAAGCAGTTTACGATGTTTATTTACACTCAGCTTAACTATATAAGGTGGCTCTGATACATACTTCTAAAAAAAAATTATGTCTCATTTTTAGGGTGATTTATTTGAATTAGCTATCAAAAACTTCAGAGTCGCCTTTATATAGTTTACTTTATTGGGGAATAAAGTCCATCAAAAAGTACGTTTACAACCTTTCCTTTGTTTAATACTTCCCATAATTGCCTTACAGTACCATTAGTGTTTGCTGTCCAGGTTATTCTGTTTACATATAACTTTCCATCAGTATGTTCAAATTCATCCGAAGAGAGAATCATTTGGTTTCCAAACTTATTACCCCTTAACTTTAAATGACTTCCAGAATTATCAATCCAAAGTTGTTCCCATTGTCCAGTTTCTAAGTTATAGAAATTAAGACTGGTGCCTGTATAACCTGGTGTAGCACTTGTCCAATTCTCACGAAGGACACAATCTCCTTCAACTTTAGCGATTGTATTTTTTCCAGCAATTGAACCATCCTTGTTCGTTACTTCCCAAGAACCAACCCAGAAATCAAATGCAGAATGGTTTTCTGAACAGCATTTACAATCTGCTGTTTGCGATGATAAACTGTAAGAAAGGGAAAGAAAAATTACTAGGAATATAACCTGTTTAGGTATCATTTTAAATTAGATAAATATTCAATTACGCTATTATTAAAAACAATGGGTTGTTCTACATTCACTACATGTCCACAGTTATCTATAACTGCCAATTGAGACATTTGATGCGATTTTACCACTTTCTCTATGGTCGGAAGGAAAAGGTAGTCCTCACCACCCATAATATATAGTGTTGGAATTTCAATATCTACAGTTCTAAAAAAACGTAACAATGGATTAATCTCAGAAGTAAGTTTAAACCACCTTATAAACTCTTTCTGATATAATTTCTTGGCTTCCCTAACAAAAAGCAAGCGCGACTCCCTATGGTTCTTATTTGGCATGATTACGAAGGCAAAGAACTTGTATAACCATATGTAAGGTACTATTGATTTAAAAATAACGCCCAATCGCATTAATACTTGCGATCGAAAATTTAATTTCATAATAGCACCGCCCATTACCATACTTGCAACCCTGTCCGGGTATTTTTCTGCTAAATTACGTATCAGAATGGTTCCTAAGGAAATTCCGATAAAATGTGACTTTTTAACTCCCTCATAATCAATTACCTCCACAATATCATCTGTTATACTGTCAAAAGTATACTTATCGCTGAACGCATCTTTTAGATTAGGTTTGGAGTTCCCATGACCCCTTAAATCCAATAATAGGATATTGAAGTGTTCTTTAAAATCCCTTAACTGCTTGTACCAAATTGTAGAACTTCCTCCAGCTCCATGAACAAAAGTCACCCATTCATTTGAAGTTTTATGTAAATATTTGGTATAGTTGAGCAATCTAAATTTTTTATAAAAGTACGTTAATTTTTAGCCAACAAAACCCGCAAAAACATCTAGAGCTATTAATTATTAGTTAAAAATTAGACAAACTGCCTGATTTTTAGGTGTGTACACATTTACATCGTAGTCTAAACCAATGTTTTGAACGTATCTTTGTTAGAACAAATCTTTTGAACTATGGAAAAGCAATATTGTAGAGTTGGAGCAGTGACTCCAATCACAGGAGAAAGTAATGCGGTGGCTATTTTACAATACCGTTACGAGAACTTTTTAAGTAAGGCCATGGATGCTAATTACATCGATACCAAATTGGGAGAGTTCTTTGAGCGCAAAGCACAAAGCATTAAAAGAATATTGGAGGATTTAGTATAATTTTTCTAATTCCTTCTTCATTTGCGTTTGAATTTCTTTGGCTTTTAAAGCCGCTTCATCTGCGAAGCCCTCTGTATTGGAAGCGTAAATAATTCCTCTAGAAGAATTCACCAATAGACCCACAGTTGAATTCATCCCATACTTACACACTTCTTTTAGGTTCCCCCCTTGGGCACCAACGCCCGGTACCAATAAGAAGCTGTTTGGCACTATCTCTCGAATTTCTTTTAAGTATTCGGCTTGCGTAGCGCCTACAACATACATCAAGTTTTCAGCATTTTCATACGTCTTGGAAACCGTCAGAACTTCTTTATAGAGTTCTTGATTATCCATATGCTTTGTCTGAAAGTCAAAAGCTCCTTTATTTGAGGTCAAGGCCAACAAAATAGTATGCTTATTGGTAAACTCTAGGAACGGTTCAACAGAATCACGTCCCATGTATGGTGCTATGGTGATTGAGTCAAAAGCCAATTCTTCAAAAAAAGCTTTGGCATACCGGGTAGAAGTATTTCCAATATCCCCTCTTTTTGCATCAGCAATCGTAAACTGCTCCGGATAGTTTGTGTTTAGATAATCAATTGTTTTTTCAAGTGATTTCCAACCTTTTAAGCCATAGGCTTCATAAAAAGCAATATTTGGCTTGAAGGCTACGCAAAACTCCTGAGTGGCATCTATAATAGCTTTATTAAAGCTAAAAATAGGATCTCCTTCTTGTAAAAGATGTTTTGGAATCTTTTCTAAATCGGTATCTAAACCAACACAGAGAAAGGATTGCTTTTTTTTGATTTGAGCTATTAAATCTTTTGTTTTCAAATGCTATAAATACTTTTCTTTTATATCCCACTACAACACTTCGACAAGCTCAGTGTGACAACTAATAGTAATTTTCTACTGACTACCAATCTAAAATATCTCAGAAGCTTCTTTTAGTTTTTCGGTATTTTCAACCAACATCAATTCATCAATGATTTTCTGAATATCACCATTGATAATGTTTTGCAGGTCATATAGCGTTAATCCAATTCTGTGGTCGGTAACCCTGCCCTGCGGGTAATTATAAGTTCTAATCTTGGCAGAGCGATCACCACTGCTCACTTGAGAGTTTCGTTTTGCAGCATCTTCTTCCTGTTTTTTCGCCAACTCTAAATCATATAATCTTGACCGAAGTACTTTAAAAGCTTTTTCTTTGTTTTTATGTTGGGATTTTTGGTCTTGACATTGTGCCACCAATCCAGTTGGAACATGCGTTAAGCGTACCGCTGAGTAAGTGGTATTAACTGATTGACCACCAGGACCCGAAGAGCAAAAGAAATCTATTCGAACATCTTTTGGGTCTATTTGCACATCAAAATCTTCTGCTTCCGGAATTACCATAACCGTAGCTGCACTAGTATGGACACGACCTTGGGTTTCAGTTTGCGGAACACGTTGCACGCGGTGCACTCCTGCCTCAAATTTTAAAGTACCGTAAACATCCTCTCCATTAACTTCAAAATGGATTTCTTTATAACCACCACTGGTACCTTCACTTAAATCTATAATATTGGTTTTCCATCCTTTGGATTCGCAATACTTTGCATACATGCGATATAAATCCCCAGCAAAAATACTTGCCTCATCACCTCCAGTACCTGCACGAACTTCCATGACTACATTTTTTTCATCTTCCGGGTCTTTTGGAATGAGCATAAACTTAATTTCTTCTTCTAGCTTTGGAATAGCCTCTTTAGCTTCATCATATTGCATTTTGGCCATTTCAACCATTTCTTCGTCACTACCGTCAGCAATAATTTCCTCTGCCTCATTCAAATTGTTGGTCAACTCAATATATAAGTCACGTTTATCAACAAGTGCCTTTAAATCTTTGTATTCTTTATTCAACTTCACATAAAGCTTCTGGTCAGTGATGATATCTGGTTGAATAATTAAATCCGAAACCTCATCAAAGCGTTGCTTTACAATATTCAGTTTATCTAGCATAGTTCAATCCTCCTTAAAATGCGAATTTACGATTTTTTTGATGGGATCAATTTTGAAAAAAGATGTAACTAATCAATAATAAAAGTAGTGCTCAAAGTTAGAATGGAGGCATTTAAACCGTCACTTCTATCATAATAACTGTAACGTAAATTAATGGTCTGTAAACCAAAAAAGAAGACTCTTGCACTATTAAAAATATCTCTATACTGTACTCCAAAACCTAATTGATTTGCTTGGTAAGCTGATAAATCGTAATCAGAAGTATAAAAATCAAAACTCGATAAAGCGGCTTCTTTTACATAGAAATAATCAGCAGCTGTTTGAGTATAGTAACGATAGCTAGGATAGAGGGTAAATTTATCATTTAGTTTAATCGGCGCTTCTATATTAGCAGTATGGGATGTTATTCCCCAATCGTCATAATAAAAACGATAATAAGACCGCAATACGACGGCATCATTCAAATAATAGTTTAGTCGACCACCAAGAGGAATCTTAAACCTGGAATCTGGTAGCCGTTCAATATCATCTGCTAACTGAAAATCATCAATAAAAAAGTCATCAACATCACTAAAATAAACGCGTTGGAAAGGTGTGCTCAATAGACCATTTTGAGAAACCAAATCCACAAACAATGAAGCTTGCAGTTTTTTACTTAAAATTTGAGAAAATGAAAGTGAAACGGAATAGGTATTTCTTTTTTCATCTATAAATTCAGTAAAGTCTGGAGCATATGTTCCATTACCTGTAATACGGTCATCAAAAAAACCTTGTCTTAACTCTATAGGGTACTGTGAATTCCATTTATCTAAAAACACCCTACCACTAATGCCTATTTCGGTATTTTTTTCATTGAATAGTTTCGCATACGAGCCTCCAAAGCCTATGGAAAAATAATCGTATTCATTAGACACATATGCATTGGCACTCCAAATATTATTTCTATCATCGGAACTATGCCGATACGTTGGATTAAAATAGGCAAGTATATCTTTTCTTGATTCTCCTGAGGATGCATCAAACGGACTCACATTAGGATTATTCCCATCCAAAGGGTTCACATTACTTGAAGAAGCTGAAGTGTAAGCGGACAAGCCCACATCAACAGTTAAAATATCATCCGCATTTATAGGCATTCTCAATACCAATGTAGAAGTGGCATCGGTTAACTCCTCTGTTCCTTCACCACCAGTTACAGCAGCATTTTGCCCCTCTTGACTATAGTAACTAAATAACACATCCAATTCGCTCGCTTCCAGTACTTTTCTTTTGTAGGAAGTATCATTTTGTTGGGAATACACAGCTACACCAAAAAACACACAGATTAAAACAAAAGACAGTTTCTTCAAAACAAGAATTCTCGTAAAATTATTAGCTTTTAATCTATAAAGACCCTTCGACTACGCTCAGGGTAACTTCAACCATCAAATTTCGTTTCATTTAGTTCACAAAATTTGGGTTTCAGTTACAACCACAACCACCTCCAGTTTTTCCTCCATTTGCACCAGAAGAAGCTTCACGATATAGTTGAAAGTTGGTTTCAAAACGTTCGGAAGCCCTAGCACTCAATTGCATATCACCATCATTCAGATAGACTTTATCATACCCTTTTACTGCTACACAAGAGCTAGAACAAATCAATATTAGAATTAAAATTAAAAACTTATGCATAACTAAAACTACTGATTATTATCGAACAAAATACCTGAGCTTTTATGGATTTTATTTTCACCATCTACAACAACAACTTCAACACCTGGAATTTGATTGATTAAATGGATTCCACTATCCCTACCAATTATAAAAACAGCTGTCGCTAATGCATCACACAATTCTGCATCTTTTGCAAAAATGGAAACACTGTTTATTCCTGTGGTTGGATAGCCTGTCCTTGGATCAATAATATGAGAATACTTTTTACCATCAAACATTAAATACTTTTCATAATTCCCTGAGGTCGCAACTGAAGATTCCACAATTGGAAGCCATGAAAAAACCTTGTCCTTACTTAAAGGATTTGCGATACCTATCATCCATTTCTCACCCGTTGCCTTAGTTCCCCAGGTCGTTAAATCTCCAGAAGCATTTATTAGTCCTGCCTTTACCCCTTTAGAAATCAACAGCTCTTTTGTCCTATCAGCAGCAAAGCCTTTTCCTATAGCACCAAAACCAATTCGCATTCCTTCTTCCGATAAAAAAACTGTTTGTGAATCGGCATTAAGAACTATCTTCTCATGACCTATTTTGGAAATTGAGCTTTCTATCTGCGGTTTTGTTGGAAGTTTGTCCATTGTACCATCAAACTTCCATATGTTGTCCATGGAAGCATAAGAAATATCAAAAGCGCCATCTGTAATCTCAGAGAGTTTTTTTGCACGTTCTATGAGCTTGAAAAGTTCAAAACTCACTTTAACAGGTTTTATACCTGCATTTTTATTGATTTTGGAAGTTTCGCTATCCTTGTCCCAAGAAGAAATCATTTTCTCAATTCGAGTGATTTCCGCAATAGCTTCTTGAATATTGATATAGCCTATCTCTTCATTTTGGGCAACGACCGTTATTTCAAAACGGGTGCCCATTAGCTTTAAAACTTTCTTAACCGTTACCAGTTTTTCTTGATTCTGACCAAAGGTCAAAAAACAAAAAAAACAGCAAATAATAACGGTCCATTGTTTCATTATAAAAAGGAATTCAGGACAGCAATATACTCTTTTGGGCTTATCTTTTGATAGCCCGTTTTGCCAAGAACCTGTTCCGATTTATCTAATACCAGCACCAAAGGGTAGTGTCCTTTTGGGTTAAAGCGTTCAGCTAGTTCCTTATTTTGATTTAGCTGTTCTTGGGGGAGTTGATTTGCTTTTTTCCGTGGAAAATCAGCTTTATACAATACATATTTTTCTGAAGAAAAACTTTTAAACTCATCTGAAGTCCAAATAGTTTTATCCAATCTCTTACAAGGTGGACACCAATCAGAACCTGAAAAAACCAAAATCAATGGTTTATCATCAGCTTTTGCTTTGGCAAGCGCATCACTATAATTTTCTTTCCAATCCTGGGCTACAGCTCCAATCGAAAAAAAAAGTGTCAAAACAAATAGTAACTGCTTCATCATCAATCTAAGGCTTAGCTTTCAAATACGCGAAGCATATCTCCGTTAAGTTCTGTTTGGAATACTTTTAAGGGTCTTGGAGTAGTACTATCAACTTGGTTCAAGGGGGTACCGTCTTGGGCAAAACGCGAACCGTGGGTAGAGCATTTAAAAATACCTCCATCTTCATTCACAAATCGCACCTCATCTGTTTGTTGGTGACTACAAATTTGACTAGCTGCCACGAAATTTCCTTCTAGGTTTCTGGCAACTACAATATCTGTAAGCCTATCAGCAGGGTTGGATTTTGCTAAAATAAAACCACCATTATTTGCCAATGGAGCGGAATCAGCAGCTGTTAAATCGACAATAAAGTCCACACCTGTAGGTTCTGGGAAGGTTTCTAAGTCTTCTGAATCTGAAGAACAACCGTTTAAGCAAGGAAAAGTTAGTGCAAAAGCTGCACCAGCACCTATGCTTCTCAAAAATTCTTTTCTTTCCATAGCATTATGTTTATTAAAAGAACGTGAGATTTTGCTTAATCGTATGGCTAATACGTAAATGTTCCGTATTCGCTTTTAATGGTCAATTTTTTTGTATTGCTTGCTTCTACCCTACCCACTATTTGAGCATCTACATCAAAAGACTTTGAAACGGAAATTAAATCATCGGCAACCGCTGGGTCAACATACAATTCTAGACGATGACCACAGTTAAAAACCTGGTACATTTCTTTCCAATCTGTCCCAGATTGTTCTTGGATTAATTTGAACAATGGTGGAACTTGAAAAAGATTGTCTTTTACAATATGTAGCCTATCTATAAAGTGAAGTATTTTAGTCTGCGCTCCACCACTACAGTGTACCATACCATGTATTTCCTTAGAAGCATATTTTTTCAATATTTTTTTAACTATTGGCGCATAGGTTCTTGTTGGTGACAAAACTAATTTACCTGCATCCAAAGGAGAATACACTACTTCATCCGTGAGCTTGGTTTTACCAGAATACACTAAATCTTCTGGGACAGAAGCATCAAAACTTTCTGGATATTTATCCGCGAGGTATTTGGAAAATACATCGTGCCTAGCAGAAGTAAGTCCATTACTCCCCATACCGCCATTATACTCCTTTTCATAAGTAGCCTGACCAAAAGAAGCCAAACCAACAATAACATCGCCTTCTTTGATATTGGCATTATCAATTACATCACTACGTTTCATGCGCGCAGTAACCGTAGAATCTACAATAATAGTTCTAACCAAATCTCCAACATCAGCAGTTTCACCACCGGTAGAATGAATTGTTATTCCATGTGTTTTCAAATCCTCAATCAATTCTTCAGTACCGTTGATAATGGCTGATATCACCTCAACCGGAATAAGGTTTTTATTGCGCCCAATGGTTGATGAAAGCATAATATTATCCGTAGCCCCAACGCAGATTAAATCATCTATGTTCATGATTAAGGCATCCTGTGCAATTCCTTTCCAAACAGAAATATCCCCTGTTTCTTTCCAGTACATATAAGCCAAAGAAGACTTGGTTCCAGCACCATCTGCATGCATTACCAAACAATGGTCATCACTACCCGTCAAATGGTCTTCCACAATTTTGCAAAACGCTTTGGGGAAAAGCCCCTTGTCTATATTTTTTATAGCGTTATGTACATCTTCTTTGGAAGCGGAAACTCCACGTTGGGCATATCTTTTACTCGTGTCTGAGGACATGTATTATTCTGTTTGGACAAAAATAACAAAACCGAGGTTAGGAGTTGGAAATAAATATCGCCTGTATCGGCTATGATTTCGTTATGCAATCATCCGTAGAATTATTTTACCTACAAATCAGTTGTCTATTCATACTTTTATTTTGGTGTGTGAAAAAACCACAATGCATTATATCCATTATTAGCAGTAATTATTTTTATTTCAAATTCAATTGCCATGAAATTCCAAATTGGTCAATTACCCAACCAAATTTTTCGCTAAATCCGTAATTAGCTAATCCCATTGTTACTTTTCCGTTTTCGGCTAGTTTTGAGAAAAGTCTATTCATTTCTTCCTCATTCTCACAATCTATATAATTAGAAACAGCAGGCGAAAAATCCCAATCGTGAACTGGCGGGCTATCACTGCACATAAATAAATTTCCGTTTAGTTCGAATGTGGCTTGCATAATTTTTCCTTCAGCTACAGGTGCTCCATTTCCCCAACGACTTACATTAATGATTTTAGAATTCTCGAACAATTCCACATAAAAATTCATTGCATTTTCAGCATTTCCATCTTGAAAAGTTAGCGACCTGATCATTTGATTTTCCATAATAGACTTATTTTGTATTATTATCGTAATTAAGCTATCATTTTCGATTTGCAACTTTTTTATTTCGTTAGGATTATTGTTCTCATTTTTATAGTTAGAACAACTCAAAATAATTAATCCAAACAATAAGATTGATATAGTTTTTTTCATAATATTTTTATGTTCATTTCTTTTTGACTTCCGCTTCTTTAATTACTACCAAAAGTCTTAGCTATGATTTTGTTGTCAATATTTCAATGGTAAATTTTCTGTATGAAATCCAGCAGTATCAATGGTTAATAAGTTTCAAGTTAGTAAAAAAGCCACACTGAATTATAGCCATTGTTGACATTATTTTTATTCATTAACATTGCTGATTGGGGAATTTACTTTGGCGTAATTAACCCAATTAGATTGCCAGCCACATCTTTAAACCAAGCAAATTCTCTTCCATCAGGTAGCTTAATTGGTTTTACAAATATCTCTCCACCGTTGAATTCAATTGCTTCTAGGTCAGAGAGTAGGGAATCAGTTTCAATATAAACCGTTACATAATTTTGAGGGTCATCTGGTCCCAGTTTATTGATATGCCCACTTAACGAATCTTCATTTCCTGTGTCGATTATGGCAGAATTCCCGTGCATCTTTAAATTCCAATCAAAGACGGTTTTATAAAATTTAGATGTTTTATCTAAATCAGCACAGCCTATTTCAAAATGTACCACTGTTTTTTTCATAGTTTCTCAAATTACTACCAGCGCCGGACTAAACTTAGTTACCTTCAGCGCGTAGTATGTTTAAATTCATTTAAATATACGAAGTGCTGGTGAAGGTGGCCAAATTACTTAAAGCCAATTGATGGTGTACGTTTTCATTCCACACGCACCGCAGTTAAAGCTGTATTACTTAGGTCTTCGCGCCGCAATTAAAGTGATTTGGTTTAGCCCGGCGATGGGGTACATTTCCCGTGGGGCGGGGCTTTGCTTTGCAAAGTATAGCGGCATGGGTCAGCTTTAGCTGAATGTACCCCATCTGTTGTATAAAGATATCACACTTATATGTTGAAATCACATAACTTATTGTCTTTTAGTCAGTAATAGCTCTACAAACAAACGTTTACAAACGTATATTATTCGAATAATGTAGGCTTTTTGGTCAGGCAATCTTTCTCCCAAATCTTTTGCGTAGTCGGTTGATCTATATTACCCCCAGAAATGACCATTAATACACGTTTTTTGGTTTTCTGGGTTTGCAACCATCTACGTATGGCTTCCATAGGCATAGCGCAAGTGGGTTCTATTCTGCATTTTAGCAGGTGGGTTAACCACTGGGTCCAATAGATTAAATATTCTTCTTCAATTTCGTAAAACCCATCCAATTGCTTTAAATACTCAAAAGTGATATCCCCAACAGCCATGGTCATAGCACCATCAGCTAAAGTATCTGGCACACCTGATAAGCGTTGAATTGTTCCTTTTCTTAAAGATTCTGCAGCATCATTGGCATTTAAAGGTTCTACCCCAAACATTTTGGCTTTTGGGGCTAAACCACGGGTAGAAATTAAGGACCCAGAAGTGAGTCCGCCACCTCCACAAGGGGTAAAGACCGCGTCAATAGCATCTAATTCTGCAATTGCTTCGTAGGCTGCTGTTCCTTGTCCACAGATAACTTGTTCATGATTAAATGGTGGAATCCAAAAGGTGCCTTCTTCTTTCGCCGCTTCTGCTACTTTAGCATCTGTAATATCACGTGTTTCATTTAAAACAACGTTAGCACCATAGGCTTTGGTCGCTTGTACTTTTACTTTAGAAGAATAAGCAGCCATAAAAATTGTTGCCGGAATCCCAAATTGCTTTGCAGCATAAGCTACAGCCTGTGCATGGTTCCCAGAGCTATTGGCAACAATATGTTTGGGTCGATGTCCATTTTCTAACAACCACGCTAAAGTGTTAACTCCTCCCCTAGCCTTAAAAGCCCCGATTTTTTGGAAGTTTTCTGCTTTAAAATAAATTTCATGACCCAGCCATTCATTCAAAAGTGAAGAGGTTAGAATAGGGGTTTTATTTATGTAGGGGTCTATTCTGCTTTTTGCCTTTTCAATATCTTTTAGCGTGAGTTTCATAAGGCTTATTTGACAAATAGCAATTCACGATATTTTGTCAAAGGCCATAAATCATCAGCTACTAATTGTTCTAAAGCATCTGCCTCTGTACGAATTTTATCAAAGTAGGGCTTTACATCATTACAATATGCTTCTGCTTTTTTACTGATAGTGGATAGTCTATGTGCTTTATTCTTAGTAAGCAACATGGCATCTGTCAGCTTTTTAGCTTCTAAAATATGCTCCCCTATCTTCTCTAAAATATTTAATTGGGGTTCTGTTAATTTTTTATGCGCCGCTCCATAGACTTCCTTGAGTCCAGCAACATTTTCCAACAATAGGTTTTGATATTTTATCGCCGAAGGGATAATATGGTTGTAGATAAGTTCACCCAAGATTCGCCCTTCAATCTGAATGTGGAATACATAGTTGTCCAATTCTACTTCTTGATGTGCCTTTAACTCCGTCTCATTCATTACATCGGTTACATCAAACAACGCAACACTTTCTTTCGAAGTTAATACTTTAAGTGCTTCTGGGGTATTCTTATTATTGCTCAATTTTCGCTTATGCGCCTCACTTTGCCAATCATCACTATAGCCGTCACCATCAAAACGTATACGCTTCGAATTTTTAATATATTCTCTAAGCACATTAAAAACTGCTTCGTCCTTTTTTAAATTTTTCTTATCAATTAAGGCATCAACCTCTTTTTTAAAATCGGTTAACTGCTTTGCAACTATAGTGTTTAAAACGGTCATTGGTTTGGCGCAGTTCATCTTTGCACCTACTCCTCGCATCTCAAATTTATTTCCAGTGAATGCAAAAGGTGATGTACGGTTACGGTCTGTATTATCTAATAAAATCTCAGGGATTTTACCAACCACATTTAGTTTTAACTCTGTCTTTTCTTCTGGTGAAAGTTTCCCTTTGGAAACGCCTTCCAATTCGTCCAATACTTCACCTAATTGTTTCCCTACAAAAATGGAGATAATCGCTGGCGGCGCTTCATTAGCCCCTAAACGGTGATCGTTACTAGCAGATGCAATTGAAGAACGAAGCAATTCCTCGTAGGCATCCACCGCCTTGATTGTATTGACAAAAAAGGTTAAAAACTGAAGGTTCTTCATTGGGGTCTTACCCGGACTTAACAAATTTACTCCAGTATCTGTTGCCAAGGACCAGTTATTGTGCTTTCCAGAACCATTTATACCAGCAAAAGGCTTCTCATGAAAGAGTACCTTAAATCCATGCTTGTCAGCTATTTCATCCATAACATCCATTAGCAAAAGGTTATGGTCTACGGATAAATTGGCCTCTTCAAAAACTGGCGCCAATTCAAACTGATTTGGAGCGACTTCATTATGCCTTGTCTTCACTGGAATTCCCAATTGGGTACATATTTTTTCCAACTCACTCATAAAACTTAAAACCCTACTCGGAATTACTCCAAAGTAGTGATCGTCCAACTGTTGCTCTTTTGCAGCAGAGTTGCCCACTAAGGTTCTACCTGTCATTAAAATATCTGGGCGGGATTGTGCCAAAGCCTTATCAATTAGGAAATACTCTTGTTCCCAGCCCAAAGTAGCATTTACTTTACGCACGTTTTTATCAAAATATTGAGCTACGCCAGTAGCAGCTTCATCAACAGCATTTAATGCGCGCAATAGTGGTGCTTTATTGTCCAATGCCTCCCCAGTGTATGAAACGAATATGGTTGGAATACAAAGAGTTGTCTTGTATATAAATGCTGGGGATGTTGGGTCCCATGCAGTATAACCACGAGCTTCAAACGTGTTCCTTATCCCACCACTGGGAAAACTAGAGGCATCAGGTTCTTGCTGAACCAATTGCCTACCGCCGAATTTCTCCATAGCACGCCCATCTGGTAATAAATCGAAAAAAGCATCATGCTTTTCTGCAGTAGCTCCCGTAAGTGGTTGAAACCAATGTGTGTAATGGGTAGCTCCCATAGAAAGTGCCCAAGCTTTCATTCCTTCGGCAACCTGATCGGCAATCTTTCTATCAATCTTACTACCAGAAAAAATTGCCGATTTTACCTTATTGTAAGCATCTGTGGTCAAAAATTGAAGCATTTTTGACTCGTTAAAAACATTTTTGCCAAATAAATCAGAGCGTTTTCCTGTCTCATCTATCAATATTTTCTCTCTTTTGTGGCTATCTGCCAAGGCATCAAATCTCATCTTAGACATTTTGGTGGAATTTTAAGACTGTAAAATTAACAATTTAGCAATATATGGGCTAAAAAATGACATTTTATTAATTAACCCCTGCAAAAAAGGGGGTTAACAAATTTTTGATAACTTTTGACGATTTACTTCCCCTAAAAATTTATAATGTACAGAAAATAATTATTTTTACCCCTTATTAAAATTTAAAGTAAACTACCCACTATTATGAGTAAGTCAAAATTAGAGTACATCTGGTTGGATGGCTATTTTCCAACGCAAAACATGCGAAGCAAGACTAAAGTAGTAAATGACTTTAGTGGTAAATTAGAAGATTGCCCAATGTGGTCTTTTGATGGAAGTTCAACAAGGCAAGCTGAAGGAGGTTCTTCAGATTGTTTATTAAAGCCAGTAGCAATTTTCCCAGACCCTGCAAGAAATAATGGTTTCTTAGTAATGACTGAGGTTTTAAATGCAGATGGGACTCCACACGAATCCAATGGTAGAGCAACAATAGATGATGATGATAATGACTTCTGGTTTGGTTTTGAACAAGAGTATTTTATTATGGACACTCAAACGCAACTGCCTCTAGGCTTCCCAATAGGTGGTTATCCTGCGCCGCAAGGTATGTACTACTGCTCTGTTGGTGGTAAAAATACCCATGGAAGGGATTTGGTTGAAGAGCATGCAGATTTATGCATCGCAGCTGGAATCAATTTTGAGGGAATTAACCAAGAGGTTGCTTCTGGACAATGGGAGTTCCAATTATTCGCAAAAGGAGCTAAAAAGGCCGGTGATGAAATTTGGGTAGCTCGTTACCTATTAGATCGTTTAACTGAGCAATATGGTTTTTATATAGAATATCATCCAAAGCCGTTAGGAAAAGATATGGATTGGAATGGATCTGGAATGCATGCTAATTTCTCTAATACAACATTAAGAACGTGTGGAGATAAAGCTACTTATGAAAAAATATGTGAAGCTTTCCGACCTGTGGTAAAAGAACACATTGCTGTATATGGCGAATTTAACGATCAGCGTTTAACCGGAGATCACGAAACACAATCTATTAATGAATTCAGTTTTGGTATTTCCGACCGTGGCGCATCTATTCGTATTCCTATTGCAACAGTAGAAAGTGGATGGAAAGGATGGTTGGAAGATAGAAGACCAGCCTCTAACGGTGACCCATATAAGATTGCAGGTAGAATTATCCAAACAGTTAAATCTGCAAAGGTTTAAAACAAATAAATTAATTGTTGATTATAAAAAAACCGTCTCAGAAATAAGGCGGTTTTTTTAGTTCTCAATCGTTTTTAATGGAGTATTCATCCAGTAATCCACATTGTCATTTTTTTTATAGATAGGCTGACTAGAGTCGTATAAAGGAATAGTTTTATACATTAAATCTTCTTTGGAAAAATCATTATTAAAATCCTTAATTACTTTTTGAGTGAAGAACTCCCTAAACTGATCAAAGCTTTCCAATTTACGTTCATCCAATAGATTAAAATCTTCATCAATTAAATTTTTAATGCGCATAAACAGTTTTTCCTTTTCTAAGTCTCTATCATTAGATAATAATTGACTTATAAGCTCAATTTGGCCAGGTTTAGAGCTAAGTTTTACAGTAATTTTATTCCCAACAGCTTTAATTATTCTTTGAACCCGTATTTCTTTCCCTTTAAATGTTAGACTAAAATCTGATAGTTTTAACTCATCATAATTTTTTGCTGGTTTGTTTAGCTCAATTTCCAGGAGCCCATTTGCCTTATCAAAAAGGCCCTTTTTTATTCTGAATAGTGCTGGGCGTCTTATTCTAAATTTGTTATGGAAAGAAATATAATTTAAATACATTTTATCTTTAATGTCTGTATATTCAACTAAAATTTCTATGAGTAATTCTTTCTCTGTAGAATTGTAAAAATCTCTTTTGTTCTCGAAACTGCTATCCGAGTTCTTCTTATAGACCGCATAGTCCAACTTACGAATGGCATAATTACTTTTATCAATATAAATAGTTCCCACAACCTGAAAAGGAGGCATCATTTTTTTAATACCAATCTTATAAACAGCTTTGTTTCCATAAGATGTTTTCTCAACTGATGAAAAAAGGTGTCCTTTTAAAAAATCTTCCGTCAATTTATTTACAAAAGAGTATGTTTTTATATCATGATTCCTAATAGCATCATGAATATGTAAAATCATCAATTCGTTTCCACCATAATCACTTATCAAAGAAGCATCTGGAATAAACTTATCTTTTGTAACATAGTCATACGGCTTTGCAGCTAAAGAATCTACTTTAAAATCCTTGTTCTTCTCATAAGAAAATAAGCCATATTGGGTATTCGTATAGTCGTCACTTTGAAAACCCATATCAAAAACCTGAACAATGGCTTCGTTCAAATTAATATACTCTTTCTTCTGCAATTGATAATCGCGATAATATCCTATTAGACTAAAAGGATCATTGGGATAATTATCTGGAATTCTTTCTAGGGCATACTTAATGATTTTTCTGGCAGATAATCGTTTCGATCGCTTTGCCTTAGCTGTAACAATAGTCTCCTGGAGCTCCAGAACTGCACTTTTAATTAAAATAGTATTAATGCCATTTTTTTTGAGGGTTGAGATTTGAATATTCTTGGTCTCATAACCCATACTGGAAATTTCCAAGACCGTACCTTCAAGTTGAAACTCTATTGGAATCTTAAAACCCCCATCTAGGTTGGAAATTACCCCAAGTGCTTTACCCTGAATTCTAACCGTAGCAAAAACAATTGGCTCCTTAGTTTTAGCATCTAAAAGTTTCCCTGTAATAAATTCATCCGACTGAGAATAAGCCACAGGAGCGAATGAGAACATAACTGCCCAAATAAAAAAAAATAAGCCAAACTTCATGGTAACTTTTATGCTAAGCTATAGTAAGATAGATAAAAGCAATATAAACTGCAATTAGAACAAGCCCGTCTCGCCATCCCAAACGCAATCCTTTTGGCAAAAACACCAAGGGCAGTATTAAAAAAGAGATTCCCAACATCCAAAATATATCATTTGTCAATAATCCTTGGTCAACTACATTTATAGGTGTGATGATTGAGGTAATACCAAGCACAGCTAGAAGGTTAAAAATATTAGAACCAATTAAATTACCTAATGAAATTGCTTTTTCCTTTTTTATAACTGCAATAATGGAAGCTGCCAACTCTGGGATACTTGTTCCGACTGAAACCACGGTTACCCCAATGACCCTATCACTAACTCCAAATTTTGAAGCGAGTCCAACGGCGCCGTCAATCAAAAACTCTGAACCTCCCCACAAAGCTACTCCCCCAATTCCCAAAAAGAGTACTGTTTTATATAAGGGTAAAGGCTTGTCGTCTTCTGGTAGTTCATCAACCACTGCTGTTTTTTGAAAACGTAAAATATAGACTAAAAATGCAAAAAGAAGAACTACCATTATGATTCCCTCATATTGTTGAAGCGTACCATCAAAGTAGATAAACCCCACAAACAAAATTGATGCAACCATCATTACCGGCCAATCCGTTGTATAGAAACTTTTACGAACATCTATGCTTCCCAATAATACGGTAACAGCTAAAACCAAGCCCAAGTTTGCTATGTTGGAACCTACCACATTCCCCAATGCTAAATCCGGAAAACCATCTAATGCAGCTTTTATGCTTACAATGAGCTCTGGCGCTGATGTGGCCAAGGAAACCACCGTCATACCTATTACTATCTTTGGAATATCCAATCTAAGTGAGAGTGCTACTGCCGATTTTAAAAGCCAATTACCGCCTAAAATCAACAACACTAGACCTAAGATTATAAAAAGAAAGTTTTGCATCAATGGTTTGTTTAGCGCAAAGATAAAGGAAGTTTTAGATGTATAATTTCATTTGAAATTTCCTTAAAAACTAAATAAATAGTTAAATAACTATAAAAATAGTTGTTTAACTATTTTTTACTTAGTATGTTTGGAATCTAAACTCATAGTAATGCAAAAATTAACTAATAAGGAAGAAGAGGTAATGAAAATTCTTTGGAAGCTAGATAAAGCTTTTGTAAAAGAGATACTTGCAGAAATTTCTGGTGACAAACCCCATTATAATACGCTTTCTACTATTGTAAGGAATTTAGAGGAAAAAAAATATGTTGCTTATGAAGCATTTGGGAATACGCATCGTTATTATCCTTTAATCACCAAAGAAGATTACCGTAAAACCTTTGTGAATTCTACCATTGCAGATTATTATGACAATTCCTATAAAAGCTTGGTTTCCTTTTTTGCAAAAGAGGAAAAGATATCTGTAGAAGAACTAAAAGAAATTATTCAACTTATCGAAAATAAAAAGTAATGGAACCGTTTTTCATACATCTTATAAAGTCGTCCAGTATTCTACTTTTATTTCTGTTATCCTATTATCTTTTTTTACGAAAAGAGACCTTTTTTAATGGTAATAGACTGTTTCTTGTCTCGGGGCTCATAACAGCAATTTTTTTACCTTTTGTCACTATCACAAAAACTATTTTAGTTGCACCTACTCCATTAGCCCAAAATGATTATTACATCATTGAGGAAGTTGCAAGTGATGCGAACGTTACTTCATCATTTAATTGGGTAGCAGTTTTAATGATAGTTTATCTTTTAGGGGTCCTGTATTTTTCTTTTAAACTGATAATTCAACTCAGTACAATTAGAAAAATTAAAAAAACCAGCGATATTATTGCAGATGATTATTTCTATCATGTAAAAACCAAAAAACAGATTTCCCCATTTTCGTTCTTTAAACATATTTTTTATTACCCCAAACAATTTGAAGGAGCGGAACTCAAAACCATTATTGAACACGAAAAAGTTCATGCTCGTGAGTTACATTCCATTGATATTTTGATAACAGAAATCTTGTTTATTGTCTTATGGTTTAACCCTATCATTTGGTTTTACAAAAATATTATCAAACAAAACTTAGAATTTTTGGCAGACGCAAAAACCTGTGCTCAAAACCTGGACAAAAAAAATTATCAATACTTAATGCTTAGGCAGGCTCTTGGCAATCATCACATTTCAATCGCAAATCCATTTTATAATTCAATCATCAAAAAACGAATAGTCATGTTAAATCAAAATCAATCAAAATCAGTCAATCGTCTGAAACTTTTACTTGTGCTTCCATTTCTTGGTCTTTTCCTCTATGGATTCAATACCAAAGAAGTGGTGAAGTTTTCCGAAGCTCCAATTTCACAAACTATTGAGAGTGAGCAAAACCCCATGCTTGCCAACCCAATTAAAACAACTGAAACTGAAGTTAGCAAACCAAAGAAAACTCCAACCAAAAATTCTAACTATGTAAAAACAATCGAATTAAAAATTGATAAAAACACTACGGATGAATCGCTTGAAAAAATGAAAAGTGATTTAGCAAAAGACGGTGCAGACTTTTCATATACAGTTGTTAGAAATAGTAGTAAAGAGATTATAGATATCAGTATTCAAATAAGTGGCAAAGGAACTAATGGAAAAAAGTTTAATGGCAACTATAACACAAGTTCAGATACGCCAATAAACCCAATTACCATTCTGTACGATGATAAAAGTAATGCGGTTTCATTTTGGAATAGCAAATCCACTTTTAATACGTTCGGCAAGAATAAAAGTTCAAACTCCATGGTTTGGATAGATTCTGGTGAGGATGGAGATAATCCAAAACAAATTGAAATCAAAAAAATAAATGGTAAGAAAATAATAATAGTTGACGGAGAGGAAGTAGATGAAGAAGAATTAGAAGACATGAATATCTTTCATAATGATGATGGTAGTTCCAAAAAAATGAAATTCTTCATTAATTCTGAATCTGATGAAGATAAAGAAGGTAGCGAAGACGTCTTTATTATAGAAAATGATGATAATAGCGTATCAAAAATAAAAGTTAGTTCCGCTTCTTCAAAAGATGGAAAAAAGAAGCCTTTAATTTATATTGATGGCGAAAAGGCGACTAAAAAACAGATGGCGGATATAAAGTCCAATAAAATCGAATCTGTACATGTTCTAAAAGGAACATCTGCTAAAGAAAAATACGGTGCACTTGGAAGTGATGGTGTAGTAGAAGTAACTACAAAGAATAACAAAAATATTATAGTCTTTGAAAACTCTAATGATGAAAATGAAGAAAACAAAAACGTGTTTGTTATAAGAGCAGATGAAGCTGGTGATTATGATAATGATATAAAAATTAGATCTAAAGGTCCAAAGCCATTATATATAGTTGATGGTAAAGAAGTAAAAAAGTTAAAAAATACCAGTCCAGATGAAATAGAATCTATAAATGTTTTAAAAGGAAAGGCAGCAAGAAAAAAATATGGTAAAAAAGGAAAAAACGGGGTTGTGGAAATCATCACAAAGAAGAATTAGTCAATCAAAAAACGACCCTTTTTTATTTTATGACCGGCCATTAGATGGTCGGTTTTTTTATGGGTTCAAAAGATGAAATCCTCAAAAAAGCTACTTTTTTAAATGAAATACCCCTTGCATTTTAAAAACAGTACAAAATACCCTCTACAATTATTATATAATGTAACCATAATATACTTATAAAATTACAATATGCAACTTTATTGTAGAGAGTCACATATTTTTCGAAGGTTATCCTATTTTAAAACTTTCACTTTTGTATTCAATTACATTGTTTTTGCTCCAAATCCTTGGAAACATGACAATTATCATCATATATTCAAAAAACAATTAAGCAACACAATCAATTTTTAACTAAAAAAACAACCATATGATAGCCATTGTAAAATTCATCGTTCTAGTCTTTATCAGTATTGTAGGCTTATTTATTTAATCACTAAACCAAGCTAAAGACAACAATACAAACCCTCTTTATAATCATCAATCAAAAAAATCATCAATCAACCATAAACCCGCTAAATAGCGGGTTTTTCTTTTCCTATCTGTTCATTTTAAGTATATTTCCAGTACAAGAAAATTAAAAAATGAAAAAACAAATCACATTTTTACTTGCACTTGTGTTCATTATTCAATCTTGCAAGAAAGACCAACAGGGCAATGAAAAAGATATTCACAAAGAATTTGCCGAACTTTTAGACAATTACTATGAGAATGGGTTAAAATTAAATCCAATAACCGCAACCACAGCGGGAGATTATAGATATAATGATGTTTTTACCAATCTCTTGTCCGATGAACATCTTGAAAAAGAAAAAGCATATTATGAAAAGTACAAAGAGAAAGTCACTACAATACCTGACGAAGGGTTGAGTGAAAGTGAACGACTAAGTAAAGCTATCTTACTTTGGGAATGCAACATACATCTTAATGAATACAACTTTAACGCGAACCTGACCCCTATTGACCAAATGTGGTCCCCAAACCTATTTATGGGACAATTGGCCAGTGGTTCTGGAGCACAACCCTTTAAAACTGTAGAAGATTATGAAAAATGGTTGAAAAGAGTTGATGGGTATTTAGAATGGATGTCAAGTGCTGAGGATAGAATGAGAGAAGGGGTAGAGAAAGGCCATGTATTACCAAAATCTTTGATTAAAAAAGTATTACCGCAGCTAGAAGCACTGACCGTCAAAGATTTAGATAAACATCTTTTTTATCAACCTATACAATTATTACCAGATAGTTTTGATGTTTCTGAAAAAGAAAACCTCACTAAAGCATATCAAAATATGGTCACGGAAAAAGTAATCCCTGCCTATGAGAAACTGCATTCCTTTATGCAAAACAAATATATGACAGCTGGTCGTGAATCCAGTGGAATTCAAGGCGAACCGAATGGTGATGCATATTATGCACATCAAATAAAAAAATACACTACAACAACCATGACGGCAAATGAAATTCATGAGTTGGGTTTAAGTGAAGTAGCCCGAATTAGAGGAGAAATGGAAAAAATTATGAAGGAAGTTGGTTTTGAAGGTGACCTTAAGACTTTCTTTGGCTTTGTTAGAAACAATAAAAAGCTAATGCCATTTGATGACCCATCCCAGGTCATCGAAAATTTTAACGCCATTCATGAAAGGATGAAACCACAAATAGAAAAGCTATTTGGTAATAAACCCAAAACTGCGTTTGAAGTAAGAAGAACTGAAGCTTTCCGTGAAAATTCAGCAAGTGCGGAATACAACCCAGGCTCACTTGATGGCACAAGACCTGGCATTTTTTATACCCCAATTCCGCAGGTAGAAAAGTACAACACGTATTCAGATGAATCCTTATTTCTACATGAAGCTATACCTGGACATCACTATCAAATTTCTTTGACCCAAGAAAATAAAGAGCTGCCAAAGTTTAGAAAAACACTATGGTACAGTGGCTATGGTGAAGGTTGGGCATTGTATAGTGAATCTTTAGGAAAAGAATTAGGACTTTACACCGACCCTTACCAATATTTTGGGATGTTGGGTGCAGAAATGCACCGAGCTGTCCGCCTTGTAGTTGATACAGGATTACACTCTAAAGGTTGGACAAGAGAACAAGCCATACAATATTCATTGGAAAATGAAGCTGAATCCGAAGCATCTATTACAGCCGAAATAGAACGTTACATGGCCAATCCTGGTCAAGCATTATCATACAAAATAGGTCAGTTAAAAATTCGTGAGCTACGTGCCAAGGCTGAAGAGGTTATGGGAGATAAATTCGATATTAAAGAGTTTCACAACCAAGTTTTAGAGACTGGCTGTGTGCCATTAGCACTATTAGAAGATAAAATCAATACTTGGATCTCTAAGCAATAAGTAATCAATAAAGGCTCGGGTCTATGACCGAGCCTTTATTTTTGTATTTTACCTAAAAATAAACTGTGGGAAAATCCTTTTTCAAAATCTTAGCTAGAATGAACAAAATTATACTTCCATCTTTTACAAAAAAAGGATTGGATTTAGCTAAAGCCAGTAAGTTTCAATTGGCAATTATTGGTTGGCGCTATTTTGTTACGACCAAAGCATTGGGCTAATAGTTTAATAAGGCTTCAATTTTATAGTCCCCTAATTTTTCGGCTCCATTTAAAAAGTCTAGTTGAATTAAAAAATTACATTGTACAATTTCCCCACCAAGTCTTTCCACTAATTTACAAACAGCTTCGGCAGTACCACCAGTTGCCAAAACATCATCATGGATTACTACTTTCTCCCCTTTTTTAATAGCATCAGTATGTATCTGTAGTATATCTGCACCATATTCTAAATCGTATGACTCTGAAAATGTGTTGTAGGGAAGTTTACCCTTTTTACGGACAGGCACAAAACCCGCATTTAATTTAGAGGCTAATAATGGTGCAAAAATAAACCCTCGACTATCTACTCCCACTACCTTATCCACATGTTGTCCGTTTATCTTTTCTAACAAGGTTTCGCAAGCCCTTTGAAGTGCAACTTTATCATTTAAAAGTGGTGTAATATCTTTAAAAACAACTCCTGGTTTAGGAAAATCTTTGATATCTCTGATAAAGGGTTCAAAATCCATTTGTTTTTGCTAGCTAGGGTTTTGTTGTAAATTTAAAAAGAAATATATTTGCACCCCATTAAAAAGGCCTCGTGGCGCAACTGAATAGCGCATCTGATTACGGCTCAGAAGGTTGCAGGTTTGAATCCTGCCGAGGTCACTTAAAACAAAGAGCCCACCAAATGGTGGGCTCTTTGTTTTGTCATTTCTTAGCTAAACTATCTAAAGGAAATGATTCTAAATTTAATTTTAAGTCACTTATTTCTTTTAATAGGGCTTCTTTCTCTTTTCGATTCTGTTCCTTTAGTTCGGTCAATTTCGCATCTAATTCAGATTTGGTAATACTTCCCGATTCAAAAAAAAGGTCATTCACAATACTAAATAGTGTAAATAGAAAACTCAAGGAAACTGCACTTATCAAAAAAAACAAAAGGTTTCGTTCTCTTTTGTATGAAGTTTTTTCTGTTTTTCCTAGGCTAACTTTTTCTTCTGTCGAGAGTTTTCGAGAGTTAGAAAGTTGAGATAAAAATGTGTCCCACTTCTCTTCTTCTTCTATATACATATCCTTAAACCCACCTTCTTCTATAAACTCTTCTGTAAACGCGGTAGCGGACAGCATAAATATTTTTGAACCGTTACCACTCATTATATCCAATAAGTTAGGATTATAATCAATAATCTCACGAACTAATTTTTCTACAAATTGGAGACTGTAATTTGGTCGTAGAAATTCATCATAAAGCAGTTGCACCTCAAAATAGTCATCTCTATCTGAAGCATATTGTAAAAATTTGTCTTTTAATTCCGCTTTAAAAAACTCACTCATTGGTGATTTGGCAATTGAAAAATTACAGGGAAACTCTTTGGTAATTACAAATTTAATTGAATCTTAAATTTGACAATTAATAATAGTAAAATATTTGGAAGAAATTATTTTATCGGTCTTAATACAAAAAAGAATTAAAACTTTAATTTTTCATGCTTATCCCAAAGACCCCAAAAGGCACCAACATCACCTTCAGCCCCCACTTTCCAAGATTCATCAAAAGATGAAAAATAAAAAATATCGATATCATCTTTAGCTGACCAAGCTTGTGTATTTATAAAATATTTCATGGCATTCCCAGCGTTTGAAATAGAGCCTTTTAGGCTACTACCCTCACTTGGCCAACCAGTTTCCGTAATAATAACTTTTTTACCTTTTGCTGCATCTGTTGCTTGACCAAACATCTGTTGCATATGACCAAGAGAATATTCCAATGGACAGCCTTCCCAATAAGGATAGCAATTGGATAAAATGACATCACTGGCATCTACTATTTCTGGATGTTGGGAAAACTCATAGTAGGCGTCCACATATCCTACCTCAACATTAGGCAGTGCTTCTTTAACGCGATGTATATAACCCAATAATTGTTCTTTGGTCAAATCATTTCGATATAAAACCTCGTTACCCACGGCAGCCATATCTACACAACCTTCTTTGGCCAATGATATTAAAGCTTCTACCTCGGTTTCGTTCATTTCTAAATCATCCCCTAACCAAGCTCCTACTAAAGTTTTAAGTCCATTCTTTTTAGCAACCCTTGGTATATGCTCATTACCTTCAATACAAGAAAAAGATCGCACCCATTTTGTATAGGGCTTAATGATACTAATTCTACGCTGAACTTGCTCCTCAGTTATTACATCACCCGGCTTTTGACCATCTTCATACATGCTGAAACAAAGTCCATGCATTCCGTTTTGTAATGTTTCCAGCCAAAGTTCACGCAACTCGTCTGAAGAAATTTTGCTAAAATCAACACCAGAATGTCCAGAATAACTGTGTTTTTCTAGTGTAAAATGATGACCTTTTCTGTATGACATTTTCTTTTGTATTAATTATTAGGTTATACTTTTCTTTCTTCAAGCTGTATTCTAATCTTATTTGCTTTTTCTTCGGTAACATCATAGCTCCTCATAATCAACATGGCAATAATTGTACCTGCCATCGGAAAAAAGCAAAAGAAAGCATGTAACCCATCAACAGCAAATTCCTGCTCAGTAGTTGCCAAATCTGGATTAAAGCCCACTATAGCAATAATGACCCCACTCAAAGCTCCAGCAATTGCAAAGCCCACTTTAACCATCCACCAGTAAATAGCACCAAAAATACCTTCCCTACGTTTGCCAGTATTTAATTCATCTATATCAATAACATCAGCGGTCATCGACATCATAATGGTAAATAAACTTCCTATTCCAAAAGAAAATAAAGGTAGAGCTATGATATACATCCATGGTTTTCCTGGAACGAATAGAAAATATAACATAATGTAACCTACTATTGAAATTGATTGAGACAACATAAAGGCCTTTTTCTTTCCAAACTGCTTGGACATCCAAGCCACAGTTGGTATAACAATGAAGGTAGTACCCAGCGCACCTAAAAATCCAAATAAGGACACCCAAATACCAGAAGCTTCTGCATCACCATTAAATAATTTATACACGATAACAAAAAATGTCAATGCAGCAACAGTATTAAAAGCATTATAAATTAGGAAAGTGGAGAAGCACAATTTTCTAAACTCGGGGATTTTAAAAGCTTCCTTAAAACTTACCAGAATTTTTCTGAAACTACCTCGAATATTAGCAGCGTTTAAGGGTTCATAATCCTCATTAATCGTTGGTTTGCTTTTAATGAACAAAGCTGGTACAATAGCGCAAATAGCGCAAGGAATAGCAACCCAAATTGCTAGCTCTCTAACTGCGGCATCTGCTGATGGAAACCAGTCCGGATCGTACATAATGACCCAAAACCAGGGAGCGATTACCCATGCCCATTGGCCAATCCATTGAGCAATTGCCATGATGTTGGTTCGCTCATGGAAATCATTGCTCATTTCATAGCCCATTGCCACATAAGGAACGCTAAAAAAGGTTAATCCCAAATAGAATACTATTGACCATATGAAGAAATACCAAAAATTATATTGCAGAGAATCATCTGCGTAGAGCTGCCACATAAAAATATAAGCTACTCCCATTAATAACCCACCTATTAGAACATATTGCCTTCTCCTACCCCATTTAGATTTGGTATTATCTGAAATAAAGCCCATAATTGGGTCAGTAATGGCATCAAAGATTCTTGGAAAGAAATATATGAGAGCCCACATCCAACCAGGAAAGCCTAAATCTTGAACCAAAACAACCATGAAAATTGTTAGAATAGCGGGGAACATTTGGTTGGCAAACATACCAATCCCAAAAGCCAATTTTTGACTAAACGCAACGCTATCCTTATTTACTGTAGGCATTTTACTGTATTAAAGTTTATAACCCTTACTAGATTTAGTATCATAACGGTTAAACACTAAAAAACTCCTCTACAGCTTTTTCTTGTATAAATCGCCAAGCGCTCTACCTCTTTCGCTCCAGCTGGTATTTCTTCCAGTTGTAGTCCAGGGTAATTGTCTTCTTCCTTCCATTTTGATATTGTTGAACTGAAAAAAGAAGAAGCTTCAGAATCTGCCTCGTAGATAATCAAATCATAAGCCTCACCCATATCTCCCCCAAAACGGGTAACAACCTGCCATTCACCATCTCTTTTATAGGAAGTATTTGTATGATCGGATTGCGGGTAGTATCTATCGTCAGTAGGTCTAATAATAACCCAGATGTCTTTTTCATGGGACTCTGGATATACGCCCATTGTTAGTATACGGCAATCCACTGAATCCTTATCTATTGGTGAAACTACTTTCACTTTATCTACCGGACCATTAATCTTTATTTTATTACCTATGGAAACTTGTTCCATTTGGCTGTTATAATTAACCAAATCGGATGAATAACTACCATAGATCATCATTAAAACACCAATAATTCCTAAGGATACCCCTAACTTACCAGAACTCCCTTTTTTAATAGTAAGTAGAGCGATTAAGATTAATAAAACTCCAATTATTAATATTACTAATTTAGTTGACATCTTATTATTTTTTAATTAGGTAATCTCATTTAGCAATGCAATTTTGTTATAGCACACCTCTTCTTTCTTCCAATTGAGCTTTAATATCTTTTGCCCTATCTTCGGAAAGACTGTATTTCCACATAATCCATATAGCTAAAGCTGCTGTAACTACTGGGATTATTATATCAGCAATTCTTAATTTCGTTAAAGTATCAACTGTCTGGGTAGCTGCATTACCATCAAAACCAATTAATTTTAATACTAGACCACCTAAAACTAGAGCCAATCCTTGTCCTAGCTTTACAACCCACCAATATAATGCACCAAAAGTACCCTCTTTCCTAGGCATTCCATTAACAAGTTCATCCAAATCACAAACATCGGCAGTCATGCTCATCATTAAAGTAAATAAACTTCCTAAACCAAATGACATTAGAGGTATTGGAATAAAAGAAAACCAAATATTGTCAGGCGTGAATGCCCACCATTTCATGGCATATCCAACTATAGAAAGGGCCGTTGAAATAATGAAAGCTTTCTTTTTGCCCCATTTCGTAGCCATTTTAGATACAATTGGAATTACTAAAAATGCTGAAACCAAGGCTCCAACGGAACTAAACCAAGCAGGCCATGTGGAAGTAGCTTCGTAACTGCCATTAAAAATGTAAAAAACGAAAATGAAAAAACTAAAAGATGCTACAATTTGGTACCCATTAAACACTAAAAAAGTAGCACCGCATAATTTCATAAAAGGCTTATTCTTTACAGCCTCTTTTATACTTGTAAATAAGTCTTTTAAATTACTGAATATAGAGGTAAATGTTAACTTTTTTCTATCTCCCATATTAGAGGCATCTATACCCCTACAAAATATAGCAGGTAATAATCCAAGTAACAAGCAAGCAACTCCAACATAGAATGCCATTGTTCTTACTCCTTCAGCTTGATTACTGAAAAAATCCGGGTCAGCAATAATAACCCAAAACCAAGGTACAATTACCCAAGCCAATAAGCCAACCGTTTGCGAAAATGCCATTAAACGAGTACGCTCATTATAATCTGAAGTCATTTCATAACCCAAACCAACCAAGGGTGTTGCAAACATGGTATTTCCAATAAGAAATACCATAGACATTATTAAGAAATACCAAAAATTATAGTCTGAAGAATTGTTTTCATCAAGTTGCCAAAGCAAAACAAATGTAATAGCGCTTAAAATACCTCCTACCAAAATATATGGTCTTCTTCGTCCATATTTTGAACTAGTGTTATCCGAAATAAAACCCATGATTGGGTCGGTAATTGCATCAAAAAAACGTGGCAAACCACCTAAAAGACCAGCTAAAAATGGATCCATCCCAAAAGCTGTTAGCAAAAAGAACATAAAGAAGCCTAAGGCCCCTGGATATAAGTTTAAAACCAAATGCCCAGCTCCAAAAGCTGCTTTTTGACCAAGGGGGACTCTATTCGATGAAACTGTTTTTACATTTGGCATAATTTCATTTTTTAGTTATTCGGTAGCTATATTTTTTGATTTAGAAATCACAATGGTTTGGATAGCTTGCGCGTCTATTGAAAATTCTACATTCTTTTCATTTAGCGATAGGTTTATGGTTTTTGGGATTTTAAACTCATTAAATAGGACTACTACCGTTGAGCCATCAGGATTTATAGCAGCAGTTGCCATTAATTTATTATCAGACTTTTCTAATCCAATCACTTTGGCTTCAGGTCTAATAAACTTACTAAAATGTGCCATCGTCTGATAAAGTGGTGTAAAATACACTTCATCTTTATCTGTGTCGACGATTACTGGAGCAATACACCAGTTTTTAAACCAGTTAGGTCCCCCTTCAGTATCCAAAACCATATTCCAATCTACCCAACCGTCCACCCAGTTGTTCAAACAACCTATAATATCCCTCGCATAACGATTTACAGGCGCATATTTAGGGTGTAAGTGCTTGTCTTTTTCTGGAGCCCAAGTGAATCCCCAATCCGTTGCTTCTTTTTTCCAATACCAAGCATCATCTTTCCAGACAGGAACTTGCGCATCTACACATGCTTCTGACTGAATTAATAGTTTATTAGGCGCTTTTTCATGGGCGTTCTGTAATTCTTCAGGGAAATAATCATATGTACTGGCATACCAGTGAATAGCCGTTCCATCAAAATATTTAGCGGTTTCTTCATTCTTAAATTGAGAATCTACCCATTCTTTTAAATGTTCTCTGTTCTGGTCATAACCTAAAATCTTTAGGTGCCCTTTTCCATCTGCTTCAAGTTTTGGCCCTAAATGATTCACAACAAAATTTGTCATTTCATCTGGTGTATAATGCATACTTTCCCAGTTGTTCCCGTTACCTAAAGGTTCGTTTTCAACAGTAAATCCCCAGATATCTATACCTTCGGCTTTATAAGCATCTACATATTTTGAGAAAAACAAAGCCCAAGTGTCGTAATATTCTGGAAGTAGTTTACCCCCAACCCAATTGTTATTATCTTTCATCCAAGGTGCTGCTGTCCATGGTGAGCCAAAAATCTTAAATCCGTCTGTTGAAGCTGCCATAGCTTCTTTAATGAACGGAATCAAATCTTCTTTATCTTCTTCAATGGTAAAGCGCTCTAAGTCTTTATCACCTTCAACCGGTGTATAGGAATAATTGCTTAATGAAAAGTCACAAGAGTTCATATGTGATCTTGTTAAAGAGTAGTGTGCGCCTTCCTTGCTAAAATATGCATCAATAATCTTTTTTCGATTTTCTTTACTCAACCTATTTAACAAATATGCCGAAGACTCAGTAAATGCACCACCAAAACCTGTAATGGTTTGAAATTTTTCTTCCGGCAACAGTTTAATCAAAATAGTATCATCAGTGTCTTGAAAATGTGTTATCTCGGTTAATTTGTTCCCGCTTTCTGATGTTTCGTAAATCGTAATATCCAGTTGTTCTTCTTTTTCCATACAGCTCATACACATGAAAATAAGAAATACCACAAATGCTGCCCTTCTAAATTCAGCACTTGATTTAATCATTTTCTTATATGTAAGTTTTTTTTGCATTATTTAGATGGTGGGATTAAAACCTCTTTCATTAACTCTTCTTTATTGCCACCATAAGTTTTTGTGATTGGTTTGCCGTCTCTAGTGAGTCCTTCGAAGGTTCCATTATCTACTAAACCCCAAATTGCATATTTTGCTTCACTCTTTAGATTTATCAACCCGAAGTGATTTTCCGAGCCCATAGGATTAGCTGCATCTTTCCATTGTTCATCAAATGCTTCAAAATAAAAACATGATATTCCATTGGCATTTGTCCACTCTCGCATATGCTTATAATACAACGCCTCTTTATATTCATCTGTAGCTTTTGAGCCTTCAGGCCCATAGTGACCATTGGATTTGGAAGCCCAACCAGTTTCGCCTATATGAATTGGTTTATCAATACCTAAGCTTTTCATATACTTATGTACGCTATCATACTGAGACATAGCATATTCTTTAGCTCTGAGCATAGCTGCAGCTATTTTTTCACTACCTGATAAATCTTTTTCATCCTCAAGAACACCCCAAAAGACTGGATTGTAGTGTGTATCATGCATTGGATAGGTATGAACAGAAAGAAAATCAACAGCAGCAATCAATTTATTTAAATCTTCAACATGGTATTCGTCATCTCCCCCTCCCCACGAGGCAAAGTTATCTGAACTCGTAATCCATAAATCCTCAGGAAGCTCTCCAGATTTTTTTAATTGTTGTAAATGATTGACCCATTTTAAAATCACATTGGGCTGAACGTAATAACTAGCTGCCCATTTTACCATAGCTTCATTGCCAACCGCTATGACCTTGACTATATCTGGATACTTTTTAGCCAATCTAACCGCTTCTTTAATCTCTACGGCATTTCTTTCACTTTCTTCATTATGGTTTGGCTCCAAATCTGTCCATGCATTTTTGCAATCAATCCAAGCGCCCAACATCACATACATTTCAAAATTTGGGTCTTCTTGTTTTAGTTCTTTTATTGCCTTTAAAACATTGCCCGCATGTGGTAAATGGACTTTGTAGGTACGTAATACCTTAATACCCATAGCGGCCATGATTTTCATATCCTCCTTTAATTCATTCAATGTCGGCTCTATGTCATGATCTATATGTCTATAACCACCATACGATATTGCTAGATATTTAGGATTGCCTAAAATAGCTGCTGCATTTATATTTGATTCTTGCTTCACTACAGTTTCTTTACTTTCTGATTTGGTGTTTTTTTTACATGAAAAAGCCACGAATACAAGTAGTAAAAAGGTAATTGATTTAAAATAGTTTTTCATGGCTATATAATTTAAATTAAATACTCATTTATTGATAGCAACAATAATTTTATTTATCTCACCTGTTCTATCAAAAACCTTTTTGCTTGTTACATGGTCCAACGATAGGCTATTGAATTTAGCTCTAGAATTATCCTTAAAAAATACGCTCAAACTTTCGTTATCGGCTATTCTGTAAATAATGGGTACTTGACAATACGTAAAGCAAAGTTCCCCCTTGTCCAAAGAGAGTTTTTCTACCTCACCATTACGAGCTATGTATTCAAATACTGAACTGTCTTCTAAAAATTCATTTTTTCTTAGCAAATAAGGCTTGAATACTAGTTTTCCAGATTCTACAAAAACACCTAATTCACCAAATCTACTGAGTATGTCTTCTTTGACTTGACCAGTCATTCCTGGTTGTTGAGCGCCCTTCCCTGCAGGTGTATGGGAATATGGATCAGTAGGGAAAGCCCCATAAAGTTCTGGAGATTTGTGAACTCCTATTCCTTCATTAATTTCATAATAATGCTCTAACAACCTTCCTATTACTTCTTCACTCTCTCCTAGTTCAATCGCTCTTAAGCAAGTTTCTTGAACAGCAAGAAGAAGTTTAGATACCATATGCCAATAGATAGAACCTAAACCTTCATAGCCAAAGAAAGTACCAGACCTACCAGTAAAAGACTTATGGTCAAATATTTCTTCAAAAATGGAAAGTAAAAGTGGCTCATCTTCTTTAACAAGTTTACCATACTTTTCTTTTGGTAAATTGGATAAGGCGTTTTTTAAACTATCTGCATTATTAAAAGAACCATTAAAATGATAATTCCCATCAACATCTTTCCTAATAATTTCAATATTCCCATCTTTCAAAAGTTGTTTTACTAAAACAGATTTCTCAACCTTTTTTGCCGGAATATTATTCTTTTCAACAAACCTTGGGAGCTCTTTATTTGGATAGAGCAAATAACTATATTGATCCTCTCTAAAAAGAGCACTTTCTTTTAAACCATCTAAAAGTGCTAGGGAATCTTTACTTGAAAGATATCCTGAACTCAAAGCTGCTACTTGACCTTCCAACATCTCCGACAAGTAAGAAATTGAAACTTCAGTATCATTTTCAACCGTCATTAGATTGTAAGCATGATAGAGGTTATCATTTCTTTTATTAGCCCTTATACTGTGCTCTAAATAAATTAATGCTGAATGAACGAACTGTAAAATATCCTCTTTAGTAAGTTTTCCTTTTTTAGCTTTAAAGCCCTTGTCATAAATTGTTTCCCTAAAAACACTCCCAGCTTTTCCCAGTCCATCCATTACTTTCTTTCTATCTTCATTTGACAGAGCTCCTGAAAGACTTGAAAGGTTTGCAGTTAAAGTGACCCTTATTTCATTAAAAAAAGTAATCAACTCTTTAGAAATTTGATAATTTTCTATTGGTGCTCCTTCTACAGTTTTTTGGAAGAAGTTTAGAAATCTTCTCAAATAATTTAAGGTAACCATTGAAACTCCGTTACCAACCAATGCATTATTAGCATCATTCCATTCTGGTCTTTGGGTGTTCATCCATATACCACCTTCCGGAATAAAATTGGAAACCTTAGCAAGCACAGTTGCCAGCAACTTTTCTAGTAGATTTACTCTGTATATCGAATTGTCAGAACCCTTTAGCAAAGCACCATCAGCACCTAGTTTTGATCTTTCCTCTCTAATTTTTAAATCAAGTTCCTCATCAAAAACAATGGTGTCCTTTGGGTTTTGAAGTATAGCCTGGTAATCCTTAATTTTATAAGGGACGTTGGCGTAAACAAAAATTTGCTCATTAAAATAACTGCCTAGCTTTCCAGGATAATGGTTCTCGATAAATTCTAAAAATTTCAACAAATAAATTATCTGGTGATCGCCCCAATAACCAATATAAGACCATGGGTCATCGGGTTCTATAGCCTCCCAATCGAAACCATCTTTTGTAACTCTATAGGGGTTATATCCATCAAATGTAGAAGCATTCAAAAATTTATGAATCATACTATCCACGAATGCTGGATAAGAGTGGGCCAATGCCTCCCAATTTTGGAATATATCGCGCCAATTCCCTTCATAATCCAAAATCTTAGACCCATCTTCAGCAACAGTATTTATGGAGAACTTATTCCATGGTCTACTGGGATCTCCATGTCTTCTGCTAAATTTTAAGGGCATGTACTCATAGGCCAATCGTTTAAAATCGGCATCGTTATCATTTTCCGCTAATTCCTTTAATTCTTTAAGTGTAAACTCTTTAGCAAGGTTTTTTAAAACTACTTCCTTTTCCTTATATACCCTTCTGTTAGCTACCCTTATATATCTAACAAAGTCCTGCCACCCTATGTTGTAGTTATCATCAAAAATTCCTCCACGCATAATATTAAAGAGCGTATTGGAAAAGTGTCTCGTATTCCTGAGTTTATCAGCAGTAAATTGCATCGCATCTGAAGCCGCATTTAACTGTACTAGCTGTTTTGAGCCTAATTCTATATCCTCCTGAACTAGACTAGAAAGGTTTTTTTCTTTTTTAAGCTGATTCGTAATGATTGCAATAGCCGAACTAGATTGATTGACTTCTGCAACCATCATCCAACTTTTTGTAATGCTATTCTTTAGAGTAAAATCTGATTTAAGAAAATAAGCCCCTTTTTCTGCTTTTATATCAACTTCTTGATTAATGGTTTGACCCTTTCTAAAAGCATCTAACTGTTTAGAGCAAACTAAATAAGTGCAATCTTCAAGTCCTGTAGACCATACCGTAGTAGCTTTTAAAGCTTCACTTGGCTCTGCCCTATCCACAATGATAGCACTCAAAGCATAAATTCCCAATCCAATGTCAGCTTCAAGCTCATTCTTCTTGTATGCATCAACTAGGTTACTACTTGCGTTTTGCAGTGCAGAATTTACCCCATGGGGCATAATATTCTGAATGCCGTCTAAAACAATAATTTCAATATTACTTTCATTGTTATTTATAAGTGTTGATTTCTTGACAAAACCATACGCATCACTTGAGTTCCATTGATACCTATAGGTAAGGCCTAAATCTTCATTTATCTCCTCAAAAACTACTTTGTTTCCATAGCTGTTTTTATATAGGTTTCTAAAAACTTTATATAGTCCTGCATAACTATCAGAAAAAGGTTCCCATAAAAAAACTTTATCTTCAGAATGTACTTGCAGAATAGTTTTACTCCCAGTAATATGGGCCATTTCAGTTATCTTATCATCTGTATAATAAGGAAACAAGGATGATTCTGAATTTTGTCTGCCTGCTGTTAGACCACCATTACTTGAAATGAACATCCAATGGTTGGAATTACTTACAATGCTCATGAAAAAAGGACGCATAGTGTCATAGTTTGAAATCTTATAATAGCTTTCGTTTTCAAACTGAACTATATCTCCAATAATTTCTTTCTCGGTAGATTTTACTTTTGCATTGCCTATGTAGATGTCTTTATCTAACATTGATTGATTTTGGTTACTTTATTGGTTGAAAAAGGCCAGTTGAAATTTGTTTTCAAACTAGCCTTTTATAAATTTCAAAACTTACAATTATTCTAAAATAATATCATCAATATAATATGTCTCTGATGATGAAGTAGGGTTGTTACCTGTATCAAAATCAGGAATGATAACTATACCATTATAAATATTTGGATTGAAATCACCAGGAACTACAGCACCAAAATCAAAAGTTAACTCTACCCATTCATTTGCATTAGTAACAGTTTGTTGCAAACTATAATTTGGAATACCTGAATCAGTTGGTCTTCTTTGTAACTCAAACTGGAATACTACATTTGGTTTTGTAGAATAAACTTTTACTTTAAATGTCCTTGTTGTTGTCATATCTAATGGTGAAGCAAAAACATTTTCCATACCTCCATAAAACTCTGTCCCAGCAGGTTTGTTAAAAGTGTAAACATTAGCAGATGTATTAATACCTCCAGATACAGGATTTGCAGTTATTGATCCATTAACGCTTGCAGGTTCAAAAACAGCACTAAATTCTTCTCCATTTTCGAAATCTGCTGGTAAAGCAGAAAGAGCTGTAACTCCGCCACCTCCAGAGCCTCCATTATCACATAACCTGATGTTATCGAACTGGATTGTCCAATCTGCAGTACCATCACCTTGTGTTCCGTTGTCCATTATCAAAGTGATGCCCGTAACTTCACCTGTGTTACCTGTGAAATCGTAAGATAGGGTCTCCCATCCTGTCCCTGAGGTAGGTAGAATAATCTCTTGGTTCAATCCTTCTAGCTTGAACAATAACTGCCTTACAGAAGTGGAATTTACATCAATGGTAAACGTTCCATTGTCCAGGGCAATATTACTGGCCAAACCGATGGTAATACCACCAAAAGGCTCACCAGCATTCTTTACATACTGCGCTAACTTAGCACTGCTATTGACTGAAGTGTCAGAATTATCGATAATGGTTCCTACACCACCACCAAAATTGCTGAAAATAGAATCATCAGCAGTCTCAAAATCATTTACAAGGTCTCCACCGTCGCATACTTCTAGAGAACCACCGCCTCCGCCAGAGCCTCCATTATCACATAACCTGATGTTATCGAACTGGATTGTCCAATCTGCAGTACCATCACCTTGTGTTCCGTTGTCCATTATCAAAGTGATGCCCGTAACTTCACCTGTGTTACCTGTGAAATCGTAAGATAGGGTCTCCCATCCTGTCCCTGAGGTAGGTAGAATAATCTCTTGGTTCAATCCTTCTAGCTTGAACAATAACTGCCTTACAGAAGTGGAATTTACATCAATGGTAAACGTTCCATTGTCCAGGGCAATATTACTGGCCAAACCGATAGTAATACCACCAAAAGGCTCACCAGCATTCTTTACATACTGCGCTAATTTAGCACTGCTATTGACTGAAGTGTCAGAATTATCGATAATGGTTCCTACACCACCACCAAAATTGTTGAAAATAGAATCATCAGCAGTCTCAAAATCATTTACCAGTTCTCCACCGTCACATACTTCAAGAGAACCGCCACCTCCGCCACCGGAACCAGCAGCTTCAAGGGTTAAGTCATCTATATAATATGTTCCTCCATTAGTAATTGGGTCATCTGTTTGATTGTTATCAGGTTTTATAACCAATTGATTGTAAGCCATAGGCCCAGCTGGCAAACCAGTAAATAGGATTTCAACTTCTGTCCATTCATTCGCGTTAGGAATTGTTACAAATACAGGTGCAGGATTCCCAGTTGGCGGGTCTGTTTGTGGATTTAATGCCAATTCAAACCTAAATACTACGTTTGCTTTAGTTGAATATACTTTAGCCTTAAAGGTATCTGTAGTTGTTAAATCAAAATTATCAGCAAATGTATTTTGTATCCCTGCAAAGAAATCTGAACCTGTTGGTTTATCTATTTGTAAAACAAAATCTGAAGTATTAATACCTGTTTTATCAGGGTTTTCAGCTAACATAGAAGTTAGTCCTTCACCAAAATTATCTGCAGCAGGGAATGTATCACAACCTTCAAAATCCAAAGGAAGTGCTGTTGCAGCAACTGGAGTGTCTGTACACCCAGTGGCGCTCATATCTCCGGCAGAATCACTACCGTCTCCACCTTCTACCAATGATACATTATCAATTACAACGACACCTACATCTGCTCCCATGTCGAAAATAATACGACTATTAGCACTACCAAAATCTGCAGCACTTAGCTGTAATGTAAATGTTTGTGTTGTTGTAGTGAGGTTAACCGATGGCGCAGTATTGGTAAATGGTGCTTCATTCAAACCAATTCCTGCCAACATAGTCCTTTCACGGTCAGAAGATGCATCAAACATAAGAATGTAATTGGTGCCCTGTGCAATCTCAACAACTTGACTTAGGTTGACATCAAATGCATTACCTGCAGTCTCAACATTGGCTAAATTGAAAGAATTACCACCTTCAGTCTGTACATTAAGCGCATTTCCAGTCCATCCGTCACCACCATTGGAGAAGTCACCATTTACAAGAAGCCCTGAGTCAAATACTACAGGTTCGTCTGGTAATGTTATGGTAATCTCATCCTCAAAAACCCCCGAAGCTCCAGATACATTAAAAGCCTGTAAGGAAACCGTGAATGTACCTTCTTCAAAAGTCCTAACCGGATTTATTTCTGATGATGTTTGGCCATTGCCAAAGTCCCATTCATATCTTTGAGCTTCTTCTGATATATTGATAAAAGAAACGGTACCGGTTGTAGCACTTTGCGTAAATGTAAAACCAGCGATAACCTCCGGTAAATCAGCTTCATCTTCTTCACATCCAAAAAAGGAAAAAGTTAGTACACAAAGAAATATTAGTTTAGTACTGTTGATTAAAAATTTCATAATAGTTATAGTTTAGTTTTGTCTAAAATTGGTGTTCTCATATACTCGTACATAATCCACTAGCATGGATTGTGGAAAAACAGTCTCGTCATTAGGGGAACCAACAAATGTCCCTCCTACAGCAAGATTCATTAGAATAAAGAAAGGTTTGTCAAATACCCAAGGACCTGTAACATCTTCTCTTGTTATTTGATTATATAAAATGTTATCTACATAAAAGTTGACCGCATCTGGGCTCCATTCAACACCAAACACATGAAAACTGGTATCAAACCTATCATTTAAAAGTTCAAACTCTTTAGAAATGGCATTTCCACCGGAGTATCCTGGACCATGAACACTACCAATTAAAACCGAAGGATTCTGACCACGATATTCCATGATATCTATTTCCCCAGCAGCTGGCCATGGATTCTCATCGATATCCGCACCCAACATCCAAAAAGCTGGCCACATACCTTGACCAAAAGGTAAGCGTATCCGTGCTTCAAAACGACCAAACGCTTGCTCAAACCTATCTTTAGTAAGTAATCTTGCCGAAGTAAAAGCTGACCCTTCAAAGTCTTCTCGCTGTGCAGTAATTAACAGCACACCATTCTCAACTTTAACGTTCTCAGTACGGTCTGTATAATATTGTAACTCGTTATTACCCCAACCATTCTCTCCTGTACCAATATCAAATCCCCATATATTGCTATTGGGTGCTCCATCAGTATTAAACTCATCCGCAATTACTAATTGTGTAAAGTTTACCACTCTTTGTTCATCTTCAGTAGCACAACACATAAAGAGTAATGCTAGCAAAACGGTTAAACTTATTTTTAACTTTTTCATATTTTCTTTGTTCATCTTACCTTTTACTTTTAGTTAGCTTATTTACTCTCTGTAGAAGTATATATTGTCTAGAATAAAATTAGGACCACCTGTTAATATTATAGAACCTAGGTTATTTTTCTGTGTTGCAATATCACCATCCAAAGGAATCTCAAAAGACACCCATTGTCCTGGTATTAAACCAGTTGCAGTAAATCTTTTATCTTTATCATCCTCTATTGGATTACCATTAGTTTCGTCTGTATTCACTACTTGATTTGCTCCAAAGTCCCTTATTTGAATTCCGACTTCAACACCTGGATCTTGCACATAGATATCAACATGCATAAAATTCAATTCCGTAGCGTCTACCGTATTTCCATAAATAATGCCTGTAAAATTATTATTGGCATAAATTATTACATCGTCTCCATTCGCCGAGGAAATGGATGCTTCGGTAGTTGACCCTCCAAAACCAGGGGCAATATTAATTTCCGTTTCGTTTACGTATGCATTACTGAATATAGATTTAACATCTACCTGTGGACGCGTTGGTGTTGGAGCAGATTGTAAGCCTCCACTAGCATCAATGGTTAATGAACCTTCCGCCAAAACTCCACCTAAAAGCGCAGTTATTTCAGTAGTACCTTCACCAATAACAGAAACCTCACCTAGTTCGTTTACAATAGCCACATCAGTATTAGAAGATTCAAAATTAAAATACGATGGCGCAGCTAGAACTGTTACATTTTCACCAGAACTTAAGTTAAAGGTTTGTGTTAAACCCGTTACCATAACAGTAGAACCAGTAAAAGTTTGTTGTGTAATGTCCTCCCCAGAAAAAATGGCTGGACTTGGTTGAGCAATCGTACCCAACTTTTCAAATTGGATTTCATCAAAAAATAAAACATATCCTCCTTCATCATCAGCATTTTCTGCACCTTCAGCCAACCAAAATAATCCTACTTCGTTAGTAAGCGGTGTAGCGTCTGGAATAGGTATTATGTACTTCTGCCACCTGGTACTAACTTGCAAATTTTGTGTGGCTACTCGATATTTATTACCTGTACTACCATCAATACCAAAACCAATTTCATTTATATCTGCTGACTGTGAAGCCTTTGCATAAAATGTAAGTGCATCGAAACCAGATAAATCTCTCTTTGCCGTTGTATTAAATGTAGCACCAACAAAACCGGTTCCGAACGAAGGGACATCAAATCGCATGGCAGCATCACCTGCGAAAACCTCATCAGTTTCCACACTAAATGCTTCTGGGTCTGCTCCAGCATCTACAAAGGGAAAATAATTTAATCCGGCTGAAAAAGCATCAATAAAAACATTACCATTTGGTGGAAACTCTGCAAATTCCACATCATCTGAAAATTCTCTTTCACAACCTGAAAAAATAACTAACCCCAAGGTTAATAGAAATGTAAAACGTAAATTGATATATTTTTTATTTTTCATTTTTCTGTCTTTTTATTTCCCGATATTGATGTGTACGTAAGTCATTATTTCCCATTCGCTACCATTTCCAAAACCAACAGGGCTAATGATAGGTTCAGTAGCAAATTCTAGCGCATTGTTTGGAAGATATCTTGGCGAAAACTCGTTCAACGAACGCCATGTACCCCTAATACCTACTTGAGTACTTGGTAGGATAAACCAATCTGGTTTACCAAGTGTTGTAGATATATCCAACATTAGTTGTACTGGATATGTTAAGTTAAAATCTCGGTGATAATCAAATGGTCCCCAATCATTAATTTTTTGGGTGTATTGTACCTTCCATTTATTGTATAACATTCGGATATCTCCTCCAAAACGTCTTATCAATCGATTGCTATCACCATTTGCCTGTCCATTGCCGTAATAGAAGTTTCCTATTATACCAAAGTCAGAGCCAAGCTTAGATACCATTCTAGAATGTACTTCCCATAAGTCTTCTGCTGGTGCAGAATTAGGAAAGGCAAAAAAGGTACGATTTGCCAAAAATCCAATGGCTGCATCTTGTGTTGTTGGAAGGTGACGGTATACAAAACCTAAGTTCATAGCGAACTTAGCATCTTCCGATCTATCGTTATCCCACTCATACATCCATGTACCTGGAGTTGGGTCAAAGGTTAATAATATTTCACCTCCTACTGTTTCACGGTTAGCACGTACCGAAAATGGGTCGTCAATAATATTCCTTAAACGACCTGGACCTTCCACATCATTAGGCATCGCATCCACTAGTGGTTTTTGCCATAAGAAATTAGGTGCAATTTGAAAATTTCCTGTAGCGTAAGTAAAACCAGATAATACGTTCACTTGATTACCACTACCAGAATCCCTTAATTTCCAACCTGTAAAAGTTAATGTTTGGTCCGCACCACCATTAGCTATTAAACCCATGGCTGCACCCTGGCCATACCAATTGAATTTTCCTCCTTCATAAGTGATTTTTGCCTTGCCACCCCAGTTGTCAGTTGATTGAATCCTATCTTGAAATACAACATAGTTACCAGATTCTCCCCTAACATCTTGAAATCCAATATCGTTAAGCGGACTACCGCTCCATATTCCTCCAAGCACAACGTCAAACTTTCCAAATTCTCTTTCTATTGCGATAGAGGCTCTTTCTGTAGGCCATGCTGGTATTACACCACTACGTGTTTGGTTTACGTCTAAAACTCGTCTTCCGTTATCATCTAGCACAACGTCTTTTTCGAAATCCCTGTGGTAAATACCTGTTACACCAAACTTACCTAGATGGGTACTATACTTAAAAAGCATTGTTGGATTTGCACCCCACCATAATTGTGGTCCAATAGCAGCTTTTAAACCTTTGAGAGCTCCTTTCCCATCAACTTCCATTCCTAAAATCTCACCATTATAAATATCAAGATTAGGACCATAATTAGCTTCAGGATAAAAACCGAAGAAATCACCTTCGTAACCCCAATGGTAATGTCCTGTTCTATAAAAACCTCTTAAGTCGAACTCTTTTGCATTCCACTCAAACTCTGCTTGATACATCCGAATTCTATTTACATCTTGTACAAGCACATTACCCTGATCTGTATTGACCTCTATAGGTCTAGAATTGTTTTCATAAAAAATCTCGTTGATAGGGTTTTGAGCCACATTACCAACAATATTAAAGTTTACTTCTGCCCTCATATTTGGCGCAGGATTTCCTTCAATGCCAACAAAGTAAGATTGCATATGATCAAACCCTAATTGATTAGGGAAAGTATTAGGATCATCTGGGTCTGCATTATTTGGTGTAGTAAGAAGGTTACCTCCTGTACTAAACGTTGAAAACTTTGCCTGAAGATTACTTATGCGAAGTAAATTGCTCTGCTCTCCTGTCAAAGCAGCTTTATCCCCTCGTGCCCTAAGCACAGCATCCATTAACTGTATATTATTAAAATGATTTTTTACAAAATCAAGGTCAACGCCCTCATCATAAGGATTTAGTTGATGGGCGTCCTTTAGTGCATAATAAGCTGCTCGTGGATAAAGTTGGTACAGACCTCTTGGATCTGTTTGCCCTTTGGCACAAATACCAAACCATTCCTCATTCATGTTATTTGCTCCTTCTGAAGCTAAATCTCTAGCATACCCACCATTGGACCATGATGCATTATTATCATGTACATCAGCATTCTTTCTATCGTCAAAACCGAATTTCCACCATCCATCACTAAATTGAAAAGTAAATCCACCAATAGAGTTATCAGCCTTCCCTAAACCTGCTGCATTCTCATAAATTTCTTTCCAGTTTTCTACCATGTAGTAGGCCTGGGAATATTGATCTTCTTTATTATCAATAGCGTTGAATGCATCTGCACCAAACTCAGTGAACATTACCGGTTTATTAAGTTTGTCTTTTACAACTTGAAACATATCCCCAAAAGAGGCACCACGATATGTGTTTGTTCCATAAATATCAATGTCTTTACATTCCTCAGCAATTATGTCAATGAAGAGAACGTCTCCGTTACATATAGCTACTGGATGGGAAGGGTCTGCAGCTTTCATTAGCTTAGCAGCTTCGTTCATCAATCTATACATTGGACGACCACGTTTTTCTCCAATAAATTGCTTCTCCCCTTCATCATCTGGAAAATCCTCAGTTTCTGCACCGGCCCAAAACAAGCCGTAGTTATTTTCATTGCCCAAGAGGTACATCAAAAGTCCTGGTGTATCTTTATAGCCCCTTACCAATTCCTCCATCTCGGACATCAAAAACGCAGCAGTTTTTTCATCATCGTAGATAGTAACAGGAGTCCAAACTCCATCTAATGTTAATCCGTAACGACCAAATGAATGGTTAAGCATGGTGTAGATACCATAGTTTTCATATATGTATCTAATCCATTTAGCTGGAACCCCGGTATATTGACGTATTACATTAACACCCATGTTTTTTAAAAGCGACATCTCTGTATCAAGACCAGCTTTGATTACATCGTCAGACTTTTTCCAAAAATTTGCATTAACGGTGTTAGTTCCAATAGGTATGTAGTCCCAGTTCATACCGTTAATCATAAAATCTTCTCCATTAACAACCAATTTTGCTCCTTCACCATTATTTACAACAGAAACATTAGCCGTCTGTCCAAATGTGAATACTGATAAGAGCAGAAATATTGATTTTAATAATTTTCTAAGAATTGTGTTCATGTTCTCTTTTTTTCAGTTTCTAAACATATTGTTAAATATTAAGAATACCATAAAAAGTACCTCTACAAAAAGTATACATGATAATTAAGGTGCTATATTATTGCCATATTAACAAAAATGAATGGTTTTGTTTATGAAAATTTCGTCAAAACCTAGTTTTCTCGCCTTTAAAGTTGAACAAAAAAAAAGAGGCTAAACAATCCGTGTATAGGTAATGTTGAGGTGATGTAAGAAAGTGTTGTGGTCTAAAATGGAAATGTTGTGCTATTATAACTCCAAAATGTAGTTCACTAGATTATCTCCATACTTCAAATTTAGTTTTTTGCGCAGTCTGTAACGTTTTATTTCTACACTTCTAGGTGAAATATGAAGCAGTTGGGCAATCTCTTTTGAAGATAAATTTAAGCGTAAATATGCACATAATTTAAGGTCATTTGGTGATACCGAAGGATGTAGTGTTTTGACCTTTTTTAAAAATTCACTGTCTGCATTATTAAAAGCTTCTTGAAATAGTTCCCAGTCATCATTCTTTTTAAGGTTCTTATCAATAATCTTAATGACAGATCTTACAGAGTTTTTATCATTCACTTGATTAAGTTCGTCCTTAATGTTTGTCAATAATTCGTTCTTTTTAATAATGCTCATAGTCGAAGCTGCCAACTCTTTGCTCTTGTTTTTGAACTCTGTCTTCAACTGTTCGTTTTTAATCCTTATGATTTCTTTTTCTCCATGTACCTGAGCTAACGCCAATTCTTGTTTGTTTTTATAGATTAGCTTTTCTCGTTGTTTTTTATAATAACTTTTGTAGAGATTGTGCATCATAAAAGAAAATAATACCATGGTTAAAAAATATAACACTATCATGACATTGGAAATATACCATGGCTTTGCAATCTGAAAACTATGTGTTGCAATATTGGAAGAAACCTTATTCCCGATCTTAGCTCTTACATTAAAGATATAGGAACCATATGAAAGATTCTCAAAAGTTGTATTTGAAGCAGTTGACCATTGGCTCCAATCATCATAAATTCCTAAAAGTTGAAATTGATATTGGGTATTTAAAAGCTTATTGTACTCTGGTGTGTAAAATGAAATATCAAGATTGTTCTCGTGAGTTCTTAAGTACCCTTTATTACTTTTATCCATCATGTGCCCTTCATCTTCATAATTCGTAACGAACACCCGATCAATATTCACCTTAAAATCCTCAATCAATAGGTCATCTAGCCTTGCAGTAATATAGCCAGAGGTAGTCCCCATTAAATACTCATTGTTGCCTAAACTTAATATATTTTCATAGCCAAGAATACCATTGCGTACTTCTTTTGTTAAGGGAATAGTTTCTAATTGTGGTGTATTGGTTAAGGTTTCATACTCCAAAAAACGTATTCCAGATTTTGTAAAAACCCATAAAATATTGTCATTCTCATTAAAAATCAACTTCCCAGATTCATAGTCATCTTCAGTATACATACTACTCAACAATGTATCTCTTACAAATTTATTCTCCCCAACTTCATATTTAAATACCCCACTCTTATATGCATATAAAATATCACCTTTATAATTGATTATACCGGAATTGGCACCTCTAATAGAAGTATCCTCTTCAAATTTTTCAACTTTATAAAAATTACTGTCAACTGTCAGTTCAAATACTCCATTATATTCATGGTTAACAAAGATGGTTTGCCCTAGTGTCTCGAAATATCTTGAGGAATTATTAAATCCAGCTATTTTATTTCTTAATTGCCAAGAATCATTATTTTTTTCCAGAATATGTAATCCATTATAATTTCCCTGTATTAATAGTCCTGGATTGTTCTCTAGTTTAGAAACCCCCCAAGTACCTGGCACATTCGCTATTTTTTCTACCGACCCATCTTGAACAATAAGAGTGCCGGAATGATGTCCGCAGAATATGGTCCCATCTATATTCTTTAAACTCCAAACCTGCCCCTGGGTGCCATTTATAAATTTAAAGGTCTCAGCACTTTCAAACTCTTTATAAAAGAGGCCTTGGTTAGTTCCTAAATATAATTTATCATCATTAACCAATGCAGTATATACGCTACCAAGAATTCCTTTATTGTCATTAAAAACATTGTAAGGGGCATTGGTATTAATGTAACTTATACCATTATCCAATCCTAGCCATATATTATTTTGTACATCCTCGAAAACCGATAAAACCGTATTATTAGATAAACCATTATTCTGATTTATTTGGCTTTCCAATTCTCCTTGTTTACTCAAACAAACAATACCATTTGAAATGGTCCCTAGGACAAAACGTCCATCTTTTAGACGAGTAGCGTCATAAAAGCTCAAAGTTGAGAGAAACTCATTGGAATCTATATCGGATTGGTTTAAGGAACCATCTCTAAAATCGTAGAAACCTTCATTTTGGGTAAGAATACGTAACCCTCCATCATGCTTAAAAATGTTTATTATCTCATCACTTTCTATTATTTCATCGTTATTCACCAAAGTATCCTCACCATATTCAATTTTATATAAGCCCTCACCTATTCTTTGAAAATAAATAGTCTCATTAACTTTAAATATCTTTGGAATTGTATTTTGGGAATCAATAGTATTAACTGTTTCATCAACCACGTTGAAAATATATATCCTCTTTTTTGATTGAAACACCATTAAATCCCCCAACTTTATAATGTTCCAAAATTCTTCATCTTCAACTAAAGGGATTTTTATTTTTTTGGATAGAGAGGTATAGCTAAGAACATTCAAACTATCTTTTTCCCAGTAGCCAAACTCCATGTAGCAGCCTGTATAAATACGTTCACCTATTACATTTACAGATCGCATTATACTTTCATTTGGAGTAGGGTAAATTTTCCAATTTGCCCCATTATATTCTAACAGGCCTTTATTATTTGCAACGTAAATTAGTTTAGAAGATGACTGGGAGATATCCCAATTTTGATTTTCTCCATTATAGTCTACTGGAGCAAAATTTTGAATTGGTGGAAGTTCCTGTGAAATAGCAGAAAGACCATAAAAAAGAATAAGTATTTTGAAAAAATTATGCAAAATTAGGCTGAGCTTGTGTATTGCTAAAGATAGGAAAGAATGTAACCTTTATCTAATTTTTAAAATTTAGACCAGTTCTGCACTTAGACCGGCCTGTAAAAGCCTCGTGCATCTAGGTTTTAAATCTTCGTATTCACCAGTTTTAACGGTACACTTTCCGTTATGGTGAACAATTAAAGAGCATTGCTCTGCTTGTTCTGGAGTATGGTCACAAACAGCTATTAATGTGTCGATAACGTGGTCGAAAGTATTGACATCATCATTAAAAAGTACAATCTCACTTTGCTTGACTGTATCTTCTTCAAGTAGTAATTCTTCGGAAACTTTCTCTTTAGTACCAAACATATTACGGTGCTTTGCGATAAATGTATTGAATTAAAGTTTTTGACACAAAAATCAATTCATAAAATTAAAGAAGCGCCGATAATGGCGCTTCTTTTGACATTGTTATACCCAGATTAATAAATGTGTTTATTTTTTTTAATACAAATAATTAAGTGCTGTAACGTCGTTTGCATTGAACTCTCCATCAACCAAAGAATTAAAGCAAGCTAACATTAATGAGGTTGGATCATAACCAGCAGGTGTTCCAGGAATAGGGTTTGCACCTATGCCCCCGGAACCTTCGTTAACATTCTCTCCGCAACTCTGACGGCTAAACCAATCAGTATGCCTAAATCCAACCGAATGCCCCATTTCGTGAGTAATAACATGTTCGTTAACATTAGTTGAAAATCCACCTAAACCATAAATCTGGATGAACTTATTAGGATTGCCGTTGCTTGGAAAACCTGCCACCCCGCCACTTCTGCCAGGGTTATTGACCTCATTATTGTAAACAACCATATCCTTATTTTGAAAATTGGTTCCAAACGTAAGATTGAACCGAATGCCCAAATTTAAACGATTGTAATTGTTGACTGCCCATTGGAGTGCGGTACGTTCTTTATTGCTCAAGGCGAAACTCCCACCTGTGTAACCAATAATGCTAAGGGTTCTCGGGTTTACCAAGTTGTTGGTATGATAGTTTCTGTCATCATTACCTTCTAAAGCTATAAATTGGTCCATTTGAGCTTTTGATAATGCGATATCTCCTTCCAATTGATATCGTTTTTGAATTGAGCCATCTGGAAGGTGAAAATCGATAATCTCAACCTCGCTAGTATTAAAATAACTGGTTTTTAATGTGGTCAAAATTTCTTCTGTGATTTCAATAGAGGCGTCCAACACAACTTCTTCGTTTGCACTTTCTAAATCTACTTCATCTACAGAATCTTTCTGACAAGAAATGGTAATTAATGCACATACGAGGGTGCATGACAAGAGTTTTAAATCTTTCATAGTATAAAGGTTTTAAGTTAAAGATATAGGGCTATACCAATGTTTTTTTAAAGTACGAAAACGTTTTCGTAAAATAGATAATTCTTTATCCTTTTCGATAAACTGCAGCCACCCAAGAATTGTTTGTAAGCTTGTTCTGAAATATCAAAGAGTGAGATTTTGATTCCGCAGAAATTAAACTTAGGTCAGACTCATAAAACCCGCTTAAAAATAGAAGACCGTCGGAATCTAAGCAAGAGCTATAAATAGAAATATCCTGTAATAAAATATTTCTGTTAATATTGGCAATGATAATACTGTACTTTTTACTGCCCAATAAAGTGGCATCTCCCTCATAAACATTAATATGATCACAGTTATTACGTGCTACATTTTCTAAAGAGTTTAGATAACACCAATTATCAATGTCCATTGCATCAATAGTTTTAGCACCTTTCATTTCAGCTAGTATTGCTAAAATTCCTGTTCCACAACCCATATCCAAAACTGACTTATCTTCAAAATTATAATGTAAAATATGCTGTAGCATCATATGGGTGGTTTCATGATGTCCAGTCCCAAAACTCATTTTAGGCTCTATAACAATATCGTACTTCACATCTTCTTTAGGGTGAAATGGAGCTCGGACCACACATTTGCCATTTACCTTTATTGGATTAAAATTCTTTTCCCATTCGGAGTTCCAGTTTTGCTGTTGAATGGTTTTAGAGCTCCAGGTAATTTCAAAACTTGGATTGTTTAAAAGGTAAACTTCGCTAAAAATAGCTTCATCAAAATCCTGTTCTGGAATATAGGCTAGAAAACCAGAATCATGCTCCACAAAACTTTCAAAACCAGCTTCACCTAATTCTGCAATAAGAATTTCAGAACCAAGCTGTAATGGCTTTATTGTAAAATCAAATTCGAGATAGGTCATTTAGCCTAATTATATTGCTCGTATAATAGCAATAAAATCATCACAATTTAATGAAGCTCCCCCGATAAGTCCCCCATCAACATCTGGTTTGGAAAAGATTTCCTTGGCGTTACCAGGCTTTACACTACCTCCATATAAAATAGAAATGCCATTGGCCAATGAAGCATCGTATTTAGAAGTCATTGTATCCCTAATAAACGCATGCATTTCTTGTGCTTGTTCTGGACTAGCAGTTTCGCCTGTACCTATTGCCCATACTGGTTCGTAAGCCAGTACAATGTTTTTAAAGGAAGAAGCCTCTAAATGAAAAAGGGCATTTTTTAGTTGATCTTCAACCACTGAAAAATGATTTTCAGATTTACGATCTTCCAACTCTTCCCCAAAGCAAAAGATGATGCGCATATTTTTTTCTAATGCAGTGTTTACTTTTTTAGCAAGCATATCATCTGTCTCGCCAAAATGAGAACGTCTTTCGGAATGGCCTAAGATAACTGTGTCCACATCAATATCCAATAACATATCGGCTGAAATTTCTCCCGTGTAAGCACCATTTTCAGCAAAATGCATGTTTTGTGCGGCAACTTGAATTATTGAGCTCTCTAAACTTCTTACCGCGGCGGAAAGGTTAACATAAGTAGGAGCTACTATAACTTCAGCATCAGTATCCGGCAATTTTGCGGCCAGCTCTGAAGAAAGCGTTTCGGTTTCTTGTAATGTCTTGTTCATTTTCCAGTTTCCTGCTACTATTTTGGCTCTCATGGCTATATTTTATGTTGGTTTAAAGCTTTAGTTTGTCTAAATCGTTGTAATGTACTTTATCTTTTATTGTACCTCTTTCCAAAATCAAAATGGCTGGATTGGAACGCACAATGGTCTTTAATGTAGTCTCATCTGTAAAATAAAACTCGAAATCAAGACTATACTCCTTAGTAGTAGAGTTTGCCTTATCCGTACCAGAAGCTGACATACCAATCACTTTATATCCTTTGGAAATAGCTTCGTCAGTTGTTCTCTTGATTTCTTTAAAAGCTTCATAATTACTTTTGGCTAAGTCATAAGCAATTACCATAACCAGTTTGTCTTCATTCATGAGCAAAGAGGTCAGGTCTTCACCATCTTTTTCAATAGTAAAATCATGAATTGGTGGTTCGTAGCCTTTTTGGATTTCAGTAGTTTCAACATCAACAAAGTCACCATCAACAGTTGGATAATCCCCGTTGGTTACCACTATTTTATCCTCTCCATTAACCTTAAAACGCCAAGCGTATTCATATAGGGCCTTTGGTGCATCGTCTGGAACGCTCATCCCCTCTTCGATATTAGCTCCTATTTTATAAGGTCTAAAATCCTTTGCCGGTAGATGGTATAATACATAATAACAAAAAACGCTACATCCCAACAAAGAGACTGCCATCACCATTGTTCCCTTTAAATTATTGAATAACGGTTTAATGTTTTTCACTTCAACTACCAAAACCACAATTAAGACCAGTAATATGATGTCTTTAGTAAATGATTCCCATGGTGTGAGCTTAACTGCATCCCCAAAGCAACCACAATCCGTAACCTTGTTGAAGTATGCGGAATAGAAAGTTAGAAAAGTAAAGAAAATTATCATTGCCAAGAGGCTCCAAACCGTGAATTTTGGTTTATATCCTATTAAAAGCATAATTCCCAATAGTACTTCTATAATCACAACTATAATTGCAATTGCTAAAGCATATGGCATAAAAACAGGTAAATCAAGCACTCCTTGGCTAAAATACTCCTCCAGTTTAAAAGAAAAACCAACCGGGTCATTCAGTTTTATCAATCCACTAATGATAAAAAGAATACCAACAAAGACTCTTGAAAAACCAACTAGATATTTCATTCTTATGATAGGTGAATTAATGCAAAAACTGCATAATTGATAATATCCTGATAATTGCCATCTATACCTTCGCTAACAAGTGTTTCACCCTTATTATCTTCTATTTGTTTTACGCGTAGCAATTTTTGCAAAATTAAATCTGTCAATGAGCTTACACGCATCTCTCTCCAAGCTTCACCATAATCATGGTTCTTATTCTCCATTAAAGTTTTGGTAAGCGTAGCTTTTTCATCATAAAGTGAGATAGCTTCGTTAATACTCAAATCTGGTTGTTCCGCAATCCCTTTATCAATCTGAATCAATGCCATTATCGAATAATTGATGATTCCTATAAATTCTGACTGTTCACCTTCATCTACTTTTCTAACCGAATTTTGTTGAAGCCCTCGAATTCGTTGAGCTTTTATAAAAATTTGATCTGTCAATGAAGGCAGTCGCAATATCCGCCATGCGGTGCCATAATCTTTTGTTTTTTTAAGGAACAATTCTCTACAGGTTTCAATTACTGTATCGTACTGTTTTGAAGTCTGCTGCATGTAAGCGCTTATTTGCGTAAATTTCAACTTTTATCAGTGCAAATGCACTTTGCCAAAGATAAACAAACCTAATAAAGCGTACATTTTTTATGACCATAAACTGTAAAGGAACCCTTGTAGATTTATCAAAGCCCAAAGTAATGGGAATTTTAAACCTTACCCCAGATTCTTTCTATGATGGTGGAAAATATAAGAATGAAGCTGGTATACTGAATCAAGTAGAAAAAATGCTTTTTGAGGGTGCATCATTTATAGATATTGGCGCTTATAGCTCAAGACCCGGTGCAGAACATATTTCTGAAGAAGAAGAGCTTTCGCGCATCACACCAATAGTTGAGGTGGTATTAAAAAAATATCCCTCCACATTAATTTCCATTGATACATTTAGAAGTAATGTAGCTTCTGAATGCATACAAATTGGAGCTGTTATAATTAACGATATTTCAGCTGGGAAACTTGATGAAAATATGTTGGATGCTGTTGCCAAACATCAAGTTCCATACATCATGATGCACATGAGGGGAAATCCACAGAACATGAAAGAAATGACAGATTATGATGACCTTTTAAAAGACATATTGTACTATTTCTCCGAAAGGGTGGCCACTGCAAGAACTAAAAAAATAAATGATGTTATCCTTGACCCAGGTTTTGGCTTTGCAAAGACCATTGAGCAAAACTTTGAATTATTGGCCAATCTCAATTTGTTTCAAAACTTTGATTTACCCATTCTAGCAGGATTGAGCAGGAAATCCATGATTTACAAATTACTTGACACAACTCCAGAAAATGCATTAAATGGAACAACTGCGCTACATATGAGTGCATTGGCTGGTGGCGCTAATTTTTTACGTGTTCATGATGTTAAAGAAGCAATGGAATGTGTTGTGCTTTTCAATGAACTAAACACCATGAAGAATTCCTGATTTGTTCTTTTAAAATTGTTAATTTTACAAAAACACAGCGTTTGGATTTTCTAAATTTTCTTGAATTTAAAATCACAGATTTTATAGATATTATCTTGGTCGCTGTACTACTCTACTATGTTTATAAGTTAGTTAGAGGCACAGTTGCCATCAATATTTTTATTGGTATTGTTATTGTTTGGGCACTTTGGAAACTTACCGAATTGCTACAAATGAAAATGATAAGCAGCATGGTCGGCGGATTTATGAACATTGGGCTAATAGCTTTGATAATTGTTTTTCAACAAGAAATCCGAAAATTTTTGCTCATGGTTGGGTCAACGAATTTTGCTTCTAAACGCAATTTTATAAGGCACTTTAAATTTTTGAGACAGGAAGGCTTACCAACCGATACCAATGTTGAGGCCATTATAAATGCTTGCGAAAAAATGGGAGTGAGCAAAACTGGAGCCATTTTGGTCATTGAGCGGACCAATAGTTTGGACTTTGTGAAATCTTCTGGAGATAAAATGAATATTGAAATCACCCAACCCATCATTGAAAGTATTTTTTATAAGAACAGTCCTTTACATGATGGTGCCGCTATCATACAGGACAATTATATTACGGCTACAAGGGTAATCTTACCTGTTTCCAATGAGCGTACCATACCACTCCGTTTTGGGCTGCGCCATCGTGCCGCTGTTGGCATCACTGAAAAAACAGACGCATTGTGTTTGGTAGTCAGTGAAGAAACTGGACTTATTTCCTATATAAAAAGTGGTGAATTCGTGCTTTATAAAAGTTTAGAAGAATTGACCGAAATGATTAAAAAGGATTTAGAGTAATGGTCTGTAAAACTTGTGAAAATAGTTTGCGATCAGATTTTAGCTATTGCCCAAGCTGTGGAGGAAAGGTAATTCGTAATCGATTGACCTTAAAAAATGTTTGGCAGGATTTAAAGTTTCAGGTATTTGATCTTGATAACACCCTATTTAAAACTATAAAGCATCTTTTTACCAAACCAGAAGTGGTAGTAGAGAGCTTTATTACTGGGGCACGTAAAAAATATATGAATCCAATTAGTTTTTTTGCAATTGCAATTACACTCTCTGGTCTGTTATTTTTTGTCTTAAGGGATGTTTACCATATAAATCTAGCTGAAAACAGTTTTAGTCAAGAGAATACTCCTAATATGGACTTTATTTTTGACTACCAAGCTTTACTTTCTTATCTGTTGATTCCCATATATGCTTTAATGACTTGGCTTCTGTTTTTAGACAACAGAAAGCTCAATTATACAGAACATTTAATTACAAATGCTTATACAACTGGACAAGCTTCATTTGTTCAAGTAGTTTTAGGACTCACCATTTTTAGCATTTTTGATTTTCGGTACGATATTTTTAATTGGTGTTTTTTAGTGCTTTCCATTACATATCAATTTTATGTCCTAAAGAAAATCCATAAAATTGGAATAGGTAGTGCGGTTATACGCGCCCTTGGTTACTTTTTCCTACTTGTCATAGTAATGATGGGAATTGGAATACTAATAGTTTTGATTGGACTATTGTCAGGAGCCATGAGTTTAGAAGACTTTAGACCAAAATAAACTAAGCAACCTCTTCTTCAGCTAAAAATTGAGCTTCATATAAATCGCTGTAGTACCCTCCTTTTTCTAACAATTCCTTGTGAGTGCCACTTTCAACAATTTGACCTTTATCCATTACCAAAATTTTATCTGCCTTTTTTATAGTCGCCAATCTATGGGCAATGATTATCGAAGTCCTTCCCTCGGTAATCTTATCCGTTGCCTGCTGTATCAATTGTTCAGAATAGGTATCTATAGATGATGTGGCTTCATCCAAAACGAGAACACTTGGATTACTGACATAAGCTCTCAAAAAGGCAATAAGCTGTCGTTGCCCACTAGAAAGCATTGTTCCCCGTTCTTTTACATTGTACTCATATCCACCTGGTAAACTAGAAATAAATTCATGCACTCCTATCTGTTTGGCAGCAGCTTCAATATCACTAACACTAACAGACTTATCCTTTAAAGAAATATTGTTCGCAATGGTATCAGCAAAAAGAAAAACGTCTTGCAGTACAACGGCTATGTGTGAACGAAGTGATTGTAACGTATACTCCTCAATATTAATATCATCAATAAAAATATCGCCTGAATTTATTTCATAAAAGCGGTTTAATAGATTGATAATGGTTGATTTACCTGCACCTGTAGAACCAACAATTGCTATAGTTTCGCCTGAATTTACATTAAAAGATATTCCGTGTAACACTTCTTCATCTTCCACATAACCAAACCGGACATTAGAAAATTTAATGTTTCCTTTCATATCCAACTTTTCTACGGTCCCGTCATTAACAATATGGCTTTCCGTATCCAGTATATTAAACACACGATTTGCAGCAACCATACCCATTTGCAAAGTATTGAACTTATCCGCTATTTGCCGTAACGGTCTAAAAAGCATTCCCGAAAAAAGAATGAACGTAAAAATATCCCCGTATTCACCAGCATCTATTCCTGTTACATTTTGCAATCCACCAAACCAAACAATAAGACCAATGCTTACAGCTCCCAACAATTCAGCTACCGCAAAGAATATAGAATTATACCATACCGTTCTTAACCAAGCATTTTGGTGCTTTTCATTAATATCCTTGAACTTTTCCTTTTCTATCTCCTCCCTATTGAACAATTGTACAATCTTCATCCCCGTAATACGTTCCTGAACAAAAGAATTGAGATTCGAAACCTGGGCTCTTACCTCAATAAATGCAGATTTCATAGCCTTTTGAAATAAACGAGTGGCATACAAGATCACTGGTAAAATTGCGAAAACTATCAACGCTAATTTCCAGTTCATTACTAGCATTATAACTGCAACTACTAGCATTTTTAAAAGATCAGCTACAATAACAAAAAAACCTTGACTAAAAATTTCCCCTATCCGCTGCATATCCGCAACAGCTCTTGTAACCAAAATACCAATGGAAGAATTGTCAAAATAGGTCATTTTAAAACCCATTATCTTTTCAAACAGACGTATTCTAATATCTTTAATAACAGATTCCCCTAAAAGGTTGGCGTAAAATGTAAAAAGTAATTGGCATGTAACCTCACCAATAAGTACTCCAAACATAGCAATGACCAAAAGCAAAAGTCGCTCCTGGTCTTTGTTGGTAATGGCATTATCTACAATATCTCCAATAATCAAAGGAGTGAAAACTGCAAAGGCAGAAAGCAATATGGCAATTAAGGCCACTCCATAAAACGTTAACCTATATGGCTTTGTATGTTGAAAAACACGCTTAAACAATCCAAAATCAAATGCTTTTCCAGTTTCTTTATCTTGACTCATCAACTATCGTTTTTGGATATAAAACCTTGGTTAAATATAGCCCTTTTGCAGGTACAGAAACACCTGCCCTACCCCTATCTTTACTTTCAATAATTTCTTTAATGGTTTCGGGTGTTATTTTGCCCAGTCCCACATCTAGCAAAGTACCAACTATTGCCCGTACCATATTTCTTAAAAACCTATCAGCGGTAATGGTAAATATCAGCTTATGATCTTCTAATTTCCAAACAGCTTTTTTAACCTTACAAATAAAGGTTTTTACATCTGTATTCGATTTAGAAAAGCACTCAAAATCTTCGTAATCCAGTAAATTTTCTGCAGCTTTATTCATGGAGTCAACATCTAAAGATTTCCATATGTAATGCGCTGCATCAAAAAGAAATGGGTTTTTATCTTGGGTTATCCAATACTCATACGTCCGTTCCAATGCATCAAATCGTGCATGTGCTTCTTCATGAACATCAAAAATAGACTTGACTAATATATCTGTAGGCAGATAATTATTTAAACGATGAACAAGTTCACTTGAATTAGCAATATCTTGATGGTCAAAGTGCGCAAACATTTCTTTTGCATGAACACCGGCATCAGTTCTCCCAGCACCTACAACTGCAACTTTGGAACGCAACAAAGTAGACAAGCCTTCTTCTAAAACTTGTTGCACCGTAACTGCATTAGGTTGGTTTTGCCACCCATGATATGCTTTTCCGAAATAAGCAAATTGGATAAAATATCTCAAGGTAAACCGCTATTTTTAGCAAGGCAAAGATACTTTAATCATCATCAAGGCGAAGTTAGCTCTACTTTTTTAGCATATTTTTAGCGTTATGACCAAAATCCTTCTTCTTTCAGACACTCACGGTTATTTGGACAATGCTATTATTAAATATGTTCGGCAAGCTGATGAAATCTGGCACGCTGGTGACATTGGTAGTCTTGATGTCACAGATAGCATGAAGTCATTAAAACCTGTAAGAGGAGTTTATGGCAATATTGATGACCATGTGATACAAAAAGAATTCCCAGAGCATAACCGTTTTTTTTGTGAAGGGGTTGATGTTTGGATTACCCATATAGGTGGATATCCCACCAAATACAATGTGCGCGTACGGGAAGAAATTAAAAGGAACCCACCAAAGCTATTTATTTGCGGTCATTCCCATATCCTTAAAGTAATGCATGACAAAAGATATGATTTGTTGCACATGAATCCTGGGGCATGTGGGAAACATGGATTTCATCAAGTTAGGACAATGTTACGGTTTGTAATTGACGGTGAAAAAATAAGTGATTTGGAAGTTATTGAACTAGGTAATAGATAGTAAATGAAAAAAATCATTTTTGCATGTGTTCTTCTTACCCTTTTGGGGTGTAATGGACAATCAAAAACAGTTTTAGAAGCAAAAGTCTCAATTATTGTTTTGGGAACTGTACAGGATGCAGGGAGTCCACATATTGGATGTAAAAAAGAGTGTTGTTCATTTTTATTCTCAAATCCTGATACTACAAGAAAGGTTGTCTCTTTAGGGCTCGTTGACCACGAAAAAGAACAAACTTTTTTGTTTGAAGCCACACCGGACATAACTGCGCAATTAAAATTGCTTAGAGAATATTCCAAAACTGCAAACATAGTTCCAAACGGCATCTTTTTAACACACGCTCATATTGGGCATTATACAGGCTTAATGTATTTAGGGCGTGAAGCACTTGGTGCAAAAAACGCTAAGGTTTATGCCATGCCAAAAATGAAAGCTTTTTTGAAAAAAAATGGTCCCTGGAATCAGTTGGTGAATTTGAATAATATATCCACTCAAGAATTAATAAATGAAAAGGAAATTAAGCTCACAACAAATCTAAAAGTAATCCCCTTTTTAGTTCCACACCGAGATGAATTTTCAGAAACTGTAGGCTATAAAATTATTGGTCCTAAAAAATCATTGTTGTTTGTTCCAGATATTGATAAATGGAGTAAATGGGAAAAGGATATTGTTGAAGAAATCAAAAAAGTAGATTATGCATTTTTAGATGCTACTTTTTTTTATGGCGAAGAACTAAATAATCGTAGTATCTCAGAAATTCCTCACCCATTCATTGTGGAAAGTATGGAGCTTTTTAAAAACCTTCCAGAATCTGAAAAGCAGAAAATTCATTTTATTCATTTCAACCACACCAATCCAGTTTTAGATAAAGAAAGTGAACAGGCAACTATGGTATTAAAGCAAGGTTTTCATATAGCAAACTTCGGTCAAACTATTCGTTTATAAATTATATTTCATAGCTGTAAGAAAATAGATTTCTACCGTCTAAGGAATTAAATAATTTTTAAACAAAACATGAAAACACAAAATTTGAAACTCATCGCAATTGCTTTTCTTTTCATTCTTACCTCGTGCGTAGAAAAAGAAAAGAAAACAGAAGAAAAAGTTGAAGCCGTTGCTGAGAAAATGGAAGTACCTGCTTATAGTACAGATGACCCTCAAAGCATGTTAGCTGCAATTGAATATTCCCATGGTGGTTGGGGAGACCTTTGGAAAAAGAAAGATGTACAATACACTTATAATTACCATAGCCCAGATGCCAACAAAACAGATATTTCTATAGAACGCTATATTTTTAATTCTGAAGCATCTTACGGTCATTACACCAAACACGAAATCAATGTGATGCCTGGGGTTGCAGGAGAAGTTACACAGTGCTTTGATGGGAAGGAAACCATTGTTCTAGTGGATGGCGCCAAAAATACAGACCAACAGGCTAATATTGTTGGAGACTTTTTAAGAAAAGCAAACTATTTCTGGTTTGTAATGCCTTATAAGCTTAATGACAAGGGGACAATGACAACGTACATAGGTCAAGAAGAATTAAATGGAACAACTTATGACAAATTAAATGTTACTTATGATCCAACCATTACTGGTAAAGAGCAGAATGATATTTATATCCTTTATGTAAATCCAAAAACTAAACTAATAGACCGTTTTTATTTTTCACTGCCTTTTATGGGGGTAAATGAGCCTTTAATTATAGCTGATTACGAGTATGAGGATGTAGAAGGCCAAATGATAGCAACTAAACGTAGTTATTACATGCCAAGTGAAAATGGATATGCAGAATCTCCAAACCTAATTCAAACACTTACAGATATTTCTTTTAACAATGGATTTACTACAGCTAATCTAATGGTATCTGCAAATTAGATTGAAAGGAAGTTGCAGTGTTACTTTATAAAATTGAAACAAAAAACCCCAATGCTTTGCATCGGGGTTTTACGCACTAATACTACTAAGATGTTAGGTTCAACGTAAACGATCAACAGATTTTACAAGATCTTCATCCTTTTTGATAGCTCTGTTGGCCAGAACTAGAAAAACGATAGAAAATACAGGAATCAGCATCCCAATACCCTTCTCAGAGACCGCCGTCTCTCCGGATAAGTTTAGCGATCGGTAAACGAAAAATCCTAGTAAAAAAAGATTTAATATCATGTTCAGCCTGTTCACAACAAATTGATTTTGTCTTTTTTTAAATAGAAAAATAGCTATTCCAGCTAATAAAGCTATAACGTAAAAAGCTATTGAAATCAACATTTCATTTTTAGCAAAAATTGCACCATTATCAGTTTCAACCCAGAGTTGAATAAAAAAAGGCACTACCCCAGCTAACAATGCTACTATTACCAAATATAACGTCTGAATTCTCTGAATCATTGCTTTTAAGCATTACAGAAGGCAAAAATACGTGTCTTTTCGATAAATAACAGTTCTTCTTTAAAAATAATTTGTATCATTGTACTGTTATTATCAAGTATACTTACCCAGGAATATCTTTCCTAACCGTAATACCAATAACATTTTACTTCAAAATTAGATACAAGTTTAACTTATCAATCATTTAATGTTCGAGATTTCAGATCTAAAAGCAAAAAAGCTACCTGAGCTACAAGAAATAGCAAAAGGTTTAAATATTCCCAAATTCAAGACTACCAAAAAGTTGGATTTGGTCTATCAAATTTTAGATGTACAAGCATCAAACCCTAAAGCTGTGGCAGAAACAAAACCTGCAGAAAACGCTCAAGAAGAAAAACCAAAGCCAAAACCTAGGCCAAGACAAACTAGAAAGCCAGAGGTAAAAGCTGATTCCAAAGCGCCTGCCACGGATAAAAGCAATCCTACCGAGGACAAAAGGGAGCCACAAAAAAATGCTCCAAATCAAAAAAGAGAGCACAAGCCAAACCAGAATCACAAAAATCAAAATCGAAGGTCTAACCAAAATCAACGTTCACAGCACGACAAGAAGAGTAGCAATTTTGATAAAGACTTAAAAAACCGCTATAAAGAACCTGAGTTTGAATTTGACAGTATTATTGAGAGCGAAGGTGTTCTTGATATTATGCAAGACGGTTACGGTTTTCTAAGATCATCTGACTATAATTATTTATCATCACCTGATGATATTTATGTGTCTCAATCCCAGATTCGTCTTTTTGGGCTAAAAACCGGAGATACTGTTCTAGGAAATGTTAGGCCACCAAAAGAGGGGGAAAAATACTTTCCTCTGATTAAAGTGAACAAAATCAATGGAATTGATCCTAAAATAGTTCGCGACCGTGTTTCTTTTGAACATTTAACTCCACTGTTCCCAGATGAGCGGTTTAAATTGGCAGAACGCCAAGCTTCTATTTCCACACGAATCATCGATTTGTTCTCACCGATTGGTAAAGGACAACGTGGTATGATAGTTTCCCAGCCAAAAACAGGTAAAACTATGTTGTTGAAGGATATTGCCAACGGAATTGCTGCCAATCATCCAGAAGTTTATCAAATTATCTTATTAATCGATGAACGCCCGGAAGAGGTTACGGACATGCAACGTAACGTTCGTGGTGAAGTAGTTGCATCAACCTTTGACAAAGAAGCAACAGAACATGTTCGAGTAGCCAATATTGTTTTAGAAAAAGCAAAACGCCTAGTGGAATGTGGGCATGATGTAGTTATCCTTTTAGATTCCATAACGCGTTTGGCGAGGGCATATAATACAGTACAACCAGCTTCAGGTAAAGTATTGAGTGGTGGTGTAGATGCAAATGCATTGCACAAGCCCAAACGCTTCTTTGGTGCTGCACGTAATATTGAAGGCGGTGGTTCTTTATCTATAATTGCAACTGCACTTACGGAAACCGGCTCCAAAATGGACGAAGTAATTTTTGAGGAGTTTAAAGGAACTGGTAACATGGAATTGCAATTGGATCGTAAAATTGCCAATAGAAGAATATTCCCTGCCATTGACCTTACTTCTTCCAGTACGCGTAGAGATGATTTATTATTGGACGAATCTACAATACAGCGTATGTGGATAATGCGTAAATATCTAGCAGATATGAATCCTGTTGAAGCAATGGAATTTATAGAGCAACGCTTTAAGCAAACAAAGAATAATGAAGAGTTCTTAATGACTATGAACCAATAAGGTTTTAAAAACCAACTTCAAAAGCCAAAAGCCCAGCTAAATCAGTTGGGCTTTTTTGTGAGCTTATTTATGGAAAATAGTATCTTTAAGGTTAGGTTCCCCATATAATTATAAACATTTAACCCTATCACCTATGATAACACTTCAAAAATGTGCTTTGGCCTTTTCTGCCTCCTTATTCTTTGTAATTACTTCCTGTGTTGAAAAACCAAAAGAAGACAGGGACAAACCAGAACATGAAGAGCGTGAGGAAAATGATATAACCAAAGCCCCAGATGGAATCATCACACTAGAAGAGGCAAAAGAATTATGTGAAAACTATGAGACTAGGCGCTCTAGAGCTATTCTAAAGTTTGAAATGGAACAAAATCCCGAAAAAGAATTTATCCCAACACAGTTTATTGACTTTGATTTAAAGACCATAAAAAAGTACATAAAATATGTAGAGAAAAAGGCTAGAAAAGCCAAAGTAAAACCTGATAGCCTACGTATTTATCTGGGTAATTATGGTAAAGAGGGTAGAGATCCCAATAGAAACACCGTTTTTGTATTACCTACAGCTTCTATAAATGGTGAGCACGGTGGTTTTTATATTGATGGGGATGGCAATGCTAAACTTATTAGAAATTATTGGCCAGAAAATGGAGATGATAACGGACAAGGGTTGGAACAAAAATCAGAGGCAAGTTTTTTACCATCTTTAAATACATTACTTTACCAAGATGAAGATGAAAGTTTTATTTTAAATTATGGTAATGGTGGCCCTCCACCAACTGGTGATTTCTAAACTCTATGTCTCAAGAGCTTATTGATTTTTTAGGACAAAATTATTTTGTTTTAGTTTACGCGATAACTTTGGTTATTGCAATTTTTTATTATCGAAAATATTTTGATACTGAATTAAAATATTTTCCATTAATCATTGCCTACACATTTTTCAATGAGCTCTTAGGGTATTTCATTAGATATACCGACGGCTTTGCTTTTTTTCCAGAAAAAGAATATTTAAATGCCAACGATATAATTTATAATATATACTCCTTAATTTTCTTTGGTTTTTTCTATCATGTATATTGGAAGTTATTCAAAACAAACAAAAGGTGGATTTTATATGGCTCTATTATAATATTATTATCTTTTATAATAAGTTGTTTCTATCAAAACCCATTCTTGCAGAGTTTATATTATTCAATCGCATTGGGATCATTGTTTTTATTTGTCTTGGTAGTTTTCTACTTAATTGGTGCCAAACAAAGCTTAAAGTGGTCATTGCAAAAATATAATTTGATGTTCTGGGTGTCAATAGGTCTTGGTATCTTCTATTTGTTCTTTCCTACAATTTATTTAATCGGTTTCAAAAACTATGAACTATGGCAAAAATTAGAACTTAGAAATGTTTTGAAAATTCTCATAGTTTTAATGTATAGTTTATTTAGCATAGGATTTATTGTAAGTAAAAGAAAGGTATTTCATTAAATAAATAATTTGACTGATTTTCTGTTAAGTAGTTTTTTTATTCCCGTTTACTTTATCACATGGGTAATCTCCATGTTTACTTATAAGAAGTACTTTGATACGGTAATGCGTTTTTTTCCCATATTCATTGCCTATACTTTTTTTACAGAAATTTTAGGTTACTTCATTACCACTTACGAAGATTTTAGCTTTTTTACAGAAAAAGAATACTCATGGCATAATGTTATTATTTATAACCTCTACTCCTTTGTCACTTTCCTATTCTTTTTTTGGGTCTATTGGAAACTGGTTTCTTCCAAAAAATATAAAAGAACAATCTTGTTTGCTGCTGTATGTACGCTCCTTTCCTTTATAATAAGTGCATTTCTCCAGGATCCAATGCATACTGGGCTGTACTTTGCAGATATTATTGCCTCATATTCTCTGTTATTGACAATCATACTATATTTTAAAGAGAAAAGAAAAGAAGGCCATCCATTTGTGCAGAAAAACAATCTCATGTTTTGGGTGAGTATTGGTTTCTTTACTTTTTACTTAGCTTTCCCACACCTCTATTTTGTCGGTTTTGAAATGCCCGAAATCTGGATTAAATACCATTTTAGAAAAGTTTTACAAGTATTTATTGTTATCATGTACATACTCTTTTCTATTGGTTTGATACTGGGAAAAAGGAGTCATTTTAAATAAAAAGCCCCAACATTACTGTTGAGGCTCTAAATATACTGTTAAGGCAAATATTACATTGCTGCAACTTTAGTCATCAATTTACTCTTTAAGTTAGCCACTTTGTTTGAATGAATGATATTGCGTTTTGCCAATTTATCAATCATACTTACAACAGAAGGCAATAAAGTCTCTGCAGCCTTCTTATCCTCTTCACTACGTAACTTCTTAATAGCATTACGCACAGTTTTGTGCTGATACCTGTTACGTAAGCGTACTGCTTCGTTTCTTCTAATTCTCTTTAATGCTGACTTATGGTTTGCCATTATTTTAATTTAAAATGGTAAATAAACATTGAAAAGCAACACTTTTCAACTCCTTTTTTATTAAACTTTTCACTAAATAGTAGCCCGTAGGGGAATCGAACCCCTGTTACCAGGATGAAAACCTGGCGTCCTAACCCCTAGACGAACGGGCCATTAAATTAAAAATATCCAACCTATGGTAAATTTTCAACTTTCAATTTTTCATTAAATAGTAGCCCGTAGGGGAATCGAACCCCTGTTACCAGGATGAAAACCTGGCGTCCTAACCCCTAGACGAACGGGCCATTACAATTAGAACGTGGGTTGCATTGCTGCATGCCAGTTAGAATAAATAAATTTATTCCTAAGGCGGGTGCAAAAATACAACTATTTTTAACTATTGCAAGAGCTAATTATTTTTTTTAATAAGCTTTGGCAAACAAGACACGATAAGAAGAAGGTTTTCCTGTTACCATGCACTCTCCAGCTTCCTTTTCTACATCAATTGGAATACAGCGAATAGTTGCTTTTGTTTCTTCTTTTATTTTATCTTCTGTCTCTACAGTACCATCCCAATGAGCAGATACAAACCCTCCTTTTTCTTCCAAGACCTGTTTGAACTCTTCATAGGATTCAACCTTAGTTATATGATTGGTCCTATGTTCTAAAGCTTTACTGTGAATATTTTCTTGTATATCATCCATCAAAGCAATTATCTTATCAATAATTTCATCTGCATTGACCGATTCTTTTTGTAAAGTATCACGTCTTGCCACCTCATAGGTTCCATTCTCTAAATCGCGTTGTCCAATAGCCAAACGAACAGGAACTCCTTTAAGCTCATATTCGTTGAACTTAAAGCCTGGTTTATGGGTATCCCTATCGTCGTATTTTACCGTAATTCCTTTTGAACGAAGTTCTTCAACAAGTGGGTTTACCTCTTTAGAAATAACATCCAGTTGTTCTTGTCCTTTGTAAATCGGTACTATAACCACCTGAATTGGAGCTAATTTAGGTGGTAGCACCAATCCATTATCATCACTATGGGTCATAATCAAAGCTCCCATTAATCGGGTTGAAACTCCCCACGAAGTCGCCCATACATAATCCTGTTTCCCTTCTTTGTTAGCAAATTTTACATCAAAAGCCTTGGCAAAATTCTGTCCTAAAAAGTGTGATGTCCCAGCCTGTAAAGCCTTACCATCTTGCATTAAGGCCTCAATACAGAAAGTTTCTTCCGCTCCAGCAAATCGCTCACTCTCTGTTTTTGTTCCTTTTATAACGGGTACCGCCATGTAATCTTCGGCAAATTCTGCATATACATGCATCATTTGCTCAGCCTCTTCCATCGCCTCTTTCTCGGTCGCATGGGCTGTATGACCTTCTTGCCATAGAAATTCAGCTGTTCTCAAAAACAATCGCGTACGCATCTCCCAACGCACCACATTAGCCCACTGATTTATCAGTAGTGGTAAATCACGATAAGATTGTACCCATCTGCGATACGTATCCCAAATAATGGTTTCAGACGTAGGTCTAACTATTAGTTCCTCTTCCAACTTAGCATCCTCATCCACAACAATTCCGCTTCCATCTTCAGCATTTTTAAGCCTATAATGTGTAACTACAGCACATTCCTTAGCAAATCCCTCAACATGGTTTGCCTCTTTGCTTAGGTATGATTTAGGAATAAAAAGTGGAAAATAGGCATTCTCATGGCCAGTTTCTTTAAACATCTTATCCAATTGGGCCTGCATCTTTTCCCATATCGCAAAGCCGTAAGGCTTAATAACCATACATCCGCGTACACCAGAGTTTTCAGCAAGGTCAGCTTTTACAACAAGTTCGTTGTACCATTTGGAATAATCTTCCGCTCTGGTTGTTAATTTTTTACCCATTAATTATAGTTTGGCACAAAACTTGTGATTCAGTTAACAGAAAAATAGAGCGGTAAAACTAACTATTTTTACTATGTTCAACAATAAAATTTAAAAGATGGATAACACTTTACCCCGCCAAAAATTTCAAATAGCCCTGACATCGTTGTTAGGCATCCTCTTTCTAGCATCATGTGGTTCTTACCAACAAGCATCTTATTATGAAAATGATGGGATCTATGGGAATAATAACCGTACAGTCAGTGTAGAAAAGAGGTCTGCAGAAGCAGTTAAGACTCAGGAGTCAGAAGATAACATGTATGGAGATTACTTTGGGCAAAAAGCTCAAGAGTATGGTGAAATTCTTGATAGTGAGGTTTTCACAGATGTTGACAGCTATACGAGCGGACAAGTAAATGATACTTTACAAGTTGGTGAGCAAACAGATTATTTTGCTTATAATAATACTTACGAAGGCAATCCAGGATGGGGTGATAATCCTACAAGTGTAAATATAAATGTCTATGATAACGGTTGGAACAACTGGGGCTGGGGCGGAGGCTTCGGTTGGGGATGGAACGATCCTTGGTTATGGAACGGTGGATTTGGATGGGGATGGAACAATCCTTGGAGATGGAACCGTTGGAACAGATGGGGCTGGGGCGGTGGCTTCGGCTGGGGCTGGAACAACTGGGGTTGGAATAACTGGGGCTGGGGCGGTGGCCTTGCCTGGGGTGGCGGTTTTGGCTGGAACAACTGGGGTTGGAATGGCTATGGAAATAGACACTTCAATAACAATTTTGGCTTTAATAATAGTAGAAGAGGTTATAACAATAATCGTGTAGCGAGTAATTCCTTTAGAGGACGGTCAAATCTTGGAGCTAGGACTGGTTCTTCAGCAAGAATACGTTCAAATTCTGGTCGCTCTAATGTAGGCAGAAGTTCATCAGCAACATCTAGAAGTTCTAGAAGTAACATTTCTGCTAGAAGATCTGTGAGCTCAGATGCAATAGCTAGAAACAGAAACTTTAGAAGTAGCAGAAGTACACGCTCCGTACCTAGATATAGCGGAATTACACGGTCTAACCAAACATATAGAAGCACAACACCAAGAAGTAGTGGATATCGTAGTTCCGCTACTGGAAGAAGTACCCAAAGATACCAATCATCAGGAAGAACAGCTCCGCGTAGTAGTGGATATAGAAATTCTTCACGGAGTAGTTCAAGAAGCTCTGGCTATAGAAGTTCGGGAAGTAGACCATCTAGAAGTTCTGGTTTTAGAAGTTCTGGAAGTTCTAGCCGTTCCTCTAGAAGTAGCGGAAGTTTTAGAAGTTCCGGGAGTTCTTCTCGCAGCAGCGGAAGCGTTAGGAGTTCAGGTGGTTCCAGCCGCTCTTCCGGTAGTAGGTCTGGAGGAGGCAGAAGTAGTGGTAGAAGAAACTAATCGCAACTAGGTTTTATCAAACAAATATTTGAATAATGAAAAAGCTATTAATTTTTGGCATAGGAACATTATGCACTTTTGCAAATGCACAAAATATAAACGATGTTATTCGCTATAGCAGTGACAGTCCACAAGGAACAGCAAGATTCCAGGCAATGGGGGGTGCTTTTGGTGCACTTGGGGGAGACTTGTCCTCATTAAACATTAATCCAGCTGGATCAGCGGTATTTAACTTTAGTGAATTTACGCTTACTGGAACAAACTACAATAGAAGTAATGATGCTGCATATGGAAATAGCATACAAAATACAGAAATTAATTCCTTAGAGTTTAATCAAGTTGGTGGAGTGTTTGTATTCAATGCTTCTGATGATAATCCATGGAAAAAAATCACTTTAGCCGTTAACTATGACCTTGCCAATAATTTTGACAATGAATTTTTTGCATCAGGCAGTTCCTCCCAAGGAATAGATCAATACTTTTTAAATTTTGCAGATGGCCAAGCTCTTGGCCCATTACGTGTACAGACAGGTGAGCGCATAGATGACGCCTATTTGGATATTGGTTCTGCTATAGGATTTGGAGGGCAACAGGCATTTTTAGGTTTTCAATCTGGCTTAATTGAGCCTAATGAAGATATTGATGAAAATACTGACTATTTTTCGAACGCTGAATATGCTAGCCTAAATCAAGAGTACTCGCAAATTACTAGCGGTTACAATAGCAAGTTTACACTTAACCTAGCTGGGCAATATCAAGAAAATCTTTACATAGGGGCTTCTTTGAATTTCCATACCGTTTTTTATGACAGACTAACGAGATTTGATGAAACCGGTTATAACAATACCTCAGACATTCAATTCACCACATTTGATAATTTCTTACATACTGAAGGAAATGGATTCTCCTTTAGTCTTGGTGGTATTGCTAAATTGAATGAAAATATAAGAGTTGGTGGAAGTTACCAATCCCCTACTTGGTATACCTTAACAGATGACATCTCTCAACGAATAAGAACAGATTCCCCTGTTGGAAACCCAAATTTAGGACTTATAGATTTTAATGTTATAAATCTTTTTCCAGAGTATAGAATTAAAACTCCATCAAAAATTACAGGTAGTGCTGCAATAGTATTTGGAAAAGATGGCTTATTAAGTTTTGACTATGGATACCAAGATATGTCCAATGCTGAATTAAGACCCACATCCGACGCTGCTTTTGCAGATGAAAATCAATTTATCTCTGACCAATTAGGAGTTGTAAATAGCTATAGAATTGGTGGAGAGTATCGTATAGACCAAGTTAGCCTAAGAGCTGGTTATCGTTTCGAGAATGGCCCTTATGAAGATTCAACCATTATAGGTGATCTAACGAGTTATTCCGGAGGAATTGGATATAGTTTTGGCGCAAACAGACTGGATTTAGCGTTTAGCTGGACCGAACAAGACACAGACGAATTATTCTTTGATTCTGGAGCTTCTAATTCAACACTAGTGAATCGAATAAATACCAATATCAGTTTAGGATATACTATGAAGTTTTAAAAAAAGAAACCTATTTTCTTAAGATTAAGGGCTATCATTTTTGATGGCCTTTTTTTATCGCAATAATGTAAAGTGTTTTCTAGTAGTACTGGCGACAACAACTCCTTGATCATCCCTATCATACTCTAACTTAAACCAGTAATCGGAGGAAGGCAGTTGTCTTCCATTAAAAGTGCCGTCCCAGCCTAATGAAGTACCATCAATCTGCTTCAAAAATTTTCCGTAACGATCAAAGATGAATATGTTGGGGTTTGTTAATTGGTCAACTCCCAAAACTTGCCAAAGGTCATGGAGTCCATCTCCATTTGGTGTAAAAAATTTAGGATATCCAACTACCAAAAACTCTTCTTCCGCCATTCCACAGCCATTTTTATCATTAATGATTACTGTATTCAATCCTGGAGGAACATCAGTAAATATAGGGTCATCTTGAAAATCACCACCGTTTATGGCATATTCATAGTCCCCATTTGTTAAGGTCACAATTTCTACATCATAAGTGTCTATGTCCGGGTTATCCCTTAAATCTTCAACTATGATTACTTCATCCAATTCTGGAGGAGGAAAAAATGTAATTAAAATATTATCCGTAACATCACCAAAAGGGGTCTCAATAGTTACAAAGTATCTCCCCGAGTTTGGACTTGTAACAGTATATTCAAATTCTGTGGGGCCACTCAATAAATTTGAATTATCAATAGTGCCATCATCATCCGTATCTAAGGACCAAGTAATATTTGTGACGTTAGGTCCTGCAGGAGAATTTCGAGCACTAAGAACAATATCTGGGTCACCTTCACAAGCGATTATGTCTCGTCCTAAAAATTCATCACGTAGTGTACAATCCAAGGCAGTATCTTGGTCTGCATCAACGGAAGAGCCTGTGAACGTTAACGAGAATGGTTCTGGGTCACCGTTAAAATTAGTGTTATAGTTATTAATGAACAAATAATAAAGTTCTCCTTGAAGTACATCTATCCATTCATCATAAGTATTTTGGCTACCAACCACAAATGGTGCTCCAACTTGTCCGTTGGCTGGGTTCACCCCTATTCCAGTGAAACCAGTATTATTTACTTCGTAATTACATCTAATAGGTTCACCTTCAATACCGCGATCGCCAATTAAGGTACAGTAATTTTGATCATCAGTCTCATCAAAAGGTCCGTATAATGCAAAATCCCATTCTGCGGTAGTCGATAAAGCTTCGATATCAAACCCTAATTGCCCATCAGTGCCTGCCCTAAAAACGTACCATGAAGTATTGTTTTCAATATCAGCTGAAGCTACACTACCTTTTTCTAAACAACCTGAAGGCAGCAAACTATCATCGGTATCAAAATCACGGATATCACCACTCCCATCAACAAAAGGCATTATCGGCATTCCATCTGCACAAACTGGTATTGCAGTACGACAGTCGCCAGAATTAGCCGTTTGGGCGTTTAATCCTATACAAAAAAGGAACAAAAAGCAGGTAGCACTAAGTAGTGTTCGCATAGTAGTGTGGGGCTATTGTTATGCTCTAATTTGTTACATAACTCCCAAAATGGAACATTTAGTATGTTTGAACCGCAAAAAAATGCAGTTAATCGATAAAATGCATTATCATTATCTGTGAAGTGCAAAATTCTTCTGCAAGAATTTATCTTCTAATCTAGTGCCGGTGTCATCTACATAACTTAATCTAAACCAGTAATCAGATTCTGGCATTTGCTTACCAGAAAAAGTACCGTCCCAACTTAAATTATTTTGATCTAACTGTTTGATTAGTTTCCCATATCTATTAAAAATTGACACAACAGGTTCATTTAAATGTTCTAATCCTTCAATATGCCAATCATCATTAATACCGTCTCCATTTGGGGAAAAGTAGGCAAAATAGCCAACTACAGCTATTTCTTCAGTCACCACACCGCACCCATTCACATCTCGCATATAGACTGTATGATTGCCTGGCAATACTCCTTCAAATACTGGTTCTGGTTGAAATTCACCATTATCCAAACGATACTCAAATTCACCATCTACCTCAGTAATAATACGAACCGTGTTACTAAAACTAAATCCATCGATTTCTACGGCACTGATCTGAGGCGAAATGGACGTTATCACATCAATCGTCCTGGTACGAACACAAAAAACACTACCCTCAGAGGTAGTAGCGGTCAATACATAAACTCCAGGTTCTGAAACAGTAATAAAAGGGGTGGTTTCACCAGTATTCCATGAATACTCATAGTTGGGGTTTGATGTAGCTTGACCAATTGTAGCCGTAGAACCATCAGCACATAGATATACTTGTTGGTCCATGCCAAGAATTGGAACTGCTATTCCAGTCAATTCAAAACTTTGGGTGGCATCGTAGCAATTTGGATTTTCCAAAGAACTTGTCCTTATATAAATCGTTTCTATCCCAGCATTTTTTGGATATAGTTTTGGAAGTTCATTAATACCCATCTGCGCATCGGTCAATGTGTTGTGATAACTTACTGTAAAAAGGTCAGGGTCTTGTGTACCCAAAGCCTCTACATCCTTTTGATTCAAATCATAAGGTACATCCGTACCATGACAGAACACATCATCAGAAACAGGCTCGGTTATCGGGACTAAAGAAAAAGCTACTTGTACATCGCTTATAATAGTTTCTGTTGTAGTTACCACTTCAACACGATACAGGGCTCCAATATTAATAGTTAAAGTAGCGTTGGTTTGACCTGATATTTGTTGATATCCACTACCGATATCCCTGTACCAACTGTAACTGACAGCATTTGGTGAGGTTGCATCCAAAGTAACAGTTTCGTTCTCACAGGCGACTATTGGCGAACCTAACAGGTTGCTTATAATAGAACAATCCAATGCATTATTTGGATTGGCAACAAAAATATCACCTGTAAATTGAATAGAAAAACCAGAATTTGAACTTGTAAAATTATTTAGGAATAGGTAATAGTCCTGACCAGCATCAACATCAATCCAATCTTCATACTGCAAATTTGTATCACCGGATGGATCCATCCCAACCCCTATGTATTGATTTTCATCTCGATTATCGAAAAAATTACATCTAATCGGGTCACCCAAACTTGTACAATCATAGGCAAGATAAAGTGCAAAATCCCAATCTTCAGAAGAATCATGACCAATATTAAACCCTAATTGACCTGATTCATTCGTTCTAAAACGATACCATGACGAGTTTGACTCGATAAACCCAGTAGTTGTGGCTTCTAAACAACCACTACTATTGGCACCATTAAAATCATCAATCCCATAACCAGTGGCACCGCCATTAATTGGAGTATTGGCACAAATAGGCACCGCGTTTCCGCAATCATTTGAAACTTGAGCGTTCAAAAGGCTGCCAAAACACAATAAAAAATATAATAGCAATTTCTGCTTTTGCATAAGTGCTTGCTAGTTTGGGTCTTACAAAGCTAAAAACAGTGTCCCCTTAACAAGAATTTATGTTGTCAAAGCCAGTGATGGCGATGTAAAATCCTGCATTAATGTATATCTTTGCAATCTTTATTAGGTGTATAATGAAAATAAACCAGGTATTGGAAGAAAACTATGAAAAGGTAGGAAATGACCATATAGGTTCTTCTGCAGAAACCCCGATGCGCGAAAATGCTTTTGAACTTAGTGATGAAGAAAAAATTGAGCGCATAAAAGAGAATATTACTGAAATCATGCACACCCTGGGCTTGGATTTAAATGATGACAGCCTAAGTGGTACACCCAATAGGGTTGCCAAAATGTATGTGAAAGAAATTTTTGGTGGTTTAAACCCAAGCAAAAAGCCAAATTCTTCAACATTTGACAATAAATACAAGTATGGCGAAATGTTGGTCGAAAAAAACATTACGCTATATTCTACTTGTGAACACCACCTCTTACCAATTGTTGGAAAGGCACATGTCGCTTACATTTCTAACGGTACTGTTGTTGGGCTTTCTAAGATGAACCGTATCGTTGATTACTTTGCAAAACGTCCCCAAGTACAAGAACGTTTGAATATTCAAATCGTCAAAGAGCTTCAAAACGTTTTAGGCACTGATGACGTAGCCTGCGTAATCGATGCTAAGCATTTATGTGTTAATTCACGCGGTATTCGTGACATTGAAAGTAGTACAGTTACAGCAGAATACGGTGGAAAGTTTAAAAAAGAAGCTTTGCGAAGAGAGTTTTTGGATTATATCAACCTTGATACTGAATTTTAATGCAATCATTTAAGAATCAAGTTTTAAAAGTATACAATTCACTTTCAGGAAAAAAAGAAGAGTTTAAGCCTATAAAAGAGGGCTATGTTGGTATGTATGTTTGTGGACCAACGGTATATAGCAACGTCCATTTAGGTAATTGCCGCACCTTTATGTCTTTTGACATGATTTTCCGCTATTTTAAGCATCTTGGTCTTAAAGTACGCTATGTGCGCAACATTACAGATGCAGGCCACTTAGAGAATGATGCTGAAGAAGGTGAAGATAAGATTGCAAAAAAAGCTAAGCTGGAGCAAATAGAGCCTATGGAAGTTGTACAGCGATATACTGTTGATTTTCATGAAACGCTACAAAAATTCAATTTTCTTTCGCCTAGTATAGAACCAACGGCTACTGGTCATATTATAGAGCAAATAGAAATCATCAAAGAAATCATTGCAAAAGGCTTGGCATATGAAGTTAATGGCTCTGTTTATTTTGATGTGGTAAAATTTAATGAAACCAATGATTACGGAAAGCTAAGTGGTCGCAAGTTGGAAGACATGATCGCGAACACCCGTGAACTTGCTGCGCAAAGCGACAAGAAAAACCCTCAGGATTTTGCACTTTGGAAAAAGGCAGAAGAGCAACATATTATGCGTTGGCCTTCCCCTTGGGGAGATGGCTTCCCAGGTTGGCATTTAGAATGTACCGCGATGAGCACTAAATACCTTGGAGAGAATTTTGATATCCATGGTGGAGGAATGGACCTAAAATTTCCTCATCATGAATGTGAGATTGCCCAAGCGGAAGCAAGTAATGGACATACCCCTGTAAATTATTGGCTACACGCTAATATGCTGACGTTAAATGGTAAGAAAATGTCCAAATCCACGGACAACAATATTTACCCAAATGAAATCTTTAATGGAGACAACAAAATTCTTAGCAAGGCATTTGCCCCTTCCGTAGTTCGTTTCTTTATGCTCCAAGCACATTACACAAGCATACTGGATTTGAGCAATGATGCGCTTTTGGCTTCAGAGAAAGGATACAATCGCTTAATGGAAGCTCAAAAGGTTCTTGAAAATCTTGAAACAGGGAGTACAGGTGATTTTGACTTCAAAGCATGGCAACAAAAATGCTATGATGCCATGAATGACGACTTTAATACTCCTATCCTCATCGCCCATTTATTTGATGGTGTAAAACAGATCAATCTTATCAAAGAAGGAAAAGCCACTATTTCCAAAGAGGAAAAAGAGCTATTGCAAACAACCATGGATAGTTTCATATTTGATGTATTAGGTTTAGAGTCTCCAAATTCTAGCGAAACAAAATCAGATACCTTATCGGGAGTGGTTCATTTACTTATTGAACTCCGAAATAAGGCTCGCGCGAATAAAGACTTTGCAACGTCGGACCAAATAAGGGATGAACTAATTTCCTTAGGTATTCAACTTAAAGATGGAAAAGACGGAACAACCTTTAGCTTAAACTAGTTTGAAAAAGATTCTTATAGCACCTTTTGTCTTTCTAGTAAGAGCATATCAATTATTAATTTCTCCTTACACCCCTGCCACCTGTCGCTACTCCCCCACTTGCTCTTCATACACTTTGGAAGCTTTAAAGAAACATGGACTCTTTAAAGGTGGCTGGCTGGCCATAAAACGTATTTTCAGTTGTAATCCCTGGGGAGGTAGCGGTTACGACCCAGTTCCCTAATAATAAAATCCTTCTCTAGAAATCAACACTCAATTTATCCAAAATCTAATGGTTAAAAACAAAGGGCTTACTTCTATTTATTTATCTTAGCCCAAAAACTATAAAGCATGTATTTTTTAGGTTTTAACTGGAATCCAGATGATATTCTTTTCAAAATAGGGTTTGTTCAAATTAAGTATTACAACCTATTGTGGATTTTGGCATTTGTAGTGGGGTGGTACCTGATGAAGCAGATTTTCAAAAATGAAAATAAATCCCTAGAAAAATTAGATTCCTTATTTGTCTATTGTGTAGTTTCCATAATGCTCGGAGCACGATTAGGGCATGTGATTTTCTACGACTGGGATTATTATAAGGATCATCTAGCAGAGATACTATTGCCCATAAGAGAAAGTGTAGATGGTTCTTTGTTTGGAATAATAAACGGCTGGGAGTTTACAGGGTTTACAGGTTTGGCTAGCCATGGAGCTACGATTGGAGCATTTATCGCCCTATATCTACTATCAAGAAAGTTCAAAGACATGGGTTTTATGTGGTTATTGGATAGAGTAGCCGTAGTAAGCTCTATTGGTACTGCTTTTGTAAGATTGGGTAATTTCTTTAACTCTGAAATCAATGGTAAAGTAGTAGATGGCTCTTTTGCACTTGCAACCCGATTTATTAGAGATTCTGATGACATGCCAGCATACAAGGCCATGGGGCTTACCAATGAAAAAACAGCAAGTGCAGCATACAAGGCTATAGAGACAAATCCGGAATATGCATCCATTTTAGAAGCAATTCCATACCGCCATCCAGCGCAATTATATGAAGCATTCCTGTATTTGATTTTATTTGGAATCATGTACTTTATGTATTGGAAGACCAACAAAGGTCAAAAACCAGGGTTTTTATTTGGTTTATTTATGCTTGGCCTTTGGTCTGCGCGTTTTGTGGTTGAATATTTTAAGAAAAGTCAAGGTGGATTCGAAGATACTTGGGGCACATTTACAACTGGTCAATGGCTTAGTATACCTATGATTTTAATTGGCTTGTATTTTATGTTCAGACCTGTAAGCAGTAAGCAGTAAGTAATGAGTAGTAAGTAGTAAGTAGTAAGTAGTAAGTAGTAAGTAGTAAGTAGTAAGTAGTAAGTAGTAAAATGAATCATTTTTTGAACTATTTTAAAATTTCTTTGGTAGTCTTTTTTGTGATTTTTGCTTCCTGTAAAGGGAAGAAAAAGACAGAAATTAAAACAGAAACTATTGACTTCACTAAAGAGGGTGAACTATCAATTTTCAAAAAAGATTCGCTTCTCGTTAATCTTGATATTGAAATAGCAGAATCTGATTATGAAACTGAAACTGGATTAATGTATCGGGATTCCATGGAGGAAAAGCAGGGAATGCTGTTTATACAAGATGAATTCAAAGTTCAGAATTTTTACATGAAGAATACCCAAATTTCTTTAGATCTGATATTCATTGATGAGAATTTTAAGGTCGTAAGTTTTCAGGAAAATGCTAAACCTTTTGACGAAACCAGCCTTTCTTCTCAGGTTCCAGCAAAATATGTTCTTGAAGTTAATGCTGGTCTAGCTGAAAAATGGCTTTTAGAAGTAGGTGATAGTATTTCTTTCACGAGATAAATTCATGACAAAATACTTACTTGAAAATCAACAAAGTGAACGACTCCACTTTCGAAGCATAGTCCCAAAAGATTTTGACTTATGGCTGCCCTTTTATAAAAATCCAAAATCCACACAATATTGGGATGGATTGCCCAAAAATCCAGAAGACGCCTGTAAGGAACAATTTGATAAAATTTTCGAACGCTACGAAAAAGGATTAGGTGGAATGAATGCACTTATTCTAAAAGAAACCAACAAGCTAGTTGGTTTCTGTGGATTATTAGTACAAACAGTAGATGGTATTGAAGAGTTAGAAATAGGCTATTCCGTTCTACCAGAATATTGGAGAAATGGATTCGCGTATGAAGCCGCACGTAAATGCAAAAACTTTGCCTTTGGGCATAATTTTTCTCCATCCTTAATTTCTATAATTCATATTGACAATGTTCCTTCACAAAAAGTAGCCTTAAAGAATGGAATGAAATTGGACAAAACCACTGAATACAAAGAAAACCCTGTTCATATTTTTAGAGTTTTCAATTGAATATTTACTACTTTCCTCAATAATTCAGCACTCAATTACAAATGAATATTACTCACTATACTATTTTAATTGATAGTAAATCAAAAACAGATGGTTTTGTAGAAGACTTACTAAACAATTCATACACATCAAGCTTTGAGCAGTTGAGAGGTAAAAAAGGACTCGTATTCTCAAGCGCCCAATTAGCCCACTTTTTGGATGAAGAGGAAAAACATGGTTTAAAAATAATTACGGCACAAACAGAACAATCATTGCTTTCCATGAGTAGTGGAGAGCGAAAAAAAGCATTACTTGAATATCTTTTACGAAATTCCCCTGATTATCTTATTCTAGTTAATCCTTATGATAACCTGGACCGCTCCCATCAAAGTAATCTTAAGCAAAAGCTATTAGGAATTTCAAAAAGCAAAATATTAATCCAAATTATTGGTCGCAAAGAAGATATTTTATCGTTGAATTCAAAATATGCTAAATTAGAAGTTGATAAATTAATTTGGTTTAATAGCCAAAAAGACTTCTTAGAAAGTAACACACTTAGTAAAACAAATTTTTCACAATACGCTATTCCACATCCTTTAAAACCAATTAAATCTTCAATAAAACAATTAGTAAAGTTTAATGATGTATCTGTAGCTTTCAATAATAAACCAATAATCACCAATATTAACTGGACTATAAATTCAGGTGAATTTTGGCAACTAAAAGGACCTAACGGGAGTGGAAAAACCACATTGCTTTCTATGATTACTGGAGATAACCAAAAAGGGTACGGACAAGATTTGTATTTGTTTGGCAATAAAAAAGGAAGTGGAGAAAGTGTTTGGGACATTAAAAAACATATAGGGTATTTTACTCCTGCGCTGACTGATAAGTTTAGAGGATACCATAGCCTAGAAAATATGTTGATTTCTGGTTTGCATGACTCAATTGGTTTGTATGTCCAGCCTACTGAAAATGAAAAAATGTTAGCGGTAAAATGGCTCAGATTATTAAATATGGAAGCCAAGAGTGATTCCTATTTTCATCAATTAGCTACTGCAGAAAAAAGGTTGTTGATGACTGCTCGTGCTATGATCAAACATCCTCCATTATTACTACTAGATGAACCTACAAGTGGTTTAGACGATTACAATGCCAGCCTTTTTGTTTCATTGGTCAATAAAATCGCTAAAGAAAGTAAAACTGCAATCATCTTTGTTTCTCATAGAGAGGAAAAAGGTTTAGAACCAAGTTCAATTTTTGAGTTGATTCCTACTAAAAATGGAGCTATCAGTAAAATCCATTAATTTTAGAAGATAAAGAAATTACTGTATGACCAGACAAATTAATCTTTATGAAAATAGAAGAACATCTAAAAATTTATAGTGCTGTGGTAAAAAAGGCAGGTATAGAACTCAAAGGAAAAAACATGCTATATACCTCTGCTAATGGTTATATGTTTTCCCAACTGAATAAGGATGGAGAAATTGGTATTCGCCTTTCAAAAGAAGACACTTTAGATTTTGACTCAAAATATGGGGCAGAACCTTTTAAATCATATGGTGCTACAATGAGAGAATACGTATTAATCCCTGAAGACTTGTTGACCGACATTGATGCAATGGCCTATTATTTAAAAAAAGGGCATGAGCATGTAATATCCTTACCGCCTAAATAAAATGGGATTTTATGATTTATCAAAAGAGGAAAGGATAGCACTGGTAGCTAAAATAGATGCTAGAATACTTGAAGATTTCTTCAACAACAAACTTGAACATACGCTGAACTATTTCTCAAATGAAGACACCTACATTAGAAAAGCAGGGTATTTAGCGGTTGGAAAGGTGTATAAAAGCAAAAAAATAGCTGTAAAATCCATTATTTCTTTACTCAATAAACTTTTTACCTCGGAAAAAGAAAAAGTAAGACAGACTACCGTTAATGCTGCTGGAGAAATAGGAAAGACTGATTTTGAAGCTGTAACCCATTTTTTTGATAAAGGATTGTTTGATGAGCACCATTCGGTAAGAAATGCGGTTATCGGTTCTATAAAAAAGATGGGGGAGAAAAACCCTAAACCAGTTTTGGCATGGGCAAAACAATATTTGCATCATGAAGATAAGGAAATTAGACGTGAGATTTGTCACGGGATAGAGCTCAGAGGGCGTACCCACCCAGAAGATATTCTGCCACTCCTAAAAGAATTACAACATGATCAAACTGCTAGGGTAAAGAATACACTTATTCACGTATTGGGACAAATCGCATATAAGAAAGGCTGCCTTGAAACTGTAGTGACCGAATTAAACACGTGGAAGAATAAAGAATTGGTTGAAAAAGCTTTGGATGAAATTGTAGATGTACATCATCGCTACAGAGACTTTGCCATTCTAACTCAAGAACAAGCTGTTAAATACATTTCCAAAAATTACATGAACAACAATCGGTAAAACAAAAAACCATCTGCAATTGCAGATGGTTTTCTCATTTGAGTTAGCCTCCCGATAGCTATCGAGATATAATTATTCTTTACCAGAAGAAATTCTTTTTTTAAGTGCGTCGAACATAATTGGTGTCGCAATAAATACCGAGGAGTACGTACCTACCATTACTCCCACGATCATTGCGAACATAAATCCTCTTAAAGATTCGCCACCAAAGACAAAGATTGCTAAAAGTACAATCAATGTGGTTAACGAAGTATTTAAGGTTCTACTTAAAGTACTGTTCAAAGCTTCATTTACATTGTTTCCACTTTTCCAACCTTTTAGGTTTACTATCTCTCTAATACGGTCAAATACAACCACAGTATCATTTAGGGAATACCCTATAACCGTAAGGATTGCCGCAATAAATGCTTGGTCAATTTCCATGTTAAATGGCATGATTGCACTTGTTATGGAGAAAATACCCAATACAATCATAACATCGTGGAATACCGCAACTACAGCACCTAAAGAGAATTGCCATTTTCTAAATCGCAATAAGATGTACAAGAAAACAACTGCCAATGAACCGATAATAGCCAGAAGTGCATTCTTTTTAATATCATCAGCGATTGTAGGACCTACTTTTACCGATTGCAAAATTCCTATTGATTTTTCTGAAGCGCCAACAGTAAAGTCCTCAAACGTAGTGCCATCTGGCAAATAATTTTGTAATGAGGTATATAATTTATTCTGAATCTCGGCATCAACTTCAATACCCTCCACATCAACCTTATATGGAGTAGTTACCTTAATTTGATTGGCATCTCCAAAAGTCTTCACATTAGTACCACTACCAAAAACATCATTTAATTCTGATGCGATTTCTGATGGATTCACAGCTTGCTCAAAACGAATTTGATACGAACGTCCACCTACAAAATCAACTCCCTGCTGTAGACCTTTTGTGAACAGTGAAAATGCACCAACACCAACTAGGATAAAGGAAATAACATAAGCAATCTTTCTTTTCCCCAAGAAATTGATAGTCATATTCTTGAACAGGTTTTTAGTAATACCTGTAGAAAACTGGAGGTCTCTTCCTTTTTTAGAAATGTACCAATCAACTAATAGTCTTGTTATAAAGATTGCTGTAAATAATGAAGTTACAATACCAATTAATAAAGTGGTAGCGAAACCTTTGATTGGTCCAGAACCAAATATAAAGAGGATAATTGCTGTTAAGCCCGTAGTAATGTTTGCATCTAAAATAGACGACAGTGCATTGCTAAATCCATCCGCAACTGCTTGAGCTTTTCCTTTACCTCTATCCAATTCTTCTTTGATACGCTCAAAAATAAGTACGTTAGCATCAACAGACATACCTATCGTCAACACAATACCTGCTATACCAGGTAATGTTAGTACAGCTCCCAAACTGGTTAAAACACCAAAAATCAACACGATGTTGAAAATCAATGCGATATCTGCAAAAATACCCGCTTTACCATAATAGAAAATCATCCAAAGCAATACAAAGGCCATGGCTATCATAAATGACATAAAACCACTATCAATAGCCTCTTGTCCTAAGGATGGACCCACAACTTCTGACTGAATAATTTCAGCGGAAGCTGGTAATTTACCTGCTCTTAGAACATTTGCAATATCTTTTGTTTCGTTTACCGTAAAAGTACCAGTGATCTCAGAACGTCCACCAGAAATAGGCCCTGTAGAGACACCAGGTGCAGTATATACTTTATTGTCCAAAACAATGGCAATACCTGTTTGGTTATTAAATGCATCACCCGTTAACCGCTCCCATTCTTTAGCACCACGAGTATTCATGGTCATGCTAACCGCAGGTTTGTTAAACTGGTCAAAGGTGTCTTGTGCATCTGAAACCACATCTCCGCTAATTCTTGGAGCACTTTCTCTGTTTGACTGTAGTGCATATAAACCAACCAATTCTGATTCGGCTGCTGGTCTTTCCCATGCAAACTTTGTGAATTGTACATCAGCTGGAAGCAGCCTTCTAATCTGTGTCATTCTCAAATATGATCCAACTTCAGCAGTATCCGACACTAGTACCCGTGCTATTGCATTATTTGTTCCAGGTAGCAGCTTACCAATCAAAGGATTGGCCAGTGGAGTTAAATCCAAAGAATCTTGTGCAACATCAGAAAGTAAAGAGTCTATTTCACTTTCGGGATTTTCTACCTCTTCCTCCTTTTCTTCTGGCTCTAGAATATCTTTAAGACGCTCGTTAGCATTAACAAAAAACTGGCCCAAGCTCTGGTTGTTCTGAGGATAGGTTTCCCAGAACTCCAATTGTGCAGTACTAGACAATAGCTCTTGTGCACGTGCGATATCTCTTGCACCAGGTAATTCTACCAAAATACGACCCGAATTTCCCTCACGTTGGATATTAGGTTGTGTAACACCAAAACCATCAATACGTTCACGCAATACTTCAAAAGCAGAAACAATTGACTCATCTATTTTTTGACGGATAACCGGTTTTACCTCATCATCGGACATCTGAAAATTAATGACATCACTTAAGCCCTTATTTGCAAAAATATCTGGTGACGCCAGTTTAGTATCTCCTTTAATGTTGTCGAAAGCATCAAAAAACAACTCTAAATAAGTATCATCACTATTTTTAGAAGCTTCATCTGCATCTGCGATAGCTTTATTAAAAATTGGGTTCTTGGTATTGTTTGCCAATCCTTTTAAAATATCTTTTACAGAAATTTGTAGTGTAACGTTGATACCACCTTTAAGGTCAAGACCTTTGTTTAATTCCCTCTTTTTAGCGTCATCATAATTGGTATATCCAAGAACTGGATTAGGACCAATAGAGTCCAAGTAAGATGCTTCTGCAGCTTCACGCTTAGCAACATAATCGTCTTCTGTTTCTGAAATTTTATTTACCGCATAAGTCTCGGCATCACCCTCAATCTTGCTCGTGATAAAAGTGTATGATAATTGATAGATGCTCACCAAACCAAAAAGGAATGCGAAAAGCTTTATAAGTCCTTTATTCTGCATTGATTACGTAATTTTTCTTAAACAGCGTGCAAATATATCATTTCAAATAGGATTTGCCAATAGAATTCTCCTAATTATGGTGTAGGTTCTGGAATGAAAAATGCCATTTCTAACCTTTAGGCAAGAAATGGCATTCATTATTTTTGAACAGATTATTTATTATAACTCCAATAATCCGTTGGTTTTAGTTACTCCTTCAGCACTTTCTTGCATCTTTGCCTTCTCAGCATCGGTCAAATCAATCTCCACTATTTTTTCGATGCCTTCCTTGCCCAAGACCACTGGTACACCAATACAGATATCGTTTAATCCATACTCTCCCTCTAAAAAGGTAGAACATGGAAATATTTTTTTCTGATCACATGCAATGGCCTGTACCAAACCAGAAACAGCAGCACCTGGGGCATACCAAGCACTGGTTCCAAGAAGTTTGGTTAAAGTTGCTCCACCAACTTTAGTGTCCTCCACAACTTGCTGCATTCTATCTTGACTTAAAAATTCTGAAACTTTAACGCTATTTCTAGCTGCATGGTTAATCAAAGGAACCATTCCCTTATCACTATGCCCGCCAATCACCATTCCATCAACATCAGAAATAGGAGCTCCCAATGCTTCTGCTAGACGATATTTAAAACGTGCGCTATCCAAAGCTCCACCCATACCTATAATTTTATGTTTAGGAAGGTTTGTGGTTTTATGTACCAAATAGGTCATGGTATCCATAGGGTTACTAACTACGATTAAAGTAACATTTGGCGATTGTTCAATAAGACTTTGGGAAACTGTTTTAACAATTCCAGCATTGATACCGATTAACTCTTCACGAGTCATCCCGGGTTTTCTTGGAATACCAGAAGTAATTACTGCAATGTCACTATTTGCAGTTTTTGAGTAATCACTGGTACTACCTGTAATTTTAGTGTCAAATCCATTTAACGAAGCGGTTTGCATTAAATCCATGGCCTTGCCTTCAGCATAACCTTCTTTAATATCCAACAATACTACTTCTGATGCGAAATTTTTAATAGCAATATACTCGGCGCAACTTGCTCCTACTGCTCCAGCTCCTACAACGGTAACTTTCATTTGTGTGTTTTTAAGAATTTTTTTGAATCGGTCAAAAATATGGATTTTTTAGGTCAAATAAGATGAAGACAAGTATTAATAGAGCATACAAATTTTGATTGATATGTTAAATAATAGTGCGCTTTAGCGAAGAAATAACTCTAAAATGGTCATACATCGAATTTTTGCAATACCAACTCCATTATTCCCGTTCTAATAGTCCCAAATTAAAGACATAACCTACTTAATCATGAAAAAGTTCTTTTCATTATTGGCCATTTTGGTCATTATTGCTGTGAGTAATTGTTCGGAAATTCCAGAAAACAATGACCCAATTCTAGGGATTTGGTCAAAATCAGAAATTCTATCCCAAGATGGAAAAAGTGGAGATGAAGTTCGTGAGGAATGGATTTTCAACGATGCATATCTTGGAAGGTATCACAGTTACACCAACAATGACTTAGAGTTCTATACAGATTTTAGTTGGAGCTTAGATGGTGAAACCTACACCATCATCTATACAGGAACGGATAAACCAACAGTAGAAGTAAATTTACATCAAGCTGCTGAACCAGAATTGTTAGCTCTTGAAAACGGAAGTACTTTTGCCGTTAGGGAATAATATAGACACTAAATGCGAATGAAGGAAAAAGCCCATAGCTATTAAGCTATGGGCTTTTCAAATTCTATATTCTGGTGTAAAACATGGTTACCTAAAACCAAAATTGATACCTGCTGTAAGTGTATTGAATTCTGCAATGTTATAATCTACATTTAATCTAAAGAAACCAAGTTTTAGCTTTGTTCCCACATTGGCAGTAACTCCACTTACTTCTCTTTTTATTGAAAAGGGGTCTTCTACCCTTTGAATAAAAGGACCAATACCTTCTTCATAAGTTCCTAAAACATCCGTAGTAGAATTACCTGTTATATAACCCAAACCACCGTAAAAATTTATTACAGGTAATTTGGTTGAGGCAACTGCTGCGAATGTCCAAGTAGAAAAAGTCGTCTCAATACGTTGATTTTCTCCTGCTAGTATCTGTTGATCTGTAAAATCGTAAGAAGCATCTAACTTTGAATATCCGATAACCGCTGATAAAGCTACTGGCATAACCTTATCTGCTGGAAGTATTTTGGTAAAATCATATTGTAGACCAGCGCCAAAAAGTCCAAACTCTACATCATCATCAAAACTAATATTAGGCAGAAAACGTGCTTTTACCTCAAGTCCCTTAACTAATCCAACGCTTGCTTGCACAAAAGCTGAAGGTACAAAATTTAACCCTTCTGAAGCCAAACCAGCTGGCAACTCGAATTCTTGACGTTCAGTTACTCCAGGAGCAACTTCAACCTCCACAAAAACCCGAACTCCTTCAATATCTCCAAGTGCAGAAGAAACTAACTGAGTGTCTGTTCTTGCATCGTTACCCCCTACCAACTGTAGATTGGTGTAATTGGCTTCGTCAAATAAGAAAGCCTTTTTGTCTTCTTTATTTTTAAAGCCAGTTATGTTACCAACAATTGAAATTTCAAAACCCCCTAAAGGTTTTGCATCTGCAGAATTGTACCAACCATTAGCCATACTGTAAATAGCAGCGTCAGATATTGGTCCAAAGTAATCGTTGGAAAAACGTTCTGCATCCTCGACCCCTGCGGCAAAAACATCACTAAAATCAGATTGGGCCATTAGTCCACAAGAGAAAAGGGACATTAAACTAAAAAAAACTATTTTCTTCATTTTGTCAGAATTTGCCTTAAAACTAAAAAACTCGCCCTGTAGGAGCGAGTTTTTGTTGTGAAAGTATTGTTATCTATACATCAATGTTCGCATAAACAGCATTTTTCTCTATGAATTCCCTTCTTGGAGGTACTTCATCACCCATCAACATGGAGAAAATACGGTCTGTTTCTGTAGCATTATCAATTGTTACCTGTCGTAAGGTTCTAAATTCTGGATTCATAGTGGTATCCCACAATTGTTCGGCGTTCATTTCACCAAGACCTTTGTATCGCTGTATACCAGCTGCACCTCCCATGGATTCAACAATTTCGTCACGTTCCTTGTCTGTCCATGCATAGCGCTTTTTAGAGCCTTTCTTCACCAAATATAATGGCGGTGTTGCAATGTAAACATGTCCGCCTTCTATCAATTCTCGCATATAACGGAAGAAGAAAGTTAGAATCAATGTCTCAATATGGCTACCATCCACATCAGCATCACACATAATCACAACTTTGTGATAGCGTAATTTCTCTAAATTCAATGCTTTACTATCCTCTTCAGTACCAATGGTGACACCTAGCGCAGTATAGATGTTTTTGATTTCTTCGTTCTCAAAAACTTTATGCTGCATCGCTTTCTCTACATTCAAAATCTTACCCCTAAGCGGAAGTATCGCCTGAAACATTCTATCACGACCTTGTTTTGCCGTTCCACCTGCAGAATCACCCTCTACCAAGAACACTTCACATTTAGTAGCATCTTGTTCGGAGCAATCCGATAGTTTCCCAGGAAGGCCACCAACACTCATTGGGTTCTTGCGTTGCACCATTTCACGCGCCTTCGCAGCAGCATGCCTTGCTTGTGCAGCAAGCTTCACCTTTTCCACAATTTGTTTTGCATCATCCGGGTGTTCTTCCAAATAATTGGTCAGCATTTCAGAAACTGCCTGGCTTACAGCACTGGTAACTTCCCTGTTACCCAGTTTTGTTTTGGTCTGACCCTCAAACTGGGGTTCAGCCACTTTTACGGAAACTATTGCTGTTAGACCTTCTCGGAAATCGTCCCCCGAAATCTCAAACTTCAATTTATCCAACATTCCAGAGTTGTCTGCATACTTCTTAAGAGTAGAGGTTAAACCTCTCCTGAAACCTGATAAGTGCGTTCCCCCTTCATGGGTATTGATATTATTCACATAAGAATGTAAATTCTCGGAATATCCAGTATTATATACCATTGCTACTTCCACTGGAATTCCATTCTTCTCCCCTTCCATAGAAATAACGTTCTCTATCAAAGGCTCACGAGTGGCATCTAAAAACTTGATAAATTCTTTTAGACCTTCTTCCGAATAAAAAGATTCAGAAATAAACTCGCCCTTCTCATCTTTATTTCGTTTGTCCGTTAGATTAATTCGTACACCTTTATTCAAATACGCAAGCTCACGCATTCTGTTCGCAAGCGTTTCATAGTTATACTCTATAGTTTGCGTAAAGATGGTATCATCGGGGGTAAAAGTGACTACGGTGCCTCTTTCTTTGGTCTCACCAATACTTTTTACTGGATATTGTGATTTTCCACGTTCATACTCCTGCTCCCAGATTTTTCCTTCCCTATAGACCGTCGCCTTTAGATGGCTCGATAATGCGTTCACACAGGATACACCAACACCATGCAATCCACCAGAAACCTTGTATGAATCCTTATCAAACTTACCTCCAGCACCTATTTTGGTCATTACCACTTCCAAAGCAGAAACTCCTTCTTTCTTGTGAAGTCCAACTGGAATACCACGTCCGTTATCTTGTGTAGTTATAGAATTGTCTTCATTGATAGTGACCGATATGGTATCGCAATGGCCACCCATCGCTTCATCAATCGAGTTATCCACTACTTCATAAACCAAATGATGCAAACCTCTAGTTCCAACATCTCCAATGTACATGGAGGGTCGCATACGCACATGTTCCATACCCTCTAGGGCCTGAATACTATCTGCGGAATATTGATTTTTTTTAGCCTCTTCGCTCATAAATTTTTTACTAAGTTATTTTGCGTTTTTCAAATCTTACAAATATAACCAATACCCAATAAAATTAGGGGTTTGTGCTATGTTGATACCCTCAAGTTATTAACAATAATTGTGGAAAATATTATACTCTTTTAAAGGTTGATTTTTACTAAAAAAGTTCCTGAAAACATAAGGAGCAACACGATATGTTGCTCCTTACTAACTAATTAAAATGAATGAAAAAATTGTTCCCACGCTCACATATGGGAAATCAATTACTTTATATATGCATCATCATGAACATTCGCTACCGCCCTACCAGACGGGTCATTCATATTCATAAATGCTTCATCCCATTCCAATGCTATTTTGGTGCTGCAGGCAACAGAAGGCTCTTGAGGGACGCTTAAAGCAGCTGCATCAGAGGGAAAATGCCCTTCAAAAATACTTCTGTAATAATATTCTTCTTTTGAAGTAGGGGTTTGAATTGGAAACTTAAAGTGGGCGTTTTTCAACATTTCGTCACTCACTTCAGTTGCAACCACATCTTTTAAGGTATCTATCCAACTATAACCTACACCGTCTGAAAATTGCTCTTTTTGCCTCCAGGCCACGCTTTCAGGCAAATACGATTCAAATGCCTTACGAACTACCCATTTTTCCATTCGTTCCCCATTAATCATCTTATCTTTTGGGTTAATGCGCATGGCCACATCCATAAATTCTTTGTCTAAAAACGGAACACGTCCTTCTATGCCCCAAGCTGCTAAACTTTTGTTTGCGCGCAAACAGTCATACATGTGCAACTTATCTAGTTTACGCACCGTTTCTTCATGAAAATCTTTAGGACTTGGTGCTTTATGAAAATATAAATATCCACCAAACAGCTCATCTGCCCCTTCTCCAGAAAGCACCATTTTAATACCCATGGATTTTATAACACGTGCCATTAAATACATTGGCGTACTGGCTCGAATGGTAGTAATGTCATAAGTTTCAAGGTTATAAATAACATCTTTAATAGCATCCAAGCCTTCTTGAATTGTAAACTTGATCTCGTGATGTACCGTTCCAATATGGTCCGCGACTTTTTGCGCAGCAGCAAGGTCTGGAGAACCCTCCAATCCTACAGAAAATGAGTGTAACTGTGGCCACCAAGCGTCTTTGGTACTTCCAGATTCAATCCGTTTTTGAGCATATTTTTTCGCCAGTGCCGACGTGACTGAAGAGTCTAAGCCACCAGACAGTAGAACACCATATGGCACATCCGACATTAGTTGTCTTTTGACCGCAGCATCCAAAGCATCATGAATTTCTTTAATACTAGTTTCATTCTCTTTTACCGCCTCGTAATCCATCCAATCACGTTGGTACCAACGCACAAACTCTCCAGTAGAACTGTGCATATAGTGTCCTGGAGGGAATAATTCTATTTTTGAACAAGTTCCTTCCAACGCTTTAAGCTCTGAAGCGACATAAAATGTTCCGTTTTTATCCCAACCTATGTATAGTGGGATAATACCCATATGGTCCCTAACGATAAAATATTCGTCTTTTTCCGTATCGTAAATGGCAAAACCAAATATTCCATTCATTTCATCTATAAAATCAACTCCTTTTTCCTGATAGAGAGCCAAAATAACCTCGCAATCTGAAGCGGTGCTGAAATCATATTTACCTTCAAACTGTTTTCTCAATTCGCTATGGTTATATATTTCTCCATTAGCGGCTAAAACCAGTTTTCCATCACTACTGAACAAAGGTTGTTTTCCAGATGTTGGATCTACAATCGCCAAACGTTCGTGAGCCAAAACTGCATTTTCATTAGCAAATATTCCACTCCAATCCGGACCACGGTGTCTAATTTTTTTAGACATTTCCAACAATTGAGGGCGCAATACCTCTGTACTTTCCTTTACATCAAACGCGCATACAATTCCACACATAATTAAATATTTATAACAATTTTAAATCAAATATGATTCAAATGTTACATTTAAAAAACATTGAATAGTATTTAACTTACATTTTTTAATATTAAAATGATTAAAATGTATAAATTAAAATAACTTTAAGGACAATCAATCTAAAATATTTCACTTTAAAAGTTTATAAAATTTAACGTCTCTTTATAAATGGTAGAATAAAATATCAGGTAGTTTTGAGACTTAATAAATAATCCTAATTATGAAAAAAATAGTTGCTATTGCATTTTTTGCAATGACTTTAATTTTTAGTACTGAAGCTGAAGCTCAAAAATTTGGAGGTTTGGACAAAAGTCCTGCTGATATCGCATCTTTCCCAACCAGTTACAGAGTATCTGACAAATCTGTAAAAGTTGTCTATAGTAGACCACAATTAAAAGGGCGTAGTATGTCCGAATTGGCACCTGCTGGAAAGGTATGGCGTACTGGAGCAAATGAAGCTCCTGAAATTACTTTTTACAAAGACGTGACTTTTGGTGGGAAAAGTGTAAAAGCTGGCACATACGCCCTGTTTACTATTCCCGGAACCGATGAATGGACCGTGGTTTTAAACAACAACTTAAACCAATGGGGAGCTTATTCTTATGATAATTCTGCTGATGTTATTAGAGTTACTTCTAAAGTAAGTTCTGATTCTGAATCTTTAGAGGCATTTTCGATGGCTTTTAAAGAGGTAGAAGGTGGTGCGCATTTAGTAATGGGATGGGGAACCACAAGAGTTGCTACTCCAATTATGTTCTAGAAGCAAGTTTTCACAAAAATTAAAAAGCTTCTAGACAACTGTTTAGAGGCTTTTTAATTGAAAACTATTTCACCTTTTCTCCGCTAACAAAAACTTGTTCTGCTTCTAAATTAGGAATATCAGTCACGGGAACTTGCATAATATCATCGCTTAGAATCACAAAATCAGCTTTTTTTCCTATTTCTATACTCCCTTTTTCTTCTTCTTCAAAATTGGAGTAGGCGGCCCAAATGGTCATTCCTTTTAAAGTTTCTTCCCTAGATAAGGCATCTTTCATCTGAAATCCACCTTCTGGATAGTTTTCTAAATCTTGTCTCACCACAGCTGCATAGAACGTTAAAAAAGGATTTACTTTCTCTACGGGAAAATCGGTTCCTAAAGCCACAATACCAGCTTTGTCCAGTAAAGTTTTAAATGCATATGCCCCCTTTACCCTTTCTTCTCCCAGTCTATCTTTGGCCCAATACATATCGCTTGTTGCATGCGTTGGTTGTACCGAAGGAATGATTCCATTTTTAAAATAATCAAAATCTTGCTGTGAAACTACTTGTGCATGTTCTACTTTCCAACGTCTATCACCCTTATCTTTCAAAACATTTTCGTAGGCCCTTAGCACTACAATGTTTGCAGAATCCCCAATAGCATGGGTATTCATTTGATATTCTGAAGCCGCTATGCGTTCTGCTAATGCTTCGATTTCACTAACTGGAGTGACCATTGCACCAAAATGACCAGACTTATCTGAATATGGAGCTCGCAAAGCTGCTCCTCTTGAACCTAAAGCACCATCACCATATACCTTAACCGAACGCACATTCAATTTATCTGTTTTTACAATACCTTTTGGAAGGTAATAGTCTAAATTCTTCTGGTTATTACTTATCATGGCGTAGACTCTAATATCCAATTCACCAACTTTTTGTAAACTATCTATCAATTCAATGGTAGCTTTATTTAGTCCCGCATCATTAACGGTTGTCAATCCGTAATCAAAACATAGCTTTTCTGCATCTTTTAAAGCTTGTATTTGAGTTTTTACGGTAGGCTTAGGAACTACTGCATCTATCATTCCTATTGGGTTATCAACCAAGACTCCTGTTAAATTTCCATTGCCATCCTTAACAATTTCTCCTCCTTCTATCCGGGTATCTTTGGTAATTCCAGCTAAATCCAGTGCTTTCTGGTTCACTAAATATGCATGACCATCAACACGCTCTAGTGCTACAGGAATATCTGGAAATAATTCGTCTAACTTATTTTTTGTCGGAAATTCTTTTACCTCCCAATCGTTTTGGTCCCAACCTCGACCAAGAATAAAATTTGAAGGCTTCTCTTTTTGAAAATCAGCTACTTTTTGAAGAATCTCATCATAACTAGCTGTTCCTGTTAAATTCACAACTTGTTGATTTAGGCCCAATCCATAAAAATGGCAATGTGCATCAATTAGACCAGGGACAATGGTTTTGCCTTTAGCGTCCAAAACTTCCTTTGCACTATATTTTGAAGTTATGCCAGTATCACTGGAAACCGACAGAAATTTTCCGTCCTTTACAACTATTGCACTTGCTTGCGAAAAAGCATCGTCAACCGTATAAATGTTTGCATTGTAAACAATGAAGTCAACTTCTTCTTTACTATTGCAAGAAAAAAGTAGTCCTAAAATGATGATTGCTGATAAATATAATTTCATTTGGAAAGTTGTTTTCCCAAAAATACACAATCATCTAATTATGATATAGCTTATTTATTGCCTAAATCTGTCATTACAAATTCTACCCTACGATTCTTTTCTTTAACTCTCCCGTTTCTAAGTGGTTTGGTGTCACCAGCACCTTCCCAAACTACACGGTTATCGTCTATACCAAGCTTTTTAAGGTACAATGCTACCGCCCTTGCTCTTAATGAAGATATAAACTTGTTATATTCTGGGTTACCAACATTGTCCGAGTGTCCAGTAATTTTCATTTGAACTTTGGCATTTTCTTTTAAAAACTTAAAAATCTTTTTGACGCTAGCTATCGCTTCTTTGTCCAATTCATAACCCTTTGGTTCGAACGGATTACGCTCCAGTACATAGATTTTATCCTTTTCATAATTGATTCTGGGCTGTTCCTCAAGCATAAAATCATCCACATAATAATAAGAGAAATCTTTGGATAGTACAGAACGCTCGTTATTTAGCAGTTGTGTATTTACATTGTTCTGAAAGTTGCCAACAATTATATGGTTTTCAAAACCTTTTGCCTCAAACTCCCCAGACAGCGTGACCCAACCATCCATGTCTGCCATGGATTTATCTGGTGAAAGTCTTACTTCATAAAATTCAACCCCATCCTGCAAGTCTAATTTTGAAGGAGTTAAAGCACTACTATTGGGGACTTTCACATTCGTATTGGTTAAAACAATTGACATACCCTTTAAGGCTAAACTGGAAGTTTCTGCCAAACTAACTTTTAATGATACTTTATATGGGAATTTTTTTCTGAGTGTTTTAGAAGTGTTCATCTGAATGTACTCACGATAGTCATTCAATGCGAAAAAGTATAAACCCGCATAACCATTGCCTTCAGCTGCTTTTTGTGCGCCCTTAAAATTATTGGGAACAGCAAAATCCCCTGTCCCGCATTCGTTAAAATAATCTCCTGAACTAGATGTTGGCAAAGATACATCCTCCACTAAGGCGTTAAAATTTGTAATGTTGGAAGGACAGATTTTATAGTCCTCAAACCCTGGGTTCAAGATTAAGTTTTGACCAAAGAATAAGGTACTCTGTAAAAAAAATATACCTACAATAAATAAACTACGAGAATAAAAATGCACCATACTACTTATGTTAATTTTCGGTTCTCGTACCGCAAATAAAAACGATGCTTTTTATCTAATATTGTTTTTTCTTAATTTTTTAGCCATTAAATTTTTAAACTGTTCTTTACATACTAATTTTCAATAAAATACGTTATTATAATCCAAATCTTACAAAAATGCACAAATTAACCCTTGTGCTCCTATTAACACTTATCCCTGCCCTTGGCTTATGCCAAAACACGGTTACTGGGAAAATTGTTGATGAGCTAGGACTTCCTATTTACCTGGCGTCTGTTGAAATTGATCAAACAGATAAAGTAGTCTATACCGATTATGACGGTAATTTTACACTTACCAGCAAAAAAGACTTTCACTGGAAAATCAACATTTCGTCCACGGGTTATAAATCTGAATCTTTCTTTGTTTTGGACGGAGGAAAAACTGAAGCTCTGGTATTAGAGTATGATGAAGAAATGAAAAAGTTGTTTGAAGGTGACTCAAATCTTAACCAAAAGGCCTTAAGAATTTTTAAAAAAAGATTCCATTTATTTCCTAAGCCTAAAAACTCACTTGCTGGTTCCTTTAATTATAAATAATGCGGAAAGTGTTCTTCCACTATGTCATGTATCTTTCAACACTAAGTGGTTTATTCTTAAAACCTCTAACTTGGCCAATACTTTTAGCTTTACTTGCATCATCAGGGTTTAGTGAAGTAGTTAAAATTACTACTACAATGTACCCTTTTTGTCCTTCTTCCAACTTTTTATATTCTTCCAAAAATTCCCATCCATCCATGGCGAGCATATTTATATCCAAAAAAATTACATCTGGTTGGGGATATATATCATCCTTCATTTTTGTCAAATAGTCCAAAGCATTATATCCATTTTGCATAGAAACTACCTGCTCATCACAATCCGCCTGCTTAATTACTATTTTATAACTATTTTCAGTGGTTAAAGTAAGAAAAGTAGTATGAATGGATTATCTATTCTTCAGATAATAAAAACTCGACCCTTCTATTTTTCTTCCTTCCGTTATCGGTTTTATTGGAAGCCAAAGGTCTAGAGCTTCCATACCCCATATACTTGACACGTTTTTGTGATAATCCGGCATCAATTAGGTAATCTGCAATTGTCTTAGCCCTTTTATTTGATAGGATTTCATTGTAATTCTGACTACCATAATTATCTGTATGCCCAGTAATGGTAATTTTTATTGTTGGATTTGCCATTAGAAAATCTAGCAATGCATCAATATCCAATTTAGCCCTTTTGCTAAATTCAAACCTATCAAAATCAAATAATATATTTTTGAATTCGTGGATGCTATCCAACTGGTAGAATACTTCATTTTTTAAGCCATTCTCTAGAACTAAGGAAACCTCATCTATGTAATAATATGCTCCCTTTTTAGTTTCCTTTCTTTTGGTCTGTACCTTTCTGGTAAGTTTGTTATTTCTGATGTTTCCAAGCAACAAATACTTTTCATACCCTTTAGCAGTAAAAGTAGTAGTCACTTTTAGCCAGTCACTTTTATCTTCATGAAACTTAGGATGGTTTATTTCAAAAGAATGAAATTTGTTTCCTTTAATACTATACAAACGCCCTTTTGATAATTCTTTTTTGGTATTTACAGCTATTGGTTTGTAAGAGCATACCACTCCAAAATCTTTAACTGCAAAATCAGAACCTTCTGCCAAACTAACATAAAAGCTTAATACATATTCTTTTTCTGGTCTAAGCTTGTTCTTTAATTCTACCTGCACATATTCCCTATAATCGCCTGGAGCATAAAAGTATAAGCCTGAGTACGCTTCACCATCTTTTGGGTGTTGAATCCCATTAAAATTTTCCGGAGCGCTCATTACCGAGCTACAGGTATTAAAATAGTCCGTAGAACCTGCCGTTGGGGTGGACCATGACTTTACATGGGCATTAAAGGTTCCAAGTGTATTTGGGCATTCATGGTAATCTTCAAAACTTGGGTTTTTGACCAAATTTTGTGCTAAAACATGATAAGCATTGAAATAAAGAAGAACTATTACAAAATATAGAGCTGACCGCATACAATCCTAAGATAAGAAAATTGTAATGCTTGAAAAGAGATTCCAACTTTCACAAGACTAGAAATCAAACTTATATGAAACTCCTGCTAAAGCCTGAAAACCTTGTACTTGAAAATTAGTCCAACGCTGGTAATTATTGTTTGCAATATTAGAAGCTTTCGCAAAAATTGAGAGCTGGTCATTAAATCTGTATCCTATATGCGCATTTGCATCAAAAAAACTATCTAAAGTCACTATTGTTGATGGGAACAAATTTGGAGGTGTATTCGCCTGGGCAGTTGAGACTAAATCTTCACGTTCACCTACAAAGAACAGGTTTGCACCCATAAACCATTGTTCGGAAATTTGATAATCCATAAATAAAGAGCCTTTTAAATTGGGCAAGTTCCATGCAGGATTATCTGTCTCTGTAGTATAATTATAAACTTCAGCATTTAACCTAAGGGTAAAATTCCGATTTACATCTACACTAAGTTCACCAAAAACTCCAAGGGTTTTTACATCATCATAAAACACCTGAAAAGAATTGCCGTATGTATATCCTCCTTCATCATCTCGGAATAAGTTCTGTGGATTTAACAAAAATAAAGGCCTTCTATTTTCTGCGGTATAAGAACCTTTAATATTGTAGCCCACATTAGAAAACAATTGCCCCTTAAATCCCGCATAAGCCTCATATTGCTGATCGGTAGGCTGTATCGTCAACGTTGGAGAAACATAGGGGTTTTCATTTACAAAGTCGTAGTATGAGTTTTGTTTTAACTGCCCTTCTAGTCCTCCATAAGCTATAACCTGTTCATCTAAAAGACGGTATGATGCTGTAACTGCCGGATAAATGTAAAAATTACCCGCACTGTTTTCAATATCCATCCCATAGACAAAATTTGCTCCTAAATTTAGCGTCAAATCATCTCGTAAAACCAATAAACTCGGATTTACAGAAACCTGAAATAACCCATAATCAATTTCTGAAGTATTCTCTGTATTATTTAAGCTAGCATTTTTAAAGTTTCCACTTATATAATCCAGCTTTGTATTTATGGTTACCAATTCTTCAGTAATTGGAAGTTCAATTGATGGCTCCATCACCACCCTGTTTTCGCCTGATTCCAACCCATCCCAAAAACGTCTCACTAAAATTTTACCACTCTTAAAGAAAGAGTCTTCTAAATTTAAATGTGCTTTTGCTTCTGCGTTGAGGTAATTCTGGCGCTCATCAATACCTGCCACTTGGGTTTCCGTAAAAGTTCCTCTTTCAATACCATACCAATTATATAATTGATGCTGCAAACCAATACTAGCACCCCAGTCCATATCACTATCTTTTTTGGCATAGGAAACATCAAACTTTGTATCGTAAAAATCAGTTTCTAAAGGCGTACTGTCAATATTGCCTCGTGAGGAATGATGACTTAAGCCTAAATCTAACAAATCTTCACCCCTATTAAATTCTCTACTGGTGTAAAAATCCACCAAAGCATTATTAAAATTGCCCAATCCAACTGATGCATAAGAATTGTACAGGGTTGGCGGCGGTGTTTTCTCTACTCGTGACGCTTTCCCTTTAGCAGGTGTGAATGTAGAGGCCACGGGTACCGAAAAAATACTATACGTAATGTTCTTTTTTTGAAGTACAATTGAATCATTTAAACTAGGAACTGATTTAATCTTAAAGGCATCTGAGACGGTTGGCGTATATGGTTTGACCACGGTAACCGTCTCAGTACCAATATCTTCAGTTTCTTGGGCCTGAACCACCCCAAAAAGGCTCAAAACAATGATGGATAATAGTTTATATGAATTTGACATTTTCTTTTTTTAGTTCTCGTTTGGATTGATTGATGAATTGATTTCCGCTTCTCGAGCTTTAATGAGGGAAAGCTCCCCCTTTGCTTCAGCTACAATATCATTGAACTCAGCAAAATTTTCAATGACGCTTTCTAAAATATAGGTAGCTTGGAAAGCATCTCCCAAAGCATAGAAGTTCTTTGCCATTAGTACCAGTCCTTTCCCACCCCATTCTTTGTAAGAAGCGTAATCTTTTGCCAATTTCTGCACTGATGCATTGGAAGCTTCAAAGTCTTGATTTTTATTTTTAAAGTAGGCATCGTAATACCAAGCTTCCGCAGCGGTTTCACCCGTAGCTATTTTTTTAACCTGTACAAAGGCAGTTTCTGCTCGTTGCTCATCTCCAGTTTCTATAGCTGAGCGTGCAATCATTATTTGAGCATCACTCTTAATACGGTTATCAATCTTTGGGGCATTTAACACCTTTTCAGCGTAAGCCAATGTTTGCTCATAATTCTTTTGTCCATAGTAACCCTTCATAAGGTTAGACTGCGCAAAAGTTCTGTTTTGTACTATCTCAGCTGTATTTTCAAGTTGTTGTAAGTATGGAATTGCACTTTGGTAATCTTCTCTTCCCACATAAATCTCACAGACTCTAGTAAGTGCTTGTTCTGCATATTCCCCTGCACCATTTTTGGTCACATTTTTAAATCTTACAAGGGCTTTTTCTTTATCTCCATTAGAAAAATAAAGTTGTGCTAAGTTGAAATTGGCTTTGATTGATTCTGAACCGTTGGGAAACTCTTTTAAATAATCTTCATATCCCCGCATGGCTGCAGCTGTGTTTCCTTGTGCATATTTTCTATCTGCTGCTTCAAAACTGGCAGCATCCAATTCGGAATCCGTTACTTCAACAAAATCTAAATTTCGTACCCAAGAGGCATATTCGCTTACCCTACCCAAATCCACATAAACCAACTTAGCTGTAGAAACTGCTTGTTTGGCTTCAGGGGTGTTTGGATATTGCGCCACTACATTCTTTAGCTTTGCTAGTGCCTGCTCATTTCTATTGGAATTATAATGCACTAAACCTTGGCGTAGCATCGCCCTTGGTGCAAATTTGCTTTTACTGAATTGACTTATTAATTTATCATAAGTTGAAAGGCCTTGAGCTTCTTTATCCGTCTTTACGTAAGTGTTACCGAGCTCAAACAACGCATCATCGCGTAATATTGATTTTGGGTAACGATTAATAAACTGATTAAGTCCATCTATTTTTGCTGAGTTGTTTCCTATAAACCCGCTACATATTGCTTTCTGGAAAGCAGCATAATCTCGCTCTGGGCCGTTTAATTTAGAAGAAGAATCATAAGCTGAAATTGCAGCTTTGTAATTACTGGTAACAAAATAACTGTCTCCCAATCGCAGGAAAGCATCATTTTTTCTTTCTTCATCTATATCTGATTGTGAAACATTTTTAAAATAGCCAATCGCACTTTTGTAATCCTTCAGTTTAAAATGACAATACCCCAAATTATAATCCAACTGACTGTATTCTGGAACGTTTTTAGCATTTGGGGTTTTTCTAAATTGCTCAAAGGCAACTAAAGCATCATCAAAACGATTTAATCTATAAGCAGATTCTGCTTTCCAATATTGTGAACGAACTTCATAAGTAGGGTTCTCAGCTTTTTTTAGTGATTTGGAAAAACGCTCCAAAGCATCTTCATATTTGGCATCAACAAAAAGCTCCACCCCACTATAAAATGCAACTTTTTGGTAAGTTTCGTCACTTGCATAGCTGGCATTCTTCTCCAACAACTCCATAGCACCATCAAAGTTTTTAGAGGTTATGTACGAATCTACCAGCAACTCTTGTAATTCTTCTTGATGTTCGTCTTTTGGATATTTCTCTAAATAAGTGGTCATCACCTGAGGAACGGGCTCATAGGCATTCCCTATTTCATAGCTCAAACGGGCATAATTTAAAAGCGCGTCTTTTTCAATTTCAGGATTAAAATCCATCTGGGAGGCATTCCTAAATGCATTTAGCGCCTCAGGTTTTTTATCCAGTTTTAAATAACATTCCGCCAAATGGTAATAGGCATTTTGAGCTACACTATTAGAACCACCAATGATTTTATTGAACTGTCCAATGGCAGATTCAAAATCGCCCTGTTTGTAATGGCTATAACCAAGTAAATAATAATCTGTGTTGTTAAACCGACCACGTTTTCCTTTATATTTCTTTAAATAGGGAATAGCTTCATCATATCTTTCTAGATTAAAATAACTCTCACCAATTATTTTATTTAATTCAGATATTTCCCGCCTATCTGATTTTGGCAATTGTTTTTTTGCCATTTCAATAGCCTTATCAAAATTGCCCAACTTGAAATTTAAGTCAGCCTGATAGTATGAAAGTTTTTCTTCTAAAAGTTTAGGGTCGGTAATTTTATCAAAACGCGCACTCGCTTCATCATAATCATCCTGTTCATAGGCAATGTACCCTAAATAATATTTGGCTTGTGAACCATATTTTCTGGAATTGCTTACTCTGGTCAGGTAACGCTCCGCTTCTTTTGGTTTTTTTGACGCATAAAGTGCATAGCCGTTATTAAAGTTGAAACGTTCCTCATCATTATGGGACATTGCACTTTTATCCACTTTTTTATACCATTTTAGTGCATAGGGATATTTTCCTGTTTCAAAATAATAATCTGCCACATCCATAAAAGCAGAGTTCCTTTTGGTGGATGTAGGATAACGTTCCACAAAATCTTCCATTAGTTTATCCGCACCACGTTGATTTAAACGTATAGCGGCATTAGCAGCATAATAACTACTATTGGCCTCAGTCTCATAATCGCTAGTGGTAGCCTTTACTTTTTCAAAGAGTGCTTGCGATGCTTGATACTGCTGATTATTATACAGCGCTAAGGCATCTTGAAATTGCTTCTGTTCGTGAGAGTAAATCTTGGTTTCTTGTGCAGTGCACAAAAGGCTAAATCCTAAGAAAAATAGGAATAGAATTGCAGTGGTTCTCCGATTCATAGTGTTCTACGCTGTTCTCGATTGATGATACCATAACGTCAAAATTCACGCCAAAGTATATTTAAGAGTTCTCAAAATTTAACATCCATAGTATTTTTAGAACTTCGTACCTTTATTTTATTAAAAACAAAAGATGCCCGAAACCATTTTAAAATTACAAGATGTTGCCATTTTTCAAAATGAAAATCTTATCCTGAACAACATTACGCTTGAAGTAAAAAAAGGAGACTTTGTTTATGTGATTGGAAAGACCGGGAGCGGAAAAAGTAGCTTTATGAAGACGCTTTATGGAGATTTACCATTAAAGCAAGGATACGGGAGTATTGTTGATTTTAACCTTAAATCATTAGAAGAAAAACAAATCCCATTTCTTAGAAGAAAATTGGGTATTGTATTTCAAGATTTTAAACTGTTATCTGACCGTAATATCAACAATAACCTAAAATTTGTTTTAAAAGCGACTGGCTGGACGGACACATCAAAAATGGATGCCAAAATCGAAGAAGTTTTGGATAAGGTTGGCATGAAAACCAAAGGATTCAAATTTCCCCATGAACTCTCAGGTGGAGAACAACAACGAATTGCAATAGCTAGGGCTTTATTGAATGATCCTGAACTTATCCTAGCAGATGAGCCAACCGGTAATCTTGACCCACAAACAAGCGTAGAGGTTATGCGGGTCTTACAAGAAATAAATGAAAGCGGTCGTACCATTATTATGGCTACACATGACTATGCTTTAATTTTAAAATATCCACACAAAACGATAAAGTGTGACGGAAGTAGAATGTTTGAAGTAATTCAAAAAGCAGTCTAAAATGATTTATAAAGAAGTAGATGGTAAAAGAGCGAAACGAAAAAATCCTTTAATTGGATTGTTGCTTCTATTAATATCTATAGTCTTATTATTCACTACAGGCGTATTTGGTTTTGTTTTTGGTTTGCTTCACCAACTTTTTACCAAAGGCCTTAAAGGAATTGGGGAATTCGGTCTAAAAACAGCCATATCCATAGACCAATTGGGCAATGTTATCATGCAACATCTATTTAATCTAATCTGGATAAAAAAAGGCGGATACAAATTCGGAAATAGGGATGAAACCATCTCCAGTGTTTTAGGTAAAAATAAACAGTTGAATATGTTGACCGGTTTTGGAAAAGCTATAGACAAATTACTGGATGTAATTGACCCCAACCATTCTTTGAACTCTATTGACTATTTTATTGAACCTGTAGATAATACGCTTTAATACCGATTTTTAACATTCCACCTCCTTAAGAAAAGCTTACCAAAAGATTTTTGTTTCTTTGCCAAATAAAATTTTTACCCTACTATGGAAATTCTTGGCATTGATGTTGGCGGATCAGGCATGAAAGGTGCATTGGTAAATACAGAAACTGGTGAAATGCTCACTAAACGTCACCGAATACCTACCCCAAAGTCAAGAACACCTGAAGCAATGGCCGAAGTTATTGCACAACTAGTTAAACACTTTGAATATCAGGGGCCAGTTGGATGTGGATTCCCTACAGTAATAAAGAACGGTATATGCAAATCGCCCGGCAACCTAGATGAATCTTGGTTAGGTGTAGATGTGGACAAACTTTTTGAAGATGCAACAGGACAACAATTTTCTGTTGTCAATGATGCAGACGCGGCAGGCTATGCAGTAATAAACCATGGTATTGGCAAGAGCCTGGAAGGTTTTGTTTTAATCATTACCATAGGTACAGGTCTAGGTAGTGGTGCATTTATTAACGGGGAGCTTTTACCTAATTTTGAACTTGGTCAAATTCCCTATAAAAAGTACAAAAAGATTGAAACTTGGGCTGCAGGTTCTGCAATTGACAGAGAAGGGCTTTCTTACCAAAAGTGGGCAAAACGTTTTAATAAATTTTTGAAAATAGTTGATTTGATAGTTTCTCCGGACCATATTATTTTAGGGGGTGGTATATCCAAAGACTGGGATCAATATAAAGATTACATTAAAGTGGACACTCCCGTAATGGCTGCACAACTTCAGAATCATGCAGGAATTATTGGGGCTGCAATGGCAGGATCAAAAATTAAGGTTATAGGTTAGACCGTTTTATTCCTTTTCCTATCTACTTCCTTTAAATAAATTTTGCGAAGCCTCAAGTGTTTTGGGGTTACTTCAACATATTCATCTTTTTGAATATATTCTAAGGCTTCTTCTAATGAAAATTTAATAGCTGGAACTATCTTTGCCTTATCATCGGCACCGGAAGAACGTACGTTGGACAACTTCTTGGTCTTTGTTACGTTCACAGTCATATCATCAGAACGGGAATTCTCGCCAATTACTTGACCTTCATAAATATCTTCTCCTGGATCTACAAAAAACTTACCTCGGTCTTGTAATTTATCGATTGAATAAGGAATTGCTGAACCATTTTCCATTGAAACCAATGAACCATTGTTACGTTGGGCAATATCTCCCTTAAGCGGTTGATATTCCAAAAAGCGATGTGCCATAATAGCCTCACCAGCAGTAGCCGTTAACAATTGGTTTCTAAGACCAATTATTCCTCTTGACGGAATCATGAACTCACAAAGCATGCGAGAACCTTTGGCCTCCATACTCGTCATCTCTCCTTTACGGATAGAAACCATTTCAACAGCTTTTCCAGAAACTTCTTCTGGTAAGTCAATAGTCAAATGTTCTACTGGCTCACACTTTACCCCATCAATCTCTTTGATAATTACTTGCGGTTGCCCTATCTGTAATTCGTAACCTTCGCGACGCATGGTTTCAATCAAAACAGAAAGGTGAAGTACACCACGACCAAATACCATAAACTTATCTGCACTATCGGTTTCTTCAACTCTTAGGGCTAAGTTTTTTTCCAATTCCTTTTCAAGACGTTCTTTAATATGGCGTGAAGTCACGAATTTTCCATCCTTACCAAAAAATGGGCTATCATTAATGGTAAACAACATGCTCATTGTTGGTTCATCAATGGCTATTGTTTTTAACTTTTCTGGGTTTTCAATATCAGCAACGGTATCACCTATTTCAAAACCTTCTACGCCAACAAGAGCACAAATATCTCCTGTTTTAACCTCTTGCACCTTTTGTTTGCCTAAACCTTCAAAAGTATAAAGCTCTTTTATTTTAGACTTTACAATAGTCCCATCTCTTTTTACCAAAGAGATTTGTTGTCCTTCTTTTAACGAACCTCTGGTAAGTCTACCGATAGCGATACGACCTGTAAATGATGAAAAGTCTAATGAGGTAATCAACATTTGGGTTGTACCCTCTTCTGGCCTAAATTCTGGCACATGGTCGATAACCATATCCAATAAAGGTTCAATGTTTTCAGTTTTATTTTGCCAATCTTCACTCATCCAATTCTGCTTGGCAGAACCATAAACGGTTGGAAAGTCTAGCTGCCATTCTTCAGCACCTAATTCAAACATCAGGTCAAAAACTTTTTCATGTACTTCTTCAGGCGTACAGTTTTCCTTATCTACTTTATTGATAACCACACATGGCTTAAGACCTAAATCAATAGCTTTTTGGAGCACAAATCGGGTTTGTGGCATAGGGCCTTCAAAGGCATCAACCAATAACAAGACACCATCAGCCATATTCAATACACGCTCTACTTCTCCACCAAAATCGGCGTGACCTGGAGTATCAATAATATTAATTTTCGTGTCCTTGTAAACTACGGAAACGTTTTTAGAAACAATGGTAATACCACGCTCACGTTCCAAATCGTTGTTATCTAAAATTAAGTCCCCCTTATTCTCATTATCACGAAATAGTTGACAATGGAACATTATTTTATCAACCAACGTAGTCTTACCGTGGTCAACGTGGGCAATAATGGCAATATTCTTGATTTTAGACATAACCTTGTTTTTGAGCGTGCAAAGATACTGCGATTTAGTTACGCTACAACACAATGAAATGTTATTTTTATCTTATTGATTTTGAGGTAGTTTCAAAAACTATTTACCCACACACCAACGTTTCTCACTCACTATCCAACCAATACTCAAATTAACCACAGGTTGAATTCCTCCTTCAAAAGGTCCGACGTAGTAACCAGCACCAGCATCAATAGAGAAACTTAGTCCAGAATTATAACTCCGTTGCACCCCATAAACAAGCCCAGCATAACCGTGTACGCCATCAATAATTTCATTGTTAACCATTCTAGAATCTGGAGAAAAAATTGCAACCGAGGGTGCTATATAGTTTCCGGAATTACCGTAAATCTGTCTTCCTCTTCTATCTCGCCCATCAAAATTATGGTAATATCTATTTTGGACCGTAATCGCAGGAAAGAAATCAAAATCTTCTACTGGATTTTCAGAAGCTGGTTCAATAGCCGCTTGCCAAGCCACCCTAAAATCTAGCGTACTATTTACACCAAGTGCCATTTCATATTCAATACCTGGGTTGAACAGATTTATTTTCAACTGTCTTATTTCACAGTTTTTTCCAAATTGGGCAGTAATTCCAATAGAAAACAGCCAAAAAATTAAATGTGTAATTTTTTGCATAGTAGGTTAATTTGGTAGTATAGTAACAGATACTTTATCAAAATAGTATTTTTGCCTAAAACATATACTCATGCAGTTAAGTCTGATTCCTCAGCTAAAACATACAAAAAGCGACAATTTTTTTCTTTTAGCTGGCCCATGCGCCATTGAAGGTGAAGAAATGGCAATGCGAATTGCAGAAAAAGTAGTTGCAATAACGGACGAGCTTAAAATACCGTATGTATTTAAAGGAAGTTTTAAAAAAGCCAACAGAAGTAGGATTGATTCTTTTACTGGAATTGGTGATGAAAAAGCATTAAAAATTCTCCGAAAAGTATCTGAAACCTTTAAAGTGCCAACAATTACGGACATACATACGGAACAAGATGCAGCAATGGCTGCGGAATACGTAGATGTTTTACAGATTCCAGCTTTTTTGGTTCGCCAGACCGATTTAGTAGTTGCTGCTGCTGAAACCGGGAAAGTTGTCAACCTAAAAAAAGGACAATTTATGAGTCCAGAAAGCATGAAACATGCGGTTACTAAAATCACAGATTCCGGAAACGAAAAGGCATGGATTACAGATAGGGGAACCATGTTTGGTTACCAAGATATGGTGGTGGATTTTAGGGGTATTCCAACTATGAAGCAATATGCTCCCGTTGTTTTAGACGTTACGCATTCTTTGCAGCAGCCCAATCAATCTTCTGGAGTAACAGGTGGCAGACCAGCACTTATTGGCACCATGGCAAGGGCTGCAATTGCAGCAGGTGTTGATGGAATTTTTATGGAAACGCATTTCGACCCCGCAAATGCAAAAAGTGATGGAGCAAATATGCTCGATTTAAGTCTATTGAAAAAATTACTGACAGACTTAGTGGCAATTAGAAAAACGATAAATCGTTTGTAATTAACCTTTTTTCTTGTAAAAGCCTTTTTTCTTTAGGGAGTATGCTTCTTGTAAAACAGCTATTAACACCTCATCATTAATTCCTTCCAACGTTGAATATCTAAGTGATTTTACCACTTTTCGTTTTTCGGTCACCATAAGTTCAACATGCTTGGTCAAATGGGCAGAATTCCAAAAAGCAATATCCACAAAGTTCTTTTTTGGTGAAGCGTTCAAATAACAAATAGGACTTTTGCCATCATAAAAGCAGGGAATATTCCATTTAAACTTCATTTCCGCATTATCAATGGTAGCTTCAATTACTGCTTTAAGATGAAGTAAAATGCTCCGATAAGGCTCTGGTTGAGATAAAATGTATTCTTCAGCTGGATTCATATTCTAAAAATAAGGAACAATCATAAATTCTGTTAAATATATTTTCATGCTTAAAAAATAAATTAACTTTGAATTTCAAAGTACTTTATCATGAGTAAAAACAAATACTTAGAAGATATTTCTGAAATCAAGGATATGATGAGCCGTTCTTCGCGCTTCATATCTCTTAGTGGTTTATCCGGTATCATGGCTGGTGTTTATGCTATTACAGGTGCAGTCATAACCTATCTTTTTTTATTGCCAGAACCTGGCACTTACCTCACCCTGCACAGCTGGAATTTTAAACTCATTCTGGCAATTTTGATAGCCGTTGCTTCCCTAAGCATTATAACCGCTTACTTGCTCAGTTCAAAAAAGGCTAAAAAGAACAAAGAAAAAATATGGGATGCTACTACAAAAAGACTATTGGTTAGCTTTTTAGTCCCTTTAATAACTGGAGGCATCTATATTCTTATAAAATTAAGTAGCCAGCATTACGGTTTAACCGGGTCACTTATGTTAATTTTTTACGGTCTCGCTTTGGTAAATGCATCAAAATACACCATTGGCAATATAAAATACCTTGGTTATGCTGAGATCATATTAGGTCTTATATGTTCCGCTATGCCAGGTTATGGATTTTGGTTCTGGGTTGTTGGATTTGGCTTTCTACATATTATCTATGGTAGCCTCATCTATTTTAAAGAAGAAAAAGCTTAGCATGGGCTTAATTGACAACATTAATAAATTGTTTGACCACCGTATACGGTTGGGTATTATGTCCATCCTTATGGTTAATGAAAACATGGACTTTACCTCTTTAAAAGAATTGCTGGATGTCACTGATGGTAATTTAGCTAGCCATACCAAAACATTGGAAAAAGCAAATTATATAGCTGTTGAAAAATCATTTATAGATCGAAAGCCCAATACAAAATATAGTGCCACAAAAAGTGGCCGCATTGCATTTAAAAAACATATTGAAGCTCTGGAAAGTCTCATAAAAAAGAAAGAATAATTTTTTTATTAATTCACTTTGAAAAACAAAGTACTTTAATTACAACATCATGGAAACAAAAAGAAGTAGAATTGGAAACTGGTTTAAAACATCAATATCGGCAAGAATGATCATTGTTGGCTTTATATTGGTAATCCTTTTAATTCCGTTAAGTTTTGTAAAAGATTTAATTAGGGAAAGAGGGTTTAGACAAACTGAAGTAATTCAGGAAATAAACCAAAAGTGGGGCAATCAGGTTACGCTATATGGACCAATCATTAAAATCCCTTATAAGACCTATAAAGAAGAAAAGGTCTTTGATGCGAAGTCAAAAACTTACATTAAAACTTATGAGGATATATATCATAATGCCTATTTTCTACCAGAAGATTTAGTAATTGATGCCAAGGTTGATACAGAATCTTTAGAACGCGGTATTTATGAATCTGTAGTTTACACTTCAGATATAAAACTAAAAGGAAGCTTTAAAGGGTTTGATTTTTCTACCGAAGAAATTCCAAATAAAGATATTCTTTGGAACAAGGCAACTGTCCTAATGAAAACATCAAACTTAAAAGGAATACGAAACGAAATTACTATTCAGCTAGATACTAACAAGTTAAGCTTAAAGCCCCAGTTTGATAACCAATACATGAGTACACTATCAAGCGGGTTTATAAAAAATCTCAGCACTGATAGCATTTTTGCCTATTCCGCGGACATAAAAATTAATGGTAGTGAACGCTTGCAGTTTATCCCCGTTGGAAGGGAAACACTCGTGAATATGAAATCTGATTGGCATTCCCCTAGTTTTAACGGGAACTTTTTACCAGACGATAAAACAAAGAAAATAGCAAAAGATGGCTTTGAAGCCAATTGGAAAGTGTTGGAGACCAATCGTCAATTTGGACAAGAATTTTTTGATAGGTTACCGGACTTATCGCAATTTTCTTTTGGTACAGATTTAATAATCCCTGTGGATGATTATCAAAAAACAGAACGCACCAGTAAATACGGTTTACTAATTATTGGCCTAACCTTACTCGTATTTCTGCTAATTCAGATTATCAGCAAAATAGATATACATCCTTTTCAATATTTAATGATAGGATTGGCATTGGTTATGTTTTATACCTTATTGATCTCTATTTCTGAACATCAAAATTTCCTAAAAGCATATTTAATAGCTGGTACAGCTGTAATAGGACTCATTACAATTTATTCGAGAACAATTTTAAAGCATAATAAATTTCCCCTTCTAATAGGTGGCTCTCTGTCTGCACTACACACATTTATCTTTGTAATCATTCAATTAGAGAATTACGCCTTACTGGTAGGTAGTATTGGGCTTTTTATTATTCTAGCAATTATCATGTTTGCTTCTAAAAAAATAGATTGGGGAAATTCTGATTAACCCATTCTTAACCTTTTAAAAAACTGTTTGATGGATTAAGACTGAAATAATCGTATATTTTTGATTAGCTAATTACTATACCTGATGAAAAATCTACTTTATATTTCAGTCTTATTACTTTGTTTTGGTCTTAATGCGCAAGAACATTCACATAAAAGCACGCGAGCACTGTCCTTTCCAGATATACTAGGGTATAAGACTTTAAAAACAGATTTACATATCCATAGTGTTTTTTCTGATGGGAGTGTATGGCCAGACATTCGAGTACAAGAAGCGTTAAGGGACAATCTTGATGCCATTTCATTGACTGAACATTTAGAATACCAACCACATGGTAAAGATATTCCCCATCCTGATAGAAATCGCGCTTACGAATTAGCACTCTCTGAAGCAAAAAACCATGATTTGATTATAATAAATGGATCAGAGATTACTCGTAATGCTCCAGCTGGCCATAATAATGCTGTTTTTATTGAAGATGCCAATAAACTAATGGATACAGATTCTATATTACAATTTGCTACAGCCAAAAAGCAAGGCGCTTTTATATTTTGGAATCATCCAAATTGGGTATGGCAATCTCCCACCGGAAATCCTATTTGGACAGATTTTCAAAAAGAGCGAGTTGAGAAGAAAGAATTACATGGCATTGAGGTCATAAATTCTGGTCTTTATGATGAAGAGTCTTTAGCAATTGCATTAGAAAATGATTTAACCATTATGGGCACAAGTGATGTTCATGGATTGGTTGATTGGGATTATATTGAGAAGGGTTATACAAGACCCATAACACTTGTTTTTACAAAAGAGAGGACTGAAGAAAGTCTAAAAGAAGCTCTCTTTAACGGTAGAACAGTAGCGGTATTTAATGAATTATTTGTGGGCAAACCTGAATATGTAAATCCATTATTAAAAGCCTGTTTAAAAATAGAAAAAGCTTCCTATTTGGCAAACACCCAAATTTTAGATGTAGAAATCACTAATATCTCAAGCAATAAACTACTTTTTGAAAATGCAATGGAATATACATTTTATGGAAGTTCTCCAGTTATAGAAATTGAATCAGGAGAAACCAAAATCCTACAGATAAAAACCCTGAAAGTCTTAGATTCAGTTACATTAAAACTCAAAGCAATAGGTTCATATATTGCACCAAAAATCCATCCAATAATTGAGTGGGAAGTAATTATGAAAAAGTAAGTTAAAAACGATCTATTGTTCTTGCATTACCAAGAAAATTGGGGTTAAACTCTCTATAAAATTTATCCTGAATAATGGAGGTTATATGCAAAGGAGATTTATCTGATATCGTAATTTCTTTAGTTACCATATCAATATCAAAAACAAGTTTATCAAAATCATCCATTAAGTCATCCCAATTGGAAATCAAAAATTTTGATATTTTTTCTCTAAGTAGATATTCCATGTCCACACAGAGTTTTTTCATCTCGTCGTTAACATCAAAAGAAATTATCCAATTAAATCGCATGCTTGGCCAAAAGGTTTCCGAATATAGTTCTTTTTCCAATATTACTAGTTGATGTAAAAAAGGAAAATGTTCAACTACTTATTTTTCCGTACCATCTACATAATCTTGTAGATATTTATAGTTTTTGGTAAGCTCGCCTTTAGCAGTCATCCTAGCACGCTTTAGAATACCGTCCTTATCCCCGTTAAAAAAGGCTGGGATTACGTATTTAGAAAAGGCTTCTCCAAAACCATCACTGGCATCTCTTGGTAATTCTGCAGGGAGGTTATCTACAGCCATAACTGCTATTGCTTCTTCATTTCTGTAATCAACTTCCTTTTCTGTTTTTGAATTATAACCATATATGGGGTCCGCTATTGTAGAGGGTCTAATTGTAGTTGCCACGGGACCATCTATATCACAACTCACATCAGCCACCACTTTTATACTAAAATCCGGATGCTTCGCATCTTCCCGTGTATAAAGATAAGGCGCCCCATCACCATAAAAATGCCCTGCAATGTAAAAATCCGTTACTTTGGCAAAGCGAAAAAAGTTTGATTTATATTCTTCTGGGTTTTCAAAAAAATCTGCTTTATTTCCCCTAACACCATCTTTGCGTTTATTATATTCTGAAGCATCAATTTGACAATAAACCACTTCATTAAATGTGTCCTTCAGATATTCCCCCATATTGACTCTTCTAATTTGCATAGCATCTAGCATTTCCCTGGCACCATTACCTACTCTACCCCTACCGGTTAGTAGAATTTTAATATTGGGAAGTTTTATTTTTTTCAACTCGCTTATTAAAGCGGCTTGGTCTTTTAAAAGTTCGGCTTTTGGTAATTCAAATAAATCAAACTTAAGCCCATATGCACGTATCCCGTTGTATGCACCTACAATACCCGCATACCTTCCAAAGGCTACCAAGCGTTGTCCATTCTGGTTGGTAATTACTTCATGGTCATAGAGTTCAATATTTTTTTGAAGTATGGCACGCAATAAATCTCGATTATAAGATTGCTTTTTTATAGTATGGGAAAAGAAGAAATATTTCTTATCTGGAATTAAAGAATCGATAGGCACCTCCTTAACCCCTAACAGTACATCACAATCTTCCATCTTATCTGCAACTTCAATTTTGTTTTTTGAATATTCATCATCAGAAAACACCCTTAAAGGAGAAGGCTCAACTATAATATCAGCTTTTGGAAACTTTTGTAATACGCTTTCGCAAATTGATGGCGATAAAACTACACGTTTATCTGGTGGGTTCTTTCGTTCCCGTATAATTCCGAATCTCACACGTTTAAATTTTAGTAATTATTTTATAGTAAATTAATTATAAAACTAAGAACGTATGTAACCACGCGCTGTACTCGTTCTCTCATAAATAAATTTAAATATCACCTTTGGTAAAGCAATTTTTAAATTTCTCAATGTTCGTTTCATTTGGTATAATTATTGACCTAAAATAAGGGTATTGTTAGGGGTAAGCAAACTTTTAATTAACTTTGCCGTCCTTAAAAATTGTTCATTGAAATAATGGGGCCGACTGGTTTTGACAGCGAGACCAATGGTAATGTAAGCATGTCGAGCGCTGGATTATAGCTCGTTAATCTCAGGATTCACACTTTTAATTGGCGATAATAATTACGCTCTTGCCGCATAATCTGAATTATAGTAGGATTTGCCTCGTCGCTACAAGGTAGCGAAGCGAGATGTCTTTGAATAGCCCTTGTTGACGGCGATTCGTTTAAAGACACCATAAAAGTCAACACAAGGATACTATTCGCTTTGGTAGTGTCACCAAAATCTTAAGAAGCTAAGTATGTATTGGGCGGTATTTGGTCAGGTACATATCGAAAATTAAACAAAGACTAAACATGTAGAAAGCATTATAATTGCTTGTTTGGACGGGAGTTCGATTCTCCCCGGCTCCACTATTAAAATACCAAATTAGTACAAAATCCTGTAAACATCTGATTTACAGGATTTTTTAATTTTATATGTATTCAAATATATGCAAATAATACCATTCTAAAAGTCACCTATTCGACACCTATTTTAAAAATTAAAAGTGGTGTCGATTTCTTTGTAATTCATTCTTTTTTAGGTAATTATAAAAATATGTAATTCATTTTTTATATCTTTATTAGGTATAAATCGATACCTAAAAACTTATGAATTCATTTTCTACACTTTTTTATATAAAAGATGAGCGTCGCGACAAGAACGGGAAAGCGGGTCTATACCTAAGAATTACAGTAGATGGGAGACGAACAGGAATAAGTTTGAACCGAAAAATAGACCCATCTAAATGGGACTCCCGAATGAATAAATTAAAGGGAAAAGGTGTTGAAGCTGAAGAATTGAATCAGTTTATGACTACAATTCGCCATAAGATAAACAGAATACAACATCAGCTTATTGAAGAAGGAAATCCATTTACGGCAGTAGATATTAAAAACATTTATCAAGGGAAGGATAGAGAGGTTAAAATGCTCTTAGAAATTTTTGATGAGCATAACCAACAAATGAAAAAACTAGTAGATAAGGAATTTGCCATCGGAACATGGAAGCGCTATTTCACTACTAGAAATCATATCGCAGAATTCATCCAACATGATTATAAGAGAGAGGATTTACCGGTAAGAAGTGTAGACTTAAAATTTATAACTCGGTTTGACTACTTCATGAAGTCAATAAAAAATTGCAACCATAATAGTGCTTTAAAGTATATTAATAACTTTAAAAAGATTGTTCGGTTGAGTGTAGCGAATGGATGGATTGACAATGACCCTTTCTATAATTTCAAAGCTAAGTTTAAATGGGTAGACCGCGAATTTCTATCCGCAGAAGAACTACAACGCTTGGTAGATCTTGAAATTAAATGGCCACGAATTGCCATGGTTAGGGATATGTTTGTATTCTGCTGCTATACGGGACTTGCGTATATTGATGTAAAGAAGTTGAACCCAGATAATTTGGTCATGAATATCGATGGAGAACTTTGGATTGAGGCAAAACGCACCAAAACCAATGCAAAATTTAGCATTCCTCTACTCCCGACCGCACTAGCTATATTAGAAAAGTACAAAGACCACCCAAAAGTGATTGCTGGAGAATGCGTACTACCTGTTCTAAGCAATCAGAAGGCTAATGCCTATTTAAAGGAAATTGCCGACCTCTGTGGTATTAAAAAGAATTTGACCACACATTTAGCGCGCCACACCTTTGCAACCACAGTAACACTCTCCAACGGAGTCCCTATCGAAACCGTTGGCAAAATGTTAGGGCATAAAGATTTACGCACTACACAGCATTATGCTCAAATCATTACTAAAAAGGTTAGTGATGATATGTCGGTTTTGAAGGAGAAATTGTCGGGAATCAATGTTAAGGAAGGGAATAAGAAGTCGATAAATTAAAAATCGTTTATTTGAACTTTAATTTATTGACTTGAAGAGCAACCAAAGTAAGTTAGATATAGTTTACTCCAGACATATCTTACCTGTTTTTGCTTTAGATTTGCCGTTGGCTAGTGTTAACACTGCTCTATATCCCATGCATCTATCATTAATTTTAGCTTGGGTAACAACTAACCCATTATTGTCATTAACCAACTGTTGCGATTTATTCAGTTTATGCTTCGTTTCATCAAATTTTAATATATAAGTGCAACCGTCAATCCATTCAAGATTTGAGTAAGCTCCATTTTCTTTATCAGTAATGTTTGAATATTCAATTTGGACATTCCCTTTTCGTTCCATAAGAACAGAATCCTTATCTGAGTATATCATATAAAATGATCCAGTTTTGATATCTGCACAAGTCAAGTAAGGGCCACAAAAACTTAAACTTAGACCTATTATGGTCAGTATGAGAAGTTTTATTTTCATCCCTTATTTTAACTATTTTTGTAATACTAGGTCAACTAGCTTTTCGAACATTCCTCTTTTCACTTCTATATCTTGAGCACCAAATTGTTCTGGGTTTTTATTGACTGTCACTTCACCAAGAAATATCTCATCTCCCTTTTTTTCAACCCTTGCTATAAAAATACAATGACCTAGCCAACTACGGTGAAAGTATATAGATTTTCCTTGACAATAGGCAAACCATTTATCATCCATACTTTCTGGTTTCAGCCTTATATAAAGCTTAGAGTATTCTTCTGGCATTAAAAGGCGACCAGAATAAAAACTTTCATTTTCACTTGGAATAGGAATGGTTTTCCAATCATTAGGTCTAATCATCGTTTATTTGAACTTTCATTTTCTGATTCATTCTATTTAACATAAAGTCATAGTCCTTATTTCAATATCCAAAGTTGATATATTTAGTAGTCAAACTTTCCAAGAAATTGGTCTTTCCGTCTTACTGCTACAGGTAATTGATTGCCATTGGTCATAATCACATAGCCCTGTTTTCCTTTGTGGTAGCTTTTGACCTCATTCAATTTAATGAGATGTGATTTGTGACATTTAAAGAACTCATTCTTATCTAGGAAATCTTCATAAAACTTGATGGGTTTAGAGACTGTTTTTTTACTTTCCCTGGTATGGATATAGGTGTAATTTCCACTGGCTTCCAAATGAATAATATCTGTTATTTGTATGGTCTCAAAACCTTCTACAGAAGAAATGGTCAATAAATTAAGTTGCTTTTGCTCGACATTTTCGAGCAAGCTTTTCACCTGATTATCATTCCCGCTCTTGGCCATTTTTTTGTCTAAACGTTCTATAGACGCATTGAATTCATCCACATCAATGGGTTTCAGAAGATAATCAAAGGCACTGTACTTGAATGCCTTAATTGCATAGTTGTCAAAAGCTGTTGTAAAAATCGTGTTGAATTGAATTTGTTCTAACTGTCGAAGAAAATCAAAACCAGTCTTATCCTTGATTTCAATATCCAAGAATACTAAATCCAGAGGTTTGTTTTTAACGACTTCCAGAGCAGCTTCTACTGTTTGGCAAGTATCAACGACTTCAAAGGTGTTCGGTCTTCTTTCAATTAAGTGCAACAGTCTATTGATGCAGTGGTTTTCATCATCAACAATCAAGGTTTTTATCATAGCATATTAACGTAAAATAGGTCGCATTCCGTAGCTAAAGATAAAAAATCCTGAGATTGGGTAGCTCATAAGCACTAAACCTGATGCAAAGGCAAGGTCACAACTACCTTGGTGCCGATAGTTTTGTCAATTATCTTGATAGCACCATTGGCGTTTTTGGTTCGGTTTAGGATATCAATTCGGTTTTGGGTTATGGCAATGCCTTTGGAACTTTTCCCGTTCCGTCCTACTGATTTTTTTGCGGGTTTCCGTCCCACACCGTTATCTACCACGGTACAAACCAATTCGTTGTTATGGGTCGCAAAAGTGACATCAACTTTCCCATTATTTTCCATGGTGGATAAGCCGTGTATGATGCTGTTCTCAACAAAGGGTTGCAGCAGCATCGGTGGGACGAGTACTTTATCTATATCCAAATAATCTGTCACTTCGATTTTAAAATCAAAAGAATGATCGAAGCGTTTTTGTTCTATGCCCAAATATGTTCTGAGTAGAGTAATATCTTCCATCAAAGTAATTTCTTTCTTATCGGAATTTTCCAAGGTCATACGCATTAATCTGGCAAATTTGCCCAAGTAATCGCTCGCCTCTTGACTGTCGTTTTTTAAAATATAATCACCAATGGAATTGAGACTATTGAAAATAAAATGTGGATTCATTTGCGCGCGTAACGCCTTCAATTCCACATCTGCAACGGTTGCCCTAAACTCAGCTTCCTTTTTCGCAGTGTCCGCTTTTTGCTTTCTACGATATAATACAAAAGCGAATAACGATGCCAGGATGATTCCACTACCCCCAAAGATTGAGGCATTTTTGATAAAACGCTGACGCTCAGTTTCCGCAAGAGCAAGCGTTTCTTTCTTATCCGCTTCAAATTGTATTTCCTTTCGGGATATTTCAACCTTGCGGTCTACATTGATTAGGCTGTCGTTTAAAATAGTATATGCCTTAAAATTCTCCAGTGCCCCTTTGTAGTCACCTTTTTTTTCTTGGATCCTGGCCAAGGTCTGAAGGGCTTTTGTTTCGGTATATAAATTGTTCAGCGATTTAACGGCATTCAGGCTGGCCTGTGCATAGGTTTCAGCTTTTTCTAAATCATGGTTGTACATATAAACTTCAGCCGCATTGATAGAAACGGGCACTCTCAATATTTCAAGCTTTAGGGAGTCCATCATTTTGAGGCTTGTCAAGGTATTGGCCAAACCTTTATCCATTTGACCGGCCTGGGCCTGTACCAAACCGAGATTACTGGTTACATTGGCGATTTGCAACACATCACCAGTCAGTTCAGCTTCCTTAATTGAAGCTTTAAAATAGTACACGGCGGAATCGGTTTGTTGTCTCAGGCCAAAGATGTTACCAATGTTGGATAGGCTATTACTCTTGCGTTGTGGGAAGGCCAAGAGCTTTTTAAAGATTGGTAAGGCCTTATCAAAGTCTTCTTGTTCATAATGAATCAATCCCATATTGGTAAGCGATGCAAATTGATAGCGTTTGAAAGAAGGGTCTGTCTCACCGATGGCATAGGCTCTTTGATAGTAATCCAATGCGGTGAGCGGGTCTGATTGAAAATAATGATATACCACTCCAATATTATTACTGGCAATTAACTGTCCTTTTTTAAAATCCAATTCTTCAGCAAGCGATAGGGTCTTGAGGTTGTAAATGAGCCAAGTTGTATCCGACGGTGTTCGCAGCATTTTATTAGCCACATAGCTCTGCCTCAAATTCACCAAAGTGGTGTCGATTCCTTTGTAGTCATTGATAATGTTTTCGAGAGAGTCCGCAACTCTAAACTGCCCTGATGATATAAAATAGCATACTAGTAGTATGAAAGTGAGAAGTGGTTTCATTAAGAATTTGGTTTGGACCATTAAAATAACTATTAAAAACGGTAATACAATTTAAACCGGACGTTAAGCAGAAATACACCTACGATAAAACATTCTCTATGGGAGGCATCGCAGGAAATATGCAACTTTAATTTTTTCTAAATCAACACCTATGAAAAAGATTATTCCAATTCTATTCTCAATATTATTATTCGCATGCAGCAGCGATGACGACTCAGCTTCAACCGACGGTGATAATGGTGAGCTGGGCAATTCATTTATCACCGCTAAAATCAATGGAAACGATTTTGAGGCCGTCCCCAACGACAGGGGCGTGGCTACCATTTCGGCCCAGCTTGTCCAAAATGAAGCCTTTTTTACGTTTACCATTGCCGGTATTGACCTAAGTGAAGACGTAACACAAGGTGAAGCTATCGCTCTTTCTATGGCAGGATTGAATTTTGACCTTATCGTGGAAGACGTTCAGATCAATAATCCGATAACCAATCCATTGGCGCTACAGTTCGCAGGTGGATATTCATCCAATGGAGCTGAGGGAGAAAATTTTGATTTTGACACGGACGGGAGTTCGGGGTTTGTAAGAATAACTGCCATTGATAAGCAAGAGCAGATTATTTCTGGCGAGTTTGAATTCAATGTTAAAAATTCAGATACGGGCGAAGTACTCCAAGTTACCGATGGTGTCTTCAACAATATCAATTATGTTATTGATTAATAAGGCCTTCATGGTCTATGCGGGTCAAATGTTCCATAGGAATCCTTTAATCCGGCCCAGTGGATAGGCAGCTGTCATAAAAGGCCATTTACAATAGTTCACCATAACCACATTTAGACTAGACTTGATTTTTTATATTTATAAGCGCAACGGACTGAAACTTACACTTACTGACTCTAATAAGGAATCGTATCATGTTCGTCCTATTGACAGTTTAGAAAACATAATCATCATATATATGAAAAGTTCTTCACGCCAATGCTTTGCTGTAATTGCAATGTTGTTCTCAACCCTATGTTTTTCCCAGAACTGTGATGATATCGGAAACTGGATGAACACGATTAAAAACGAATATCCAAATATGCGAATTGGTACTGCCATGCCTAGGGGTACGGTTGAAAATATGGCGATTAACCTCTACTCCGATAAATTTTATACCCCTTATTGGAAGAAATCCTTTATTTCCTCGGGAAAGAATGGTCGAACCAAGAGCTGGCGCAAGATTCAAAGCTGTTATGCCAAGCAAAACTACAATGCAGACCGGTACAAGGCCTGGGTATTCCAAAGCATTATTTACAATTATCACATCGATTTTCGTAGCGACGCGTTCAGTAATAAAATCGAACAAAGAAACCAGCTGCGAAATGAATTGGATGCAAAATTTACCGCGCTAAAGCGCAATGAATTGGATGCAGCAGAGATGGCAGCACTAAAAACGGATTTATCCATAAAATATGCCGTACTCTTTCCGTCTGAGCTCGATGCCATAGCCAAAGAGATAACTAAAAGTGAGTCTGATTCTGCCGAAAATCAGTTGGTGAGCGATTTTGAAGCCATCAAAGCACTGCCACTTGAATACCGATCAATTAAAAAGGTGCTTGACTTTAAATCAAAGAACACTGCACTTTTTGCCAAGTTAAGCACGGTACAGCAGAAAAAATTTGCAAGTCAACTGAATACCAAAGTTGAGGACATACTTCAGGTGCTTATGCCCAAACAAATTGCTGAGCTTAACAGCATTGATTCCCCAAAACCTGATGTTTCCAAAATCAATACAGTTCTTGCAGATTTTAAACAAAACTTCCGGAGGGTGATGGAATTTGATAGGGTGCAATCTACCTTAAAGACCCTACAGGCCAAGAAGACTGAAATTGTAAGCCAACTTATGCCAGATGTCACGGCTGCTATCGCCAAGACCAAAAGTCAGCAAGAAACTTCTGGATTATATCAACGTTATGTTGCCGATTTAGACCCCGACAATCCGATTAAAAATCAATTAGAACAAAAAATTGAACAGCAGCGGCAGTTTCTACTAAAAGAAAAAGCGCGTTTGGCTCAAGAAAATGCTTTACTCAAGCAACAAGAACGTCTTGATTATTTAGCAAACACCGGAGAGGCCGAAGAGGAGATGCGTTTCCATACGGAAGATATGTACTATGCTGAGTTTTTCGACTATTTATACCGGGGGCACTCAGAGAATCTTCAAATTGAAAAGGAAAGTTCGGAGTTTTTAACGATGTTCAATGGGTATATCAACGCGTTTAGCAAAAATTGTTTTGATGCCTTACCCGAAGAAAAAATACAATTAATGGAACTGGTTTGCAAAGCATATACTGTAACTAAAGAAGCCCTTTCAGGATTTGAACTATATAGTAGCTGTAATCATTGGGCTTATGAGGGCTCGGGAATTTTCGCCAAGCCTGCGATCTATAAGGCCAAGCTGCTATTGGAAGAACCAAGAGATAAAAGCGTTTTAGCACATTTGGCGGACATGTACGCAGACCCCAATGCCAACGGAAACGACGTAGAGTTCATGCACCGTTTAAAGCGACTCAAAATCGATTTGGACTTAATGTTTGCAAACAATGATTGTAGGGGTAAAGCCATGGCTCAATTTGAAGCTAATTTACTCAACTATGCCACTGGCAAACCGCTGCAGCGCTTAAAGGGGATTAGCGTTTATGAAAAAATGCGCATTGCGGGAGCTCCATCGGGGAAGCAGGATATTACAAAACTTATAAATGACATGGTACGGCGACAGTCAGAGACATGGGCACTAAATAAATATATTCCAAATACCATCACCAACTTGAAGTCCTTTGCAGGTCAAGACGGTAAGACCATAGTGGCGTATCGGGCAGACTATAAATTTTCCAACAGATTTTTAGGAAACGATACCGGTAAGGTGACCATCCGACTTAAAGAAGGCTTACCGGATTGCATCATTTTTTCTGACTTTCCCAATAATTGTAAAAAACCCAGTGCTTCGCTGCTGGTTGCTTATAGTAACGGTGACTATCGGCTTTAATCCGAAGCATAACTTTTTGCCAGTTGTCGTTAGGCCATTTTATGGGTGAACCTTGGAATTCCCATGTGTTACTGGCGTTAATTCTTGGAATCTGGATTTAACAAATCGGAAAAAAGGCATTGGACAATCCAAGAAAAAAGGTAACCCTAGCTTTGATGGGGCTTCCTAGCGAAGTTGTCGTTTTCTGCGGCTATGCGATTATTATTCCTATAATAGACTTCGCAGTCATTATGGCTAACAACATTGATTAATGGTTTATTTGAACTCTTTACAAAATCAGCTTTTGGTAAAGAGTTTAATTCCAATAAAAGAGTATTTTCAGAAACAATCTAAAAGTTCAAGAAAACCGCTAATTATATTATATAAAAGGAATAGTCCCCAAATCCTTACCCTTAAACTTTGCGCGTGAATCCTGTTTCAATTTTATAGCGTTCGGGAAGATAAGCGTAAATAAAATCGAAATAGGGCGCACTTGCTGCTATTAAATTTAGATTCTAGTATACCAATTAGCAATAAAACCCTTTAAAGATTATCCAATAAAAAATGTTCTTTAAATTTCAAAAATTAACCTCAAATATTATTTTTTGCGACAAAACCTGTAAGTGTTTACTGGGTTTACTAGACCGTTTGTCGCAAATTACTAAAAAACTAAAATGTACGATACCTTTAGTTGATTGATTTTCAGATATTTGAATAGTATAGATTATGAGGTCAAAATTAATTTGGGTCAAATTTTTCCAATGTTTACAGGGGTTTCCAGCCTATTTGACCCAATTTTACTAAAATATACATTTTCTAAATCTATATAAATTATTGAATATCAGTAAATTAAAATACGTAACATCGCTTTAGCGTGTTACCCTCTTGCTTTACATTCGTCGTCCTGCTGGCAGGACAAAAATTGTAAACGCTGTCCGCCTGTAAACGATACCAAATTAAAGCAATTAGCCTTAAATGTGATAGATTTACTAATGAAATTCATCTTTGCTTAAAAGGTGAGGCGAACTTCATTCATTTTATTTTTCTTAAAATGGATGGTGTTCAAGACTTTTTAAACGATACGCTTTGTCCGAAATGGAATGGAGGGCAATGGGTGGAGTTTGTGCATGATCTTAACCCAATTCACGATATTCTAATTACGCCATCTTTAGTATAAGAAGGGGTGAAATCTATACATATCGTTTTTATTATGTAAAGAAAAGTCGATTTTCTATACATAAAGAATTATCTTTGTATAGAAAATTAAAAAATCTATACATAGTGTCTCAAGAGAACGGATATAACTTATCGGAGTTACCATTATCCATTGATATGGAAAGTAAAGCTGTATTAAAAAGTTTGCCAGCTGCTCATGCTGCTCTGGCTGAGCTCAAAGGACTTGCAGCTACTATTCCAAATCAAACAATATTAATCAATACTTTGGGGCTACAAGAGGCAAAGGATAGTTCTGCAATAGAGAATATTATTACTACTCATGATGACCTTTACAAATCAGAATTAAATTTAGATGTCTTTAGGTCTCTTGATGCAAAAGAAGTACAAAACTATATTGAGGCATTAAAACATGGATTTGCTTTGACTTCTAAAAAAGGAGTCTTAAACAATAGGGTAATATTGGAGATACAGGAAGTATTGGAAAAAAACAATGCTGGATTTCGCAAATTACCAGGTACTGCACTTAAAAATAGTACAACGGGAAAAACGATATATACCCCACCTCAAAACTTAACCGATATTCAAAGGCTCATGAAGAACCTTGAGCAATTTATCAATGACAATAATTTAAGTGATTATGACCCTATCGTAAAAATGGCTATCATACACTTTCAGTTTGAGAGTATCCATCCATTTTATGATGGTAATGGTCGGACAGGTAGAATCATGAACATACTTTATCTTATTCTCAACAAATTGCAGACCTTACCAATTCTATATTTAAGTAGCTATATCATTCAGCATAAACCAGATTACTATAGGTTGCTTCAAGAAGTAAGAGATAAAAATAATTGGGAGGAATGGTTACTTTTTATGATAAAGGGAGTAGAACAAACATCTAAAGACACCATTAAATTGATTGTGGAAATTAAAAGTTTAATGACTGACTATAAGAACAAATTGAGAACAAACTATAAATTTTACAGTCAAGATTTACTAAATAACTTATTCAAACATCCGTATACAAAAATTGAATTTGTAGTAAATGACCTTTCAGTTTCTAGATTAACCGCAGCAAACTACCTTAATAAGTTAGCTGATGACGGATTACTAGAAAAAAAACGAATAGGGACAGCGAACTACTATATCAATAGGCCACTCTTTGATTTATTGACAGAAAGATAAATTATGAGAATAAGGATTTTTATGTTACGTCTTCATTTTTTTATAATACTTAGATTGTAGTATTTACTGCTATTTACATCCAAAAAAGACACCAATATGGAAGTTTCAAATAGAAAGTCACCTATTCGGTGAGCATAAAATTCAACCCCTTCGAAACGCCCTATTTGTAGGTATTTGAGGATTAGGTTCGTGTCTCCCCGGCTCCACAATTATATTATTCCTTAATTTTATTGGGTGTACACTATTATTGATATTGAGACCACGGGCAACGGTATTAAAGGAAACAAGATTACCGAAATTGCTATTTTCAAATATAATGGCAACCAAATAATAGATGAATTTACCAGTCTGGTAAATCCCGAATGTGCTATCCCTTACTTTATAACTGGTCTTACTGGGATTGATGACCAAATGGTTGCTAAAGCACCTACTTTTAGTGAGATTGCGCAAAAAGTCCTTGAAATTACCAAAAACTGTATTTTTGTGGCGCACGCTGTAAACTTTGATTATGGTGTTATCAAAGAGGAATTTAGACTCCTTGGAATCGACTTCACTAGAAAAAAGTTATGTACGGTAAGGCTTTCAAGAAAATTAATTCCAGGTTTTAGATCATATAGTCTTGGCAAACTATGCTCTTCTATCGGCATTCCCCTAAAGAATAGACATAGAGCAAGAGGAGATGCACATGCAACAGTACTCTTATTTAAAAAATTACTCCAAACTGAAAACTCAGAAGCTACTATCGCAAACTTTTTAAACGCTAGGAGTCAAGAAGCAACACTACCTCCTTTAGTTTCTAGAAAGAATATTGATGAATTGCCCACTAAACCTGGAATCTATTATTTTAAAAATAGTTCTAGTAAGATTATCTATATAGGTAAGGCTATCAACATTAAAAAAAGAGTATTAGGACATTTTTACACTAAAAACAATCATGAGTTACTTTTATGTAATGAGATCAGTAAAGTGGATTATGAACTTTCCGGAAGCGAACTTATTGCTCTTTTAATGGAGTCTGCCGCAATTAAAACTCACTTTCCCAAGTATAACAGAGCTCAGAAAAGAAATTCTACACAATATGCAATCTTTAGTTACGAGGATAGAAGTGGTGTTCTTCATTTAGCATACAACACCTTAAAAAATAGTTTTAATCCGATACTGGTCTTAAATAACAAAACTGACTGCAGAGCATATCTTGAAGAAATATGCAAAGCATTTTTGTTATGCCCAAAATATTGCCATTTACAAAATACAAATGGTCCTTGCTCTCACTATGAAATTTTAAAATGTGATGGGGTCTGTTGTGATAAAGAAGCTATTTCCGATTACAATCTAAAAGTGAAAAACGCAATTACGAGTGTAAAAAAGAGTACGGAGAATATCATTCTCGAAAGAAAGGGCAGACATCTGAATGAAAAAGCATTTGTACTGATTAAAGATGGAATATATTTAGGCTACGGATTTGTAGAAAATGACATAGAAATCTCTTCTTTTGAATCTTTAGAGGCATTTGTTATACCCCAAAAACATAATTCTGAGACAGAGAGCATAATTAAAAACGCTTTAAAAAACCAAATAAACAATTTAAACGCTCAATCTATCGCTCCATTCAGCTAGTTATTTTAAAAAATATGCGTTTGTTTAAAAACAAAGGCGTAACTTATAGATAGATTTTGATTGTGAACAATACTTTAGACCCCATAAAATTAGTGATTGTTGAAGATGAACCTATTTCCTCAACATATCTAAAAAAGCAAATAAACGATATTGGTATAGATTACCAAGTTGTCGCAGAAATTGCAAGAACTACAGACGCAACTGCTTTTTTCACCTCCAATAAGGATTATGATTTGGTGTTCATGGATATTCATTTGGAAGATGGAGATTGCTTTAAACTCTTGAATGAAGTCACCATTGAAAAACCAATAGTTTTTTGTACCACATTTGATTCTTATGCCTTAAAGGCCTTTAAGTATAATAGCATTGATTATCTCCTGAAGCCTGTAAATAAAGACGATGTTGAAATTGCCTTAAAAAAATACCTGTCACTAAAAAAAATAGAGGACAATAGCCATTTTGAAAGAATGGATAAAATGATGGAAACTATTGCGCCGACCGAATACAAAGAGAGGTTTTTGGTTAGGAAGGCCAATAAATTAAAGCTGGTTCATACAGATGATGTTGTTTGTTTTTACTCTAATGAAGGTGACACTAGGTTAATTGAAAAAAATGGCAGTGAACATATAATCGACTACACTGTGGAGCGTTTAGAAAAACTGATGAATCCAAAATACTACTTTAGGATAAATCGAAAAATGTGCATCAATATTAATTATTTACATTCTGTTGAAGATTATTTTAATAATCGGCTTAAAATTATGATGCAGAAGAAAATGCCTTTTGATTTAATAGTAAGTAGAAACAGAGCTAAAGGATTTAAAGTTTGGCTCAAAGGAATATCTTGAACAAATTATTTTTTCATCCTCCTATACATTTTAGCGATAAAAAGTAACCAAATCAAAAATATGGTCGCTACGATAATGGAATAAACCAATATAAAATCCACTACTCCTTATATTTTAGGTAATTCATAAAACCTAGTATGGTTGGTGCCCAAAATGCAATAAATATTGCATCTATCTTTTTTCCACTAAGGAAAAGTACTTCCGAGACAATGATAATAGAAATTACCACTAAAAGCAGGACACAATTCATGATTCCTACTCGCTCAATAAAATCTTTAAACATTAATTATCTTAGTAATATATTACTACTAAGTTAGTGAATATAACGGTGGAAATGTTAAAAAAATTGTGATTTTTTTAACAAATGTAGCTTACATTTTTGGCAAGAGAAAAACCTTAAAGCTCACTTTATCTTCCAGTAGTTGAAAACCAGCATGTAAATTTTCTTGAGAGACAGCGTAGGGATAGAATGAAATGGGTTCAATACAGACCATATTAGCAACCTCTGTCCAGCACATAAAATGCCCAAAACCCTCTGTTTTTATGGTAAGCTCTTTTTCGTCTTTTAAAGTAATAGATTCACAATCTGAAACTTGTAAAGCTCTACTACCAACCGCTAAAACTTCCAATAGGGATATTTGTTTTGAACCAGTATCCACTGTTGGCTTATCTGTATAAAGCTTGAACGCCGGATGGTAACCCAACATAAACGGCATTTCTTTATCTCCTGAAATCACAAACTGTATCTCTAATCCGTCATCGTCTAATTTAAATGACTTTTCAAATTCAAAACTGTAGGGCCAATTCATCCACTCTTCAGTCGATTTCTTAGGGAACTTGGAATTTTTAATTGGAGTTCCAGCTTCATACACTTTATTGTATATCGCACTGATAGTATCACTCGACACCAAATTATATTCCATTTGTCTCAAATGTCCGTGCTGGTCCTGAATTGCGTTCCCTCTTGGTGTTTCAACTTGGAATCTGGACTCACTTACTGGCCCAATAATGGGAAACATCTCTGTATCTGAAGAACTCCACCCTGGACTCCCTTTTTGATGTATGAATTCATGCCCATTTACGTTGTAACCGACTAACTCACCAGCATCAATCTTTACGATTTGATTTTTATGTTTGAGATTTATGATCTTTTCCAATTTTAATCTATATAACCCTTTTCGCGCATCCAATCATCATTAAACATTTTGCCTACATAACGGCTTCCATGATCATGGAATAACACAACTACAACGTCGTCTTTTGAAAAGTGTTCTTTAAGTTGTAACAAGCCTTTTATTGCTGCTCCAGCAGAATTGCCCAAAAACATCCCTTCTTCTTTTGCTAATTTTTGAGTATAGACCGCAGCATCTTTATCAGTTACTTTTGTAAAGCCATCAATAATACTAAAATTAACATTTAAGGGGAGAATGTCTTCCCCGATACCTTCTGTAACGTAAGGATAGATTTCATTTTCATCAAAAACACCTGTCTCATGATATTTTTTAAAGACGGAACCATAGGTGTCAATACCCCAAATTTTAACATTTGGATTCTTCATTTTAAGATAAGAACCCACTCCAGATATGGTTCCTCCAGTACCAACACCAACCACAAAATGCGTTACCCTACCCTTAGTTTGTTCCCATATTTCTGGTCCAGTACTTAAAAAATGTGCCTTGCAATTAGATGGATTATCATATTGGTTAACATACCAAGAATTAGGAATCTCTTCTGACAATCTTTTTGCAGTAGAGTAATAACTGCGTGGGTCTTCCGGAGCTACATCGGTTGGGCAAACATGTACTTCACTACCAACAGCTTTTAGAATATCTATTTTCTCTTTGGACTGCTTATCGCTGATAACACAAATCATTTTATAGCCTTTAACTACAGCGGCTAAAGCCAAACCCATACCTGTATTACCTGAAGTCCCTTCAATAATAGTTCCTCCCGGCTTTAAAATACCTGCAGCTTCTGCATCCTCCACCATTTGAAGTGCCATTCTGTCCTTAACAGAATTTCCTGGGTTAAAAGTTTCATATTTTGCCAACACCAAACATGGTAGTTCAGCTGTTAATCTGTTCAGCTTTACCAAGGGAGTTTGGCCAATAGTTTCAAGTATATTCTCTGCGTAGTCCATAATTGCCGCAAAGGTAGCTTTTTGACCAAGTAATCAGAAAAGTTTAAGGGACGATTGTGAGCTTTGAATTCAAATTTTTTTAAGCTATTCAAATTTTATAGCTTTTACGGGAGATATTCTTGTAATAGCATAAGACGGAATCAAAAGCATAATAAGACATAATAGCATAACACCAATGTTAAGAGCAAAAATGGTGGTTAAACTTATATCCATTGGAATATATTCCATATAATATTCTTCGGGATTTGGGAATTTAAGAAAACGGAATTTTTGCTGTAAAAAGATGATTCCTAAACCAATAAGGTTACCCCAAAATAATCCAAGGGAAATCAAGTATGCTGCATTATAGAGAAAAACTTTTCTAACACTCCAATTAGCGGCACCTAGCGCTTTTAAAAGCCCTATCATTTGGGTACGTTCCAAAATTAAAACCAATAATGCCGTAATCATATTGATGCCCCCGACAATAATCATAATGCCAATTATTAGGGCAGTATTAAAGTCGAAAAGACCAATCCATTCAAAGATTTTGTAGTATTTCCGCTTTATATTTTGAGTGTCCAAGTTAGACACTACAGCTCCATAAATCTCATCACTTTTTTCTTCAATTTGGTCAAAATCCTCTAAAAAAATCTCAAAATTACCTATCTCATTAGCAGACCATTTGTTCATCCGTTGAATATGGCGGATATCAATAAAAATATTATCCCTATCCAATTCTTCAAATCCACTATCGTAAATTCCAACAATCTCAAATTTTCGATTGTTTGGAGGTTTGGAAGCATCATTATCTTTTAAGAAAATTGCAAAAAAAGAATCTCCGACTTTTAGATTTAATAGGTTTGCTTTAATTCTAGAGATTAGGACCTCGTTATTAAGTTCTGATGAAAAGTCTGGTAATCTCCCTTTAATTAGATACTCCTCAAAAGTTGTCCAGTTGTAATCTTTACCCACTCCTTTTGCCAACATCCCCTCAAAAGTATCCTCGGTTCTTATAATTCCTCCTTTTGTCGCAACAGCTTGAACATGTGAAATACCGTCAATACTTTTGAACTCCGGATAAAAATCTTGTTCTATAGAAACTGGAACTACAGAAATATCCGAGCTATTATTGTCATAATTATAAATTTGAATATGACCATTAAACGCAGAAACCTTTTCCCTGATTTTTAATTGAAGTCCTGCAGTAGAAGCAATGGCAATCAACATCATAACAACGCCAATTGCAATAGCAGCGATGGCAATTTTTATTATCGGGGCGGAAATGCTAATTTTATGTTCCTTCCCTGTTATCAGGCGCTTGGCTATAAATAATTCTAAATTCAACGGATGCCCATTTTTTCTGGATTCAAAAGTACATTTTTATTGTTGTTTATCCTTTTCTCCTCTTGTGCACAAAAAAAAGAGAAAATAACAGCTGAAGAATCAAACCTTGCCATTCCAAAAAAGCAAGAAATTGTTGTTGCTGCCAATAGGGTAGAAACCTACTTGCCTAAAGTAAAAAACAAAAAAATAGCGGTTGTTGCCAATCAAACCTCTGTAATTTTTAAAGAAAAAGGATATACGCATTTAGTGGACTCTTTACTTTCTTTGGATATTAACATTAAAAAGGTTTTTGCTCCCGAGCATGGGTTTCGTGGAAAAGCAGATGCTGGGGAATTGGTTAAAGATGGGGTAGATACCAAAACACAATTACCAATAATATCACTTTATGGAAAAAATAAAAAGCCATCTGCTGAACAGTTAAAAGATATTGATTTAGTACTATTTGATATTCAAGATGTTGGAGTACGCTTCTACACCTACATCGCTACATTACAATTGGTAATGGAAGCTTGTGCAAAAAACAATATCCCAGTTTTGGTTTTGGATAGGCCCAACCCTAACGGACATTATGTGGATGGTCCTACAATGGAAAATGAACACAAAAGTTTTTTAGGAATGAATGAGATTCCCTTGGTTTATGGGATGACCATGGGTGAATATGCCAAAATGATTAATGAAGAAGGATGGTTGGAAGATGGATTAAAGGCTGACTTAACCGTAATTAAGCTTGAAAACTGGAATCATAACAGTTCATATTCGCTACCCATAAGACCTTCACCAAATTTACCTAACGACAAGTCAATCAATTTATATCCTAGTTTGGGGCTATTTGAAGGCACCAACATCAATGCAGGTCGTGGTACCGAGTTTCAATTTCAGCGTTATGGTGCTTCATTTCTAGATAGTACAACATATAATTTTAACTATGTACCTCAACCAAATTTTGGCTCAAAATACCCAAAAGAAAAAGGGGAAACCTGCTTTGGTGAAGATTTGTCCAATACTCCCGAAATGAATTCGGTTTCATTAAAATGGCTAATCAAAGCTTATCAAAATTGTACAGATAAATCCAAGTTTTTTAATACTGATGGTTTTACAAAACACGCAGGCACCAAAAAACTTCAAAAACAGATTGAAGCTGGTCTTTCTGAAAATGAGATTAAAGTGACTTGGGAAGAGGATTTAGAAGCGTTTAAAAAAGTTAGATTGAAATATTTAATTTATGATTGACCAGTGGTTGGCTTTCGATACTTATGAAACGGTTGTTTTAATAAACCCATAATACTACTGTTCTCTTTTTCGTCAGGGAAGGTGTCTACACCATAAGTAATCTTGTCCGGGTCTAACTTCATGTAAGTACCAAATAACCTGTCCCATATAGAGAAAATATTTCCATAATTGGAATCAGTATACGGCAACACAAAATGATGGTGCACCTTATGCATATCTGGTGAAACAATTAGCCAACTAAGTGCATTGTCCACTTTTCTAGGCAAGCTTATATTGGCGTGGTTAAATTGCGATAAAACTACAGAAAGACTTTGATATAACATTATGATTCCAATAGGAGCTCCAACCAAAAAAACACCTAGTAAGGTAAAAATGTATCTAATTAAACTCTCTAAAGGATGGTGTCTATTTGCAGTTGTAGTATCTACATTGTGATCTGAATGATGAACCAAATGCACCATCCACAGAGGTTTTACTTTATGTTCTACTAAATGTGCCGTGTAAGCTCCTATTAAGTCCAATAAGGCTACTCCCAATAACACGTATAGCCATAAAGGCATTTCTGGCAACCAATTGATGATTCCAAACTGATTTTCAACCGTCCAATCCGATGTTTTTAACAATAAGAAAGCCAATGGAAAGTTGACAATAATCGTTGTAAATGTAAAAAACAAGTTGGGCAAAGCATGACGCCATTTTTTGTACTTAACACTAAAAAGAGGAACAATTCCCTCTAAAATCCAAAAAAAAGTAATTCCACCAACCAAAATAAGGCTACGGTGCAACGGTGGAATATTTTCAAAATAGGTTATTACTTGTTCCATTAACTCAAATATAATAAAACACTATATTTTAATTCGCTTCTTCATTTCCTCTACAATATTGAATGCTGCTGGGCAAATGGCTACATTTTTTAGAGTGATGTTGCTGATTTGCTGAAATTTTTTCCTGTTGGTATGGGGAAACTCTCTACAGGCTTTTGGTCTTACATTGTAGATTGAACAATAATTGTCCGCACCCAGAAAAGTACATGGTACTTGTTGTAAAACATAATCGTTATCCTCATCCAGCTTTAAATAGTTACTGATAAACTCAGAAGGCTTTAATCTAAAGAACTTAGCAATTCTTTCTATGTCGGCATTGGTAAAAAGAGGTCCAGTGGTTTTACAACAATTTGCACAAGTAAGACAATCTGTTTTCTCAAACTCATCTTCATGAAGCTCTTGCATTACATAGTCTAAATTTTTTGGTGTCTTCTTTCTTAGTTTGGAAAAGAATTTTTTGTTATCTGAATGTTTTTCCGCTGCCTTCTGAGGTAGTTGCTCTAAAATATCTTTCATTCTTCTTTTAAAAGTAAAACAGCTGTTTGGTACAAATCTTTACTCCAATACTCTGAGACCATAGCAATTTCTTCTGAAAGAACTTGTTGTTTGGTCTTAATCTTAGAGCCAATTTTTGAACTAAAAAATGTATCAACCTCCTTTAGTTGGGCATCTGTTAATTTATTTCTGTCTTGAACCAATTGTTGGCCTGTATCGCCCAAATAAAAACTTTGCATTTTATCAATATCTTCTTCATTAAAATGCTTAATATAAATTGGAACCAACAATTCATTAATATTAGTCAAGGCTTTGGTTTCATTTTGCTGTAAATACAACCAACCATCACTATTCTTGTCTGATTTTGGGAATTGTTTTTCCATCAAATTCAAAAGCTCCAGATATGCATCTTTATATTGCTTTATAGTCCCATTACTTTGTAAATACTCTGAAACTTTTAGAACCATTTCTGTTTTTTGCGAAAACAATGAAATTGTACCAAAGAATAGTACTACAAAAATATTTGTCTTAAATGTTTTCATAATCAAATAAAAGAGCAACTTTGGTTCAAAATACAAATAATTACGGTTTGGATGTTTTTGGTGAGGCACTTTTAGATTATCAAAAAGGAAATTATATAGAAGATATTAAAACATTTTCTTCTTTGGATGAAGAAGATATAATTCCGCTACCCTACCTTTTTCGTTCTTACAAGAACATGCCCCAATTAGAGCAAAAAGCATTAAACCTTTGTAAAGGAAGTATTTTAGATATTGGAGCTGGTGCTGGAAGTCATAGTTTATATCTTCAAGAAAAAGGGCATCAAGTTTGTGCCTTAGATATATCATTAGGAGCAGTAGAGACATGTAAACTTAGAGGCGTCAAAAATACAGTGCACAGTAACATCCTAGATTATTCTGGAATAGAATTTGATACCCTATTGTTATTAATGAATGGAATTGGTATTGTAGAAAAATTGGAGAATTTAGACAGTTATTTAAGATACTTTAAATCCATTCTCAAGCCTTCTGGTCAATTCTTATTAGATTCAAGCGATATCATATATATGTATGATGAAGATGAAGATGGGGGGTATTGGATTCCAGAGGGGGTAAATTATTATGGTGAAGTAGAATTTACAATGCAGTACAAGAATAGAAAAAGCAACCCTTTTGGGTGGCTGTATTTAGATTACAACACGTTGAGGAATGCCTGCGAGGCTAATAATTTTAATTGTGAACTTGTAAGTGAGGGCAAACATTTCGACTATTTAGCCAGACTTACAGTAAAATCATAATAGATACCGTAAATATGCGTTTTCTATTATAACAGATAAAAAGCTATGAAAAAATCAATAATATTCTTTCTTTCACTATTCCTTATTGTCTTTTTAGCATGTTCTGAAAGCTCATCAGATGATACTACTCCTATGACCGATGATAATCAAGGTGTAGTTCCTGAAAACCCACAGCAGTTGTTTCCTGCAAATTTCCGAGCTACTGGTTCATCTGCTAATGATATTTTAGCAAACACAAACTTCGATAGACTACGTATACAGATTGCATATGTCCAAAGCCAAAGAAACTTTAGGCCTACAGATGAAGCAATGAACGAATTTCAAGCTTTTTTGCAACAGTTTACTTTTAAAGAGAACATCGAATTAGTTTTTACAGCTTTGGAATCTCCAGATGAAGAGGATTTAACCCTTCAAGAAATAGCTGACTTAGAGATAGAAAATAGAACAGTATATAATGATGGCACCACATTAGGTATTTATATTTATTTTGCTGATGCCCCATCAGAAGGAGACGACCTAGACGAAGGTTTGGTAACCTTAGGCGCAGTATATAGAAACACTTCTATGGTCATTTATGAAGAAACAGTTAGAAACCTAGCAGGTAGAAGTGTTTTAATTTCAAATGCTGATGTCGAAACCGCAACCTTAAATCATGAATTTGGACATTTATTAGGCTTAGTGAACCTAGGCTCACCTGCGGTTAACGACCATGAAGATGTTGATGCAGAGAACCATTGCAACGTTGACCCTTGTCTAATGAGAGCACAACTAGAGTTTGGTGCAACTAACAAGTCAAGTATAGCATCAACAAAAGAGGGTAGATTACACTCTTCTTGCACATTAGATGGCTTAGGTCTTGTTAAACAAATGGAAAATTCAGTATCTAGAGGTGCTGCGGCAGCTCCAGATTTAGATGCAGAATGTCAATTGGATTTGGAAACCAACGGTGGTAGGCCAAACACTACTGGTTAAGCTAAGGGATATTCAAATATTTATGAGTCTGTAACGAAACTTTCCAGTTAGGTTTTTTCATTACATAATCAACAATAAGGGGTGTTACCTTTTCTCGTACACTCCACTCAGGTTGTAGGTACAATATACAATTGGCATTTACTTTTGCAGCTTGTTCTTCTGCAAAGATCAAGTCATGCTTATTATAAACAATAACTTTCAACTCGTGGGCTCTTTCATAAATTTCTCCTACAGGGAGCTTATTCTTTTTTGGAGAAAGACAAATCCAGTCCCAAATACCCGTTAGTTCGTAGGCCCCTGAAGTTTCAATATGGATTTGTAGATTCTTTTCTTTTAATGCCGAGGTAAGTGGCAACATATTCCAAGTAAGAGGCTCACCTCCGGTAACAACTATGGTATCGGAATATTTAGCAGCGTTGGAAACAATTTGGTCTATCCCTGTCGGTGGATGGGTCTCGGCATTCCAACTCTCTTTAACATCGCACCAGTGGCAACCCACATCACAGCCTCCTATACGGACAAAATATGCTGCAGTACCTTTATGAAAACCTTCCCCCTGTATTGTATAAAATTCCTCCATTAAAGGGAGCATTTCCCCTTTTTCAACCAAATCCATCGCCTCTTGTAAAACCATTATGCAAAGATAGGTTACTTCACAGCAATTACATCAATTTCAATCTTAGCTCCAACTGCCAGTCCAGCCGCAGCATAGGTTGTTCTTGCTGGTTTTTTGGTAAAATATTTTACATAGACTTCATTGAAGGCCTTAAAATCATTAATATCACTCAAAATCACCGTACACTTTACAACATTGTCCAGTGTTAGTTCATGATGTTCCAAAACTGCCTTTATGTTTTTTATAGCTTGTTCCGTTTCTCCTTGTATACCACCTTCAGCCAATTTTCCCACAGTTCTATCCATCCCTATTTGCCCTGCCAAAAAATACATGTCCCCAGCTTGTACCACTTCACTAAATGGAGCTTTTGCCCTATTTGGATCAGCAGGTTTGTGAAAAATGATTTTGGTATCTTCTTGTGCAGTCAAGTTCACGAACGTTCCAAAGCTTATCAGAATTAAAAGAAATGAGCGTGTAAGTTTCATAATGTGATTTTTAGAATTGGTTAAAATTACCCTATTTTTATCGGAAATTGAATCGGATGGGCAACAAAGAAAAATTCTTTGCACATATAGAAAAAGGGTATACCACAAAAGGAGATTACATCACAATGGGGGCCGGAATGGTGGATGGTGAGACCGTAAACAAAGCGTTTGTAAAAGTCCCTTTAAAAACCTTGAATAGGCATGGGTTAATAGCTGGTGCCACTGGTACAGGCAAGACAAAAACACTACAAGTAATTGCAGAAAACCTTTCTGACAAGGGTATTCCTGTTTTATTAATGGATTTAAAAGGGGATTTAAGCGGTATTGCCCAACCTAGTCCAGGTCATCCTAAAATTGATGAACGACATGAAGCAATTGGATTACCGTTTGACGCTAAAGGTTTCCCCGTTGAAATTTTATCACTTTCAGAACAGGATGGGGTTCGCTTAAGGGCTACCGTGTCCGAGTTTGGTCCTATTCTCCTGTCTAGGATACTGGATTTGACAGTCACGCAAGAAGGTATCGTAGCAGTCGTTTTTAAGTACTGTGACGATAATAAATTACCACTTCTAGATTTAAAGGATTTTAAAAAAGTACTGCAATACGCTACTGGGGAAGGGAAGGCAGAATTTCAAAAAGAATATGGAAGAATGTCCACTAGCTCCACAGGAACCATTCTTCGAAAGATTATTGAATTGGAACAACAAGGGGCAGATCTATTCTTTGGAGAAAAATCTTTTGATGTCGATGATTTAACAAGAATTGACGAAAATGGTAGAGGTTATATTAATATTATTAGACTAACTGACATCCAAGATAAACCAAAACTTTTCTCAACATTTATGTTAAGCCTTTTGGCAGAAATCTACTCCACTTTTCCTGAACAAGGTGACAGTGATAGACCTGAACTGATTCTATTTATTGATGAAGCCCATTTAATCTTCAAAGAAGCTTCAAAAGCATTATTGGACCAGATTGAGAGTATTGTTAAACTTATTCGCTCCAAAGGGATTGGCTTATACTTTGTTACCCAAAACCCTACCGACGTACCGGACGATGTTTTAGCACAACTGGGCCTTAAAGTACAACATGCGTTAAGAGCTTTCACCGCTAAGGATAGAAAGGCAATAAAACTAACAGCAGAAAATTATCCCGACTCTGAGTTTTATGATACCAAAGAAATATTGACCTCATTAGGAATTGGAGAGGCACTCATCTCCGCTTTGGATGAAAAAGGACGCCCTACCCCATTGGCTGCAACTATGCTTAGAGCTCCAATGAGTAGAATGGATGTGCTTACAGATTCTGAATTGAAGGATGCCTTAAAACAATCTAAACTTATTAAAAAATATAATGAGGAGATTGATAGGGAAAGTGCATATGAAATTCTTAATGAAAAAATAGAAAAAGCTGAGAAAGAGGCAGAAAAAGAGAAGGTCAAACCTACAAAAAGGAGAACATCATCAAGAAGGAAAAGTACAAGGATGAACCCTGTTGTGAAAGTACTAACCAGTGCAACGTTTATACGTGGCGTATTGGGTGTAATGAAAAAAATGATTCGATAATAATAGCCCAAATCTAGTTTTAATGAAAAAATATTTAATGATCTTTAGTCTTTATATACTTCTTTACACTTCTTGTAAAGAAAAAGACACTACTTTTTTAATAACCAATGAGAGTATAGGCAAACTTGATAAGATAAGCTTAGCAAGAGATTTAGAGCTTATTTATGCTGATGATTCCATAGTCAAAGATACTTTCAACCTAAAAATTGGAGCTTCTAAAAGAAAGGTAAAAGTATTTGAAAAAAGTGGAAAACATCTTTTGACCCTAACACCAAGTGATGATAGCATCCCTACAATTGAAAATATTAGGGTTTATGATTCACGATTTACCACAGAAAACGGTATAGGGCTAAATAGTACTTTTAAGGACATTCAGAATAACTACTCCATCAAAAAAATTGTGACCACTTTAAACAGTATTGTGGTTTTTGTAAAAGAAAGTGATTTGTATTTCACCATAGACAAAGAAGAACTACCAGGAAACTTAAGGTTTGGTTCCAGCAATATTGAAGCTGTTCAAATTCCTGATGAAGCCAAAATAAAGTACTTGATGATCGGTTGGGACTAATCTTTGATTATAAGAGTATGGGCAAAAGCTATCAAATTCAAAAGAAGCCTTTTATTGTTCCAACAGATGATGGCAAATATATCGCCGAACATTTTGGCTTGGCCACCAATGGCGAGCATGCCGTAAGCATTGCACATATGAAAGCACCACCCGGCTGGAGCGAGCCATTTCAAACTCCTGAATTTGATGAATTCACCTTTATCATAAGTGGTAAGAAACAGTTTCATATTGGAAATGAAAAAGTAATTTTAAAAGCAGGGGAATCTATTAAAATCTCAAAAAATACCAGGGTGCAATATTCTAATCCGTTTAAAGAAGAATGTGAATATTTAGCCATTTGCTTACCGGCATTTACAATAGAGACCGTAAATAGAGAAGAATAGTCTTCGTTAATTTATTGCTAATCCTTAGTTCCCTATCCCCCGTTTTTAATACTTTGTAGTAAACCACCAAAATGAAAACATATTATTTGTTGTTAGTTTTATGTATTCCCATGCTTTCATTGGGGCAATATAAATTTGAACCCTCCCAAGAATATCCTTTTGGATTACCTAATCCGAAAGCTCCAAAAGAATTACTGGATTTTGCACCTTTGATCGGGGAATGTAATTGCAAGTCTCAAAACCGAAATCCTGACCAAACCTGGGCAGAACCCGTAGATATGAAATGGCGGTTTAAATATATCATGAACGGAATGGCCGTACAAGATGAAACCCTTAAAGCAGATGGCAGACATTCAGGAAGTATACGCCAATTTATAGCTGATAGTACAAAGTGGTATGTCCATTACTACAGTTCTGCTGCCCCTACACCTAAATTAAGTGCTTGGAAAGGTGTTAAAAACAATAATGGGGATATTGTACTTTACAAAGAACAAAAAGCTCCAAATGGCACAGACGGATTCTCTAGACTTACATTCTCTGCAATTAACGAAAAAGGGTTTAAATGGGTTGGTGAATGGGTAGATACTACTGAATCTGTGGTATTCCCTTTTTGGAAAATAGATTGTACAAATGGCAAAATCCCTTCATCTGAATGAACCAGTGCTTCTCCTGTAAATGGAGTTAGACCAATCCATATTTCTCTCGATTAGCTAATACTTTAGGACTATTTTTTTGCATCCATTCAGTTAGTTCAAGAAGTTTTTCAACATACTGTTTTCCAAAATCAGTCAAACGGTACTCTACACGAATAGGGACTTCTGGGTAAGCTTTTCTAGAGATATAACCATCTGCTTCTAGATTTTTCAAACGCTGGCTTAATACTTTATTGGAAATACCGTAAACGTACTTTTTTAACTTATTAAATCGTAAAGTTGGAAAATAACCTAGCCAAAGTATAATTAACGTACTCCATTGATCAGAAGCAACGGACATCACATCCCTGACCGGACAAAGTTCAGGCGGATTTTTATAATCTATGTGCCCAAACATTTTTTCTAGTTTTTTTACCATTCTAACTTCTTGATTTTCAGCAATAGTTTCCATAATTATACTTGGTTATGATTATGTTACTTCTTTTTTCTTACAAACGGAATGTGTATTTTTAGTATCTATAAAAGAGTAAGTTACTAAAAGTAACCAATATGAAAAAACTGCTGACCAAAATTGTTCCTCTTGCCTACGGAAAATTATTTAATCTAATGGTGCTCTTTAGACCCAAATGGACAGCAAAAAAAGCCTTTGATGTCTTTTGTACCATAAGAAAGGGACGGGTAAAACCAACTCAAAAAGAATTTTTAGATGCAGCAAAACTAAGTGTTGAAACTATTGGAGAGCACAAAGTGCAAACTTACAATTGGCCTGGGAATGGTGAAACCATATTGTTATTGCATGGTTGGGAGAGCAATACGTTTAGATGGAGAAATCTTATCCAAAAGCTAAACGAAAAAGGCTATAATATAATAGCTTTTGATGCGCCAGGTCATGGCTATTCCTCAGGAAATAGATTATATGTTCCACTATATGCAGTATCTTCTAGATACATCATGGAAAAACATCAACCCAAGTATATTGTTGCACATTCCGTAGGTGGCATGACCACACTTTATGATCATTACATTAACCCTAAATCATCAGTGGAAAAGATTGTAACCATAGGTTCTCCATGTGAATTTTCACAATTTATGGAGCATTACCAAAGCCTCTTAAAATTTAATGACAAAGTAAAAAAGGCTTTAAATAAAGAGCTTAAAGAATGGTTGGGCTTTCACTTTCATGAATTTTCAAGCGCCCGTTTTGTTGAAAACAATACTAAAAGGGGATTGCTATTTCATGATTTGGAAGATTTACAAGTTCCGTATGAAGCTTCTGTTAGGGTACATGAGCATTGGAAAGGAAGTAAATTAATTACCACAAAAGGCCTTGGACATTCTATGCACCAAGAAGAAGTAAACAATCAGATAGTAACATTTTTAACTTCTTAATTGTAAGAGTCAATACAATCCAGTAGCTTTATGTTTGAATAAATTAAGATTGTATGTCATCCACTATTTCACCTTTCCATATTGCCATACCTGTTCATAATCTTAAGGAGTGTAGGCAATTTTATAGAGAAGTCTTAGATTGTCAAGAAGGTCGTAGCAGTGACCATTGGGTGGACTTTAATCTTTTTGGACATCAATTGGTTATTCATTATAAACCTAAGGCCAAAGAAGAATTACATACCAATGCTGTTGACGGTAAAAATGTACCTGTACCTCATTATGGTGTGGTACTTCCTTGGGATACTTTTGAATACTTTGCCGAAGAACTTAAATCTAAAGGGGTAAAATTTGTAATAGAACCTTATGTTAGATTTAAAGGCGAAGTTGGGGAACAAGCTACAATGTTCTTTTTAGACCCAGCAGGTAATGCATTGGAGTTTAAGGCATTTAAGGATTTAAATCAGCTTTTTGCTAAATAAATTTTAGTATGAGTTAAGATTTTCGAACGTTCTTGCATAAACGGATTGCCATATTTTGCTGGTAATTAACGTTTTATGAATTGTTAGATGTCGTCTTTCTATGCTTTTATTGGATTTCGTTTAATCATAACTTTGGTTGTTTTTTTTAAAAGTTCTGTATCTGCACTTTCCCAATCGCCGATATGTGTAGTTATCAATTCTGGCTGTAATTTTTCATTTCTTATAAATTGTAACATTCCCGGAATATCAGCCATTGGATTTGCCAATCCTGTTACAAGCTTTATATTTTTCGCATAAAGTTGAAAGAAAGGAACACTAACTTTTTTATTAAAATAAATATTAGCAGAAGTGATTGCACCACCAGGATTTAACCACTTAACGGCTAATCTTATCGCTTTAGTTGAGTTGGTACAATTTACAATCAAATCATAATTCCCTGTATGTAAACGAAAATCTTTTTTAATTCCGTTAGCACCGAGTTTGTTAGCAATGTCAATCCTCTCTGTTGACAAATCTAGGTAATCGACCCTCTCATTAGTCATTTTTACGGCAAATCCAGCAGCATATAAACCAATACTCTTTGCCGAACCGCCAATTACGAGAACACTTTTATTCGGTCGATTCAGTAGATATGGTGCAACTCTAGACCAAGCGTCAGGTAAATTATCGCTAGCGCTGGCCAGTCCTATCAAATTCATTCCATTAGGTATCGGAATCAGCATACTATTGGCATGTGGCACTTTCAATAAGTCCGACATTGTTCCTCCGTTAGATACATGTTTACCTATTCCACTATACATATTGAAACTTCCTGTTACTTCGCATTGGCTTGTGAGTCCAGAATCACAAATAGGGCAGATTCCGCAAGAAATTTGAAAAGGAATTATCACTTTTTGTCCAATTTCAAAACCGCTAACCTCTTTGCCCAATTCGACAATTTCAGCAATACACTCATGTCCAAATGGGAAAGGTCCTTTAAATATATCCTTGCGCGTAAATCTTGGAACAGTTTTATCTACTAAACCTAAAAACTTACCGATACTATATTTTTTAAAAATATCATTATGAAGAAACGCTGCGTCCAAATCGCATCTAGCCACTAAAAAGGGTCTTACTATTGCATCTGTACCCAATTCAATTTTTGGTTCAGCAACTTCTTCCCATTTTAGTGTTTTGGTTTTAACGAATGTTAATTGTTTCATCTATGTGATTTCATAATGGTGCCTAACGGTTAGGCTATTATCTGTGGCGGTGTTGGAAATCGTTAGATTTCCAGCCGTGGCAAATCCAGCCGTTGATGGTTTCAAAGTTTCAAGTTAACGAATTGAAGCTATAAATTAGAGCCCTTGTTGGTGGTAGTTTTAATTTCAATATGATTGTTACTTTTGAAATCTGACGGTCTTAGAAATAATAACACCTCTAAAATGAGTACTATGAATATCCCGATCAAAATAGTAGCTCCAGGCGGCAAAGGTTCATTTTTAAATACTGCGGGAAGGATGAAGGTAGTTAACCATAGCGTTTTGTAAATCAATTGGATAATAAATATTCCAAGAAATTGATAAGGAAGAAAAATACCGATGATTGATGTCAGGCCAATGGCGAGCCAAATGCTTCCAAGTATGGTCATAACTCCATAATCTTGGGCCGCCCATAGCACATACTGTTCAGCAAAGCTTGGAAAAAAAACAATTAAAAACCCTGGAACACCAGCTCCTAGAATGTTTACTATATACATTATTTTAAAAATGTTCTTTTTATTTTTCATAACGTTAAATTTTGTTAGATGGAAGTTTTTTTAAGAGTCCTACACCAAGAAGAATTAGTGAAATAGTCAAAATGACAATTCCTATGTATAGGATAAGTATTAGCTCATTGGGTTGGGTAAGTTGATTTCCAGTAGCGGCAGCGAAAAAACCACCACTAATTAAGATGGATGATAGCGGAAAACCAATGCGCACTATCCATAGTAATTTATCATTCAAATTGGCATAGTTGGAAAGAATAATGGCCACTAGGGCTAGAATCACCAGAACTCCAGCATGTGCATGACCGGCTCTAAACATAGCTTCTTGAAAACTGGTCAAGGCCAATCCCTCTTCATTTCCGCTAATCACGTTGAGCAAAAAATATCCACCGAATTCTATTGTTGGAACCGTTAGCAGGACAATTCCGCAAATTACTCTTGATATATGTTTCATTGTATAAAATTTATACAACAAATATCTAGGTGTACTAACAATTTAGCATTGACAAATGTTAAGTTCTCAAAATTAGCCTGTAGTTTTTTTTTGTTTTATTCGACTGAGGCTTTCAGGTTTCACACCAAGATAAGATGCTATCTGATGCTGTGGCACCCTTTGAAACAGATAGGGAAATTGTGAGAGAGTATATTGAAATTTTGTTTCAAGCGTCTCGTTCTGCAAAATGCGCATTCGCTGTTCTATTTCTATAAATGCCATCTCTGAATGAATTCTTAAGAATTTTTGGAATCTTGGATAGTTTTCGGCCACTTTGCATATCTCTGCTCTGTCGTACGTAATTGCCAATGTATCTTCTAAGGCCTCTAAATAAAATTCAGTAGGTTTATCCCCAAAGTAGGACACGTAATCTGTTGCAAACGATTCCTCAAAAAAGAAATAATCAGTTATCTCCTCTCCGTTTTTGATATAATAAGAACGTAGTCCACCCTTCAATAAGAAATACATTTTATTCGCCATTTTGCCTGGCCTAAAAATCAAATCGCCTTTGCCAATGGATTCCTCACTTAAAATACCTAAAAATGCTTCTTCCTCTTCTTGAGAAAGCTTTCCTAATGGTTTAATTCTATTTAAAAGAAGATTTTTCAATATGACTGCCAATGGTATAGTATAAGAATAGTAGCGGATTTAAATCACTAACTATTCGAACTCAACACTAGCGTTAAATATAAAAAAGCGATTTCGATTAAGCACCAAAACCGCTATTATTTTTAGCATTGTAACCTGCTGGCTTTTTCCGCAGTTTAATTCAGCCATTCTCTCCAAGGTATTAGAAAAGGTAATGCCAAAACCCAAACAACAAAAAATAGAGCCATAGCTTTTGGAAAAGGAATATCATTTCGAAATGCTGGTAGTGCGACAACAAAAAGCCAAGTTCCTTTATAGATTAATTGTAATAAAAGTACTGGCGAGAAAGTGACTGGTTTCCAAAGTCCTAGAATCGACAAAATAGCAATAGCTAACCAAAGACAGCCTACAAGTCTAATTACTTCTGTTGGTTGGTATGCGTTCCCAAATGTCGTTAAAGCTGAATTTTTTGGGTTTGAAAGTGCAGAAATTGCTATTTGTCCAGCTACAATGATATTTAGTACATAAATAATTCTTAATCCTATCATTTCCATATTTTATTCTTTTTCGACAATTTCTTTAAAATTTTCCATTACTTCTGGTAAGACTGATTTAAATCCACCACCAAGCATAAGTCCGAACAGTTTTTTCAGAAATCCGGTAAATTTTATATCATCTGTAAATTCAATAAGGTCATCTTTTTTCTCAAGAGTTCGTTTTATTTCTAATGTCCCGACTGGCATTTTGGTTACAAAAGTGTAGGATTTATTAGGTTCTAATTCACTAATATGAAATTTTAGTTTTGGACCTTTTTTTGGTGTTAGAATACCCTTTACACCTAAACTGAAATTTCCTGAAACTGTTGATGATTTAAGTTCTGTGTCCCATTCTTTCCATCTATCAACATTCGTTAGAAAGTTCCAAACTTTCTCTTGCGAGTTATTTACTAAAATTGAGTATTGAAAATGATAATTTGTCTGTTTGTTTGATAAAGTCATTTTGCGATTTTAATAGCAAAACTCTAAAATCATTTAAACAATTTACTGCACCTATGTTAACTTCTTTCTTATTCGGCTCAACGATTGTGGTGCAACTCCAAAAAATGACGCAAGATGTTTTAAAGGTATTCTTTGTAGTAATTCTGGTTGGTTATTTAGTAACTTTTGGTAACGGTTTTCAGCTGTCTCTGTTTGTAGTTCTTCTAATATTTCTTCAGTGAAAAGTTGTACTTCTTGAGTTATTTTGCGAGCAAAACTATTCCAAGATTTTAGGTTTAATAGTTCTTCATTTTCCTTATAAGACGTTTCCCAAATTATTGATTTTTCTACGGTTTGAATATATTCATTAGCAGGTTTTTTTGAATTGAAACTTGCTTGTGAGGTAAAACAATATGGTGCAATAGTGAAAAATTTTGTTGATTCAATACCATCTTTTAAGATAAAAAATCTCAAAAGTCCATTCTCGAGAAAGTAAAGATTTTTACAGATTTTCCCTTGCTCTAAAAGATTGTAGTTTTTTGGCAGTATTTTTTTTCTAAAGCGTGCCGATACTAATTCCCAGTCCGTATCTGGAATTTTTTCATATTCTTCTACAAATTTTCTAAATTCTTTCAATTTTTAATGCTTGTTCTGAAGTTTTCTCAGCTTGCATTGCAGGTAACAATCGAATATGATCAATGATCATATATCCTTTATACATTCAATTAATTTAAAATTCACGGTAGGGAGCATCTAAATATTGGTTTGCCTCTTCTTCATCAAATTGGGCAGTTTTATTATTCCAATGTAAGGTTTGGTTTGGAAAACGCCCCGCAATTACTCCTAGTAAAATGGTTTCTGTCAATCTAGCCGAATATGAAAAAGGTGCTGTAACCTCATCTTTCCCTAAGCAAGCATCTATAAATTGATGATAATGCTTTGGACCTTCTGATGCATAATCTCGAATAGGTTTACCCATGTTATGCGCTTTTTCAAGCACAGCAATTTCTTCAGATATATCTACATACTGTCCATCTACTATTTTCTTTGGCAACTGCATAAAATGGGGTAACAACAACCTACCTTTTTCTCCCACAAACATTGCCCCTTGTTCTGGCAATTTTCCCTCATCGGCCACTTTGGTTTCTAGGGACATTTTATCTTGCATAGATTTTTCTTCTACTGAAGAATCACCTGAATTAGCAGAAGAATTGGGCAATACTAAATCCTGATGTATCTCGTTCGGGGCTCCAGGACCATCGTACCATGTCCATTTGAATTCCTCTGTAGTATATTTGGTTCCTGAAAACTCGTAGGTAACAACATTATTCTCTGGGAAGGCGAAACCGTTGGGTTCACGACAATTATTTGTTATTGTTTTAGGTACATCCAAGGCCAAAGCGTTGTATGGAGTATCAAAAATATGGACTCCCATATCTCCTAAGGTCCCACAACCATAATCGACCAGTTTTCTCCAATTCCCTGGATGATAGATATCCTTCTTGTAGGGTCTATCTGCCGAAGTACCTAACCAAAGATTCCAATCTAAATTTTCTGGAATAGCATCGCTACCTTCAGGAATCGGTCCGTCATAACCCCAATTCTTTGGAGACCAGGCATGTACAGCACTCACTTTTCCAATAATCCCTGATTGTATCAACAAAGTAGCTAACTTGTAATCATAGAAAGAATGCACTTGTATGCCCATCTGGGTCACCAAATTCTTCTTTTCAGCTAATTTTCGCATTGCTCTTGCTTCTGAAACGTGATGCGTTAGCGGTTTTTGACAATATACTGGCTTATTGAAATTCATGGCCATAATTGAAGCCGGTGCATGTGTATGATCTGGTGTAGAAACAATTACTGCATCTATTTCATCTTCCATATCACTCAACATTTTACGATAGTCTGCATATAACCTGGCATTTGGATGCTTTTCAGAGGCAGCCTTTAAAAATGTTGAATCTACATCGCAAAGGGCAACCACATCTACTTTTCCATGTGAGGAAATATCGTTTAAATCTGCTGCACCCATATTCCCTACTCCAATATGAGCTGTCCGTATGCGTTCTTTTACTTTCAGTACTGTTTTCACTTCTTTCTCTTTACAGGAAAATACAGTAGAAGGTATTATAGCAGAAGATGCCATTAATATGCTGGATTTTTTTAAAAATTCTCTTTTTTTCATCTTTTTACTATAATCGTTTTATTTTTATGTTTTTAAACCACAAAGGACTATCATGGTCTTGAAGACCGATATAACCTGACTTAAATGTACCATATTTAGTATAATCCTTCCATTTTCCCTTCTGTTTTCGTTCTTCCCAATCTTTACTCCATGGTTTAAAGGAGACTATTTTTTTTCCATTTAGCCAGTGTTCCACTAATTCTGGTGTAAATCTAATTTTCGAAGTATTCCACTCACCAGCTGGTTTTACTATTTTCTGAGTAGTATCTGGGGCATACATTGCGTAATCCGCTCCTGTCTTCTGCCAAGATTCTAGTTTGGCATTATTTATTTCTTCCCACTTTAAATCATCTAACAACTGATATTCAGGAGCAACTTCTGGTGGTCCCCAATTACCCTCTTTTATATGGTATAGTATTCCACTATTGCCACCTTCAGGTAGTTTCCACTCTAAATAAAGTTCAAAATTATCAAACTCCTCAGCTGTATAAATAATGTCTTTACCACCTTTTCGTTCAGACTCCAATCTTTTTTCGGTATCGAAAGTTAAAGCTCCGTCCTTAATTACCCATTCATCTGGTAATGAATCACCATTATAAGCTCTCCAGCCATTAGTCGTTTTACCATCAAAAAGATATATCCATTCGCTTTTAGCAACATCGGTGCTATTAACCTCCTTTGCTTCCTTTTTTTCTTTCTTGCAGGAAACCATAAAAGTGATTACTATTAGCAAATACATTAAAAGCTTATTTTTCCCCATTCGAATGTTCATTATTAAACTAGATTATTTACTGATATCTCCAACTCTTTAAATCTGCACCTGGGGGTGCGCTTTCTGCAATTCGCTTCATAATTTTTGGAACATACATAGCGTTGTATCTCATTCTAGTGATATGGTTAGGCAATTCTGGATCTCCGTTCCAACAGTGTTCTGCTTTATCTCCATATAGTACTTCGCCATCATAATAAGGCTTTGTGGTTTGCTCTAAAAAATCTTCCATTAAATAGACCGCATTATTTAAATAATAGTTATCCATATCCCCACAATAAATATGAATCTTTCCTTTTAGGTTTTCACCCAATTTATCCCAATCACGTTCCAGTATGTATCTTAAATCAAAATTCTCCTTCCAATATTCCGCAACTTTAGGATTAATATCCCCCGTTTTCTTATCCCATATTCGCTCAGGATACCCTTCTTCATTTTGTGGGGAGTACGTGGCCTCCCAAATATCCCATTGTTGTCCGGACCTTGATTTTGTTCCTAAAACCAGTTCCAAATGGTTTTCATCTTTTATTGTAGAGCTTATTTGGCCTAAGTAATCCCGTCGTGCAGGCACTTCTAGCTTTTTGTTTTGGCTTTTGTAGTAATAGGCATTCTCATCTTCGTAAATATTAGTCAGACAGTATGCCCTAAAATCCATAGGGTCTGGACAAGCGGCAAAACAACCATTGTATTCCTCAGGGTATTTAACTTGTACCGCTAAAGCTTCCCAGCCTCCAGTGGAACCTCCATACAAGAATCTTGACCAGCCCTCCCCTATCCCACGAAATTCTTTTTCGATATGCGGAATCAACTCATGGGTAATCGCATCTCCATAAGGACCTTGACTAGCAGAATTAACAGCATACGAATCATCATAATAGGGTGTTGGGTGTTGAATCTCAATAATCATAAAGCGTGGAAAATCGGGTTCATTCCATCTCTTATAAAAATCATAAGCTTCTTGTTGTTGAATGATGTTATATCCTTCAACATCAAATCGAGCTGAATATTCAGGTTCTATGTCCTGATCTGGTGGGGTAGTTCTAAATCCTCCAAAGTCCGACGGAAAATGTCCATGAAAAACCATCAAAGGGTATTTAGCTTCAGGATGCTCATCGAAACCCTTTGGCAACAAAACATGTGCTCCCAAATACATGTCCCTACCCCAAAATTTGGATAACTTCTCTGATTTGATTTTAATATGTTTTATCCACTTGGTATCCTCTGGTTCCTCAATGGGAGGAATAACTTTGTCCATAGTCACCCTTACATCTTGAATACCGTTTTCCCCTGTAGAAATCTTAAAGGGTTTGCTGTACAAATTACCGGGAGAACGGTTCCATTGCTGTCCTTCCCCATTATCCATGGGTAATTTAACGGTATGGCCAGTTTCTAAATTAAATGTTTCATAAGTATGTAATAAAGCTTGTACATAATATTCACCCGGAGGAACATCACTAAGGCTTGCATAAGGAAAGCCGAACACAAAATTATCAAAGCCTATTTCCTCTCCCGCTTCCATATTTTCAACATCTACCCCAAAAACAAGTTGTGCACTTAATCCAGAATTTATTTGAAAACGTGGCTCTTTTTCATCATTGGTGGAAAGCATTAGTAACAAACGACCATCTAAAGCCTTATCGCTAACATCTTCTGAAAAAGAAACGATTATCTTATTGTTGTTTTCCTGCGAAGTATTACAGGAACTTAATATTACAACTAGTAAGAGTAACAGGAAATATTGGATTTTCATGGGGTTGGTTGAATTAAGTACTAAAAGATACTAATTTTTAGTACTGCCTACACAACCAACATCACCAAAAGATTTTACCTACGGGTTCTGTGACGCTCTCTTGCAAGTAAGGTATTCTTAAGTAGCATGGCAATAGTCATAGGTCCCACCCCACCAGGAACAGGGGTAATATAAGAAGCTTTCTTACTTACATTTTCAAAATCAACATCACCAGTAATATAGTAGCCCCGTTCACGAGATTCATCGGCAACTCGAGTGATACCAACATCAATAACAACCACATCATCCTTTACCATCTCTGCCTTTAAAAAGCCAGGAACGCCCAAGGCTGAAATAATAATATCTGCTTGTGTGGTTATTTGACTAATATTTTTAGTGCGGCTATGTGTTAATGTAACTGTAGAATTGCCCGGAAATCCTTTTCTACCCATAAGAATGCTCATTGGACGCCCAACGATATGACTTCTCCCAATAACAACAGTATGCTTTCCTTGTGTTTCAACACCATAGCGCTCCAAAAGCTCTAGAATACCAAACGGCGTAGCTGGTATAAATGTGCTCATATCCAAAGCCATTTTACCAAAATTTGTAGGGTGAAAACCGTCTACATCCTTATCTGGATGTACCGCCATCAACACTTCTTGTGTATCTATTTGTTCTGGCAAGGGCAACTGAACGATAAAGCCATCTATATCATCATCATTATTCAGTTCATGAATTTTTTTCAAAAGTTCTTGTTCAGAAGTAGTACTCGGCATTTTAACCAATGTAGATTCAAAACCAATGCGTTCGCATGCCCTTACCTTGCTGCCTACATAAGTTAGACTAGCGCCATCGTTCCCTACAATTATAGCCGCTAAATGAGGAACTTTTTCTCCATTCTCTTTCATTTTGGCAACTTCGGCCGCAATTTCATTTTTAATATCATTAGATACTTTCTTACCGTCAAGAATCTTCATTATAAGCTAAAACTTTATTGTTATTTTTTCCTTCGACTTTACTCAATACAAACCACTGCTTACTGCTTACTGCTTACTGCTTACTCAACTAACGCATATTTTGCATCATCTGCATCATTTTTTTGCCCCCACCGCCTTGCATCATCTTCATCATCTTACTCATTTGGTTGAATTGCTTTAATAATTGATTTACGTCTTGTATTGTTCTACCACTACCAGCAGCAATACGTTTTTTTCTGCTTGAGTTTAATTTTGAAGGATTGGAACGCTCATCTGGCGTCATGGAATGAATAATAGCTTCGATGTACTTGAATGCATCATCATCAATGTCCAGGCCTTTTAAAGCCTTACCAGCTCCGGGAATCATCCCCATGAGGTCTTTCATATTCCCCATCTTCTTAATCTGCTGTATTTGGCTTAAGAAGTCATCAAAACCAAATCGGTTTTTCGCAATTTTCTTCTGAATCTTGCGGGCTTGTTCCTCATCAAACTGTTCTTGCGCACGTTCTACTAGCGAAACAACATCTCCCATACCCAAGATACGGTCTGCCATACGTGAAGGGTAGAAAACATCAATTGCTTCCATCTTTTCACCAGTACCAATAAACTTAATGGGCTTATCAACTACAGATTTAATGGATATTGCCGCACCACCACGTGTATCACCATCCAATTTGGTTAGGATAACACCATCAAAATTTAAAACATCATTAAAAGCTTTTGCCGTATTTACAGCATCTTGCCCTGTCATGGAATCTACCACAAATAAGGTCTCTTGGGGAGTGATAGCTTTATGGATGTTAGAAATTTCATCCATCATCTGCTTATCAACCGCCAAACGACCAGCAGTATCAATAATTACAACATTACATCCATTTTCTTTTGCATGTTTTACCCCAGCTTTGGCAATAGCAACCGGATCATTATTTCCACGGTCGGAATATACCTCAACCCCTATTTGTTCACCAACCACGTGTAGTTGGTCAATAGCCGCAGGACGGTATACATCGCAGGCAACCAATAATGGCTTTTTTGTTTTTTTGTTTTTTAGATAATTGGCAAGTTTCCCAGAAAAAGTGGTCTTACCGGAACCTTGTAGACCGGACATTAAAACTACAGATGGGCTCCCCGTTAAATCAATTTCTTCAGCATCACCTCCCATTAATGTTGTCAGCTCGTCCTTAACGATTTTGACCATCAATTGTCCTGGCTGCAGGTTGGTCAATACATTTTGACCCATTGCCTTTTCCTTTACCGTATTCGTAAATTCCTTGGCTATTTTAAAGTTGACATCCGCATCCAATAAAGCCCTACGGACTTCCTTTAGTGTTTCTGCAACATTGATTTCCGTAATTTGGCCATGTCCCTTTAGAACATGTAGGGCCTTATCCAGTTTCTCGCTTAAATTATCGAACATTAGCTTACATCATTTTTGAAGAAGCACAAATTTAAGAATAACTGATGGATTAGCATCTGCTGATCATGGATTACAATAATGTAGAAAAGAAAAAAGGACAACTCTTAAAAGTTGTCCTTTTTATAACTGATATGGGGCAAAAAGTTATACTCTTTTTTCGAATACTAAAACCTCTACTGTTCCATCTCCACTCTCACTCATTAGCTCAATCCTATCAGCAGTTACAGAAACAATGTTCCAATCATCTGTAAGGTCACCATAGATACCATCTTCATCAAAGTTTAAATAGAACTTTAAATCTTGGTCTTTATTTCTAATTACTCTCCAAAGTCCGGTCAAGAATGGATCATCATTCACAGACAACTCAACTTGGTGCATGTTAGAGAAGCTAAAATCCACTCCATCATATTCAGCAGTCATATCAACCTCAGCTTCTGTATATGAAGCTACATTCCATTGTCCGCCCAACATAATATTTCTAATCTCAGCAACATCTCCGTCACCAGCATTATCATCACAGACACGTTGTAAAATTAACTCGTAGTCTGTACCATCAACTTCAAACTTCAACCTTTCGTTAGTAAGCTCCCTTAAAGGCCAATCAAAAGTAACAGCTGCTTCATCTCCAAAACTAATCAATAAGGCAAGTTTCATTTCAGCATTCAGACCTACTTCCCAAGTACCTTCAGAAACTGTAATTCCGTTGCCTAAGGTTACAACACCTTCGCCCATAAAATTAAACTCGTATCCTAAAAGTCTGTCTATTTCTTCTCCTTGGTTTTTAACCTTTTTAATTATCCACTCACACTCTCTTAAAATCTCCCTTAGCGTATTTGGGTCATCACCTCCATTACCATCATCTTCACAGAATTGCCTAAGGATAATCTTGTTGTTATCATCTCCGAAAAGCTTGATTTTACCTTCGCCAATTTCGTAAACCAACCATTGTAAGTTAAAGTCAACAAGAACTTCAAAATCTAAATCCAATTGTACACCATGGTCAGTCATACTTGTTTCCCAAGTTCCTGTAAGCATGTTCCCTGTTCTATCTCTAACTGTAACAGCTCCATCTTCAGTAAAGTTCATTAAATATTCAAAATACTGGTCTGTTTGGTCTGTTCCATCCCTCTTAACTTCACGAACCAACCAAGGGCACTCAACTAGATAGGCATCTAGCCTTTCTTCACTAAAATCGTCATCGTTAAAATCATTATCATCATCCTCATCACACTCATCCTTAGCTCTTTCTAAGGCTGTAGCCAATTCAGCATTACTGTTTACCATTAGCTCTGTGCCATCAAATTTCTTTAAAGTAATAGGAAAATCAATACTTATTAAATCATTATCCTCAAGGCCAGCAAAGAATCTTCTAAGTTCTTTATCGCTATTGATAACTACTTCTCCTGTTCTTTGATCGTTTACATCAAAAGTGAACAGGGTGATAGGATATACAAAATCTATACACTCAATGTCATCATCATCTCCTCCTCTACATTCAGCTATTAACTCACCTAGTGCTTCTTTATTTTCAATTATAATTTCTGTGAAATCTCCTAAAGTGATTGTAATTGGAAAGAGTATTTCCAAGATATCTTCGTCATCATCAAATTCATCAAAAATTTCTTCGATAGTATGAAGATCTTCCTTAGAATCAATTGTAATCTGGATTCCAGCAACCTCAACGGTATAAGGAAAGTTTATTGCAAAACAGCTTGCACCATCAACAATATTATCAAAAGAACCATCTTTGGTAGATGTATTTTTAATAAGGCTAGCAGTAGTAGAACTTGCCATAATGGTCTGTTCCTCACTTCCACCATTTACTTCTTCGAACTCTTCTTGACAAGAGTTAAAAATTAAGGCCATACTAAAAAGCCCTGCGTACATTAAGTTTTTGAATATCTTTTTCATAATGATTTGGATTTTTTGTTGTCTAATCAATTTTAAAACAACCCATTTTAAAAATACCCTACCTGAATTTTAATTTTTTTTAAAATATCTTTGATTTAGTCAAGCCATACCTTACTAAATGAGCAATGTTTGTGAGGAGCAAATCTTTAGCTCCGTTTTTAAAGCTAATTCTAAAACGATATTCAACTATATATATTATAAGTTTGGTAATGAGGAAAAGGCGCATGATGCTGTACAAGAGGCTTTTGTGAAATTATGGGAGAATTGTGCCAAGGTTGCCCCTGAAAAAGCGAAATCCTATTTATATACGGTTGCCAACAATCTATACCTTAATGTAATCAAAGCTGAAAAGGTTCGTCTGAAATATGCCGATATGCATTCAAATTCCATATCGAACGAATCTCCAGAATATGTTTTAGAAGAAAAGCAGTTTAAACAGAAATTGGATAATGCATTAAATGATTTACCAGAAAATCAGCGCACTACTTTTTTATTAAATCGTATTGATGGAAAAAAATATGCTGAAATAGCTGAAATGGAAGGCGTAAGTATAAAGGCTATTGAAAAAAGAATGCATTTAGCATTGAAAAGCTTACGAGAAAAGATTGATGGAATTTAGAGGTTGAAGGTTGAAGGTTGAAGGAATATAAAAATCAAATAACTATTAAACTTATAAACTCGAAACATTTAAACTTTTAGAAGTAGGGTTTTTTAAATGTAGGTTGTTATAAAGATGTAAAGCATAGTGTTATGCAAGAGAATTATTTAGCAAAATGGCTCAACAATGAGCTTTCGGAAACAGAGTTGTCGGAATTTAAAAAATCCGATGAGTATGCTTCTTATATGAAGATTTTGGATGCTTCAAAACAATTAGAAGCTCCAAATTTTGATATAGATAGTGCTTACAAAAGCTTTAAGAATGCTCAAGATGCTGAGCCTATTAAAGTAGTGCCATTACGACCTTTTAAATCATTCTTAAGGGTTGCAGCAGCTATTGCGGTATTGATTACCGGTTCTTATTTCTTTTTGAATTCACTGGATGAATCCTTTAGCACTCAACTTGCTGAAAGAACTGAAGTTCTACTGCCCGATAATTCTGAAATCATACTTAATGCTGAATCCAAAGTTTCTTTTAGCGAAAAGAAATGGGATAAAGAAAGAAATGTCGCTCTTGATGGCGAGGCCTTCTTTAAAGTTGCCAAAGGAAAAAAATTCACGGTTTCAACAGAAGCGGGTATCGTATCCGTTTTAGGAACACAATTTAATGTTGAAAATAGAACTGGTTTTTTTGAGGTTACTTGTTATGAAGGCTTGGTAAGTGTAACTTACAAAAACACAGAGAAAAAATTACCTGCCGGAACCTCTTTCCTAGTGGTAAATGACAAAATAATGGATGATACTGCCATAGAAAATGGAGAGCCTTCTTGGGTAAACAATGAAAGTTCTTTTAAAAGTATTCCTTTAAAATATGTGCTTGCGGAATTGGAAAGACAGTATAATGTTCAGGTAAAAACTGAAAATGTTGATACCAATCAACTATTTACTGGCACTTTTAGCAACACAGACCTTAAAATTGCGTTAGAAAGTATAAGTACCCCTTCAAAGATTAGTTATAAATTAGAAGGAGAAAACGTGCTTTTCTATGGCGAGAATACCCCGTAGTTCGTACTTATTACTTGTTTTAGGAATATTTTTTTTGCTGTTGACAACCCCACTATCGGCGCAAGAAGAGAATACAATTGCCCTAAAATCTTATTTGACCCAACTTGAAGAAAAGTATGACGTTAAATTTTCATTTGTAGATGAAGATTTAAGTGGCGTAATCATTACAATACCCAATTTCAATAATTTAAGCTCAATTTTAGCCGTGCTGGAAAATGAGACCAAACTTAAAATTGAAAAATTAAGCAGTCGCTATTATACCTTGGCCAAAACCACTTTGGTGACTATCTGCGGTAATGTGTTGGATAACTATGCTGAAAATACCATCCCTGGTGCCACAGTAGAGGTTTTAGGGGGCGAAGTTGCCAAAATAACCAATATTGATGGGAGTTTTACTTTAGAAGACATACCGCGCACTGCATCTCTTAAAGTTCGCTATTTGGGCTATATTACTAAATACATTCCCGTTGAAGAAATAGCCGACAAGCCAGACTGCCCAAACATATTGATGGCACAAAACCTAGAAATATTGGATGAGGTCGTAGTTTATGAGTTTTTGACCTCAGGACTTATTAAACAAGCAGATGCTAGCATTACATTAAATACAGCAGAATTGGGAATGTTACCTGGGCTTATAGAACCAGATATCTTACAGTCTATGCAAGCCCTACCTGGCGTTAAAAGTATTGATGAAACGGTTTCAGACATTAATGTGCGCGGTGGAACAAACGACCAGAATCTAATGCTCTGGAACGGAATTAAAATGTACCAATCTGGACACTTTTTTGGTCTTATTTCTGCATTTAACCCCTATCTAACGGATAAAGTAACACTTTACAAAAATGGTACTCCTACACAGTATGGAGATGGGGTAAGTAGTGTGATTAGTCTAGAAACAAAAAATGATATTGAGGGGTCCTTTGTTGGAGGGGCTGGTTTAAACCTTATTAGCGGAGATGTTTATGGGCAGTTTCCTATAAACGATAAAGTAGCTTTTCAGTTTTCTGCTCGCCGTTCGACAACTGATTTTCTTAACACTCCAGCCTATGGAAGCTTCACGGATAGAGCTTTTCAAGATACAGAAGTACGCAACCAACAAAATCAAGAAATTGATGAAGGATTGACCAAAACAGAGAAATTCTTTTTTTATGATTTCACGGGAAAATTACTTTATGATATTAATGAAAACCATAAACTAAGGTTTAGTTTTATTGGTATTGACAATGACCTCGATTTTTCAGAAACAGATAATGATACCGATGAAACTTCAAGAAGTTTTTTAGACCAGACCAATCTATCTGCTGGACTTCAACTACAAAGCCAGTGGCGAGAAGACTTTTCTTCTAATTTGAATATCTACTTTTCAAAGTACAATTTAGATGCACAGAGTTTTTTTTCTAATCAAACACAGCGCTTAGACCAAAAGAATATTGTTGAAGAAAGAGCTGTAAAATTAAATACCAACTTCAAAATATCAGAAAATATTTCTTGGGATAACGGCTATCAGTATATTGAAACCGGTATTATAAATAGGGTTTTTAATGTTCAGCCACCTTTTAACGCTAATGCAAAAGGTGTAATTCGTATTCATGCACCATACTCACAAATAAATTATAGCTCTATTGAAAATAAGTTTATTGCTAGTGCAGGTGTAAGAACAAATTATATAGAAAACCTTGGTACGTTCTCAAAACTGCTAATAGAACCTAGATTAAATTTAAACTTAAGAATAGCCAAAAACCTTAGAGCACAGTTATTGGGTGAATTTAAAAGTCAGTCCACCAATCAAGTTATAGATCTAGAACAAAATTTTCTGGGCATAGAAAAACGAAGATGGACTTTAAGTGATGATGATGAATTACCTATCACAAAAAGTAAACAAGGCTCCCTAGGACTTAATTATGCAAAAAATTCCTTTTATGCTGGTCTTGAAGGTTTTTATAAAAAAGTAGATGGTATTAGTACAAGAACGCAAGGTTTCCAAAATGAAAACCAGTTTAATGGCGAAATAGGAAGCTATGAAATTAAAGGTCTTGAATTTTTAATCAATAAAAAAGGAGATAATTACAGTACTTGGCTCAGTTATACCTTAAATAAAAACGATTATACTTTTGACAGTATTGTACCCAATACATTTCCCAACAATTTAGATGTAAGGCACACGCTTACCATTGCCAGCACTTATACCATTAAAAGATTAAAACTGGGCTTAGGAATAAATTATAGAACGGGAAGGCCTTATACAGAACCACTAGCTGCAAATCCTTTAAATAATAATTTTTTTCCTGCAAGAATTAATTACCAAGAGCCCAACAGTATTCGTTTACCTAGTTATTTTAGAGTAGATGCATCTGCAGTATATCATTGGGAGTTTAGTAGAAGAATAAAGGCTAAGGCAGGTATTTCACTATTAAACCTTAGTAATAAAAAAAATATACTTAATAGATATTATAGGGTATCAGAAGATAATAGCGCTGTTGAGATCGTAGAAAACAACTCTTTAGGCATTACTCCTAATGTAAGTTTTAGGATAAATTTTTAGTCTTTTTCTAACTTAGACATTACTATTACATGCGGAAAAGTTATTGCTGCTAAGAAGTAGATGAGTATTGAAGTTAAATATTCTGTTTTTTCCTTAAAAATCAAATACAAAGAGAGTAATCCTATAATTGACGTCAACCAATAAAGCCACGAAGATTTTATGTATTTGAGGAACTCCACTTTAGAAGCCTTACCATATAAAAATTTCATCTGATCGGTTAAAGAAGGTATACTATGCCATAATATGAAGTAAATCGCAAACCCCCATAAAAGACCTGCAGTTTTAAAAACAACAAGTAAGACCAAAAGATAAAACAGTTCTTCAAAAATGTTAATCTTTAAATTCTTCCGTAGTACTAAATAAAATAAACAGCTAAGAAATAGAAATCCTATTAATAACAAAGTATACATGAACAAGGTTTTAGTGAATTGAACTTCGGTTAAGTCTTGAAAAATCAATAAAACTTCGTTTAAATTAAAATAGAATAACATAAACAAAATTATTAATCCGTAAAAAATATACAAAAGACTATTTAGGAGTTTCGAAGTATCCGTAAATTTTTTAAAATGCTGCTCTCCAAAATGGTATGCGCTTAGAAGTATAAATAATAAAAGCGCTAGAGGAGGGTAGCTAAAAAACACGGCTAGAATAATTAATATGGTAAACACATAATATGATAAGGCTTTGTAAAATTTGACCTTGAGACCCTTTTTACTGGATTTAATTCTAATGAGCAATAAGTCGTTTGCACCATGCAAAACACCAAATGTTAGTATAAGACTGTACGCTAAATAAGTTTGAATTTCACTATTGAACATAGTCGATATCCAAAGGCAAAAAAAAGTAGCTACGATAACCCAGTTTTTCAATTTCTCAATTTAAAAGGTTTTGTTTAAAGATATGATAAATTTTTTAAACAATATTTATGATAATTTTTGTTTAATATTTTGTACATTTCGCTAAACAAATATTAATTAACCTTTTATTATATGAAAACATTATTATTAAACATGCCTTTGGTGGCTGATGTTTCAAAAATTATGACAAACGACTATGTCGGTTTCACATTCTTTGTTGGATGTATGGCTATGATGGCTGCTTCTGCTTTTTTCTTTTTGTCAATGAATGATTTTGACAGAAAATGGAAAACTTCAATCCTCGTTTCAGGATTAATTACGTTCATTGCTGCAGTACACTACTGGTATATGAGAGATTACTGGGCTGGTGTAGGTGAGTCTCCAACTTTCTTTCGCTATGTTGACTGGGTATTAACCGTACCTCTAATGTGTGTGGAGTTTTACCTTATCTTAAAAGTCGCCGGTGCTAAAAAATCCCTTATGTGGAGACTCATTGCAGCTTCAGTAATTATGTTAGTAACAGGATATTTTGGAGAAGCAATCTACAACACCGGAAGCGGTCCTGCGATTTGGGGTCTTATCTCTGGTATTGCATACTTCTATATTGTTTATGAAATCTGGCTTGGAAGTGCAAAGAAATTAGCGAACGAAGCTGGAGGTGCTGTGCTTAAAGCACATAAAATGCTATGTTGGTTTGTACTGGTTGGCTGGGCCATTTATCCATTAGGTTATATGGCTGGTACCACAGGATGGTATGACGGTATTGCAAATCTTGGACTAAACATGGACGTAATCTACAATATTGGTGATGCCATTAACAAGATAGGATTTGGTCTTGTTGTGTATGGTGCGGCAGTCGCAGCTAGAAACAATGACTAATTCTATATTTTAGTTGGTTACTAAAGAAAAGTCCTAACGAAAGTTGGGACTTTTTAATTTAAACTATATTATAATTCAACATCTTTTTCAAATAGAAATAAAGCTCGGGAAATTCGTTCTCTAAACCTTTTGGGCTTTCAAAAAAGCTTTCTACCAATACCGCAAAGAATTCTATAAAATTGGTTTTGGCGTAATCCCTTAGGGACTCAGAGTTATTTATCTTCTGTTGAAAGCTCGGAGAATTAAACATTATTCCTAGCTTAGCCAAGCCCACCTTAAACTTTCTTGCTTCTCAAGTGGATTTTCCTCTGTTTTCAAAGAGCAGGGCATGAGCAACTTCATGAAGTCCTAAGTTCTTATTATCATTCGGAATTTTAAAACCTTTCCTTAAATCTTCAGCTGAAAACACCAAGATTTTCATTCTCGGGTTATATTCCCCAATATGATGACGTTTTCCAATATTGGAATAATATTGAGAAGGATAAATAATGATTCTAGAAATAGAATTTTCAAACCGAAAGTTTTTAAGTCCCAAAGTCATCAAAATAGCCGAAGCTGATACATAAGCTTTTATTTCTTCTTTGTTCGCTACTTCACCATAAAAAACAAAGGGCTTCTTGGATTTAAACCATGCAAAACGTTTTAAAAAACGCTTTTTCTCGGCAGTAGTAAACGTCTGGTAAGGAACCAAAAAACTGCTTATAAAATGCCGTTCTTTAGCATTTATAGACTTTACGGGATGAAAAAGATTAAATAGCGTAAAGCGTTCGTGTGCAAAACGTTCATAAAGTGCTTTTATAAATACAAAAGCCAAACCAACGACAAGAACTATAGCTGCAATTTGCTTTTCAAGCTCGGTTAGGTTTTCCATCACATACGTTCTGGAACATCAACTCCTAATAATCGAAATGATGACTGAGTAACCTCCCCCACTTTTCTGGAAAGTGCTACACGAAAGTTCTTTTTTGCTTCATCTGCTTCTCCCAAAATAGAAACTTGTTGGTAAAAGGAATTAAACTCTTTTACCAAATCATAGGTATAATTAGCAATCAAAGCAGGGCTGTAATTCTCCGCTGCCAATTGTATGGTTTCTGGGTAAAGCTGTACTTGTTTTAGCAATTCTTTCTCCTTTTCATGCAAGTCTAATGTCAGGTTGAGCCCTTCGACTTCGCTCTGGATGGACTCCGTCGAGACCTCATCACTATTCGCTTTACGCAAAATAGATTGAATTCGAGCATAGGTATATTGAATAAAAGGTCCTGTATTCCCTTGAAAATCTACCGACTCTTCTGGGTTAAATAAGATTCGTTTTTTAGGGTCAACTTTAAGGATATAGTACTTTAGCGCACCGAGACCTATCGTTTTATAAAGCTGTTGTTTTTCAGCTTCAGAATAACCCTCTAATTTGCCTAAATCTTCGGAGATAGCAGCTGCGGTAATGGTCATACTCTCCATTAAATCATCTGCATCCACCACTGTTCCTTCTCGGCTTTTCATCTTACCAGAAGGCAAATCCACCATTCCATAACTTAAGTGATGTAGTTTTTCGGCCCAAGAATAACCAAGCTTTTTCAGTATCAAAAACAAGACCTTAAAATGGTAATCCTGTTCGTTACCTACGGTATACACCATTCCGTTAATATCTGGAAAGTCTGTCACACGTTGTATTGCTGTACCTATATCTTGTGTCATATAAACTGCCGTTCCATCTGAACGCAGCACAATTTTTTCATCCAAGCCTTCATCGGTAAGGTCTATCCAAACACTACCATCCTCTTTCTTAAAAAAGACACCTTTCTCCAGCCCTTCTTTTACAACATCTCGTCCTAAAAGGTAAGTATCACTTTCATAGTAGAGCTTGTCAAAATCCACACCCATAGTTGTATAAGTGGTATCAAAACCTTCATATACCCAACCATTCATCTTTTTCCAAAGGGCAACTACTTCATCATCTCCAGCCTCCCATTTTCGGAGCATATTCTGGGCTTCAATAAGAATCGGTGCTTCTTTTTCAGCAACCTCTTTATCCTTTCCATTAGAAATCAACTCTTGAATTTCAGCTTTGTAAGCTTTATCAAAAGCCACATAATACTTTCCCACCAAATGGTCGCCTTTTAATCCTGAAGATTCCGGAGTCTCACCTTCACCAAACTTCTGCCATGCCAACATGCTTTTACAAATATGAATGCCACGGTCGTTGATAATCTGGGTTTTATATACTTTATGTCCGGCAGCTTTTAAAATTTCCGCAACCGAGTACCCTAAAAGATTATTTCGGATATGTCCTAAATGCAGTGGTTTGTTTGTATTTGGTGAGGAATATTCTACCATAACAGCATCTTTGGAACCTGCTTTTGCATAGCCATAAGATGTATCACCAGCAATGCTCTTGAAAAAGTCTAAATAATAGGAATCTGCAATGACCAAATTCAAAAAGCCCTTAACTACATTGAATTTTGAAACCTCATCGACATTTTTAACTAGGTACTCTCCTATCTGCGTTCCTATCTGTACCGGATTTCCTTTTACTACCCGTAGCATTGGAAAAACCACAACGGTAATGTCTCCTTCAAAATCCTTTCGCGTAGGTTGAAATTCAACAGTTGGCAAATCTGCGCTAAAAATAGCTGTAACCGCTTCCTGTACTTTATGTTCCAATACCTTTTGTAACTCCATCAAAATTGCCTTTTCAAGCTGCAAAACTACGTTTTTATGATAAGATTAAGAACAGATATGGCATATGACATTTATTTTTATAGAAAACTGACCTTATGGAGCATTTACAAAGTGCTGTCCCTGTTTTAGCCTCTTTAGATATTTTTGAAACAGTAGCATTTTACCAAGAAAAAATGGGTTTTGACAAAGTAGGTTGGAAAGATGAAAACTACGCGGTTATTGGAAGGGATAAGGTAGAGGTCCATTTTTGGAAATGTAACAACAAAATACATCCTGAGAACACAAGTTGCTATATCTATGTAGAGGATGTGGACGGACTGTATGATGAAATGAAAAAAGCTGGTGTTGTCCATCCCAACAGACCACTTAAAGACCAGCCCTGGGGAACTCGTGAATTTGCTGTTTTAGACCAAGACGGTAATATGATTAAATTTGGTCAAAACCTATAACATGCTCTTAAACATATCCTACAATGACAAAAAAATCATCAAGAAAGTTGATAATGCGGTTGGCAAACCCTTTACATTAAAGGAGCGTTTAAAAATGGGAGGCATTGGCTCGCCAAAACTATTTATTACAGAAACAAGTTTAGAGATTCAAAATCTACTTATTCTTGATAACAATAGGAATTCCTGTAACATTGAGATGCGTCCAAAAGGAATCATTGTACGTTTTAGGTCCTTATTAGAGACTTTCGCATTGGTAATTCCATATTACAAGCTCACCATTTATAAAGGTGATTTTGCAGTTTATTCTATTTATAGAGACCACTATTTTATAAAGGTTAAATCGGACACCAAGGCCATCCAAAAATATTTTAGAAAGTTATTGGATTTTAAAGCTGATAATGCCCCAACTTCAATTGAAGATTTATAATGTTTGGCAATCAACCTAAAATAGATATAAAGCCTAATGAATTCGACCGAAAATTAATTTTGGTTGGTTGGATTTTAGTAGCTCTAAATTTTATTTTGGCACTATCCTTTTATTCTGGGTTACCCGACACCATCCCAACCCACTTCAACTTAAAAGGCGAAGCTGACGGATTTGGAAATAAGTCAACACTATGGTTAGTACCATTTTTTAATCTGATTACGTACTTTGGAATGACCATGCTAGCAACAAAAATGAAACCATGGAACTATAATTACCCTACAAAAGTTACGGAGAAAAATGCTCCTAAGCTTTATGCAATGAGTATTAGAATGCTCGTTTGGCTTAACTTAGGAATTGCATTTATTTTCTTAGTGATTTCCCTTAATTCTATTCTGCTGGCAAAAGAAGTCACCAATTTTAGCATTGGTTGGTTAATCATAGTCTTGGTAGCCGTCATAACCATAAGACCTTTTGTATCTATTTTTAAAATGTTTAAAGTCCCCAAATCATGAAAATACTACTAACAGGTGCCAATGGTTACATAGGAATGCGTTTACTACCACAGTTGTTGGATGTAGGCCATGAAGTAGTTTGTGCTGTTCGCGATGCATCACGTTTATCTGTGGACAAAGAGACTTTTGCCAAGATTGAAGTTTTAGAAATTGATTTCTTGGAAGATGTTGTTGAAGGCAAAATTCCTAAAGATATTGATGCTGCTTATTTTTTAATACACTCCATGACCTCATCCACAAAAGAGTTTGATGAAATGGAGGCCACAACGGCCAAAAACTTCAATAGTTATATAAAGAACACCAATATTAAGCAGGTAATTTATTTGAGCGGTATTGTGAATGATGAAAATCTCTCCAAGCATTTATGGTCCAGAAAAAATGTAGAAGAAATTTTATATGAAGGCAATTTTAGCCTTACTGTGCTTCGTGCAGGAATTATCGTAGGTTCGGGAAGTTCGTCTTTTGAAATTATAAGAGATCTGTGCGAAAAATTACCCTTTATGATTACTCCAAAATGGGTGTTGACTAAGACTCAGCCCATTGCGATAAGAGATGTGATTTCTTTCTTAACAGGGGTTTTGGGCAATGAGAATACTTACGATGATTCTTTTGATATTGCTGGTCCAGATATCCTTACCTATAAAGAGATGCTCCATCAATATGCAAAGGCGAGAGGGTTTAAGAACTGGATAGTAACCGTACCGGTAATGACCCCAAAACTATCATCCTATTGGCTATATTTTGTCACTTCTACCTCTTACAAGCTTGCATTAAATCTTGTGGACAGTATGAAGATTGAAGTAATAGCCAATGATAATAGATTGGCCAGACTACTAAACATAGAGCCACACTCGTATAGGGAAGCTATTGATATGGCTTTTAAAAAAATCGAGCAAAATCTGGTCATGAGCAGTTGGAAAGACAGTATGGTAAGCGGTCGGTTTAACAAAAATCTAGAAAAATATATCCAGGTCCCTAAATATGGAGTTCTAAAAGATGTGCAAAAACTGAGGGTTGACGACTCATCCCGGGTGCTAAAAAGAATATGGAAAATTGGCGGAAAAACAGGTTGGTACTACGGTAACTGGCTTTGGAAAATTCGTGGTTTTCTAGATAAACTTTTTGGTGGAGTAGGATTACGGAGAGGAAGAACACATCCAGACAAAATATACGCGGGTGATGCATTGGATTTTTGGCGTGTATTACTTGCCGATAAAAAAGGAAAACGGTTGCTACTTTTTGCAGAAATGCGATTACCAGGTGAAGCTTGGCTGGAATTTAAAATAGATGAAGACAATGTGCTTCACCAAACTGCCACTTTTCGTCCTCGAGGCTTAAAAGGCAGGTTATACTGGTACAGCATTGTCCCATTCCACTATTTTATTTTTGGTGGAATGATACGAAATATTGCAAAAAAATAATCTTGGCTCAACTTTTGAAGCAACCAATTCAATTACAAAAACGTCTTTAGAAGTATATATCCATCAAAAGCGAGTTTTCATGAAATTAAATTACCTAGTTGTATTCCTGTTATCTTTTTTTTCAATCATAAGTCTAGAGGCCCAAACCATTTCTTCGAAGGTACTTGATGGCAAGACCAAGAAACCCATTCCATATGCTACCATTCAGTTTGGAGAAAATCAAGGGGTAATTACCAATGAGGAAGGAAGGTTCAGTTTTGTATTGGATTCAACAACTCAAAAACTGGATTCTATCTATATCTCTAGTATGGGTTATGAAAAAAAGGGGTTCACTTATGAAGCTATGTTGGACAGTATCATTTTAGTTCAACCTAAAGCTATTCAACTAAGTGGGGTTTATCTTTTTGATAAAGAGTTGGAGGTGGATGACATTATTGAAAAAATGAAAGAGCGTTTGCCACAAAACATCAATAGCGACCCTGTAAAGCAGCGTTATTTTTTAAGGCAATCTGTTTTTGGGAATATCAGCAAGGTAGATTTTGGATTCGAAAAATCTTCAATTGAAGAATTGGACAAAGAATTTATTGATAGTTTGGCGAGTGTTATCCCACGCAATTCTTATCATTATACCGAAGCGTTGGGAGACTTTTACAAGACCAACAAAGACTATAAAGTAAATGTCTTAAAAGCAGCAAACCTCTATGACAAAAAAGATATTGGCTCTTTTGATGAGCTGGGAAAAAGAATGGAAAACATATTCAAACAGAACGTAAAGCCAGATTCTTATTTAAAAATTAAATCAGGGATTTTTAGTGAAAAAATTCAAGTGGATTCCATCTTAACGGATATAGAAGAGGAGGAAGCCAAAGAGTTGGAAAAAGAAATGAAAAAAGATACTATTTCTGGCTTGGTAGATGGTCAAAAACACATTTTTGATGAGTTATTAAGTGAAGTTTTTTATCAAGAGGATACTAAACTCAATGTGGTAAATAAAAGTAGGAAATACAAGTTTGAGCTTGCAGGATATGCAGATATTGATGACTCAGGAGTTTATGTGGTAGATTTTTCGCCTAAGGGTGGAGCAGATTTTAAAGGACGATTGTATATTAATATTGAGGATTTTGCCGTAATGCGGATTGATTTTGAAAATTTGAAAAATCTTAAAAACTTTAGATTACTTGGTATTTTCTATCGCGAAATCCTGTATAAGGGAAGCATGCACTTTACAAAACTTTCAAATGGGCGTTACGATTTAAAATTTGTGGATTTTAGTTTTGGCCGCTGGTTTAGGTTTGACCGTCCTCTGGATGTTATAGAGAAAAACAAACACGTAAAAGGCCGTAACAAACAAAATGAATTGCGATTGAACATTGACTTTAGAATGACCAACACAAACAAATGGGAACTGGTCGTGTTTGAAAATACTGTCATTGACCAAAATCAGTTTGATAGTTTCAAGGAAGACAAAAGCGTAAAAGCCACTTATATGGCAAAATACAATCCAGAGTTCTGGAAAGGTTATAATATCATGGAACCAAACCAGGCAATTAGGGAGTTTACCGTTTCTGAGTCAAATTAAGCACTTGGCAAAAACACCTCTGCCATCATGCATCTAGCTGAGCCTCCGCCACAGGTTTCAATAGTATCTAAAGAACTATGTATGATTTTACAATGTTTTTGAATAGCTTGTATTTGGTCTTTTCTCAAACTATGGTAAGCCGCAGAACTCATTACCATAAAGCGTTTGTCATCAGCACCAATAACCTGTAACATATTGCCAGCAAAATAGTGCATTTGTTCTTCGGTAATGGAGATAATTTCTTTTCCATCTTTTTTTAGATGCACTACAACACTTTTACGTTCTTTTTTATCATCGATAGTATCCAAACAAATAACTACAAAAGTCTCTGCCATCGCCATCATAACGTTGGTATGGTATATGGGCAAGCGTTCTCCGTTTACTGTTTGATTGGCTGTAAATATTACTGGAAAACAATCAAAGTCTTCACAAAACTCTATGAACAAGTCTTCATGAGCACGTTCAGAAAGTGCACAATATGCTTTTTGATTCACCCTATCCTTTAAAATACTACCCGTACCTTCTAAAAAAACACCTTCCTCCTCCGCAGAAGTGTAGTCAACTATAGTATCAATTCTAAACCCTTTTTTCTCTAAAATATCAAATATGTCTTCACGCCTTTCCTTTCTCCTATTTTTTGCAAACATTGGATAGACTACAACCGTTCCATTTTGATGAAAGGAAACCCAATTATTGGGAAAAATAGAGTCTGGAGTATCCGTTTCAAGTCTGTCATCTACGACAACAACATTAACTCCATTTTCACGCAACACTGTTACGAAATCGTCAAACTCTTTTTGAGCCCTAGTATTTATGGTCTTGTTCTGAACATCTATATCTTCTTGAAAATAGTTGTTTACTGCTGTTTGCTCGTTCATACGGAAAGCAACAGGACGAATCATTAGTATGGTATTGGTAATCTGCATAAGTCTAAAAAAGTTCCGCTAAAATACTCATTACACCAATGATATTGTAACAAAAAATAGCTTGTTATCTTTAAGAAAGAATTTAAAACAATGTTCAAAAAATACCTGGATAAATACAATGATTGGGTATTGTGTTTTGTGTTGATTCCTCTTATCAACACTATAAATTACCATCTAACATATTCCAGAATAAGATGGGATTGGTACACCTACACTACATATTTTATTGATACCGCCTCTGGCTTAGTCTGCTGGTGGTTAATTAGAAAAGCAATTGACTTTCTAGATAAAAAAATCCCTTACGAACAAGCATTGGTCAAAAGGTTAATAATTCAACTTTTTTTAACCAATATAATTACCCTAGGATTTATTATCCTATCCACAGAACTCATTAACCTATTTTTTGGCGATGGTCCGCTACCAATAAAGTTTTATACCTACAACCTTTTTATTTTCTTTATTTGGATATTAGTTATTAATGGTATTTATGTTGGAATCTACTTTTATGATGAGTGGATTAAGGTTAGACTTCTTAGAGAAAAAGATAAAGAATTACGCCAAAAAGGTTTTGAAGTTCTTTACGGTAAAAATATTAAGAATGTTCCCTTTGAAAATATTTCAATGTTTTATGTAGCTGACAAAACCACTTATTTGTATACCTTACAAAATAGAAATTATGTTTTAGAGCTTTCTTTAAACAAAATAATGCCCAAACTTCCTGAAGAACTATTTTTTCGATTAAATCGAAAATGTATTGCAAACCGCAATTTTATCAAGGGTTATAAGAAAGACGTTAACGGTAAGCTGATTGTCAATTTTAATGCAGATAAGACAGACACAGAAAAGCAAATAGTTAGTAGAATCAATGCTCCACAATTTAAAAAATGGTTTAGTATGCAAACCTAGCAAGCTTAAAATATAATAACACTACACTTCATAATAAGAAATGCTACACTTCAGCATTTTTATTAAAGATTTACCATTTCCAATCATTTAACCTAGTGCAATTTTGCCTAAAATTATTCATCATGAAAAAACAAATTATTTCATTGCTACTGCTATTTACAATTACAGTATCAGCTCAAAAAGAAGGGTTTCCTGAGGACAGAAAGGAAAAAGTGAAATCCATTTTAAAAAAATATACTGCCATGGGCATTCCGGGGTTGGCATTGACAGTATATAATGAAGATACTGGTCTTTGGTCTCATGCTGAAGGTGTATCAAATATTGAGGAGGAGATTCCCCTAACCAACGACCACTTATTTTATTTACAGAGTGTCAGCAAGACCTACATGGCAGTAGTCATTTTACAATTGTACGAAAAAGGAAAACTAAATCTAGAAGACAGGATTGTAAACTATCTTAATTATGATTGGCTTACCGAAATCGAAGGAAGTGAAAAAATCACAGTAAAAATGTTATTGAATCATACATCTGGACTTCCAGAATATAGTACCGACCCTATTTTAGTTTCAAAAATTATCCATAACCCACAAAAGGTATTGACCGTGGAAGAAATGGTTGCACACATAGCCAATAAATCATTGGAGTTTGAACCAGGAAGCAAATACCGTTATAAGAATACAAATTATGAACTACTATCACTGATTGCAGACAAAATAACTGGCAATCATGTCTCCTATATGGAGAAACATATTTTTAAGAAACTTAAACTAAATTCAACAGTCTATCTCTCAAAAGAAAACCAGAACAAAAATATTAATCTGGTAGATGCTTATTGGGATATACTTTTAGAAGGTCTTCCAACAAATGTATCTAAGTTGCAACGTGCGAATGTTTCTTCTATGAAAGGAGATGATGGTATTGTTTCTTCAACCGAAGATGCTGCACTTTTTCTTAAAGGATTGATTTCAGGAAAACTATTAAAGCCACAAACTCTAAAATTAATGCAAGAATTTGTGCCTAATGAAGATGGAGAAAAAAGTTATGGATTAGGCATTCAATATTACAATTTGGATGTTACTTGCGCACTTGGCCATTCCGGTGGAGGTATTGGTGCTGGTTGTATATTATTATACCTGCCTGAATTAAACTCAATTGTCTTTTTGGCCACTAACTTTAACACGATGATGGAATCTCCTATTCGAAAAAAAGTTGAAAATCTTCAAATGGATATTCTAACTGCTCTTTTTATGTGAGGTCATTCTCGTATTAATGGTAATGTACTACAACGAAGAAGTCCCTCCTGCTTTGCAATTTCAGCATAGGGGATTTCTTCAACTATAAAGCCTTGTTCCCTTAACCAGTTATTTAAACGGGTGAAATTTTGCTCAGAAACCACAACATTAGGTGATATGGAAAATACATTACTGAACATTTGATACATCTCATCAGCAGTAATTTCAAAAATATTTTCTTTTCCAAAATAGTTTACCAGCCATTCGTACTCTTCCTCTATTAAAAATCCATTTTTGTGAAGAATTGCTTTATCTGTGCCTATGGGCTGGAAACAACAATCTAAATGTAAAGCGTTCTCTTTGGCATTGATATTGGATTTTCTCAACTCAAAAGCTTTTACTTGTTTGCTTGGGAACTGTTCTCTTAAAAAACCAACTGCTTCTTTATTGGTTCTAGCTGTAATATAATCTGGATAATCTTCCCCAGTATAAGTGCCTACAAAAATGTAATCTCTCCAGGGCATAACATCTCCTCCTTCAATATGAACCTCTTCTGGCGGGTAAATAATATTTTCTGGGTTTACTTGTTCAATAACATGTTTAATGGCTTGAAATTCTTTTTCTCTATCCGGAAGGATATTTGCATGCACTAACTTATCCTGAATCACAAAAGCAATGTCCCTAGAGAATATCTGGTTACAATCTATCAAAACAGATGGCCTAAATACTTTAACCCCATGCTTTTTAAAAACACGTGCAAAAGCATCCATCTCTTTAATCATATCATCTTCATTGGGATAAGTTCCAGCTAGAATATGCTCTAAAGATTTAGGATCATAAGCCTCATCTGGCTTAGGTGTAGGACCACAACTTTCCGCTGTTCCTAAAACCACTGCTTTTAATAGTGATGTTTCATCATTTATATTTAGCTGAAGCATTTTTAATTTTTTGTGAAATTAAATTCGTTTTTTAGAATAAAAAAACCCTTTTATTTGATAAAAGGGCTTATTGTTTTTAATAATGGTAGCAATCTACCTTTTGTCAACTTCGACAAAAGGACGGTGATTTTCTCCAATATAAATTTGTCTTGGTCTTCCTATTGGTTCTCCACGTAAACGCATTTCTCTCCATTGGGCAATCCATCCTGGTAGCCTTCCTAAGGCAAACATAACGGTAAACATGTCTGTTGGAATTCCTAGTGCACGATAGATAATACCTGAATAGAAATCTACATTTGGGTATAACTTTCTTTTCACGAAATATTCATCTTCCAAGGCTTCTTTTTCTAAACCTTTTGCTATTTCCAAAATTGGATCTTCGATTCCTAAATCAGCCAAGACCTCATCCGCAGCTTTTTTAATAATTCTAGCACGTGGGTCAAAGTTTTTATACACCCTATGACCAAAGCCCATTAGTCTAAATGGGTCATTCTTATCTTTAGCCTTGGCCATGTATTTTTTGGTATCTCCACCATCAGCTTCAATAGCCTCCAGCATTTCCAATACAGCTTGATTAGCACCGCCATGTAACGGCCCCCATAACGCTGAGATACCTGCTGAAAGGGAGGCGAACAATCCCGCATGAGATGAACCTACGATTCTTACTGTTGATGTTGAACAGTTTTGTTCATGGTCAGCATGTAAAATCAATAACTTGTCTAAAGCATCAATAACAACCTTATTCCTTTTATACTCTTGATTTGGTCTTTTAAACATCATTTTATGGATGTTCTCCACATAACCCAAGCTGTCATCTCCATAATCTAATGGAAGTCCCATTTTCTTTCTCATGGCCCAAGCTACCAATACTGGAAACTTAGCTAAAATTCTGACAATAGAACCATACATTGCATCTGCTGAAGCCACATCCACTGATCCAGGATTAAAAGCCACCAAGGCACTGGTAAGTGAAGATAAAACACCCATTGGATGTGCAGATTTAGGAAAACCATCCAAAATCTTTTTCATCTCTTCATCCACGTGAGATTCATTCTTAATATCTAGATGGAAAGCATCTAGTTGTTCTTTGTTTGGCAATTCACCAAAGATGAGAAGATAAGCAACTTCCAAAAAATCTGCTTTTTCAGCTAGCTCCTCTATAGAATATCCGCAATAACGTAAAATTCCTTTTTCACCATCTAAAAAAGTAATTGCACTTTCACAAGAACCTGTGTTTTTGTAACCTGGGTCAATGGTAACAATACCAGTAGTTCCCCTTAGTGTTTTTATATCGATTGCCAACTCATCTTCTGTTCCCTTAATGACTGGGAATTCATATTTTTTTCCTTCAAATTCTAGTGTTGCTTTATTCGACATTTAAGTGATTTATAATTATTATGACAGAATGTTAAAATTACGAAAAACGAAAGGTTTTAACAATTATAGCCTTCAATTTTGGTGAATTCTTAACAATAGTCGATTCAAAAAAACTAGCTTACATTTTATAGAGAACCTTGTAATATTCATCTACAGATTTTTCCCATGTAAATCGGACTTTTTTGGCACTTGCCTGAATCTTTTTCCATTTGGGTTTATCATTAGCATAAGTATCCAGAGCCAAATCAAAAGTGGAAAGCATATTCTTTATTTTCTCATCATACGTGTCACCATCAAAGCCAAAACCGGTTTTCATATGTTTAACCGTATCTATTAATCCCCCCGTATGATGAACCAAGCATGGGTTACCGTTTCGCATAGAAAGCATTTGACTTATCCCGCAAGGCTCAAAAAGACTCGGCATAAAATAAAGGTCAGATTCTAAATACATGGAATCAATCAAGTTTTCAGATTGCCCGTTTGTGAAAATAAAGTTTTTATGCCTGTAGCTAATGTCCCTGAAAAGCTCTTCATACTCAGGCGCTCCAGTTCCCAATAGGATAAAAATCCCATCTACCATCTCAAGTTTTTCAAGAATCTTTACAAAAGCCTCAGGAGAACGTTTGAAGAAGTAAAATTTTTGCTCTGTAAGACGGGCTACGCTTGAGACAATGAATTTTGGTGGGGAATCTACATATTGCATTATTTTCTCTCCAGTATGTGCCAAAAAATCTGCCTTATATTTTTTAGACTCTTCTTGAAGCCAGCTAAACAATGCTTTTACAGTATTTCGATATATCTTTCCCTTTTCCTCAACATTAACATTTTTATAATTGCAACCATTTAAAATCCCAAAGAGTCTATTCTCTCTGTCCGCTCGTTGCAAATCTTTTTCCAATCCTTCACCTCCAATAAACTCTGGTGGTGAACTTGGTTTCATTACATCTTCTTTATATGATGGTGATACTGTATGAACTGCATCAGCCAAACGAATACCAACTGCCATCAAATTGATACAGTCTCTATACCTATAATCCTGTAATCCTTTTTCATCATACGGAACATCTGGGAACCAATTTTTCACAGAAGAATAATTATCCTCAAAAGGGCGTATACCTTGAATGGCGAGATTGTGAATACTATAAACAAAGCGAATCTTCTTGAGACCATCGTACCCTCTATGATATTCACGCAAAAACAATAGTAAGCTAGAATGCCAATCATGAAGATGAACAATGTCCAGCTTACCAAAGGCTCCTTTTTTTATTGCTTCAGCTACCGCGGTACAAAAGATGAAGTATTTTATTGCATCTGTATAAAAAGGTTCTTCTGGGTCATCATGGTAAATATGTGCAATTCCGCCTGCCTCAATCTCTGGATGATGTATTACATAATGATAAATATTTGGATATTCTTTTTTGGGCTTTACCTCATATAGCTCAGCAGTATAAATGATACCGCGAAGGGTAAAGTTTAACTTTGTCTTTAAAACTCCATTTTGATGGAGTCTACCATAAGATGGCACTACTATATGAACTTTATCTCCTTTTTCTGAGATTTGACGTGGCACATCACGCACTACATCTCCCATCCCCCCCGCTTTACAATTTGCTATTCCATCATTTTCTGCTGCCGCAAAAAGAAAATTATTCATATGTCTTACTGATTATTCGGTATTGAAGCTTAATATACATTATCTATAGTACAAAAAAAAGCCTTTCTTATCTTAGAAAGGCTTGAATATTATATTTTAATAAGATGCTATATCCTATTTTAATTTGAATGCTTTTTCTTGGGGATAATATGCTGTATCACCCAATTCTTCTTCAATCCGCAATAATTGATTGTATTTAGCCATACGATCACTACGAGATGCAGAACCAGTCTTAATCTGTCCCGTATTTAATGCCACTGCCAAATCCGCAATCGTATTATCTTCTGTTTCACCAGAACGATGAGACATAACTGAAGTATATCCTGCATTTTTAGCCATATTGACTGCTGCAATAGTCTCTGTTAGTGTTCCTATTTGATTTACTTTAATCAAAATAGAATTGGCTATGCCATTTTCAATTCCTCTTGAAAGGCGTTCTACATTGGTCACAAATAAATCATCCCCAACTAATTGCACTTTCTCGCCGACTTTATCGGTAAGCATTTTCCATCCATCCCAATCGTTTTCATCCATCCCATCCTCGATAGAGATGATTGGGTATTTGGAACACAAATCGGCTAGATATTGAGCTTGCTCTTCAGATGTTCTAACTTGCCCTTTATCACCTTCAAATTTGGTATAGTCATACTTTCCATCCAAATAGAATTCCGCTGAAGCACAATCCAAAGCTATCATAACATCATCTCCTAGCTTATAGCCTGCTTTATCAACAGCTTTAGCAATGGTGTCCAAAGCATCTTCAGTACCACCTTCTAATGTTGGAGCAAAACCACCTTCATCACCTACAGCAGTACTTAGTCCTCTATCATGCAACACCTTCTTTAGGTTATGGAAGATTTCAGTACCCATTTGCATAGAGTGACTAAAGTCTTTTGCTTTTACCGGCATTACCATAAACTCTTGAAAAGCAATTGGAGCATCCGAATGTGAGCCTCCATTTATGATATTCATCATAGGAACTGGAAGTGTGTTTGCACTTACACCACCTATGTATCTATACAATGGCATTCCCAATTCTTCAGCAGCTGCTTTAGCTACAGCTAACGAAACACCCAATATTGCATTCGCACCTAATTTTGATTTATTTGGAGTACCATCCAAATTAATCATAGTTTGATCAATATAGTTTTGTTCAAATACTGAAGTACCAACCAATTCTTCTGCAATAAGTGTGTTTACATTATTTACCGCATTTCCAACTCCTTTACCCATAAAGGAATTACCACCATCCCTTAATTCAACTGCCTCATGTTCTCCAGTTGAAGCACCTGACGGCACAGCAGCTCTACCTAGAATCCCACTTTCTGTAACTACATCAACTTCAACAGTTGGGTTTCCTCTAGAATCTAAAATTTGTCTTGCATGGATGTTGATAATGATACTCATTGTCTTTATTATTTGTGATTGATATTATTTGAGCGAAGATACAAAAGCGCGTAGTTTTTAACAGGCGGAAAATCATATAACTACCTGATAATAACCAAAAAATAAACTACAACGTTTTAGTTAGAGTTTGCTTTTATAGCATCAAAAAATTGATTGAATAAGTAATCTGCATCATGTGGCCCAGGACTAGCTTCTGGATGATATTGAACTGAAAACACATTCTTACCCTTTACTTTAATACCTGCAACGGTATTATCATTTAAATGGGTATGTGTAACTTCTAGCTCAGGATTAGCCTCTGTCTCTTTCTTATTGATGGCAAAACCATGATTTTGGGAAGTGATTTCACCTTTTCCTGTTATCAAATTCAGAATAGGATGGTTTATACCTCTATGACCATTATGCATTTTATATGTTGAAACACCATTTGCCAGAGCCAATACTTGATGTCCCAGACATATTCCAAAAAGGGGTTTGTCTTCTTTTAAAATATCTTTTGTGGTTTGGATTGCTTCTTTTAATGGTTCTGGATCACCAGGACCGTTTGAAATAAAGTAGGCATCTGGATTCCACGATGCCATTTCTTCTTTTGAAGTGTTATAAGGGAAAACCTTTATACAAGCTCCCCGTTTGGCCATGTTTCTTAAAATATTCTTCTTGATTCCAATATCTAAAGCAGAAATCTTATAAGTAGCTTTTTCATCTCCATACACATATGGTTTTTTAGTTGAAACTTTAGAAGCAAGCTCCAAACCCTTCATACTCGGCACTTGTTTTAATTCCTTTTTCAAAGATTCAATATCATCTATCCTTGTTGAAATAACAGCATTCATGGCACCATTTTCCCTAATATAACTTACTAAGGCTCTCGTATCAACATCAGAAATAGCAAGAAGATTGTTTTTTTCCAAAAACTCTAACAAACTCAGGTTAGCACTTGGTCTTGAATAATTATAACTAAAGTTCTTAACTATTAATCCAGCAATTTTTATAGAATCGGATTCCACTTCATCTTCATGGGTTCCATAGTTTCCTATATGGGCATTTGTCGCCACCATCAATTGCCCGTAATACGATGGGTCTGTGAAAATTTCTTGATAGCCGGTCATTCCGGTATTAAAACATACTTCTCCAAACGCAGAACCTTCTTTATCCCCTACAGCCTTGCCATAGAAAATAGTTCCGTCCTCCAATAATAAAAGTGCTTTTTTTCTTGTCTGATACTTCATACACTAAGTAAATTACCTCAGGCTAAAACCATAAGGTTTAGATTGCAAACTAATTTTAATTTGGAGGAATACCCCAAGTAACAAATCTCGATTGTCGAGTAAAATTTCACAAAAAAACATAAAAAAAGGATACGTTTCAGCGTATCCTTTTATCTATTTTCAACTATTAATTAACATCTTATTCTTCAGAATCATCAATTGCAGTTGTTTCTACTGGTGCTGGAGTAGCTTTTTTAGCTCCACCCCCCCTTCTACTTCTTCTAGTAGACTTCTTGGCAGGTTTACCAGCGTTGTAGATTTCATTGAAATCAACCAACTCTATCATCGCCATATCAGCATTATCACCTAACCTGTTACCCAACTTGATTATTCTTGTGTAACCACCTGGCCTGTCACCAATTTTCTCCGCTACAGTTCCAAACAACTCAGTAACTGCATGTTTGCTTCTTAGATTACTAAAAACAATTCTACGATTATGGGTTCCTTTTTCTGTAGTTTGATTGTTTTCAACTTTTGATTTAGTAATCAAAGGCTCAACAAATTGCTTTAACGCTTTTGCTTTAGCAACGGTAGTATTAATTCTCTTGTGCGCAATTAAAGAACAAGCCATGTTTGCCAACATCGCTTTTCTATGGGCAGCTGTTCTACCTAAGTGGTTAAATTTCTTTCCGTGTCTCATTTTTTTGATTTATCATCTTGCTACCAAACTCGCTTTTGACGAGGAGCAAAATATGATTATTAATCTTTATCTAATTTATACTTTGCCAAATCCATTCCAAACTGAAGACCTTTGTTTATAACCAATTCTTCTAATTCAGTAAGTGATTTTTTACCAAAGTTTCTAAACTTCATTAAATCGTTCTTATTAAAAGAAACTAAATCTCCTAAAGTATCAACTTCTGCTGCTTTTAAACAGTTTAATGCACGTACAGATAAGTCCATATCAACCAGTTTGGTTTTCAATAACTGTCGCATGTGCAATGATTCTTCATCATAAGTTTCTGTCTGCGCAATTTCGTCAGCTTCTAAAGTTATACGCTCATCTGAGAATAACATGAAATGGTGAATTAACACCTTAGCAGCTTCTGTTAATGCGTCTTTAGGATGAATAGAGCCATCAGTTACGATTTCAAAAACCAATTTTTCATAATCGGTCTTTTGTTCAACCCTAAAGTTTTCGATACTATATTTTACGTTTTTTACCGGAGTATAAACAGAATCAACTGCAATGCTTCCAAGAGGAGCATTTGATTTTTTGTTTTCTTCCGCTGGAACATAACCTCGACCTTTTTCGATAATGATTTCTAAGTTTATAGAAACTTTAGAATCCATGTTGCAAATGACCAAATCAGGATTTAACACTTGGTACCCTGAAATGAATTTTTGAAAGTCACCCGCAGTTAATTGGTCTTTTCCACTTAGAGAAACAGAAACTGTTTCACTTTCAACGTCATCAATCTGTCTTTTGAATCGAACTTGCTTTAAGTTCAATATTATCTCGGTAACATCTTCTACAACGCCAGGGATAACCGAAAACTCGTGTTCAACCCCATCAATTCTAACTGATGTTATCGCAAAACCTTCCAATGAGGAAAGTAATACTCTTCGTAATGCATTCCCAACAGTTAATCCATAGCCAGGTTCCAAAGGGCGAAATTCGAATTTCCCCTCGAAATCTGTCGAGTCTATCATGATAACTTTATCGGGCTTCTGAAAATTAAGTAGTGCCATATTGGATTAGTGTTGTTTTTATTTAGAATATAACTCGACGATTAATTGCTCTTTGATGTTCTCTGGAATCTGAAGTCTTTCCGGTACGCTTACAAAAGCACCTTCTTTTTTCTCGTTGTTCCAAGTAATCCATTCGTACACACTACTATTGTTCGCAAGGGAATCATTAATAGATTGTACAGATTTTGACTTTTCACGAACACCAACAACATCACCAGCTTTTAATGAATATGAAGGGATATTTACCACTTCTCCATTTACCGTAATATGTCTGTGTGAAACCAACTGACGGGCTCCTCTTCTTGAAGAAGAAAGACCCATTCTGTAAACAACGTTGTCTAAACGAGATTCACATAGTTGTAAAAGCACTTCACCAGTAACACCTTCTTTTCTTTTGGCAGTAGCAAACAAGTTTCTAAACTGCTTTTCTAAAATACCATAAGTGTACTTTGCTTTTTGCTTTTCCATCAACTGGATTGCATACTCTGATTTTTTTCCACGGCGACGGTTGTTACCGTGTTGTCCCGGAGGATAATTCTTTTTTTCGAAGGCTTTATCGTCTCCGAATATCGCTTCGCCAAACTTACGAGCGATTTTTGATTTTGGTCCTGTATATCTTGCCATCTTCTTAGTTTATGAAAGTGTGATTATGAATTAAGGCTTATCCTTCGATAATCTTTAGTACGCTTTCGTGTGAAAATCTGCTATTCGCAGACCATATTATAATTAATTATACTCTTCTTCTCTTTGGAGGTCTACATCCATTGTGCGGCATTGGAGTAACATCGATGATCTCAGTTACCTCAATTCCTGCATTGTGTATAGATCGGATTGCAGATTCCCTACCGTTACCTGGTCCTTTAACGAAAACCTTTACTTTACGCAAACCAGCTTCGTGAGCAACTTTAGAGCAATCTTCAGCAGCTACTTGAGCAGCGTATGGAGTATTCTTTTTAGAACCTCTAAATCCTAACTTACCAGCTGAAGACCATGAAATAACGTCTCCTTTTTTATTCGTTAAAGAAATAATGATATTGTTAAAAGATGCTGTTATGTGAGCTTCTCCGTTGGAATCAACTATTACTTTACGCTTTTTTGTTGTTTTAGTATTTGCCTTTGCCATAATACCTAACTATTATTTAGTTGCCTTTTTCTTATTAGCAACTGTTTTACGCTTTCCTTTTCTTGTCCTAGAGTTGTTCTTTGTACGTTGACCTCTTAATGGCAAACCAGATCTATGACGAATACCTCTGTAACATCCAATGTCCATTAGACGTTTGATATTCAATTGAGTCTCTGAACGAAGTTCGCCTTCTATAGTATAAGAAGATACCGCATCACGGATTTTACCAATCTCATCATCGTTCCAATCTGAAACTTTAGTGTCTTCACTTACACCTGCTGCTGTTAAAATCTCTTTGGCACGGCTCTTACCAATTCCGAAGATATAGGTAAGTGCGATTACACCTCGCTTTTGTTTTGGGATGTCTACCCCTGCAATTCTTGCCATAACTACCCTTGTCTTTGTTTAAATCTAGGATTCTTTTTGTTGATTACGTATAATCTGCCTTTTCTGCGAACAATTTTGCAGTCGGCACTTCTTTTCTTTACTGATGCTCTTACCTTCATCTTAGTATCTATATGTAATTCTTGCTTTGGTCAAATCGTATGGGCTCATTTCAAGTTTTACCTTATCTCCTGGAAGCAATTTAATGTAATGCATACGCATCTTCCCTGAGATATGAGCTGTCACAACGTGACCGTTTTCTAATTCAACTCGAAACATTGCATTTGATAATGCTTCGATTATTGATCCATCTTGTTCTATTGCTGGCTGCTTTGCCATAAATTATGCTACTTTTCTATTTTTACCGGTTTTCATCAAACCGTCGTAATGTCTATTTAGTAAATATGAATTCACTTGTTGAACAGTATCAATAGCAACACCTACCATAATCAACAGTGAAGTTCCCCCATAAAATAACGCCCAACCTGCCTGTACATCCATTAGTTTTACAACAACTGCTGGCAATACGGCTAGCAGTGCTAAAAACACAGATCCCGGAAAAGTAATCAAAGACATTATTTTATCTAAGTAATCACCTGTTTCCTTGCCAGGTCGAATCCCTGGAATAAAACCACCACTTCTTTTTAAATCATCAGCCATTTTGTTCGTTGGGACTGTTATCGCAGTGTAGAAATAGGTGAAAATAATAATCAATACTGCGAATAATATATTGTATGCCAATCCAAAGATGTCCGCAAACTGAACTTCCATCCATTGACCAACAGCAGTATTGTTAAATGTTCTTCCTATTAAACTTGGTGCAAACATAATTGCTTGCGCAAAAATTATAGGCATAACTCCAGATGCATTCAATTTTAACGGGATATATTGCCTGGAGCCTGTAATGTTTTTTTCATATCCTCCAGAAGCACTTCTTCTAGCATATTGAACAGGGATTTGACGCAAAGCCATTACCAACAATACACTCGCAAGAATTACTAAAAACCAGATAACAACCTCAACAATAATGAGCATTGGACCACCAGTACCATTCCATCTAGAAACCGCTTCTTGAGCGAAAGACTGAGGCATAGTAGCTATAATACCAATCATAATCAATAATGATATACCGTTACCGATACCTTTATCCGTGATTTTTTCACCTAACCACATGGCAAATACGATGCCCGTAACCAATATAATTACTGCCGGAACAATAAAATCCAATCCTTTACCTAGTATGAATGCACTGTCTGGCACACCGAGCGCGCCTAAACCATATAAATAAGCCGGTGCCTGAACAATACCTATTGCAATGGTCAGCCAGCGAGTTATTTGATTTTTGGTCTTTCTACCACTTTCCCCCTCTTTGTCTAACTTCTGTAAATAAGGTATTGCAATACTCATCAATTGTACTACAATAGAGGCAGAAATATATGGCATAATACCCAATGCAAAAACTGAAGCATTTGCAAATGCCCCTCCCGTAAATGCATTTAGAATTCCTAAAATACCGTCACCCGCATTTGCGGATAGGTCTGCCAATTGAGCTGTATCAATACCTGGAAGTACTACTTGTGCACCAAAACGATACACCAATAGTAGACCAAGAGTAACTAGAATACGTTGTCTAAGCTCCTCAATTTTCCAAATATTTGATATGGTCTCAATAAATTTCTTCATAATTCGATATCGTTATAAACTTATTGCTTCACCACCAGCCGCTTCGATTGCCGCTTTAGCAGATGCACTAAATTTATGCGCAGAGACTTTAAGTTTGGCCTTTAATTCACCTCCACCTAAAATCTTTACCAGTTCATTTTGTCTCACCAACCTGTTTTCAACCAAAGCTTCGAAAGTAACCTCTCCTTTTACAGCCTTATTGTCCACCAAAGTTTGCAACTTGTCTAAGTTTATACCTTGATATTCTTTACGATTGATATTCTTGAAACCAAATTTGGGAACACGTCTCTGCAAAGGCATTTGACCACCTTCAAATCCAATTTTCTTAGAGTAACCAGATCTTGACTTAGCTCCTTTATGTCCTCTAGCAGCAGTTCCACCTTTTCCAGAACCCTGACCTCTACCAAGGCGTTTTCCGTCTCTATTTATTGCTCCTTCTGCTGGTTTTAAACTACTTAAATCCATTCTATCTTTTCTTTAAGATTCCTCAGTGGAAACCAAGTGTTCAACTTTTTTTATCATACCAAGGATGTTAGGTGTTGCTTCATGTTCTACAACATGACCTATTTTCCTTAGTCCCAATGCTTCTAGAGTCCTCTTTTGGTTCTGAGGTCTCTTAATGGCACTCTTTAATTGTTTTACTTTAATCTTCGCCATCTTATCCTATCCTTTAAATACTTTTTCTAAACTAACCCCTCTCTGTGCAGCAACAGTACCAGCATCCCTTAGTTGTAACAATGCATCAAAAGTTGCTTTAACAACGTTATGTGGATTGGAAGACCCTTGAGATTTTGAAAGCACATCGTGTACTCCAACAGCTTCCAATACCGCACGTACAGCTCCACCAGCAATAACTCCTGTACCTTGTGATGCAGGCTTTATAAATACTCTTGCGCCTCCAAACTTACCTTTTTGTTCATGAGGAAGCGTAGCTTTATTTAAAGGTATTCTAACTAAATTCTTTTTTGCATCTTCAATAGCCTTTGCGATTGCAGTAGCAACATCTTTTGATTTTCCCAAACCGTGACCTACCACACCGTTCTCATCACCTACAACAACGATTGCAGAGAAACCAAACGCTCTACCACCTTTGGTAACCTTTGTTACCCTCTGTACGCCAACAAGACGGTCTTTTAAATCTAAACCACCTGGCTTAACTATTTCTACATTTTTGTATTTCTGGTACATATTGATTTAGAATTTAAGTCCTGCTTCTCTGGCACCTTCCGCCAATGATTTTACTCTTCCATGATACAAGTTTCCGCCTCTGTCAAATGCAACAGCTTCAATACCAGCTTTTTTTGCTTTTTCAGCAATAGCTTTACCAACAGCGTTTGCAACTTCGGTTTTGGTTCCTTTTGCATCAATGTTCTTATCTCTTGAAGATGCAGCTGCTAATGTTTTACCACTAACATCATCAATCAATTGAGCATATATTTCTTTATTACTACGAAAAACGGACAAACGCGGTCTGCTTTCGGTACCAGAAGAAATCTTTCTGATTCTTCTCCTGATTCGTAATTTTCTTTCGGTTGTAGACAATCCCATAATACTATATTATTAAGCTGATTTACCTGCTTTTCTTCTAATTTGTTCTCCTACAAATCTGATACCTTTTCCTTTGTATGGCTCTGGTTTGCGGAAAGCTCTTATTTTGGCTGCCACTTGGCCCACCAATTGCTTGTCATGCGAAGTCAACTTCACAATTGGGTTTTTACCTTTTTCTGATACAGTCTCTATTTTAACTTCCGGAGCTATACTCATAACTATGTTGTGAGAAAAACCTAAAGCTAAATCCAATTTTTGTCCTTGATTGCTAGCTCTATAACCAACACCAACCAATTCCAATTCTTTAGTCCATCCTTTAGAAACCCCTTCAACCATATTCAAAAACAATGATCTATAAAGACCATGCTTTGCTTTATGCTCTTTTGAGTCCGAAGGTCTTTTTACCATCAAACTTCCGTCTTCCATCGCTACTTCGACACCTGAAAACTCTTGGGTCAATTCGCCAAGTTTTCCTTTAACGGTAACTACATTACCGTTTATTTCAACGGTTACCCCTTCAGGGATCGAAACTGGATTATTACCTATTCTAGACATTTCTCTAAAACTTTACTCTTATTAATATACGTAGCACAATACTTCGCCACCAACCTTCTCTTGCTTAGCTTGTTTGCTAGTCATTACTCCATGTGAAGTAGATACTATAGCGACACCTAAACCATTTAAGACTCTTGGCAAGTCCTCAGAACCTGAGTATTTTCTTAGACCAGGCTTACTAACACGTTGTAATTTTTTGATTACAGGTGCTTTTGTAAACTTGTCATATTTCAAAGCGATTTTGATATTACCTTGGACTGTGTCATCTTCGAATTTGTAACTAAGGATATATCCTTGGTCGAATAGAATCTTCGTCATCTCCTTTTTTAAGTTAGATGCAGGAATATTAACTACTCTATGACCAGCTCTGCTCGCGTTACGAATTCGTGTTAAATAATCTGATATTGGATCTGTAAGCATTTCTACTACTCTTTAATTCTATTTACCAACTTGCCTTTTTAACCCCAGGGATTAATCCTTGGTTGGCCATTTCTCTAAATGTTACCCTTGAGATACCAAAAGTTCTCATGTAACCTCTTGGTCTTCCCGTTAGTTTACAACGGTTGCGCATACGCACAGGAGAAGCATTCTTTGGCAACTTCTGCAAAGCGTCATAATCACCAGCTTCCTTTAAAGCTTTACGCTTTTCAGCATATTTAGCTACCATTTTTGCCCTTTTACGTTCGCGGGCTTTCATTGATTCCTTAGCCATACTAGTTCTTTTTAAAGGGAATTCCCAATTCGGTTAACAATGATTTTGCTTCTTTATCTGTATCGGCAGATGTCACAAAAGTGATGTCCATACCGTTGATTCTATTTATCTTATCAATATTGATTTCAGGGAAAATAATTTGTTCAGTTACACCAAGGCTATAGTTTCCTCTACCATCAAAACCTGTCGCACGTACTCCTTGAAAGTCTCTTACTCTTGGCAGTGCAGTAGTAATTAACCTATCCAAAAATTCGTACATACGCTCACCACGTAAAGTCACTTTTGCTCCAATTGGCATTCCTTTACGGAGTTTAAATGCAGCAACATCTTTTTTAGACATTGTAGCAACGGCCCTTTGACCAGTTATCATAGTTAACTCATCAACGGCGTGGTCAATTAACTTTTTATCGGCCACAGCAGCACCTACACCCCTACTAACTACAATTTTTTGCAGTTTAGGAACTTCCATCACGTTCTTGTAGCCAAACTCTTCAGAAAGTGCTTTTACCACACGTTCTTTATATTCTTGCTTTAATCTTGGAATGTAACTCATAACTAGATTATTTCTCCAGATTTTTTAGAAACCCTAACTTTTTTACCATCTCTAACTTCATATGCCACTCTAGTAGCATCTCCTTTGGAATCAACCAAAGAAAGGTTAGAAATATGTATAGGGGCTTCCTTTTTTACAATACCACCTTGAGGATTTTTTGCACTTGGTTTCTCATGCTTGGAAACCATGTTAGCACCCTCAACAATAGCTTTATTTTTTTCAGCATCAACACGCATTACTTTACCCTCTGTACCCTTATGGTCTCCAGTGGTAATTCTTACTGTATCTCCTGTTTTAATTTTCAACTTTGTCATCTTCTCGTACAATTACAATACCTCTGGGGCAAGTGAAACTATTTTCATAAATTGTTTGTCACGCAATTCTCTTGCAACAGGTCCAAAAACACGAGTACCTCTCATTTCACCAGTTGGATTTAACAATACACATGCATTGTCATCAAAACGGATATAAGAACCATCGGGTCTTCTTACTTCTTTTTTGGTTCTAACCACTACTGCAGTAGAAACAGAACCTTTTTTTACAGCTCCGTTAGGCGTAGCTTCTTTTACAGTTACTACGATTTTGTCACCAACGGAAGCATATCTTCTTTTTGTTCCTCCAAGCACACGGATGGTAAGCACTTCTTTAGCACCAGTATTATCCGCAACCTTTAATCTAGATTCTTGCTGTAACATAATTATTTAGCTCTTTCAAGGATTTCAACCAATCTCCAACATTTAGTCTTACTCAATGGTCGGGTTTCCATAATTTTTACGGTATCACCTTCGTTGCAGTCATTTTTCTCATCATGAGCAACATACTTTTTGGTCTTCAAAACGAATTTACCGTACATAGGATGTTTTACACGTTTTACTTCAGCCACAACAATGGATTTTTCCATTTTGTTACTGGTTACTACGCCAATCCTTTCTTTTCTTAAATTTCTTGTTGTTTCTTCCATAAGGCCGAACCCGTTATTGTAATTCCCTTTTAGTTAACTCTGTCGCCAATCTCGCCACCGTTCTTCTGGTCTTTCTTATCTGCATTGGATTTTCTAGTGGAGTAACTGAATGCGCCACTTTTAAATCAGCATATTCTTTCTTAGTTTCAGCCAATTTTTGCTGAAGCTCTTCAACCGATAGTTCTTTTATCTCTGCTTGTTTCATCTCTTATCAGTTATTTAAGCTGCGTCGTAATCTCTAGCAACAATAAATTTAGTTTTAACAGGTAATTTCTGTGCAGCGAGTCTTAATGCCTCTTTTGCAACATCATAAGGAACCCCTGCAATCTCGAACATTATTCTACCTGGCTTTACAACAGCAACCCAGTATTCTGGAGCACCTTTACCTTTACCCATACGTACTTCTAGAGGCTTTTTAGTAATCGGTTTATCTGGAAAAATCTTAATCCATAACTGACCTTGCCTTTTCATATATCTAGTTGCAGCAATACGTGCAGCTTCTATTTGACGAGATGTGATAAAGTGGGAATCCAATGATTTAATACCAAACATTCCATTGGAAAGCTGGTGTCCTCGCTGTGAATTTCCCTTCATACGTCCCTTCTGGGCTTTACGAAATTTTGTTCTTTTCGGCTGTAACATCTTACCTTTTCTTTATCTAATTACTTTCTACGACGTTGTTGTCTCTTACCTCCATCATTCTTACCACCTTTATTGCCAGTAGATAAACCTACTAACGGAGACAATTCGCGCTTACCATACACTTCACCCTTCATAATCCATACTTTGATACCCAATCTACCATAAGTAGTGTGGGCTTCAACTAAAGCATAATCGATATCTGCTCTAAAAGTTGATAATGGAATTCTACCGTCTTTATATGATTCTGAACGTGCCATTTCTGCACCGTTCAAACGACCTGAAATCTGAATCTTAATACCTTCCGCATTCATTCGCATTGCTGCTGCGATAGCCATCTTAATTGCTCTACGGTAAGAAATTCTGCTTTCAATCTGTCTTGCTACACTCGCAGCAACCAAATGGGCATCAACTTCTGGTCTTTTTATCTCGTGAATGTTGATTTGAACCTCCTTATTAGTGATTTTTTTCAACTCTTCCTTTAACTTATCCACTTCTTGACCACCCTTACCGATAATGATGCCAGGTCTTGCCGTAGTGATAGTAACAGTAATCAATTTTAGAGTTCTCTCTATAATAACCCTAGAAACACTTGCTTTTGCTAAACGGGCATGGATGTACTTTCTGATTTTGTCATCTTCTGCCAATTTATCTCCGTAATCATTTCCACCATACCAGTTAGATTCCCATCCTCTGATAATTCCTAAGCGATTTCCTATCGGATTGGTTTTTTGTCCCATATTATGCTTTAGCTTCTGTGTTAGTATTTGCACCCAAAATCATTGTTACATGATTAGAGCGTTTTCTAATTCTATGTGCACGACCTTGCGGAGCTGGTCTCAACCTCTTTAACATAGTACCGCTGTCCACGCGAATTTCTTTAATGAACAAGTCGGCATCTTCTATATTGCCGTCTTCATTCTTTGCTTCCCAATTTGCAATGGCAGAAAGTAAAAGTTTCTCTAACTTTCTAGAAGCTTCTTTTGGGTTAAACCTTAAAATAGCCAATGCCATTTCTATTTGCTTGCCTCTAATTAAATCCGCAACCAAGCGCATCTTTCGAGGTGAAGTAGGACAGTTATTCAACTTTGCAAAAGCAAGTTCTTTTTTCTCCGCCTTAATTCTTTCAGCCATCTGTCTTTTTCGAACTCCCATAGCTTACTTTTTACCTTTATTTTTAGCACCAGCATGCCCTCTAAAAGAACGGGTTGGTGAAAATTCTCCTAACTTATGACCTACCATGTTCTCAGTTACATAAACAGGAACAAATTGTCTTCCGTTATGCACCGCGATAGTTTGACCAACAAAGTCTGGTGTTATCATTGAAGCTCGTGACCAAGTCTTGATTACTGCTTTCTTTCCTGATTCCACATTTTGCTGGACTTTCTTTTCTAAACTATGATGAACGTAAGGTCCTTTTTTTAATGAACGTGCCATTTCCTTTTTCTTTTATTTCTTTCTACGTTCGATAATATATCTATTGCTATCTTTAGTCTTGGAACGTGTTCTGTATCCCTTAGCCGGAATACCGTTCTTAGATCTTGGATGACCTCCAGAAGCACGACCTTCACCACCACCCATTGGGTGATCCACAGGGTTCATAACCACTGGTCTAGTTCTTGGTCTTCTTCCTAACCATCTGCTTCTACCTGCTTTACCAGAAACCAATAATTGATGGTCTGAGTTTGAAACTGCACCAACAGTAGCCAAACAATTAGCTAAAACTAATCTGGTTTCGCCTGAAGGAAGTTTAATAGTTACAAACTTTCCATCTTTTGCCATTAATTGTGCAAAAGTACCAGCACTTCTCGCCATTACGGCTCCTTGTCCTGGTCTAAGCTCAATACAGGAGATTATGGTGCCTAAAGGAATATCCTTAAGAAATAGGGCATTCCCAATTTCTGGGGCAGCTTTTTCGCCGGAAACTACTTTCTGTCCGACCTGCAACCCATTTTGAGCTACGATATATCTCTTTTCACCACCCTTATATTCTAAAAGGGCGATAAAAGCCGTTCTGTTTGGGTCGTACTGGATTGATTTCACTTCAGCAGCTACACCTTGCAAATCTCTTTTGAAATCAATAACTCGATACCTTCTTTTATGACCACCACCTCTATGGCTCATGGTCATTTTTCCCTGACTGTTTCTACCACCCGACTTTTTTAACGGAGCAAGCAAGCTTTTCTCCGGCTTATCAGTAGTAATCGCGTCAAATCCGTTTACTACTCTAAAACGCTGTCCAGGGGTTATTGGTTTTAATTTTCTAACTGACATTACTTGTCTTTATAGATTACTGTAAAAATCAATGATATCTCCTTCTGCAACATCAACTATTGCCTTTTTACGAGCATTGGTTTTACCATGCTGAATACCTGTTTTCGTATATCTAGTACGACGCTCAGGTCCGTAATTCATAGTTCTAACTTTCTCCACAGAAACACCGTAAGTTGCTTCAACAGCTTCTTTAATCTGTAACTTGTTGGCCTTTGGGTCAACATAGAAACCATAACGATTGAAAAGCTCGCTGTCTGCGGTCATTTTTTCCGTAATGATTGGCTTTATCAACACACTCATGTTCTGCTTATTTACTTAAGTTAGATTCAATTCCTTCAACCGCGCTTTCCAAAAGCACAACACTTTTAGCATTTAAAATCTTGTAAGTGCTTAATTCTGAGTTTTTTACAACTTCAGAACCTTTAAAATTACGCGACGACAAATATACGTTATTATTCGAGTTGCCCAAGACGATTAAAGACTTTTTGTTTTCAATCCCTAAAGATTTCAAAACATTGACGAAATCTTTAGTTTTTGGAGTCTCAAAATTGAAGTCTTCAACAACTAATAATTCCTTTTGTTTAGACTTTAAACTAAATGCAGATTTACGAGCTAATCGCTTCACATTCTTATTTAGTTTTTGGCTGTAATCTTTTGGTCTAGGGCCAAAAATTCTACCACCACCTCTAAAAATAGGAGATTTAATACTACCAGCTCTCGCCGTACCCGTACCTTTTTGTTTTTTAATCTTTCTGGTACTACCAACGATTTCAGCTCTTTCTTTTGCCTTATGAGTACCTTGTCTTTGGTGTGCTAAATACTGTTTAACATCCAAATAAATTGCATGCTCATTAGGTTCTATAGCAAAAACATCGTTAGAAAGCTCAACCTTTCTACCTGTTTCTTTTCCTTTTATATCTAAAACTGCTACCTTCATTTCCTTACTTTTCTACAGTTACGTAAGCATTTTTATGACCAGGTACAGCTCCTTTAACAACTATTATGTTCTTTTCAGAAACTACCTTTAATACTCTTAGGTTTTGAACAGTAACTCTATCGCTACCCATTCTACCTGCCATCTTCATTCCTTTAAATACTCTTGCAGGATAAGAAGCCGCACCAATAGAACCTGGGGCTCTTAATCTGTTGTGCTGTCCGTGAGTAGCTTGTCCAACACCAGCAAAGCCATGTCTTTTTACTACACCTTGAAAACCTTTACCTTTAGATGTACCAACTACATCAACAAATTCTCCTTCAGAAAAAATGTCAACACCCACTGTGTCACCTAATTTAAACTCACCTTCAAAATCACGGAACTCAACGACTTTTTTCTTTGGAGAAGCGCCTGCCTTCTTAAAATGACCAGATTCAGCCTTATTAGCACGCTTTTCTGCCTTGTCATCGAAACCGAGTTGAAGGGCACTATACCCGTCTACCTCTTCGGTTCTGACTTGGGTAACCACACATGGTCCAGCTTGAATGACGGTACATGGAATGTTCTTTCCATTCTCATCAAAGATGCTGGTCATGCCGATTTTTTTTCCTATTAACCCAGACATATTTATTTATATTAATTATTTACTTTTCTGTTTGTTTACTTAAAAAACATTAAAAAAGGGTCAAGAAAATCCTCTGACCCAGATTTTTTTCTTTCACCGTCTTTCCCTCGCTCGCAGCTCAGGACATGTAACCTCTTTTTTAAAGAGCGTGCAAATCTACACTTTTATTTCTACTTCTACACCACTTGGAAGCTCTAATTTCATTAAAGCATCAATAGTTTTTGAAGAAGAGCTATAAATATCCAATAATCTCTTGTAAGAACTTAATTGGAATTGTTCTCTAGACTTCTTATTAACGTGCGGTGAACGTAGAACTGTAAATATCTTTTTGTTTGTAGGTAAAGGTATTGGACCTGTTACAACAGCGCCAGTAGTCTTTACGGTCTTAACGATTTTTTCAGCAGACTTATCCACTAAATTGTGATCGTAGGACTTTAATTTTATTCTTATTTTTTGACTCATCTTCTAAAATTTATGCTGGCGCACCAACAGCTGCCTTAATTACTTCTTCCGAGATATTACTTGGCGTTTCCGCATAGTGGGAAAACTCCATAGTTGACGTTGCTCTACCAGATGACAATGTTCTTAAAGAAGTAACATAACCAAACATCTCTGATAAAGGAACAGTAGCCTTAATAACTTTAGCTCCAGCTCTATCGGACATATCACTTACTTGACCTCTTCTTCTGTTAAGGTCACCAACAATATCACCCATATTTTCTTCAGGAGTAAGTACTTCCAATTTCATAATTGGCTCCATGATTACCGCTTTTGCAGCTTTTGCAGCAGCTTTGTATCCTAATTTAGCAGCAAGTTCGAAAGACAATTGATCCGAATCCACATCGTGATATGAACCATCCGTCAAAGTAACTTTCATAGCATCCATTTCGTAACCGGCTAAAGGACCATTCTGCATTGCCATTTTGAATCCTTTTTCTACAGAAGGGATAAATTCCTTTGGAACGTTACCACCTTTGATTTGGGACACAAAATCAAGTCCACTCTTACCTTCTTCAGCAGGTTCAATTGTAAATACAATATCAGCAAATTTACCACGACCACCTGATTGCTTTTTGTATACCTCTCTGTGGTCTGCCTTCTGTGTGATAGCTTCTTTGTACTCTACTTGAGGTTGACCTTGATTAACATCTACCTTAAACTCACGCTTCAAACGATCAACGATAATATCTAAGTGAAGTTCACCCATACCAGAAATAATGGTCTGACCTGAAGCTTCATCAGTTTTGACTTGGAAAGTAGGATCTTCTTCAGCCAATTTACCCAAAGCCATACCTAGTTTATCTACATCAGCCTTAGTTTTTGGTTCCACTGCTATACCAATTACAGGGTCAGGGAAATCCATACTTTCAAGAACTATTGGGTGCTTTTCATCAGACATGGTATCACCAGTCTTGATATCTTTAAATCCAACAGCAGCACCAATATCACCAGCTTCGATAAAATCGATAGCATTTTGTTTATTGGAATGCATCTGATAGATACGAGAAATACGCTCTTTCTTGCCAGATCTGTTATTCAAAATATATGAACCAGCATCCAAACGTCCAGAGTAAGTTCTGAAGAATGCCAAACGACCAACGAAAGGATCTGTCGCAATTTTAAATGCTAAAGCAGAAAAAGGTTCCTTAACGTCTGGTTTTCTAGAAATTTCATTTCCTGTATTAGGATCTGTACCTACGATATCATCCTTATCAATTGGAGAAGGCAAATATCTACATACAGCATCCAATAAGAATTGAACCCCTTTGTTCTTAAAAGAAGAACCACAAATCATTGGAATTATAGCTCTGTCCATTACCGCAGCTCTTAATGCAGCATGAACTTCTTCTTCAGTTATGGAATCTTCATCTTCGAAGAATTTTTCCATTAATTCTTCATCATACTCAGCCACTGCTTCAATTAAAGCAGCGCGATATTCTTTTACTTCAGCTTCCATTTCAGCAGGAATATCAATCACATCGAATGTTGATCCAAATCCTTCTTCGTGCCAAACGATTGCTCTATTCTTTGCAAGGTCTACTATACCTTTAAAATCAGCTTCTTCACCAATCGGCAAAACAATAGGTACAGCGTTAGAACCCAACATATCCTTAACTTGGTTACAAACCATTAAGAAATTAGACCCTTGTCTATCCATTTTGTTCACGAAACCAATTCTTGGCACCTTATAATTATCAGCCAATCTCCAGTTAGTTTCTGATTGAGGCTCAACACCATCAACAGCACTAAATAAAAAGACTAGACCATCCAATACACGTAAAGAACGGTTTACCTCTACGGTAAAGTCAACGTGGCCAGGAGTATCTATAATGTTAAAATGATATCCTTTAGTATCATTTACTGGATTTCCATTTTCCGTTGGGAAGTTCCAAGTACATGTAGTAGCAGCAGAAGTAATGGTTATACCACGCTCTTGCTCTTGCTCCATCCAGTCCATGGTAGCGGCACCATCGTGCACCTCTCCAATTTTATGACTAACACCAGTATAAAATAATATACGTTCTGTAGTAGTAGTTTTTCCAGCATCAATATGTGCCGCAATACCTATATTCCTTGTAAATTTTAAATCTCTTGCCATCTTGGTAATTAAAATCTAAAGTGGGAAAATGCTTTATTTGCTTCGGCCATTTTGTGGGTATCCACTCTTTTCTTGACCGCAGCGCCTTCTTCTTTTGCAGCTGCTAAAATCTCAGCAGCTAATTTTTGCGCCATAGATTTTTCATTTCTTTTGCGAGCATAAAGAATCAACCATTTCATAGCGGTTGATATTTTACGGTCAGGACGAATCTGCATTGGTATTTGAAATGTAGCACCACCAACTCTTCTACTTCTTACCTCAACATGTGGCATTACATTAGATAATGCATCTTTCCACAACTCCAATGCTGTCTTTTCTTCATCAGTGTTCTTTTCCTCTACAATATCAATTGCATCATAAAACACTTTGAACGCTGTAGACTTCTTACCATCCCACATCATCATATTTACAAAACGTGTTACCAATTGGTCTCCAAATTTTGGATCTGGCAACAATGGCCTCTTCTTTGCCTGTCTTTTTCTCATCGTTTCTTACTAAAAGTTGTTAATTACTTTTTAGGGCGTTTTGCACCATACTTAGACCTACGTTGCGTTCTACCAGCAACACCTGCTGTATCCAATGCTCCACGAACGATGTGGTATCTAACTCCTGGTAAATCTTTTACCCTTCCGCCTCTTACCAATACTATCGAGTGCTCTTGGAGGTTATGCCCTTCTCCAGGAATGTAAGCGTTAACCTCTTTACCATTAGTTAACCTAACCCTAGCAACTTTACGCATTGCAGAATTTGGTTTTTTAGGCGTAGTAGTGTAGACACGTGTACAGACTCCCCTTCTTTGTGGGCAAGAATCCAAAGCAGCCGATTTACTCTTCTTGGTAATTGTGGCCCTTCCTTTTCTTACTAATTGTGAAATTGTTGGCATTAAATTCTTTTATTAAATAAAATAACCCTCGTTTTGAGGGCTGCAAATGTAGTGATATTTCACAATAATTCAAATGCATATGGATTTATTTTACAATAGTACGCTCAATAAATTATTGAAACCATATCATTATAATATAATTTGCACATCGAAGAGGAGAAAAGTGTACACAAAAAAGTATTTATTATAATTTAAAGATTCCTTTCACATAAAATAACATAGACCACTTTACTACCTTTGCCAAAATGAAAAATACAAACAAAATCCATGGCATACGTGCCATCATAGAGGCTATAGAAGCTAACCAACCCTTAAACAAAGTTTATCTTCAAAAAGGATTAAAAGGACAGCTGTTTAAAGAGTTGGAAAACCAAATCAGGAAACACAAAATAAGTACTTCTTATGTACCTATTGAGAAGTTGAACCGACTGACCCACGGAAACCATCAAGGAGCGGTAGCCAAAATTTCATCCATTGGATTTCAAGAGTTTGAACCCTTAATGGAACAAATTCTTGAAAAGAAAGAGAATCCCCTCTTATTATTGCTTGACCAAATTTCCGATGTACGTAATTTTGGTGCAATAATAAGAACTGCGGAGTGCTGTGGCATAGATGCTATCGTTGTTCCAAAAAGCGGATCAGCACCACTTAATGACGATGCCATAAAAACCTCTGCAGGTGCGGCATTTAATATTCCCATTTCTAAAGTTGATCATTTAAAAGACGCTATGTTTTATTTAAAAGCTACAGGAATAAAATTAATAGCTGCAACAGAAAAAACAAATGACTCTGTATTTGATATAGATTTTCAAAAACCCTGTGCAATTATAATGGGCTCAGAAGACCGCGGAATTAATCCTTCTATCCTTAAAATGGTCGACAGCAAAGCTAAGTTACCTCTAAAGGGAGAAATAGAATCTCTAAATGTATCTGTTGCCTGTGGCGTATTTTTATATGAAGCGGTAAGACAGCGAGGAAATTAATCTTTACGATTTTCATTTTCCTTCTTATAATGATAATTTATCTCAACTTGTTCGGTAGGGGGTTCTATTGTTTCAATAAAGTTTCCATCTTCATCAAAATGTTTTAAAAACTCGTCTTCTTCTTCATTATAATCTTCTTTTTCCCATGAATATTTCTTTTCTGGGTCAAGTTTGGTTTTATATGTTAGTGCCAATAGGAATCCAACTAAAAAACCGGACAAATGTCCTTCCCATGAAATACCATCTTTTATTGGGAAAATATACCATATCATACTCCCGTATAAAAAAACCATAGCTAAAGACAAGGCAATTAACCTGTAGTGCTTGGCAAAAATGCCTTTAAAAAAAATGAAGCTGACCAAAACATAAATAAGACCACTGGCCCCAATATGATAGGATGGCCTACCTATTAGCCATGTAAGCAATCCTGAAAGCAGAATTCCTATGAGTAAAACCTGAATTGCATTGCGATAATAGAAGTAAAATAAAGCAGCTGTCAATGTTATCAAGGGAATGGTATTATTATATAAATGTTCAATAGACCCGTGAATAAATGGGCTAAAAAAAATCCCCCTTAATCCCACAACATCTCTAGGTTCAATTCCAAATTCATTTAGGTTAACCTTGAATTTTACTTCTATCCAAAATACAGTCCATATGGATAATGCAGCAAGCAAAGGAGCTAAAAGCACAACTTTAGAAAACTTAAAATGATTTTCTGCGGACATATCTATAAATGTCGCAAATTCTTATCCATAATTGCAAAATCGGATAAATTGTCATCCCCATTTTTAGCTATTTTTATAAAATGAACGAGCCCTTAGCAGAACGAATAAGACCTAAAAGCCTTGAAGATTACATTAGCCAAAGTCACTTAATCGGTGAAAAAGGAGCCCTAACGCACCAAATAAAACAGGGTATAATTCCATCTTTAATCTTATGGGGGCCACCTGGAACAGGAAAAACAACCTTAGCCAACATTATTGCAACAGAAAGTAAACGCCCCTTTTATACCCTCAGCGCAATAAGCAGTGGTGTAAAAGATGTGAGAGAAGTAATAGAAAAGGCTAAACAAAGCGGGGGGCTATTTACTTCTAAAAATCCTATACTATTTATTGATGAGATTCACCGTTTTAGCAAATCCCAACAGGATTCATTACTTGGAGCAGTAGAAAAAGGGTGGGTTACATTAATTGGTGCTACTACGGAAAACCCAAGTTTTGAAGTCATCCCCGCTTTATTATCTCGGTGTCAGGTCTATATTTTGAATCCTTTTGATAAAAAGGATTTGGAGATGCTTTTAAATAGAGCGTTACAGGAAGATGACTTTCTAAAAACAAAGAAAGTAGAATTAAAAGAAACTGAAGCTTTGTTAAGGCTTTCCGGTGGTGATGGTAGAAAGCTTCTTAATATTTTTGAACTTTTGGTTACTTCAGAATCTGGAAAGAAAATTAGTATCACAAATGAACTTGTTTTACAAAAGGTCCAAAAGAATACAGTCTTATATGATAAAACAGGTGAGCAACATTATGATATTATCTCAGCGTTTATCAAATCGGTTCGCGGTAGTGATCCAAACGCAGCAGTATATTGGCTTGCAAGAATGATAGAAGGTGGCGAAGATGTAAAATTTATTGCACGTAGACTGGTAATTCTAGCATCCGAAGATATAGGTAATGCAAACCCGACTGCTCTTGTATTGGCAAATTCTACTTTCCAGGCGGTAAATACGATTGGGTATCCAGAAGCTAGAATTATTTTGAGCCAATGTGCCACCTATCTGGCAAGTTCACCAAAAAGTAATGCAAGCTATGCTGCCATAAAGCTTGCACAACAAAAAGTAAAAGAAACTGGAGACCTGTCCGTTCCATTACATATTAGAAACGCCCCAACTAAATTAATGAAAGATTTAGATTATGGTAAAGGGTATGAATATGCACATGACCATAAAGATAACTTTATCACATCTGAGTTTTTGCCGGATGAAATCTCTGGGACCACTTTTTTTAGACTAGGCGATAATCCTCGAGAAAATGCCATGAGGGAATTTCTTAAAAAGCGATGGAAAGATAAGTATGAGTTTTAGAACTTAATGTTCAATTCTTCAAGAACTTTTTCTCCATTCTCATTATACTCAAAAAACCATCTTCCATTTTTACTTAAGATAACTCCACTTACATTATCTCGAGTAGCTAAAAAAACATTTTTTACTGATGTTTCTATAAGTTTATATCTAATCTTTGGTGTATTATCAATTAGTTGGAAGCCATTTTCAATAGGTTGGGCATAAAGCATTTCCAGCTTTTCTTCCAAAATTTCACTTGTCTTGTTTCCTTTTTGAATTGTTGAAGCAACTGGCTCAACACTCTTATAGCTCTGATTTTCTAGAGTAGCTTCTTGTTTTACGGTCGATGCTTCTGTTTTCTTATCCACGGATTTTTGTATTACTTCTTCATCCAAGGACTTTACATCATTTTTAAAACTTATCGTAATCGGTTTTTCTTCCATTTCTTCTTTAGGGACATATTTATAATTCAATGTATTATATGATGCAAAAGCTTCTTTAATAGCTTCCATGTAGGCAGGTTTATATTCCTTTTTTTTACTTCTTCCCTCCTTAGAAGTAAACACAACAAGACCATTACAGTCCCTGACAACTATGTTCACTTTTGTAGTAAATAAAGAAGACTTATTTTCTAAATCTGCTTTGAGCCCCAAACATCCATTTATTCTTAAATCTTCCGGAAGCATATCATCATAAATAGCATTATAAGAAGCTTCAACAAACAAATATTTTAATAGTGTACTAGTCTGATATTGATTCGCGTTTTTAAAATCATCAAACTTTTTAGGTACAATAATGTACTTGTAATCATTCAATTGTGCATTTCCAGCTGATACAGCTAAAAAGAACAGAGATAATAAGAGTAATATTTTTTTCATACTAAACAGTAATCAATTACTGTTCCAAGATATAATATTAAATCCAAACTGTAAAGATGCGTAATTGCTATCTGGAATATTTTGATAGCCCAATAGGTTATCACCAAGTATGTAAAAATTTACTGGTCCAGCTTGAAAATTGAGTCCTAAACCAATATTCGTAAGTGTAAATTTATCTGCTGTATACGTAGCCTTTACAGCAAGTGCATTGCCCAACCTTTTTTGATAAAAGGCAGTTAAGGCAGCTTGTGGTCCTCTAGGCCTGTTTATAACATAAAGGTGCCCGCCAACTGCATTTTTATAATCAAACGGGCTATCGCTCTGCACCGTATTTGTACCGCAATAACAATCTTCCGTTTTTCCCTTTTGTTCTCCAAAATTATACCGTATAGAGGCATTTAACTTTATTGGTCTCAGGGAAACATAGGCATCACTATTAGTTTCAAAAGGAACCTGATCTTCTATATCATCCACTAGCTCTTGCCAGATGTCACTATTTAAATCATCAAAGGATTCCGGTAAAATAATTTCAATTCCCTCATTGGAAGCCGTTCCTTCCAAAGTAAAGTTTTTAATATCCTTAGAATGATAAATAAAGCCTACATCTAAAAGGCTACCTGTTAAAAAAGTCCTTTCATTGAGTTGGTATGTAAATCCAACATCAAAACCGAGCCCTAGATTTCCTCCAAAAAAAGAACGCCCCAACAATAGACCTGCAATACTTTGGTCAGAATCTTCATTCTCGATTATTCCTTGTAGACCTGAAGTTTTAAGACCTCCATCAACGACTATTGTATTGCGTAATATATTATTTTCACCTTGTGTAGTTACAAAATATCCTTTGTTGGAATTTGATTTGGCCTCAAAAATACTTGAGTAAATCTTGCCTCTTAGCCCCAAACGCAGTTTATCATTTACTTTTCTGTTTATCCCAAAGTGAAATACGTTTACCGCTTCTCCATAAGTTGCAATGTGGTTCAGGCTAAATCTACGATTTAGGTTATTAGCATTACCCTCAAATGCCAAAATAGCCAAATCTTTAGGCCAGTATTGTACAATTGAAAAATCGCCATAAATTCCAAAAGAATAATAGTCTTCTGGCCTATTTGCATTTCTAAAACCTATATTTAAAATATCTATTTGAAAACTAGCGCCAAATTCATCCCTTTGGCTCAGACCATTGACAACTTTATCTCTTACCTTATCCGTAAAACTAAGTCCATCATTGGCGAAAAGGTCATTAACGGTAATTCCACTTGTTCCTGCCTGTACTGAAATTCCAGAAAGTAAAGGGATGCTCGTATGCCATTTATACGGAGTTTTTACACCTGGGTTTAAAAGAAGTGATTGTGGAATTTCATAAAAGTCGTACAGCAATTGTTTGTTTTGCGCACTAAGGAGTCCCATACTAGTAAGTATGGTAAAAAAAACCAGTTTAATCTTTTTCATTGTAGTCTTACCCTAAATGCTGCGCTTGATCTTAAGATTATTCTAGGTTCGTTGGCTGTTGATTGACTTGTGTTATCCCCAAGATTTTCACTCGTGACCCTAATTCTAGTTGTGTTTCTAAGTATATCCAAATCTTTATCCCCATTCCCATAAGCAACTTGGCGTTCCAGTAATGGTGCAGGTTGCGGGTCAATTGTAAAGGACTCACTATCCAATACAGTATCAGCATCATCTAAAAACTCGACCAATAAGTTCAATTCTTTGCTAGTGGTGTTCTCCAATTGATATGTAATTGTGCCATCTAAAACCCTTTCAGAAACAAAAGCTTCGTTAAATGCCTCAAACGTAAAAGTCTGGTTGTAAAAAACCCCTTGCGGTAATTGATTTATAACGTCTTCAGGAGATTCAAAATAAAAAATTCCAGTAGCTAGTGTTGGAGTCACACTTAAATCATCGAACTGATCAAAATTCTGTTCCTCAGCACAAGAAAAGAAAAGGAAAGAACCTAAAAAGAGAAAATACAAGACTTTTTTCATAACAGCATTCCAGTAAATAGACAACAACTTATGAGTGTTGAACCCTACTAGTATAACTCTACAAAAACAGTTTTATTTCGTGAAGACTATCAATCATTTTGCAAAAATCATGAGCTGGTTCATTATGTGCATTAAAATGGAGTGTATGAAACCCCAAGGCTTGAGCTCCGAGTATATCAGCCTCAATATTATCACCTATCATAACAGAGCTTTCAGCTTTGGTTTTGGTGAGATTAAGGGCCATTTTAAAAATCTTTGGATTTGGTTTTTTGACCCCTGCCATTTCAGAATTTATTATTTGACCAAAATAATTGTAGAGATTGGCGTTCTTCAATTTTTTGTCTTGTATCTCTTGAAAGCCATTTGTGATAATATGTAACCTATATTTTGGTTTTAAATATTCAAGTATTTCGAAAGTATGGGGGAAAACATGATTAAAGGTTGACAAATATTGAATATACTCATCTGAAAGAGTATCTATTAAATCATCAGAAACTTCAAACTTTATAGTGTCAAATGTCTCTTTCAGTCTTTGATATCGTAATTCTGCTTTAGTAACTTTTTCTTCACGATATAATTTCCAATATTCTAGATTTATTGGCACATAACTTTTTAAAAAATCTTCAATAGGTACGTTAACCTGATTCTTCTTTAAAATCTTTTTAAATGTCAATGCGGAGTTCTTTTCAAAATCCCAGAGCGTGTGGTCCAAATCAAAAAAAATATCTGTTATGGGTTGATCAAACATAATATCTCTTTAGGATAGCTTTATAAAGTTCCAACCATTTTAGACGGTTGTTACTCCCCAAAAGTTCATTGGAGAAAACAATATTGAAATCGCCGTGTACCTCTTTCACCTGTCTGTATATAAAGTCAAGTTTTTCAAATACTTGTTGCTGTTTTTTATGTTTTAAAAATGAATAATCACAAACCGCAAAGGGATGGACTTTTATAGGTTGTTGTATCTCTAAATTTATATCGTAAAAATAAAATGGTGTACAAGTACCTGCCCTAAAACCTATTTCATGTGTGTACCCCATGGTATAATCATCTGTGAATTCCGTTTCCACCAAATTGCGATACGTTTGGGGAATGTTGACCCTATTGTAGCGCATACGGGAGTAGTTTACTGGTCTATTTATCAGATTAGCCAACCTATTCTTTTCTTCTTTCAAAACTGAATTATTTAAAGAAGAGCTATAGGAAGCACTGAGGGAAACAACACTATAATCGGCTACGGATTTTATTAAATACTGAAACTTATTTTTGTAGATAGAAACATTTTTATCATGTCTTGAGTAGTCTGCAAATTGAAAGAAAAACATGGTCTTGCACTTAAACTGCTTATGTATCTCCATTAAATATGAAAAATTATTGTATGGATCTTTCTTTGGATTTATCCATACTGCAACCCGCTTTAGCAAACGCAATAGTTTAAACTTACCCAAGTCCAAAAATATGCCTCCCAGAGTTCTAACAAATCCACGATAAGCAAAACAATGTGAGGTTGTAACGTTGATTATGGAAGTAAACTTGTACGTGCGTTTTTTTCTTTCAATCTCTGGAAACCGTTTTTTTAAAATCCCTAAAAACCTTTGAGCCCACAAATCAACCACTGGGAGCTGTAAAAAATTTTGTTGGTATGCTAAGCTTTCTTTTACCGGAAAGCGACCTAACTCATCTTTTACATGAGGCAAATATTCTTCATACCTGCTTAATAAGTAAAAGGTTGCAGAAAAAATATCAAAAGGGATATTACTCCTTTCCCCCGCCTCAAAAAAGCAAGGTAATCCATCCCAATCTTCAATTTTTATATCAATGTCATCAATCCCTTGTTCAAACAATAGAGAATTGCTTCTAATAAAAAACTCGTTCTGTAAGGGTTGTTTAGAATAGGTTATTTTAGGTCCCGAATGTTTTATAAAATCCTCAACCGTATTAGTAAAGCTAACATCAATACCCAAAATTCGGGTAAAGACATGCTTCATTGTATAGCTAAAGCGCTTAGAAATTTTATGCGTGTAAATTAGCAGCATCTATAAAAGGTGTTCATCGGCAAAACTAAAATAAGCCTTTTCGGTTACGATTATGTGATCAAGCACTTTAATATCCAGTGCTTCTGCCGCTAATTTTAATTTTGTTGTTATTTGTTTGTCTGCTGCGCTAGGTTTTAGCATACCGGATGGGTGGTTGTGGGATAAAACCAAACCTACGGCACTATATTCCAATGCTTTTTTTAATACCAGTCTAATATCTACTAATGTGCCGGTAATGCCTCCTTTACTCAATTGCTCTTTGTGCAGTACTTTATTGGAATTATTTAAATAGATAATCCAAAATTCCTCATGCGGTAATTCTCCAAGTATAGGTTGTAAGAGTTCAAAAACATCTTTGCTGCTATTTATTTTAGTAACATTTTGGGCAGCTTCTCCTCTTCTACGTCTGCCCATTTCCATTGCAGCCGCAATAGTTATAGCCTTGGCCTCTCCAATACCCTTAAACTGCATCAATTGTTTTATGGTGAGCTTCCCTAATTCATTAAGGTTGTTGTTCACAGAAGCTAAAATCCGTTTTGATAGCTCAACAGCACTTTCATCCCTACTTCCCGACCCAATTAAAATGGCAATAAGTTCTGCATCTGATAAAACGGAGCGTCCTTTCTGAAGTAATTTCTCCCTTGGCTTATCATCGTCTGCCCAGTTTTTAATGGACAAAGAAGTTTGCTTCTCTTGCATTCGTTAAAGATAACTGGATTTCTTAATAGTATGAAAGATGATTCCAATGATATCCATTGTTGTACCTAACTATCTTCCTTTGTATCTTGACGGACACACTAAAAACTACTCAAATGAAATCTCTACTTACTGAAAATGGCTATTCTGAAATAAAAGAAAGGCTAAATAACTTAGCTGAAGATTCAGAAAGATTATGGGGCAAAATGACCATTGGCCAAATGGCATGGCATTGTAAATATCCATTAAAACTAGCCATTGATAACAAAGAGAACAATTCTAAAGGAAATTGGTTTGTAAAAACTTTCTTTAAAAAATCATTGTACAATGACAAACCCTGGCGTAAAAACTTGCCTACAGCGCCACAATTACGCGCTAAAGAGCCGAAAGATTTTAAAACTGAATATGAAGAGTTAAAAAATTTAGTGGATACTTTTTATAGTATTAAAGAAAGAGAAGTATGGTATCCGCATCCAGCATTTGGAAAATTCACCAAAGAACAATGGGGACAAATGCAATACAAACATTTGGACCATCATCTAAGACAATTTGGAGCTTGACAATGGGTGGTTAAAATAGATTGGAAATTTTATCAAAATCCAAACCGCCATAATTTCCTGAACTCATTAAAAGTAATGCTGAATTTTCAAAGCTTTGGGAGAACAAAAAGTTTTGAAAAGAATTAGAATCCGTGAAAATTTTTAAATCCTTATTCTTAAAGGCTTCGCCTATTTGTTTTTCTGATACCTCATCCAACCTCTTTATCTTGACCGCTTCAGGAGAATAGAAAACCACAGCCTCATCAGCATCGTCCAATGCACCAGCATACTCCTTTAAAAATTCTGAATTAAGACTACTGTAGGTATGCAGCTCTAAGCAGGCCAAAAGCTTTCTGTTTGGGTATTGTTCTTTAACCGCTTTGGTAGTTGCAGCTACTTTACTGGGAGAATGGGCAAAATCTTTAAAAGCTATGCCAGTTGGATTTTCAGCGATTTTTTCCATTCGTTTAGAAGCTCCTTTAAAAGTAGCTATGGCTTCATAAAAATCCAACTCGTCAACACCCATATTTTGGCAAATCCACTTGGCACCTGCCAAATTGTTCAGGTTATGCTTACCAAAAATCTCGATTGGCATTGGGCCTTCAGGAGTTTCCAATAGAGTAACTCCTTTCTCAACGGTATACCCAGGGGTCTGATAAGGCATTTTTCTAATGGTATTCTCAGAAGCTACTACCACATTTTTTAAATCTTCATCCTCTTCATTGTAAGTTATACTACCACCTTCTATTATACTATCGACAAAAATTTTAAACTGTTCCACATAATTCCCATAGGTAGGAAATACATTAATATGATCCCAAGCAATACCACTTAATAAAGCAATATTAGGTTGGTATAAATGAAATTTTGGTCTTCGGTCAATGGGTGAGGACAAATATTCATCCCCTTCCAGGACTATAAAATCATTGTCTTTGGTAAGGTGTACCATACGGTCAAAACCATCTAATTGTGCGCCAACCATATAATCAACATCAATATTGTTGTAATTAAGAACATGTAAAATCATAGAAGTAATGGTAGTTTTGCCATGACTACCCCCAATAACCACTCGTGTTTTATCTTTAGACTGCTCGTATAAAAATTCTGGATAGGAATATATTTTTACACCTAAATCCTGAGCTTTAAGCAACTCAGGGTTATCTGGTTTGGCATGCATCCCTAAGATTACTGCATCTAAATCTATCTGAATCTTCTCCGGAAACCATCCATACTCTTCAGGCAGTAACCCTTTCTTCTCCAGCCTACTTTTTGATGGTTCAAAAATAACATCATCACTACCGGTCACCCTATATCCTTTATACGCTAATGCTAGAGCAAGATTATGCATGGCACTTCCACCTATGGCTATGAAATGTATTTTCATGAAGAAAGTTTATCGCTCAAAGATAGTTATAGAATTAAAATTGTTTTATGTTTCTTACTATATTGGTAAAAACAAAATAATATGACTTTATCAGATATTCCTTCAAAAGAAATAATGCCAGGCTATCACGGCAGATTAGTACACTCTGAAAGTATGAGCTGGGTTTTTTGGGATGTTGAAGAAGGGGCTGTGGTTCCTATGCACCATCATATACATGAGCAAATAATGCATGTGGTTTCTGGTCACTTTGAGTTTACCCTAGATGGAAATACCGAAGTATATGAAGCTGGCAGTGTAGTGGTTATACCATCAAATGTTCCACATGGCGGAAGGGCAATCACTGTCTGTAAATTAATGGATGTATTTAGTCCAGCTAGAGAAGAGTACAAATAAAAGCTTTAGAAGTTCTTAGCATAAGCATCTGTTATTTAACGATATTGTAAATTTTAATTAGCTTTATCTACAAACCAATAAACTTTTAACAGATGAATTCAAAAATATTTTTAATTGTCCGGATTTTATTAGGAGTATTTGTGCTAGTCTTTGGACTTAACAAATTTTTAAACTTTTTACCAGCTTTTGAGCTAACTGGAGACCCCCTCGAATATTTTAGTGCATTATCCAAAAGCCAGACTCTAAATTTGGTTGGAGTTGTAGAAGTAGTTGCTGGATTAGCACTCATTTTTAATAAATGGGGAGCTCTAATGGCAGTTATCCTAATGAGCATTTCTGTAAATGCCGTATTATTTCATGCCACTTTGGATCCCGCAAATATCGGGCCTGCAATTGGATTGCTTTTATTGAACATTATTGCCTTGGTGGGCTACAAAGATAAGTACGCAGATATGCTTCGTGGTTAAAAGACACAAACAAAAAAGCCTTTCTTTTTGAAAGGTTTTTTTGTTAAAAACTCATACGGTCTTTGAACAAATAGGATTGTCTTCTAGAAACTTCCACTTCCTCACCATTTTGCATGGTGAGCTTTAATTTACCATTAAACCAAGGCACTACATTTGCAATAAAGTTGGTATTTATTATTTGTTGGCGGTTTACCCTAAAGAAAGAAGCTTCGGGTAATTTTTCCTCGATTTGATTTAAAGATTTATACAACATTGGTTTATTATCCTGAAAAAATACCCGTGTGTAATTTCCAACAATCTCAAAGAGAGCAATTTCCCCAATCTTTACCAACCAACATTTTTCACCATCTTTTATAAAAATTTGACTGCTTTCCGTAAGTTTTATACTTGAACCTTTTACATCATGCTTTTCCTCAGTTTTTGCTTTCACTTTTTCAATTGCGGAAGCAAAACGTTTTTCATTAATGGGTTTTAGCAAATAATCCAATGCGTTATATTCAAAAGACTTAATAGCATATTCGTCAAAAGCCGTGGTAAACACAGTAATTGGTACATCATCCAACATTTCTAAAAGCTCAAAACCATCTTTTTCAGGCATATTAATATCCAAAAACAACAGGTCTGGATGCGTCTTTTGTATTAATTCATATCCTAAATCAACATTTTCAGCCTCACCGATAAGCTCAATATCAGGATGGCCCTTTAATAATTCTTTGAGCTCATTACGTGCTAAACGCGAATCTTCTACTATGACAGCTTTAATACTCATACTTGTGGGATGTTAATTTCCGCAACAACCTCCTTACCTATTTCATTTAAACTAAAACTTGCTTTTTCACCATATAACAGCCTTAGTCGCTGCTTTATATTTTTTAACCCCAGCTGGGTAGAATCTTTAGAAATCTCAAGCTTTCCAGAATTTATGACCTTTATTTGAAGCCCATTATTATTCAAACCTACTTCTAGTTTAATTTTCCCACCCTCCTTTAAATTAGAAATCCCATGCTTTGCAGCATTTTCAATCAATAACTGAATAATCATTGGTGGAATTTGAAATTGAAGGGTATCTTTTTCAATCTCTTTTTCAAATTTTAGCCTTTCTTCGAATTGAATTTTTGACAACGCAATATAATTATCTACCATCTCCAACTCTTCTTCCACAGCTATTCCATCAACATTATTTTTTGTTAGCGAATACCTCAACATTTCAGAAAGTTTGGTCAACATTTCCCTTGATTTTTCTACATCCTCCAACATTAGACCTCTTATGTTGTTGAGACTATTGAACATAAAATGAGGGTTAATTTGACCTTTAAGTGTGTTTAATTGTGCTTGTTTTAAATTGGTGTTTAGTTCTAACCTTTCTATACGGTCTTTGTTCAGTTTTAAAAGCAATTTGATCACAAAATAGGTGACTGTCCAAGCACCTATCATAAATAGCGAATTTATAGCCTGTACCCAAAAGCCATCATACATTTTGAACATATCAATATGCTCCTGTGATATACTTGGACCATATTTGGCATATAAGTAACCAAAAAGATAGTTTAAAGAACCAAAAAGGAAACATGTCAAAAGAAAAGATATTCCGATTTTGATTACGTCTATTGACTTAAAAGACTCAAAATTAATATTGTGTTTCAGATACCATCGAAATATTGAAGTTACCGAAACACTTATTGTAAATCCAGATATAATTGAATAGATGATATATTCTAAACCGATATTCTTTAGTAATAATAAGGAAAGGCAATTGATAAACCCCCAACCAACAATTTGTAATACCCAAAAAATAAGGTTTCTATTCTTATCTGTAATATTCATAGTTTAAGGTTAGACCAATAAATTTAAATGGTAAAATAAATCTCACGAATTTACCTAAATAATAGGATTAGAAAATAGTAGCGAAAACATTTTTATTGTTGAGCTATCAATTGAGAATATGGTATAATAGTTGTCCAAATAAGAAGCCTATGCCACCAAATACTACGACCACTCCAAGCATGATCCCCAAAATTTTAAAAGGCCTTTTCTTGATCATATGAACCTCACAAACAATCTGTTTTCTACCTTGTCTGGTAAATGCTATTATAGAAAAAAATAAGCCAGAAAGTCCTAGCACTAAGACTTGACCTGTGTTTTTGTCGAGGATTTGACTAAAAATAGCACTAGCTACTAAAAGTGCTCCTGCTAGTAGTAGTGCCACTTTGTTGTTGTTTTTCATAACTAAGAATTTACTGATTTACATTCACCTTCTTTGTGGGATAAAGCTGTACCTATTAAAGCTAACCCCGTATATATAGGAAAGAAGTTTGTAGCAATGGTCTTTGCACTAATTGCTGTAAAAACACCAGCTAAAAGTGTTATAAAGCCTATTATAAATACTACCTGTTTAATATTGTTTGAATTTTTCATCTTTTTGGTTTTTATGGTTATTAATTAAAGAATAATTGCTAGTACAGTTTCGATTATAAGTTTTGCAAGTGTTATCATTTCTGGTTGTTTTTATTTGATTGTGAAGTAAAAGTATAATCAAATAGGGCCTTTGGAAAGTAAATTATGACCAACGGTCAAACGGACTTACCGAACGGTAGCTAAAAATTACCGAATTGAAAAAAGATAGTTATTCAAACAAAAAAGGGAGCTCAAAAGGCTCCCTTACAACAGTTTATGGTTGGTTAACTAGTTTTTAAGTGGCTTTGGGATTTCCTTTTGCCCTAAATGTTTTGCATAAAAGCCCATCATTGACTTATATAGTGCAATAGAATTCTCCTCTTTTGCAAAACCGTGTCCTTCGTCATATTTTACCATGTAAGGAACATCATAGCCTTTTCCTCTCAGAGCACTTACAATTTGGTCAGACTCATCAATATTAACCCTTGGGTCGTTTGCCCCTTGTACCACAAATAGAGGTTTCTTTATTTTATCTATTTGATAAACTGGTGAAACTTCCTTCATTATCTTCTTTTCCTCTGCAATGTCCTCGTCATACCAAATCTCTTTGATGATCTTTAAATAAGGTTTCCAGTAAGGTGGAATGGTTTTCATGAAGGTGAACAAGTTAGATACACCAACATAATCTACTCCACAAGCATATAGATCAGGGGTCTTGGTCATACCTCTTAATACTGCATAGCCACCATGACTACCACCATAAATAGCTGCTTTCTTAGCATCTACCCAGCCTTTGTCAATTACATATTTTAAGCCATCTTCAACATCATCCATTGCTTTTCTACCGATCTGCTTAAAGCCAGATTCTAAAAATTCTCTTCCATAACCTCCAGAGATTCTAAAGTTCACTTGTAAGGTAGCATATCCTCGACTGGCAAATAATTGCGCTTCTGGATTAAAGCCCCACGAATCTCTAATTCCTTGTGGACCACCATGTGGATTTACGATAACTGGAACTTTTTCACCAGCTAAGGCAGCTTTTGGCAATGTGATGTATCCATGAATGGTTAATCCATCCCTGCTTTTAAAAGTGATAGGACGCATTTCGGACATATCCTCCTCTTTTAATTGTGGCATTAGATTGTATAAAAATTTGAATTCATCCTTTTTAACATCGTAAGAATGGTATTCGCCATACAAGCGGTCGCTTTGCAAGAAAATCAGTAGATTATTTTCATCATCCGTCGCATCTGCTATGCTATATTGTTTTCCGGGAAATTTGTCGGTAATTCTTTTATGTAATCTTTTATAGGAATCGCTTACTGGGAGGATTACATTCTTTTCACCTTCATAAGAGACAAAGTCCAATTCATAGCCTCTCTTTCTAGAAAGGCTCATATTGGAAACATCATACTTATCATTAGAAAAGACCTCTTTAATTACTTTATCCGCTTTTAAATCATATAAAACAATTTTTGCTTTATCGCTTTCCAAGTTGGATACCATATAGGCATCATGGAGGTTTTCAGTAGCATAATCAAAAGATAAAATACCAAAGGCATCTTTCCAACTTAAGCTTTTTATTACTTCAAAACCACCATTACCATCTTCGTAATATAAATCTTGCTCTACCCCATCTCTAATTTTAGTAAAAGCCTTAAGATTTCCATCTTTGTCAAAATTATAGCCCGCTATTGGGTTTGCTGGGTCGTTGTTAGTGTACAACTGCTTTAGTTCACCTGTTACTACGTTGACCTTAAACGGCTCAAAAACCTGCTTATTGTTTTTGTTCATCAATACGATAATATGGTCTTTGTCTTCTTTTAAAAGGTCTGAAAACTGCGCCTGTACACCATTAAAAGGCGTAAGGTCTTTTAAATTGGTTCCGTCTAAATTTACACCATAAACATGATAGTTTTCATCACCTCCCTTATCCATTAAATAGACCAGTCTTTCATTATTTATCCATCCATAGCCCCTCACCAATTCTTCTTTTTCTTCTATTGCACGTTTTGCTTCTCCTGTTGCAATATTCTTCACATAAATATGACGTTTACCATTTTCATCCTTCTCACGATAAGACATATATTTTCCATCTGGAGAAAAGCGAAATGTTGATGCTTTGGGTTTTGCAAAATAATCTTCAACAGTGTACCTATAGTCTCCTTCATCTAAGTTGGCCAATTTTTCAAGCTCTACGTCTGATGATACTAAATCTGGATTGCCAGGAATAGTTTTCTCGGTTTTTTCAAGACTTAGTGGTAATTCCATACCACCTTGATAAAAGGTACCATTTATATTGGCGCCATCAGCTACGCCAACATATTTTATACCAGCTTGCTTAAATACAATTGTTAGTTGGTTATCAGCAAATGTGGTCTCATCCATTGGAATGTCTGTCGCTCCTTGTGAAGGACTATCCATAGTAGACTTTAATACACCGTCTTTATTTGAGACGTTAAAAATTAAAGGCATTTCTGTTCCTTGGACAGCTAACGTCCCTTTCCATGAACCAGAAATATCTTGGGCATAGCTGGTAACTCCTACAAAAAGGAAAACCATAGATGCAAGTAAATCTGTAAGCTTTGTTCTCATACTTATTGTTTTAAATGATGAATGTTTATTTATGAATGTATTCTATGAGTTTATTATTTACTCTAATTGTTACATCCTTTATATTTTCTTTAAAGATATTTTGAAGTAGGGTGAAAGAAAACTTAAATATGGCGAACGGTAAATTGCTAATTCTAAGCGGATAAAATAGCTACTTTAAATCTGGTGGATATTTAGAAAATACTTTTGCAACTACACGACGTAATTGTTGTTCCCTTTCTATCGGTGCAGCATTATCACGAAAACCACTTTGAGCATTCGCTTGCCAGAACAGTGCATTCCTTCCAACATCAACAAAATCAAATATAATTTCACGCTGTAGCCCTGAATTACCAACTGGAATTCCTATGGACAGACCGCCTCCAACATTTCTACCACCGCCACCTACACCTACACCTACATTGCTCCCTGAATTAGATTGAAATACTCCACTTTTAATATTCACTAAAAATTCTGGCTCTTCGGAAAGTAGATAACCTTTTGCCTGCAAGGTGGAATCCAAAACATTTAGCAAGCGTTTTTCGTCTAACTGACTTAAACCAGATTGCATATCCTGAAAGTAATTATAAGTAGTATAATTAGAAAAGTCCGTGACTTTATCGTAATCGTAATCTACCCGAACTGCATTGCAAGCGACTAAACAACACAAAATCAGTATGTAAAGTAGATTTCTCATTAGGGCAGTATCTACTTAAAAATACAAATTTATTGGATTGCGTTTGTAAAAATAAAGAACTATTCGTTCAACAACTTCCAAAGCATATCCTTAAGTTCTTGTATCCCCTTTTGGGCAACTGATGATATAAACATATAGGGAACATTTAAATCTTCATCTAAAATAGCTTTCATTTCACCCATAAGTTCATCATCTAGCATATCACTTTTTGAGATTGCTATGATGCGCTGCTTGTCAACAAGCTCTGGATTGTATCTTCTCAACTCATCCAGTAGGATTTCGTATTCCTTGGTAATGTCTTTGCTATCTGCCGGAATTAAAAATAATAAAGTTGCATTACGTTCAATATGCCTTAAAAAATAATGTCCTAGACCTTTACCTTCAGCAGCACCTTCTATGATACCAGGAATATCTGCCATTACAAAACTTTGAAAATCACGATATTCCACAATCCCAAGGTTAGGTTTTAGAGTGGTAAACTCGTAGTCAGCAATTTTGGGCTTAGCTGAAGTGATAACGGATAGTAAAGTTGACTTTCCAGCATTTGGAAAACCTACCAAACCAACATCAGCTAAAACTTTTAATTCTAAAATAATGTTCCGCTCCTCACCAGGAATACCAGGTTGTGCATAACGTGGCGTTTGATTTGTAGATGTTTTAAAGTGCCAATTGCCACGACCCCCCATACCTCCTTCTGCGATTATTTTTTCCTCCCCATTTTCAGTAATTTCAAAAATAATCTCATTGGTCTCTGCATCTCTTACGACTGTACCTAATGGAACATCCATGTAGACATCTTGTCCATCTGCACCCGTACTACGATTTTTACTCCCGTGTTCTCCGTGACCAGCTTTAAAATGCTTTTTGAACTTGTAAGTAACCAAAGTCCAAAGGTTGTTGTTTCCTCTAATTATGACATGGCCCCCACGACCACCATCACCTCCATCAGGACCACCCTTGGTAATATACTTTTCACGATGCAAATGCACAGAACCCTTACCCCCATTACCTGAGATAACAAAAGCTTTAACATAATCAACAAAATTACCTTCAGTCATTAGTCACGTTTTGTCATTCCCGTGGAAACGGGAATCTAATTTAATTAAATAGGCAAAAGCGGAAACCCTCGTTACTCAAAATCCAAAGAATCATCAAAATAAAATATATAGATCAAATAACAGACACAACCCAGCAAGAATACCAAAATTGCACATCCAGTTACCATACAACCCTTAAACGCATATTTAGGTGTTATTACTTTATCTGGCATTATGAAACTAGTTAAAAAGTGTCTTATAGACTATCTATTACTTGTGACAAACGTCCAGTAATAGCTGTAATATCCCCAATTCCATTTACAGAATGGAACTTGCCCTGCTTGGAATAATACTCTTTTAAAGGAGCCGTTTTTTGGTTGTACTCCTCAAAACGATTTCTAATTTTATCTTCATCTTGATCATCACTTCGCCCACTTTCTTTTCCTCTTTCCAATAGACGAGCAACCAATATATCATCATCTGCTTCCAAAGCTATTGTTGCATCTACTTGCATATCTTTAGATTCCAAGAAATTGTCCAATGCTTCTGCCTGTGCGGCAGTTCTAGGAAAGCCATCAAAAATGAATCCGGCAGCATCCGAATTCTTTTCTACTTCATCTTGCAACATTTTTATAGTTACCTCATCTGGAACCAAATCACCTTTGTCAATATATGATTTTGCCAGCTTTCCAAGCTCGGTATCATTCTTCATATTATAGCGAAATACATCTCCGGTAGAAATATGCTTCAAATTGTATTTTTCTTTCAAAAACCCAGCTTGGGTCCCTTTACCTGCACCAGGCTTTCCAAAAAGCACTAGGTTAATCATATTGGTTTGGTTTAGTTGGTAAACTTCTCTTAAATTTCTTCCTAACTCATTATAATCCAGTCCATAGCCAACAATAAATCGGTTAGGAATATCTAGCCCCACATAATCGATAATGTACTCCCCGTTATAGATTTCAGACTTATAAAATAATGAGGCAATTTTATACTCTTTTACATTGGTATTGGAAAACAAATGCACCAATTGCTGCAACGTGCGCCCTGTATCTATAATATCTTCTAGGATGATAACACTTCTTCCCTCAATATCTTCAGAAACATCTAGCAAAGTCTCAACAATGCCCGTGGATGTAAGCCCTTGATAAGAACTTAACTTTACAAACGAAACTTCACAAGGATATTGATATGCTTTTAGAAAATCCGCAACAAACATAAAAGACCCATTTAAAACCCCAACAAATATGGGTGTCTCATCTTTATAATCACTAGCTATTTCATCAGCCATTTTTTGTACGGCCGATAGAATTTCCGCTTCGCTCAAATAGGGTTTAAAAAGCTTGTCGTGTAGCTTAATCAATGCGTTTTAATTTTTTTAACAGTTGGCAAAGATAGTATTTTTTAAGCGTGCTTTTTGTTGCAAACCTTCACCCTTTTGGGAATTCGGTGTATTTTTGTGGATATTCCAAGTTGATTCAACATGCACTATTTTTCTTCGGATTTTAAACTCGGTATTCTCGGTGGAGGACAACTGGGTAAAATGCTTCTGTACGAAACCCGAAAATGGGATATTTACACTAAAGTTTTAGATGCTTCAAAAGACGCACCATGTAAGATTGCATGCGATGAGTTTATATTAGGTAGTTTATTGGATTTTGATACCGTCTACAATTTTGGAAAAGATGTAGATATGCTGACTATTGAAATTGAAAATGTAAATGTGGATGCGCTTGAAAAATTGGAAGATGAGGGGGTAAAAGTATATCCCCAGCCCAAGGCACTTCGAATAATTCAGAATAAGGCCACCCAAAAGCTTTTCTATACTGATAATGATATTCCCACATCCCCATTTACCCGATTTGCATATACCTCTGAAATTGAGGACAGTATATCAAATGGTGGGCTGGAACTTCCTTTTGTTTGGAAAAGTGCCCAGTTTGGATATGACGGACAAGGTGTAAAGGTAGTTCGTTCAATATCGGATTTAGAGGATTTACCCAATGTAGAATGCATTGCAGAAGAAATGGTTGATTTTAAAAATGAGTTGGCCGTAATAGTTTCCCGTAGTTCTAAAGGAGAAGTAAAAACTTATCCCGTAGTTGAAATGGAATTCCATCCAGAAGCTAATCAGGTTGAATATGTAATATGTCCTGCAAGGATTGATGATAAAGTATCCCAAAAAGCACAAGAAATTGCACTAAGAGTATCATACAAAATAGAACATGTAGGCTTATTGGCCGTAGAATTATTTCAAACCCAAGATGACCGGATATTGGTGAATGAGGTTGCCCCAAGACCTCATAATAGTGGTCATTACAGTATAGAAGCCAGTTACACCAATCAATTTGAGCAGCATATTCGTGCAATATTAGGACTCCCATTAGGAAATACGAATAGTAAAGTTGCAGGCATTATGGTAAATCTAGTTGGAGCCGAAAACCATATTGGCGATGTCGTTTATAAAAATATGGAAGAGGTATTGCAGCTAGATGGTGTAACTCCGCACATCTACGGTAAAAAACAAACACGGCCATTCCGTAAGATGGGGCATGTAACTATTGTAGATGAAGATATGGGCAGAGCACGAGAAGTTGCGCAAAGAGTGAAAGAGACTATTAAGGTAATCAGCAAAAGTTAGAATGAATTTGAATTATTGCAAAATTTGCAACACTTCACTTTAAAAATTTATAAAGCTTATTTATTTAAAAAATCAGCAAATAGAATCAGAAAGTTCAAATATTGTTTTTTTCAAAACTGAAAGCGGGGAAACACTTTTGGACGTGACTCTTTTAAATGAAACCGTTTGGTTAACTCAATGGCAAATGAGTGCTTTATTTGAAAAAAGCAAAAAAACAATTTCTGAACATATTTTAAACATTTACGAAGAAGGCGAATTAGCTGATAAATCAACTGTCCGGAAATTCCAGATAGTTCAAAAAGAAGGAAAAAGAACTGTAAATAGGCAAGTTGTTCATTACAACCTAGATGTTATCATTTCCGTCGGTTATCGTGTAAAATCAGCTAGAGGAACTCAGTTTCGTATTTGGGCAAATACCATACTTAAAGAGCATTTGGTAAAAGGATATACAGTCAATAAAAAACGTCTGGAAGAAACCCAAAAAGAATTGAAGTTCCTTCGCTCTGGTATTCAAATTGTCAATAGAGCAATAGAAGAAAAAGCTACTGAAGAAGGATTTGAATATCTAAAGCAATTTTCAAAAGGACTATCCTTACTAGACGATTACGACCATGAAAATTTAGACGGTAAAGGCCTTACCAAAAGAGAAGCTATTTATCCAAAACCAGCGGAATACCAATGTTTAATTGACCAAATGAAAACTGAATTTAATTCTGATGTTTTCGGTTTTGAAAAAGATCAAAGTTTTAAAAGTGCAATTGCACAAATTTCAAAAGGTTTTGAAAAAAAGGACTTTTACCCTAGCTTAGAGGAAAAGGCCGCTACGCTTTTGTATCTTATTGTTAAAAACCATGCTTTCACAGATGGTAATAAAAGAATTGCCGCTGCATGTTTTTTAATGTTCCTTGAATACAATAACTTATTGATTAATAAAGAAGGAAATACGATTATAAGTAATGAAGCTCTGGCTAGTTTAACTTTATTCATAGCTGCAAGCAATGCAGAAGAAATGGAAATTGTAAAAAAATTAGTTGTTAGTATATTGAATAGAAATAAAGATTAAAATAATACGAGCAGAGTAACCGAAGTAATGTGCAGAGCACGGAAAATTGCACTGCAGATAAAAGAGAGAATTAAAGTGGTTTCTAAAGTTTAGAAAATCCCTGCTAACAGTGATGATTTATAAAAAGGCAGTATTTATTTTTGAATATGAAATTTAGCTTTATGAATATTGGAAAACGTTATCGCCTAGAAGAAAAATTCAACAAGGCTGACCAAGACCTAAAAGCAGGCAAAATAGAGGACGCAGTTGAAGCTTTTGAGGCTATTATTAAAGAGGACCCAACTTTTGGAAAAGCATATAACCATTTAGGTTGGGTATTTGAAACTAAGGTAAGGGACTACGAAAACGCAGAAAAAAATTATAAACTGGCTTTGGAACATAGTCCATCATACACCGCTGTTTATAAAAATTACGCTATTCTCCTTTCTACATTGGGGCGGTTTGATGATTTAAAGTCGTTGTTGGAAAAAGCCAAGGATATTCCCGGAATGGATAAATATACGCTCTACAATGAATACGCCATTATGTACGAACAACTAGAGGAGTACAATATGGCTATAAACTATTATAAGAATGCTGCAAAGGCGACTATGAACGACAAGACTATGAAAGCTGCTATGGAATCCATAGAGCGTTGTAATATTAAAATGACTCTTTAAAACTTAAATAGAAATGAGTAAAGTAGCAGTAGTAATGGGAAGCACGAGCGACCTTCCCGTAATGCAAGAAGCCATAGATATTTTAAAGGGATTTGACATTCAAGTTGATGTTGATATTGTCTCTGCACACAGAACTCCAGAAAAACTGTTCGAATTTGGCAAAAACGCACACAAAAATGGGTATACTGTAATAATTGCCGGGGCTGGGGGCTCAGCGCATCTACCAGGCATGGTAGCTTCCTTATCACCACTCCCAGTGATTGGTGTTCCTGTTAAAAGCTCCAATTCCATTGATGGTTGGGATTCTATACTTTCAATTCTTCAAATGCCAGGAGGTGTTCCTGTCGCAACCGTAGCGCTCAACGGAGCAAAAAATGCTGGGATTTTAGCTGCGCAAATTATTGGTTCATCTGATAAATGTGTGTTGGATAAAGTAGAAGTTTATAAAGAAGGGCTAAAACAAAAAGTGATTAAAGAAGCAGAAGAATTAAAAAAGAAATAGCAGATATATGCAAAACCTACTTCTTAAACCATTTGACCAAGCTCCATTTTCAAAAATGAAAAACGAGCACTTTAAACCTGCATTTCTATCAGCAATTGACAATGCTCGAAAAGAAATTGATGCAATAGTTAAAAATACTGCAGCTCCAACCTTTGAAAATACAATTGCGGCTTTGGATTATTCAGGTTATCAGTTAGACCGGGTTTCCAGTGTCTTTTTCAATCTAAACTCTGCTGAAACCAATGAAGAAATTCAGAAAATAGCACAGGAAATTTCTCCTTTACTTTCTGAGTTCAGCAATGACATCACTTTAAACGAAGATTTATTCAAGCGTGTAAAATCAGTTTATGATAAGCGCAATGAAATTGTTTTAACTGTCGAAGAATTCACCTTATTAGACAAACGCTACAAGAGTTTTAGTCGCAATGGAGCTAATCTAGGAGCTTCTGAAAAAAAGCGCCTACGTGAAATTGATGCGGAATTAGCAAAGCTCAAATTGAAATTTGGAGAAAATATATTAGCTGAGACTAATAAATACCAAATGCACTTGACCAAGGAATCAGATGTGGACGGTCTGCCAGATGGTGCCAAAGAAGCTGCAGCTCAATTAGCAAAATCAAAAGAAAAAGAGGGTTGGATAATCACACTAGATTACCCAAGCTATATTCCTTTTATGAAATATGCCAAAAGCAGAATACTGCGTAAAAAACTTTCCTTGGCATTTGGGAGTAAAGGTTTTCATGACGATGATCTCGACAATCAAGAAAATGTACTAAGAATTGTAAACCTTCGACATGAGCGAGCCAATCTTTTGGGTTATGAAACCCATGCTCATTTTGTTTTGGAAGAACGTATGGCTGAAACCCCCGAAAAAGTTAATTCTTTTTTAGAGGAACTCTTAGATAAAGCGAAACCAGCAGCAAAAAAAGAATACAGAGAATTAGAAGAATTTGCAAAAGAATTGGATGGTATAGACCTCTTGGAAAAGTGGGATGGTTCTTATTATTCTGAAAAACTAAAGAAAAAACTTTTTGATTTAGATGACGAACAGTTGAAACCTTATTTTAAACTTGAAAATGTTATTTCTGGAGTCTTCAAAGTGGCAGAGAAGCTATTTGGCTTATCTTTTAAAGAAGTATTCCATGTAGACAAATATCATGAAGAGGTCAAAACCTTTGAAGTTTATGATGAAAATCAAAACTTTATCTCTCTTTTTTATGCCGATTTCCATCCAAGAGCGGGTAAGCGTGGTGGTGCATGGATGACTTCATTTAAATCTCAATTCCGTGTCAATGGAGAAGATAGTAGACCACATGTTTCCAATGTTTGTAATTTTACACCTTCTACTAAAACCAAACCTTCCTTATTAACATTTAATGAAGTAACAACTTTATTTCACGAGTTTGGGCATGGGTTACATGGTATGCTGGCCAATACTACTTATCCAAGTCTTTCTGGCACATCGGTCTTTTGGGATTTTGTGGAATTACCAAGTCAAGTTTTAGAAAACTGGTGTTATGAAAAAGAAGCTCTGGAGCTTTTTGCCACACATTATGAAACGGGGGAATTAATTCCTATGAAACTAGTTCAAAAGATTAAAGAATCCGCCACTTTCCAAGAAGGTATGGCCACTCTAAGACAGGTAAGCTTCGGAAAATTGGATATGGCGTGGCATGGACAGAATCCTTCAGAGATAAAAAATGTAAAAGCATTTGAAACCAAAGCTTTTGATGGCACACAACTCTATCCTGAAACACCAGAAACTTGTATGAGTACTGCTTTTGCCCATATATTTCAGGGTGGCTACTCTTCGGGATATTATAGTTACAAATGGGCAGAAGTATTGGATGCTGATGCATTTGCTTATTTTAAGGAGAAAGGTATTTTTAACTCTGAAATCGCCAAAAAATTCAAAGAGCATGTGCTTTCTAAAGGTGGTACTGAAAATCCAATGGTTCTCTACAAACGTTTTCGAGGCCAAGAACCTAAAATTGAAGCTCTTTTAGAAAGAGCTGGGTTGTTACAAGACTAGATACTTGTTCAATATAATTGGTCAGGTCTTATGTAATCAATATATACCCCAAGCTTTTTTGTGTATAAAGAGAAATTATTAAAAAGTAAATCTTCTTCTGCCTTGAAAACTACTTTTTGAGTGGTAGCCACCAAGGACAATGTCAATTTATCGTCTCCTTTTGTAAATATAGTGTGCGATAAATTTCCGTCGTTAGAAGTTAGATATACAGTACCTGACTCCAATTTGCCCTTTTCAAAAACAGCTCTATTTTGTTCTTCACCTTTTTCGTTGAATCTAATCACAATTCCGTGTACATAACCCTCTAAGGTTGAATAGCTAAGTCTCTTCTTGTCTGTATCTTTAAAGTAAGCTATGGTTTCAATAGTATTGTCATCATTGTAATTTGTAATGCGTCTCCCATTATTGTCATTACGCAAGGACTTTACCAACTTTCCATTATTATAAGTCTCCTGATCTGATTTCACTTCTGCATAAATACCTTTGAAGAGTGTACCATTCATTGGCATCCCGTTTTTGTAAGTTATTTTCCCAAGAATTGCACCTTTACCATCGTAAAAGATTATTTCTCCATCCAATTTGTCGTTTTGATATACTTCGGTTTTTCTAAGGTTATTTGAGTAATCATAATACTTAAAAACCCCTTGTTTTTCATTCTCTAAGTATTCTCCTTCTTCTAAAATACTTTCATTGTAGTCAAACTTCTCGTAGGAACCATTCTTTTTACCATTTTTTAGAGTGAATTTTTTTCGTTGGTTCAAGTCAATTAAAACTCCTTCCCATGGTTTACCATTCTTGAAAATAGTCTTACCCAAAAGATTACCTTCCCTGTCATAGAACATGGCGCAACAGTCAATATCTATATCTTCGATCAAAACTGGGTTTATTTGTCCATAAGAAACATTCTTGCCATAGTCATATCGCTTAAGCTTATGTTGCTTTCCAATCTTTAATGTCTGAATTTCTTGAATCTGATCAGAATCATAAAAAAACTTATAAAACTTTCCGTCTTGTTTTACATAATCATAGTTACCTATCACCTTACCATCGTAATCATAAAAAGTACCTGAAATTTCTTTATACTCTTTATAATTAATTTCACTCTGTTTTTTGCCATTGCTATAAAAAACGGTCTCTTTCACTTTTTTATATCCATCAGGCCCATAGATCTCAATACGCTTAAAGGTTTTGGTATTGTCTTCACTCATTTTTCTTTTTCTAAAACTAGTACGTTCGACAACACGACCATTTTCAAGTTTTTCTATTTGCGAAACATCCCCTTCATAATCAACATAAAACCTGAGCCCAGACATAGGTTTGGTATAACCATAATCGTCTTCTTCCAAGATTAGTTCGCCCAATACACTCCCTTCAACGTCATAAAATATCTCTTTTAGACTGGTTTTCTTACTAGCTATATTTTTATTCTTTGGATAGTACTTGATTTCTTCAACTAGTTTCCCCTCTTTATAGATTATTTCTCTGTCTTTTTGAACTTCTTTTCCGTTGAACGGTCGATAACCATCGTAATCCATTCGTGCAATCTGCTCTCCTTGTTCATTGTAACTCACCACATATTGTTTTACTCCTTTTTGATAAGATGTGAACTGCTTCAGGTTTTGGTTTTCATAAAGGCTTTCTGCTTTTTCTAATAGGCCAGCTTTATAATACGATTTCATTTGAACCATATCGTTTTTTTGTTCACCATTTTTTGGGTAATAGAAAAAATAGTTGATCCCATTTTCAGGTTTAAGTCCATAATTATCAAGTTGGTAGGTGAGTTCGCCTATTTTTTTTCCTGAAATATCATAGTAAGTGGTCATAAATCTTGGTTCTTGTATAAATTCTTGACGAATTTGTCCATTTGGGTAGTAAAATGAGTTGTTCAAATACTTGCCCATGGTGTAATAGCGTATTTCTTTTACACGCATAGGGTTTCTATAATACGTTACATCAATACCGTCATAACCTTTACCCTTTATATTTTTTCTTTTGCCCAAATATTTTCCATCATTACCATAATATTTAGTTGTAACATCATAGTTAGATGGAGTAGCATAAGTTACATAGCGAATTCCTTGAATTTCTGTTTGGTAAAAAGTAGTAATGGAAGTATCTGCCACCTTTTTATAGTACATCTGATAACTACCAGATTTAGTATTCTGTTCTCCAGATTTAATTCTACCGTTCTCATACTTTGCTGTAAGTTTTTTATCCCCTAAATAAGTTATAAAATCACCATCTAATCTATTATCATTATAATTTCCTTGCTGATAGATTGAACCATCTTCATTATACCAAGTAACCTTACCTTGCCATAAATCTTTTTCTTCACTTTTAGAAATTGCTCGCATTTGGATGGCTCCAGATATATAATAATCTTCAACCCTATAAAGGTCTCCTACCTTAGTTATAGGAGACCTATAAAAGGAAGCACTGTCTTTAACAGTTAATCTCCATTTGGTATTATAATAAATTGTGTCTTGTTGAGCATTTACCATATTTGGAGCAAGCATTATGATAAAAAATAAAACAGTGAATGAAGTAAATAATTTAGTGGAAGCGAGTCTATACATTTATTATTATTTAATGTTTACTATTTTCAATCACAAAAATACTAGATGTTCAACATGAACTCATCGCGGAAATCAGGGGTTTTTATAAAAAAGAATTTAAGATATATGGGGGATCCATTGGGCTTACATAGGATGCAAGTAAATAGATGGAAGAATTGAAATTTCTTTATCCCTTCAATAGTATATTTTGTTAACACTTACCCAAAATTAACCTTTGTGAACATTCTGTGATGAGTTTCAAATTCATTTGCATTAAAATCTAGTACATTTGAAACTCCATTGAAAATTATGCCAGTACACGAACTTCATCCGGAAACATGGGTCGACAGGTACGCCGATTATCTTTTTAACTATGCGGTATCTAGAGTGAGCGATTCAGAAATTGCGAAAGACTTAGTCCAAGAAACATTTTTTGCTGGTCTTAAATCAGCGAAAAATTATAAGGGTGATGCAGCAGAACGTACTTGGCTGATAGCAATTCTTAAGCGAAAAGTGATTGATCATTACCGAAAAATAAATTCTAAAAAAGGTAAGGCAGAAGTACGGATGAGCTATGTAAGTTCTGATGATGAAAATGAAGGTGATTGGCTTGAGGAACGTGTTGCAGATCCATTTAGTAAAGGAGGGGATGACACTCTTGAAAATGAAGAATTGGGATTGGCGATTCAAGATTGTCTTTCAAAATTACCCAAAAAACAATCTTTGGTTTTTACCATGAAGACTATTCAAGGTATTGGCACAGAAGATATTTGTAATGAATTGGGCATAAATCCGTCAAACCTTTGGGTGATGATCCATAGAGCGCGAACAGCGTTAATGGGATGTATGAATCAAAATTGGTTTTAAGAAATGAAAATATCTTGCGATAAAGCAGCAGAAATATGTAATAAAAGTCAGTATAAAGAAGCCTCGTGGTGGCAAATACTAAAATTAAGGTTTCATATTCTTTACTGTAAAAGTTGTGCTAAGTTTTCAGCAAAAAACACAAAATTCACTTCGCTTTGTGATTCGGCCAATCTAAAGACATTGGAATCTTCAGATAAAGAATCGATGAAAAAAGCTTTAAAAGAGCAGCTATAATCTTTATCACTTTCTAAATTTTACAGCTTTATATAATTTACAGAGGTGTCTTGAACCTTTTATATCCTGTAAACATAGTTTAGCCTTAATAGGCTACTTATAATAAATTCTTTATCACCATACCACTTGCTCCAATAAGAACATAAAAACACTCAGGTTTAAGAATAATACGATTAATCAACTTCCAATTCCGTACCAGCTTTTATTCGTGAATTACCATTTTTATCCCAAATTTCAACTTCCCAAGTCACGGGATTGTTTATTAAACCCTCAGAAAAAACCAGTGTGCCGCCAATACCCTGTGCTAATTGAGCGGTAGTAATCATAGTATTTTCAAAAGCATCTGAATTAGTTACAATTTTCTTCCCTTTGGCATCAAAAACATTTATAGATAGCCCAAGAGAAATCAAGCCATTTTCCAATTCAAAACCCTGTAAACCTTCAAATTGGAATTGTAAATTTTCTTTAGGCTCCACTTTGCCATCCGCAATGACCAATTTTGTATTCTGATTAAATATATATACTTCCTTCGCTTGTAAACCTGATTCTTTTACCATAATTCTTGGATTGGGTTTAATGGTAAAATACATCTCTGAACTAAACTCACCACCACCCTTGGTATCATTTATATAATGCTTTGCAATATATTTTTCTCCAGATTGCATTGGTGTCGCTAGTATTAGCTGCCCATACAATACTTTCTGCAACACATTATACCCTTTATTTGAATCTAACAAGTTGTCATTAAACATTACCCTTTTTCCATCTGTGGTAGTGACTTCTATACTCATTTGCGGAAAATAGGTGCCATCTTCCACAGAAAAACCGTCCAAGTTTTCAAAATTCGTATGTATTTTTTGACCATAGAAAAACACGTTTTCACTCAATTGCTTATCATCGCTAGTAACATAAACCTTTTTAGCTGACAATCCTTCTTCGGAAGTGCTTATTTTGTTTTCAAAACCTCTTTCTGATGTATTGCAACTAGTTGTAAAAACGAAGGTTATTAAAATTGTAAGTGGTAATATATAATGTCTCATTTTATATTGGGTTTGTAATTTATAAAATATGATTTCTGCAAGGTATTTTAAATTATATGGATACGATACCCTGATTTCAGTTAAAAAAGAAAAAATAGGAATGTTATTGTTTCTAACATCTTTTTTGATAAAAGCATTGCGAGAATTCCATTCAGTGCTAAAAAAGGTTTCGCAAGTGTAATATCAGCACATAGCCTAAAGGTATAGCTTCCACCCAAAAAGAGGAAAAATAACGAGATTGATTCTGTTTTGTCTTTATCAACACCAGTATCAATACCAAAGAAACTATCCCACACTCAATAATCCATCTATGGCCGATTTCATCTTTTAAAAAAGAAGAGAAAAAATAAAATACAATCAAGATATACCCTAACACTTTTGTATTGTTCACCCCTATTCTCTGTGGTAAGGTTTTTAATTCTGGATTATCGTATTTCATATCCCTAATCTCAAAAGGCAAGAGCAAAATAAGTACTAGAAGAAAGCGTTGAGCCATCAATATATTGGTATCCCAAACAATCGCTATTTGGTTATCTATTACCGGAAGTAAAACTGTACTACCCATCCATACAAAAGCGACCAGAAACGTTTTTAGTCCGCCTAGGCTTCTTAGGTTCTTTAATTTTGGCAGAAGAGGAACAGCGTACAAGGCGGATACTGTTGTTAAGCCCAAAACAGCTAACCAAACGTCCTCGTCTAATTGAAAAAAGAAATAAGCAGCAATCGCAAAGGAAATAAAACTAAACCCCTGTATTAATTTATGATACGGATTTGATACAATCAGGTACTTTTCTGCTTCAACTCCAAATTTGATAAAATTGTAACATACAATAGTTCCAAAAAAAAGGAATAAAGCTAATTGCCAATTTGTTGAAACTTTTAATACTTCTACTGTTACAAAATATAATGCTACAACTGCTAAAGCAACATGTATACTAGCGTCTAAGTAAAAATTAAAAAATCGTCTTAAAAAGGGCATTAAACAAAATTAACCAAACTAACATCAAGGTTAATTTGTGGTTAAAAACTTTGATTTCTTGATCATTAAAATTGCTCATTTTCATAGAATTAATACCTAATTTTGTGCACTTTATTTGATAAAAGATGAATACAGACACATTTGCTTTACGCCATATAGGTGTTCAAGAGAAAGATTTACAAAAAATGTTCGAAATCGTTGGAGTTAATGATTTGGACGAACTCATAAATCAAACAATTCCTAATGACATTCAGTTAAAGGAAAAGCTAAATCTTCCTGAAGCTTTAACCGAGAACGAGTTCTTAACATTGCTCCAAAACCTATCAAATAAAAACAAAGTATTTAAATCATATATCGGTTTAGGGTACCATGAAAGTTTAACCCCATCAGTAATTAAAAGAAATATCCTTGAGAATCCAGGTTGGTATACTGCATACACACCCTATCAAGCAGAAATTGCCCAAGGCAGGTTAGAAGCTTTGTTAAATTACCAAACCATGGTTTGCGATCTTACCGGTATGCCATTGGCCAATGCTTCCCTATTGGACGAAAGTACTGCCGCTGCAGAAGCTATGACCATGCTTTTTGATGTCCGTTCTAGGCAACAGAAAAAGGAAGGTATATTAAAGTTTTTTGTTTCTGAAGAAATACTGCCCCAGACCTTAAGCCTTTTGCAAACACGCGCTAAGCCTCTAGGTATTGAACTTGTAATAGGAAATCACGAAGAGTTTGATTTTTCTAAAGATTTTTACGGAGCAATTTTACAGTATCCCGGCAAACATGGCCAAGTTTATGACTACGCTGATTTTGTAAAAAAGGCTCACGAAAATGAGATAAGAGTCGCCGTTGCAGCAGATATATTAAGTTTGGTTCTTTTGACACCTCCTGGGGAATGGGGCGTGGATGTTGTAGTTGGCACAACACAGCGTTTTGGAATTCCACTAGGTTATGGAGGTCCACATGCTGCTTTTTTTGCTACTAAAGAAGAATATAAGCGTAACATCCCTGGGCGTATTATTGGCATGACCAAAGATACAGATGGCAATCCTGCTCTACGGATGGCATTACAAACAAGGGAACAGCATATTAAACGTGATAAAGCAACTTCAAATATTTGTACTGCACAAGTTTTGTTAGCAGTAATGGCTGGAATGTATGCTGTCTATCACGGCCCCGAAGGTTTAAAATATATAGCCAACAAAGTACATAACCATACTAAAAAAGTAGCCCAAAAACTAGTTGATTTAGGTTTTGAACAACTAAACTCCAGTTATTTTGACACTTTAAAAGTTAAAGTTGGCACTGTTAATTCACTCCGTACCATATCAGAATCAAAAGGAATCAATTTTAATTATATAGATGATGAAACTATCTCTATGTCTTTAAATGAAGCTTTTACAGAAAAAGATATTAAACCGTTAATTTCATGTTTTAGTAAATCACAGCGTATTGATGAGGATAATGACAATGAAGTGTTTAAAAATGTTATCCCGGACGGATTGAGCAGAACCTCTGCATTCCTAGAACAACCGGTCTTCAACTTGTACCACTCAGAAACAGAGTTGATGCGTTATATTAAAAAATTAGAACGTAAAGATTTGGCATTAAACCACTCAATGATTTCTTTGGGCAGTTGCACTATGAAACTAAATGCCGCTTCTGAAATGCTGCCGTTAAGTTGGGCCAACTGGGGCAATATCCATCCTTTTGTCCCTTTAAATCAAGCAGAAGGTTATCAGTTGGTTCTAAATGAATTAGAAGAACAACTTAATGTCATTACTGGTTTTGCCGCAACTTCACTTCAACCCAACTCTGGTGCGCAAGGTGAATATGCTGGATTGATGACAATTAGGGCTTATCACAAATCTCGTGGAGAAGCACATCGAAATATTTGCATTATTCCGGCTTCAGCCCACGGCACAAATCCCGCTTCAGCTGTAATGGCAGGCATGAAAGTAGTTGTGACAAAAACCGATGAAAAAGGAAATATTGATGTAATCGATTTAGAGGAAAAAGTAAATCTTCATTCAGAAAATTTAGCTGCCTTAATGGTGACCTATCCCTCAACCCATGGTGTTTTTGAATCTTCAATTAAGTACATCACAAAATTGATACATGATAACGGAGGCCAAGTTTATATGGATGGTGCCAATATGAACGCCCAAGTTGGATTAACAAATCCAGCAACTATCGGAGCGGATGTATGTCACCTTAACCTGCACAAGACTTTTGCAATTCCACATGGTGGCGGCGGGCCTGGAGTGGGCCCGATCTGTGTTGCACCACAATTAAAACCTTTTTTGCCATCAAATCCTGTTGTTGAAACTGGTGGAGACGAAGCCATAACAGCCATATCTGGTGCTCCATGGGGAAGTGCTTTGGCTTGTTTAATTTCCTACGGGTATATTAAAATGCTTGGAGCAGACGGAGTGACCGATGCTACAAAAATTGCTATTCTTAATGCCAATTACATAAAAGAACGCTTAAATGGTAAATATGATGTTCTATATACTGGTGAAAAAGGTCGCGCTGCCCATGAAATGATAATCGATTGTCGACCATTTAAAGAAAATGGAATCGAAGTAACGGATATCGCCAAACGCTTAATGGATTATGGTTTTCATGCTCCTACGGTTTCTTTTCCTGTAGCGGGAACCATTATGATAGAGCCTACTGAGAGTGAAGGCTTAGCAGAGCTTGATAGGTTCTGTGAGGCTATGTTATCCATCCGTGAGGAAATAGATGAAGCTATTATTGAAAATCCAAATAACGTTCTAAAAAATGCACCTCATACATTAGAAATGGTAACTAATGATAATTGGGATTTTCCTTATACGCGTCAGAAAGCAGCATTTCCGTTGCCGTATGTGAGTGAAAACAAGTTTTGGCCAACTGTAAGACGAACCGATGAGGCCTTTGGGGATCGTAATTTAATCTGTACTTGCACCCCCATTGAAGCATATGCGGAAGTTTAGCTAAAGCCTTATTATACAGTATTTCAGCCTGTTTTTTCTTGTTAAGAATAGGCTTCTTTATTTGTAAGATAGTTTAAATAGGTAGTTGACCATCGTACCTATTGTTATGCATGCATAGTAGTCTACAGCAGTTTTTGCTTACCTTGTGCAATACACTAAACATAAGACTTTACTAACTATATATGAAAATAGGTATTACTGGTACTGGTAGCTATTTGCCAGAGATTATCACTAAAAATGATGATTTCCTTAATCATCGTTTTCTTGGAACTGATGGCAGCGAGTTTGAACATCCAAATTCGACCATTATTGAAAAATTTCAAGCAATTACTGGGATAGCTGAAAGGCGTTATGCCAAACCAGAGCTAAAGACATCTGATCTGGGTTTTTTAGCCGCAGAAAAAGCGATTGAAGATTCAGGAATTGATAAGGAAAATTTAGACTATATCATCTTTGCGCATAATTTTGGAGATGTAACCCATGGTAAAATACAGGGAGACACCTTACCCTCTCTAGCTACCCGTGTAAAACATTTACTTAAAATAAAAAACACTTCTTGCGTTGCCTATGACATGCTTTTTGGATGTCCAGGTTGGATTGAAGGCGTTATACAGGCCAAAGCTTTTATACAAAGCGGAATGGCAAAGAAATGTTTGGTTATTGGAGGAGAGACTTTATCACGCGTTATTGATCCACATGATCGCGATAGTATGATTTATTCTGATGGCGCTGGCGCTTGTATTTTAGAAGCGGACGGAGATTCTGGCGAGATTTTAAAGCACAGTTCCCAGACACATGCCAATGGAGAGGCTTACTACCTTTACTTTGATAAAAGCTATAATCAAGACGGATGTGCAGATACCAGGTATATTAAAATGGACGGCAGAAAAATATACGAATTTGCCTGTACCCATGTACCACAAGCTATGGCAGATTGCTTAAATGCTAGTGGAGTAGGAATTGATGAAATAAAAAAAATCTTTATCCACCAAGCCAATGAAAAGATGGATGAGGCCATTATCAAACGCTTCTATCGTATTTATGGTAAGGAGGAGGCTCCCGATTCTGTTATGCCAATGATAATTCAAGAAATGGGGAATAACTCAGTGGCTACAGTACCTATTCTTTTTGATAGAATCCGAAAAGGGAAAGTAGAAAATCATGGAGTACAAAAAGGAGATGTTGTTATATTTGCAAGTGTTGGCGCTGGTATGAATATCAATGCCATTGTTTACAAATATTAAATGTACGAAGGCAAATATCCACACAAGCGATACCGAATTACTCTTGATTTCTTAAAAAAACATATAAACACCAATGAATCTATTTTGGATTTAGGTGTTAAAAATCCGTTTTCAGAAATCATGAAAGCGGAAGGTTATCATGTAGAAAATACCCAAGGAGAAGATTTAGATTTGGATTTTAAAGCCGTTGCCAATTCCAAGGCTGATGTGGTTACTGCTTTTGAAATTTTTGAACATCTAGTTGCCCCTTTTAATGTTTTACGAGAAATAAAAGCTAAGAAAATAGTAGTGAGCATTCCCATGCGACTATGGTTTTCATCTGCCTATAAAAATAAGACTGACCCTTGGGACAGACATTACCACGAATTTGAAGATTGGCAATTTGATTGGCTTTTGGAAAAAGCTGGGTGGAAAACTGTTGATTCAGCTAAATGGACCAATCCTACGAAGAAAATTGGATTTCGACCCCTGCTACGGTATTTTACCAATAGATACTATATTGTTTACGCAGAAAGGGCGTAATTTTATTATATGCGAATAAGCATTATCATTCCTGCACATAACGAAGAAAAATACCTAACCCTTTGCTTAAATTCTTTTGTTGGGCAGACATTCCAACCCAATCAACTAATAATAGTTGATGACAATTCTTCGGATAATACCTACAAAATAGCTTCAGAGTTTGCTGAAAAGCATGATTGGATAAAAGTCATTCAGCGTAAAAGCAGTGACGAACATATCCCAGGCAAGAAAGTAGTGGACACTTTTGACTTCGGACTGCAACATGTTGCAAATTATGATTTGTTAGGCAAGTTTGATGCAGACATAATTCTACCAACAAATTATTTTGAGGTGATGCGCAACCATTTTCAAAGTAATTGGAAATTAGGCCTGTGTTCTGGTCTACTTTTTATTGAAAAAGATGGCAAATGGATTTATGAAAACATAGCGGACAAAAGCCATGTTCGTGGACCAGTAAAATTATACCATAAAGCATGCTTTAAAAAGATTAGAGGCTTGCGCCCTGCAACAGGTTGGGATACAGTAGATACACTTTTGGCCAGATACCATGATTTTGAAACCCTAACAGACCATACTTTACAAATAAAACATCTTCGGCATTTGGGACAGGATTATATGACCAAAAACTACTTTGCCAAAGGAGAAGCTTTATTTAAAATGCGCTATGATATTGTATTGGCAAAATTAGCCGCCCTAAAAATGGCTTGGTCCATGAGAAGCCCTAGAATGTATATCCAAATAGTTTTTGGATATTTAAATGCTTTTTTTAAAAATGCACCTCGATTTGTATCTAAAGAGGAAGGCAAGTTTATTAGACGACTGCGTTGGAAAGGTATTAAAGAAAAAATTTTATAACTTAAGGTAATATAACTATTTTAAAATCAGCGATAAAGCAGTAAACATCCTATATCAAAATGGCAACAACTCCAGAACATGACGCCCGGGTTGCAAAACTGACCTTTGCATCTGTGTATCCACATTACGTAAATAAAATAGAAAAGAAAGGAAGAACCAAAGAAGAGTTGCATACCGTAATTGAATGGCTAACGGGTTATGATGATGATACACTACAAAAGCAGATTGAAAAAAAAGTAACATTTGAGACCTTCTTTAAAGAAGCAACTTTGCACCCTAACGCACATTTAATTAAAGGGGTTATTTGTGGATATCGGATAGAAGAAATAGAAACGCCTTTAACCCGACAAGCTCGTTATCTAGATAAATTGGTTGAGGAGCTAGCTAGAGGTCGCAAAATGGAGAAAATCTTGCGAAATACCTAAATTCATTATTTTATCTTAAGCAGACAAACAACCTAGGAGAATAAAAACTCAATATTATGGAAACCAAAAAAAGACATGGATGTGTTACTGCATGGCTGATACTTATGATTATTGCCAATTCTTTTACTGCTATAACTTATCTATTTATGGGTGATGTTGTTTTAGAAAACTTACCCAATCCAACATCTAAATCGATGCTTGTTCTACTTGCAATTTTAGGATTGGCCAATTTAGCATTTGCAATTCTGCTGTTTCAATGGAAAAAATGGGCATTTTGGAGTTTTGTGGCATCCGCATTAATAACTTTAGCCGTTAATTTATCCATAGGGCTTGGTTTAGGGCAGTCTTTACTTGGTCTCCTTGGTGTTATTCTTCTTTATGCCATTCTCCAAATAAAACAAGATGGAAAAACAGCTTGGGAAAATCTAGAGTAAATTAACCTTTTTATTCTAACACCTCAGAAATAGGCTTGCCAGTAGTCCCATTTGGGAAAGCAACACCTAACATGGAAGCAATTGTAGGTGCAATATCAGGTATTTCAGTCCTATTTACTGTACTTCCCTTTTTTATCCCGTTTCCATAAAACAGTAAAGGCACATGGGTATCATAAATCATTGGTGAACCATGTGTAGACCCCGTTCTGGGGTATGAAATATGGGCAGGCTCGGGAACCAAAAGAATATCACCAGAACGTTTCTGGTGCCAACCGTTCTGTAAAATGTAAGGGATTCCCATTGTATATTCATTTTGCCACATTTGATAACCAGTGTAGGCTTTGTTCATACCATCATAGCTTAACAATTCTAGGGCTATTTCCTCTTGTACATCATCCAAATCCATATCAAGATTAGCTATAACTTTTCTATCTAAAAAAACCTGATTGTTACTCACATCTTTAATCAAATCTGTAGTACCATAAGTATAGGTCAAAAATTCGTTGAACTTAGTTCTTGTTTTTTTACCGTTAAGGTAACCTGATGGTATTTTTTGATCTTCTAAGTATGCAGCTACATTAATAGCTCCATGGTCAGCAGTTAAAAATACTGTGTACTTTCCAGTACCTACTTTTGCATCCAAAGTATTTAGAAGTCTTTCTAAATCCAAATCCAGTCTTAAATAAGCGTCTTGAACCTCCTTGGAATTTACTCCAAATTTATGCCCTATATAATCTGTGCTTGAATAACTAACTGCCAAGAAATCTGTGGTGGAATCCACACCCAAGCTTTCTTTTTCTAAAGCTTCAATCGCAAAATCCGTAGTTAGGCTATTTCCCCATGGGGTATACTTTATAATTTCAAAATCCTTGGTCTTGCTTAAAAGATTAGGTGTACTATGCGGAAAAACAGGTGCTGTCTCTGTTTCAAATAAACCTTCATAAGCATTATTATCAGAACCACTCTCAATATATGTACTAATATCTTTTAGAGTTGTCCATGCCTTTTTATAGCTCTGTACTTTTCCAGAGGCATTAAAATCTGTTACCCATTGCGGTAAAGCATCCATATAATAAGAACTTGTAATCCACTTGCCGATATCATCGCCTTCGAACCAATAAGCGGCGTTTGCAGTATGGCCACCCGGAAGCACAGCTCCCCTATCTTTTAGGGCTACCGCAATAGTTTTTCCTCGCATTTGGGTATGTAATCTCAGTTGATCCGTAATTGTTGTGGTCAACATTCGATGGGGAGACATCTTACCTGCATCAGAAGTTGTTCCAACAGAATTATAACTATCATCTGAAGCGCAATACACCGAATCATCTGTTTCCCTATCGTACCAATTATTTCCAATAATACCGTGAGAACTTGGCGTTGCACCTGTGTATACAGAGGTATGACCAGGACCAGTACTTGTTGGTGCATAATTAAAATGATGGTTTTTACAATTAAACCCTTGACTAGCCAAACGTTTAAATCCACCTTCACTATAGTGATTCCAGAATCGCGTTAAGTAATCATAACGCATCTGATCTACAATAATCCCAACTACAAGTTTTGGTGCTATTTGGGTTTCAGTTTGAGTCGTAATAGTATTCTTTTTCCTTCTTTGAGCATCTACCTTCAAAAAAGAGACTAAAAATATTAAGGTAAATAGTTGAAAGTACGTTTTCATTTATAGTATCGTTTGATTAACAAATCTATTCAATTCTTTTATCCAAAAAATTAAATCAAGGTTAAATACCATTCAATATTACTATTTTTACGCTTTAAGTAGATTTCTAAATTCATGAACTACATAGCTGCCATTGGCAAGTATTTTATTATGGTGGGTGAGGTCTTTAAAAAGCCCACCAAATGGCGTATCATGAAATCCTTGATTTTAAAAGAAATTGATGAGCTTATCTATGGCTCTATGGGCATTATCATTTTTATTGCATTTTTTATTGGTGGTGTAGTCACCATACAGACCGCTTTAAATCTAAACAGTCCTTTAATTCCTAAAAGTCTCATCGGCTTTGCCACAAGACAATCTGTGATTCTGGAATTTGCCCCGACTTTTACCTCTATTATTATGGCTGGAAAAGTAGGGTCTTACATCACTTCCAGTATTGGCACAATGAAGGTTACCGAGCAGGTTGATGCTCTAGAAGTAATGGGCGTTAATTCCCTCAACTATCTTGTTTTCCCTAAGATTATAGCCATGCTTTTATATCCTTTTGCCGTTGCAGTTGCAATGTATGTGGGTATTTTTGGTGGATGGATTGCAGGAGCTTTTGGTGGTTATGCGCCAAGTGGAGAGTTCATAAAAGGGCTACAACTAGATTTTATTCCTTTTCACGTTACCTATGCATTTATCAAAACATTGGTCTTTGCCTTTGTAATTGCAACGGTACCATCTTTTCATGGGTTTTATATGAAAGGAGGGGCTTTAGAAGTGGGGAAAGCTAGTACAACTGCTTTTGTTTGGACCAGTGTGGTCATAATTATCTTGAACTATATTATTACCCAACTTTTACTAGGATGATCGAAGTTGAAAACATACATAAATCATTTGGTGATGCCCATGTTTTAAAGGGCATAAGTACTACGTTTGAGCAGGGTAAGACAAATTTGGTCATTGGACAAAGTGGCTCTGGAAAAACAGTTTTCCTGAAATCACTTTTAGGACTTTTTGAACCTGAACAGGGTAAAATTTGTTATAACGGAGAGTATTATTGGAATTTGACCACTGCCGAGCAAAGAGATTTGCGCCAACAAATGGGAATGGTATTCCAAGGAAGTGCTTTATTTGATTCTATGACTGTGGAAGAAAATGTGATGTTTCCCATGGATATGTTCACTAAGCAAGGTAAAGGTGAAATGCAAGACCGAGTAGACTTTGTTCTGGAACGTGTGAACCTAATTGATGCCCATAAGAAATACCCGGCAGAGATTTCTGGAGGTATGCAAAAAAGGGTTGCCATTGCACGAGCAATTGTAATGAATCCTAAATATTTATTCTGTGATGAACCTAACTCTGGGCTTGATCCCAAAACGGCAATTTTGATAGACAATCTGATTCAAGAGATTACCAAAGAGTACAACATCACCACAGTTATAAATACCCATGACATGAATTCCGTAATGGAGATTGGTGAAAAAATTATTTTTTTAAAAGACGGTTTCAAGGAATGGGAAGGCACTAACAAAGAAATCTTTAAAACTGATAACAAAGCTGTGACCGACTTTGTCTATTCTTCAGAGCTCTTTAAAAAAGTACGACAAATGTATATTGAAGAGCGCAATTAATTTACCTCTCTCACTTGTATAGTGGTATCCTTGACCCTGACCTTTAACCAATTAGCAATTTTCTTGATTTCCGCATCTCTTTGAGCATTTGAAAGTCCGTCTTTTAGCTTTACCTCAAAAAGAGTTATGGTATCTGTTTTACTAAAATCTGTTTGCACTCTATTAGAAAAACCTATTCCAGTAATATTTTCATAATTAATTTTGCATTCAGCTGTTATATCTTGAAAAGGAACATTTCTTGCGGCCAACTTACCAAAACTTGCCACTTCTTCTTCTAAAAATCTAATTCGTTCATCTTTGGTCAATAATTCTGCTTTTTTAGACTCATAAAGTTCATTCACATAATTAAAACGCTGTTCGGAATCATCACGTCCACCTTGTAGCACTCTTAAATCCGTATCTACTAGTCTGTTATATTTATTTTTCTTGTTTCTCCAGGTAGTAATAATATTTTCTGGCACTTCTTCAGTTCCCAAAATTGCAACTTCTAAATATGAGCCTAGCTCCTTATCATAATGAATATCAGTCAAATCATTTTCGTAACGTCCGTTTCCTTTAAACTCATAAACCTCCACAGTATCCGCTAAAAATTCTTGTGCTTGTTTCCTAAATAGGGATTCTTGAAGTACATTATAAAAAGTAAAACCAGCTGGAATCATTACCGCTAAACCAACAACCGATGCGATACGGGCAATTAATCTTCTCCGTTTGGAATTGGCATAACGCACCATAGGAAAGCGCAAATACTTTATGACCAAAAAAGTGGCCAATCCAATGAAAATTGTATTAATGGTAAATAAATACATAGCACCCAATGCGTACAAAGGCTTACCAATAGCCAAACCAAAACCTACCGTACAGAGAGGAGGCATTAAAGCTGTTGCAATTGCTACACCAAAAATCACACTCGCAATCGTACCCTTTTTAGCTCTTGCAATTACTAGAGCTAAACCACCGAAAAATGCTATAAGTACATCTCGAATATCGGGAGCTGTTCGTGCCAAAAGTTCAGAGGACTCATCTCTTAAAGGAAAAACATAAAAGAATAAAAATGCTGTCAGAACACTGAGCACCACCATTACGGTAAAATTCTTCAGAGAGCGGCGCAACATATCAATATCATTAATTGCTAAGGACATACCCATACCAAGAATAGGGCCCATCAATGGGGAAATCAACATTGCACCAATTACCACGGCGGTAGAGTTGGCATTTAATCCGATGGAAGCAATAAATATGGAACTTATTAAAATCCAAGAAGTATGGCCCTTAAAAGGAATATCGGCAATGATAGATTCTTTTGTGGCAATAGGATCTGTATTGCTTCGTATTTCAAGCAATTCAAACAGAAACTTTCTCCCACTACCTAAAAGACCTTGAAAGTCTTTTTTAACTTCCTCCCCAGCTACGTCAGCAGCGTCATTTTTATCCTCAAATAAATTTTCACTCATGATTTATGCATATTGGTCTCCAAAAGTGTCTTGCACTTTTCCACGAATCTTTTTAATGTCTTGTTCTTTAGATTTTGGGTAAATAAGTAAAACATCATCCTTGTCCACAACTATATAATCTTCCAGTCCATCAACGACCACGATTTTACCTTTTTTGGTCCTAATCATATTTCCATTGGCATCTTCTAAAAGCGTTTGTCCATTGACAACCGCATTCTTACCAACATCTTTATCTAGCTTTTCATATAGCGCACCCCATGTTCCAAGGTCATTCCAATCAAATGTTGCAGGCAATGTGTATATAGATTTAGAGTTTTCCAATATGGCATAATCAATCGAAATGTTATCCGCTTTTGGGTAGTTCTCAGCTATAAAGTCCTGTTCATCAGCAGTATTGTAACAATGCATTCCTTCATTAAAAAGTTCATATTGTTCCGATTGATAAGCCTTAAAAGCATTAACAATGGTTTTTACTCCCCACATAAAAATACCTGCATTCCAAAGAAAGTTACCTTGCGCGAGAAACTCTTTAGCTGTTTCCAGATTTGGTTTCTCTCTAAACTGAGTCACTTTTTTAAGTCCAATTGCATTATCTTTTTCAAACTCAATGTAACCAAAACCTGTGTTGGGATAAGAGGGTTGAATTCCTAAGGTACAAAGCACTTCTTCTTTTTCGCATTTATCAAAACATGCTTTTACATCATTCTCAAAAGCTTGCTCGTCTTCAATCCAATGATCACTTGGAGCAACAATCATAACTGCATTTGGATTCATTTTTTGAATTTTAAGTGCAGCATATAAAATACAAGGGGCAGTATTTCGCATAGCGGGCTCCAAAACCACCTGCTCCTGCTTAACTTTCGGCAGTTGTTCCAAAACCAAATCATTATATCGTTCATTGGTCAGAATCAGGATGTTCTCCGTTGGAATAAACTTGTTTAATCGTGAAAATGTTTTTTGGATTAGCGTGTCTCCAGTCCCTAACATATCGTGGAACTGTTTTGGATTATTTGTAGTGCTTACCGGCCAAAAACGAGAACCTACACCACCTGCCATTAAAACTGCATAATAATTTTTATTCATGATTTTTTAGTTTAAAATGGTGCTTCTATGTCTTTTATTAATTCTACTTCAGCGTTTGGTTGAAACAAATATAATCTGCCTGTGGCTAGCTCTACACATTCATAACGTTTTATTCTTTTTTTTCCTTTCTTAAAGATTTTTCCATTATAAATTCTAAAAGTACTGCCCATGGGCAATTCAAATACGTAAGAGTTCTTCCTTTCATCTGTATCAAATGTTTTTAGGGCTATTGATAAATTAGCATCAGTACTACTACTTGCTTTTGGGTTCTTAAAATGATTGGCTATTACAGGTAAAAGTTTTGAAGGAAATATTTCTGGACGAATAAAAGGTAGCATTAATTGCTGAAAAGTTTTTTTCCACTCCAAACCATGGGGTTTAATTCGTCTTCCAAATTTTTCAAATGCAACGAGATGTGCAATTTCATGAACCAAGGTTATTAGAAAACGATATTTATTTAAAGAAGCATTTACCGTTATTTGGTGCAAGCCATTTGGTAATCTCCTGTAATCTCCATGTCTAGTAACTCGATGATTTACAATTTTCAAATGCACCCCATTGGATTTGATAAGTTCAAAACAAGGTTGCACCGCTCTTTCTGGCAAATATTTTTCCAATACCTGGTTCACTGTAACAAAAATAGCGGTTTAGGTAAGACCGTTCTTTTAAAAAGTTAAAAACACATTTAGAAGTATTGGTTTATCTATGTATTTTTAAAGAAATGTGTGTGTTATGTGTATAAAAAGGTTGGTATTCCTTGTGGTCTTACTTGTTTTTATAGGCTGTTCTAAAAAGAAAGAGCAGAGACTGAGTGATATAATTAGTGATGCACCAAAAATTGAGGGAAAATCGGAATATCTTGACTCTCCTTATGTTACAGCTGGGAATAGAGTTTATATGGTTGGACACCAAGACGGCTCATTTCCTGATTTAGGGTGGCACATTAAAGGTGAAATGGGTGGAATTTGGAATCATCCTATCAAGTTAATGGATGGGTTTGATGCTCACTTAAATTGGCCTGATTACTCTTATACACTTGATAAAGCCACTTCTTTTACAAATTATCCTTTTGCCAATAAGCATAGTTTCGCAAATGAAGAAAAATCAATAAAAATAGAACGTTGGCAATTTGTCCCAGATGATATCGAAGGAATAGCTATACAGTTTGAAATTTTTAATGATGGAGATACTACGCAAGATTTCCATTTTGTTTTTACTGGGCATTCCGACTTAAGACCTACATGGTTGGGAGAACGTACAGAAATGATTAATGGCCAAGACGGATCAACGTACAAAAAAGAAATAAATGGATGGCTCATAAAAGACAAAAACAACCCATGGTTTGTTTGTTATTCGGGTTCAGAAAAACCAAAGCAAGAATTTAAAGCAAATCTGAATCAGAAAGAATTAACAACATCTAACACACTTAGTTACCCCATTAAACTCGATTCTGGTAAATCTAAGGTTTTAACCTTTTACATTAGTGGTTCTTATACTTCGGAAAACAAAGCAATAAAAACGCTGAATAAGCTCAAAAATGAACTTCCTTCATTAGTTGTAACTAAAAAAGCACGCTATGAGCAGTTGGCAAATCAAACAAAACTGACCATTCCTGATAAAAAACTGGAAAAAACTTTTGAGTGGTTAAAATACAATTGTGATTGGCTGGTAAGGAAAGTACCAGAAGTTGGCACGGGAATTACTGCTGGCATACCCGATTATCCTTGGTGGTTTGGTGTAGATAGCGAGTATGCGCTGCAAGGGTATATGGCAGTTGGTCAAGAGGATACCGTTTACAATACCATTAAACTTTTGGACAGTGTGTCCGAAGCTGTAAATGGCAATGGAAAGATTATTCATGAAATGTCTACCAATGGAGCAGTTTTTAACAAGGGCAACATTAATGAAACCCCACAGTTTGCATCTTTAATTTGGGAAATTTACAAATGGAATGGTGACAAAGCATTCTTGGAAAAATACTATTCCACCATAAAAAAGGGGTTAGAATGGTTAATTGATGAAAATGATCTGGATAAAAACGGATTCCCAGAAGGTTTTGGTATGATGGAAATCCACGGCTTAGATAGCGAAATGATTGATGTAGCCGCATATACGCAAAGAGCATTTGCCGATGCTGCTAAAATAGCTAAAGAACTTGGAGAACTAGAAATATCAAAGTCGTACGCTGAAAAAGCAGCATTACTAAAAGTTAAGATCAATGAGGGTTTTTGGTCCGAAGACTTTAATTCTTATGCCGATTTCATAGGTACGGACAAGCAAACTTTACATCTTATTGATGATGCAATCGTGCGTGCAGACACGCTTAACAAGCCGTGGGCCATTAAGGAAATGAAGGAAACAAAAAAGTTTATTTTACAGAATCCGTCCAGTAAATCCAGACCGTTTGTGCTGCATCACAATTGGGTAGTAAATACACCTATGGAAATGAAAATTGCCGATTCTGTCAAAGCCATAAAAGCATTGGAAACAGCCAAGCAGTTTGTAAATCCCTTTGGAGTCTTCGTAACTGGAATAGACCGTGATGAATCTGCCGGTTCTGATGCTGGTGCCTATAAAGCGCCGCCAATATTTACCTACACTGGAGCAGTTATGACTTTGCCTACTGGTGTTTCTGCAAGAGCGGAAAATAATTACGGTAGACCTAATGAAGCGCTAAATTATTTAGAACGGATGACCCGTTCTTTCAGCTATGCCTTACCAGGAAGCATGTATGAAGTTTCCCCTGATTTTGGGATGATGACACAAGCTTGGAACATCTATAGTTTTTCATATCCTATAGTAAATCAGTTTTTTGGAATCCAACCGAATGCTGCAAAAAAAGAAATTGTAATTATTCCCCAAATGCCAGACAAATGGAATAAAGCTTCTTTAGAAAATGTAAAGATTGGCGACAATGAAATTTCAATTTATTATTCCAAAGAATCAGATAAACTAAAGCTTAGAATAGAACAAACAAATCCGGACTGGTCGATAAAACTCAAGACTCCTAAAAATATTAGTCATAAATCTGAAGCTATAGCTAAGGTTGGTAAACGAAGTGAAAATAGCAGCTATTTGGTAGAATCAGATGATGAAGCTATTGATATAACCTTTCACTTTATTGAAAAACTATTATGAGGATTTTTGGAAATAATTTAAGGCGTACTGTTACTTACCTGAAGTAATTTACCATTGTAGAACTGTTGGCCATTTAAAGCAAAATCTTTGATGTAGCTAGCCATTTGTTCAGCAGATGTAGGTGCTTCAAAACCGGGGAAAGCTTCCGCTAACATTTCAGTTTGTACTGCTCCAAGGGCTAGCACATTAAACGACGGACCAGTTTCTTTAAACTCTTCTGCCCATAACTCTGTTAAGGTAATTACTGCTCCTTTACTGGAGCTGTAAGCTGCAAGACCAGGGAATTTCATACTTCCTTGTACGCCACCCATTGAACTAACGGTTACAACATGGCCAGATTTATTCATTTTAGGAAGAACTATTCTAGTAACTTCAGCAACACCAAATACATTCACTTTATAAATCTTTTCAAATTCTTCCATTGAGGTTTCTTGAAAAGGTTTGTTCAATAGACTCCCGGCATTATTAATGAGCACATCAACCGAACCCCAATTTGATACAAAATCAGTTATTTTTTGGTAATCCAACGAATCGCTCAAATCAAACGGAAATGCAGTTACGTTTTTTAATTCTAAATTAGAGACGGGTTTAGCATTTCGTGATAAAGCCAGAATCTGATGACCTTCGGAAGCGAATTGTTTTATCAATTCAAAACCTATACCCCTACTAGTTCCAGTAATAATGATATTTTTAGACATTTTCTGTCATTCCTGCGAAAGCAGGAATCCATTTTTTATACACCCCCATTTTAACAGGAGGTTGGGTTATATTTTATTTTAACTTAACTTCTTGGGTTGCAGCATTTGTAATTCCTTCCACAACTGGAAGCATTTTATTTACCATACTGGACATATGCTCAAAATCCATAATATCATTTTCGTCACCGACTTTGTGGTAATGATCAAAATTAGTGAAGTCGAACGTACAAAAAGTATGAGACGGCACTGCAAACTCTTTGTGAAAATCATAATTATCAGAGCGTTGAAATAGGTTATATTCTTTAGCAGTAGGTAAAAATCCAATCAATTTTTTGCCAGCATATTTATTACTTATTTCAGCCAGATTAGACAATTCATAACCTGTGATATATAATTCATAACTCTTACCCTGTAATGGAACTCCTGTCATTTCAAAATTTAGCATAGTATAAAGATTAAGTTCTGCTTCTTTCAACTTTTTTGCCAAATGCCTTGAACCTAACAGGCCCTTTTCCTCAGCACTAAAAAGTGCAAAAATTAAGCTGCGCTTATTCGTTCTGTTAGCTCCAAAATAGCGGGCAATTTCCATAACTGTTGTCGTACCAGAAGCATTATCATTAGCACCATTTGCAATTGCATCACCATTTTCCGCTGTTATGATTCCAATATGATCGTAATGTGCACCGATAAGAATATATTCCTTTTTTAGGTCTGGGTCATTTCCCTCAACAAAACCAACAATATTATAAGAAGGTTTTTTAAAATTTGATAGCGTATCTCTGTATGATTCAAAGTATGGCTTAATCCCATTAGCAGTAAAATATTTTTCAATGTATTGAGCCGCCATCTCTATTCCTTCACTACCAGAATCCCTTCCTTTTAATTCATCTGAGGCTAAAAAGTTCATGATTTTACCAATCTTACCTGAATTGGTAAAGCCTTCATCACTGCTCATTGCTTCGCCGGCAACTTTGCCTTTTAACCCTTCTGGTCCGTTAGGCTCTGCAGTACTAATCTTATCAGGACTGGTTTCAACCATTTTGGTTGAACCACATGCCATCGCCAATAGTAAACTCAAAATACTGATTGCTATTTTCATTGTATTCCTTTTTTTGTTGCGATTAAAGATAAAAAAAAGCATCCGCCTTAGACGAATGCTTTTTTATTATTTGATAGCTAATTTAAAAACTATGCTAGCATTGTAACTGGATTTTCAAGATATGCTCTTAAAGTCTGTAAAAATTGTGCTCCCGTTGCTCCATCTACAGTTCTATGGTCACAAGCCAAAGTTACTTTCATGGTATTCCCAACAACAATTTCCCCGTTTTTAACTACTGGTTTTTCAACAATTGTACCAACAGATAATATTGCTGAATTAGGTTGATTTATAATAGAGGTAAACTCTAAAATACCAAACATACCAAGATTAGATACTGTAAATGTGCTTCCCTCCATTTCCGCTGGAGTCAATTTTTTATTCCGAGCCCTTACAGCCATATCTTTTACTGAAGCGCCTATCTGAGTTAAACTCATTTGGTCCGTAAACTTTAAAACTGGCACTACAAGTCCATCATCTACCGCTACCGCGACACCAACATGAATATGGTGGTTGTACTTTGTGGTATCAGCTTTCCAAGTAGTATTTACTTGTGGGTGCTTTTTAAGCGCCATCGCACAAGCTTTTAATACCATATCGTTAAATGAAACCTTAGTGTCTGGCAAACCATTTATTTGGCTTCTTGAAGCTTTGGCGTTGTCCATATCAACCTCAATGGTCAAATAATAATGCGGTGCACTAAATTTGGATTCACTCAAACGCTTAGCGATTACTTTTCGCATTTGAGAATTTTTAACTTCCTCAGTACTTTCTTCTCCAACAGGTAAATTGATTGGTGCGACTGGTGCAGCCGAAACTGTACTATCTACTGATGCAGGAGCCGAAGTAGCAACTTTATCTTGAGAAGGTTGGTAATTCTCAATATCTCTTTTGACTATTCTTCCATTATCTCCTGTACCGGAAACCGTTGAAAGATCTATTCCTTTATCTAAGGCTATCTTTTTAGCTAAGGGTGATGCAAAAATACGTTGCCCATCAGCTACAGAGGAGGTCTGACTTGCACTTGTCTCTGCCTTTGGTTCCTCTACCTTTTTATCTTCTTTGACTGGAGCTTCTTTAGCTGTGCCTGCAGGTTTTGCATTCAAAACTGCATTTACATCTGTACCTTCTGGACCAATGACCGCTAAAAGCGAATCGACTGGCGCTCCTTCTCCTTCTTGTATTCCAATATGAAGTAAAGTTCCTGAGTAGAAAGATTCAAACTCCATGGTAGCCTTATCCGTTTCAATCTCAGCTAAAATATCTCCTTCTTCGACTACGTCCCCTACTTTTTTCAACCAAGAAGCAACTGTTCCTTCCTCCATGGTATCACTTAAACGGGGCATCGTAATAATTTCAACTCCTTCAGGGATTTCGCCACCCGAACTACTCTCTGTAGTCACTTCCTCTTTTACCTCTGCAGCAGTAGTATCTTCTGATTTTTCATCATTCGATGCAGCTTCACCATTTAAAAGTCCAGAAATATCCTCCCCTTCGTCTCCAATAATAGCTAAAAGGGAATCAACAGGCGCACCATCACCTTCTTGAATTCCAATATGCAATAAAGTTCCTTCATGGAAGGATTCAAACTCCATGGTAGCCTTATCGGTTTCGATTTCGGCTAAAATATCTCCTTCTTCAACCTTATCACCAACATTTTTGAGCCATTTTGCCACAGTACCTTCTTCCATGGTATCGCTCAATCTTGGCATATTTATTATTTCTGCCATCTAGCTATAATTTATGTTGTAAAAATGGATAATCTTCTTGTTCATAGACCATGTCGTACAATTGCTGTACTGGTGGAAAGTCCGATTCCTCAGCGAATTTTTCACACTCGGACACTAAATCTTTGACCCTTTTATCAATTACTTTGATATCATCTTCGGAAGCATATTTCTTTTCTAAAATCACATCCTTCACTTGTGTGATTGGATCTATCTTCTTGTACTCCTCAACCTCATCTTTGGTTCTATAGTGTTGCGCATCAGACATTGAATGACCGCGATATCTATAAGTCTTCATTTCCAAGAATGTTGGCCCACCACCAGTTCTAGCTCTTTCTATGGCTTTATCAACCTCTTTAGCAACAGTAACGGGGTCCATACCATCTACAGGGGCACAAGGCATTTCATACCCTAACCCAAGTTTGTAGATATCCGTTGAATATGATGTGCGCGCTACAGAAGTCCCCATAGCATAACCATTGTTTTCACAAATAAAAACAACTGGCAATTGCCAAAGCATGGCCAAATTAAAAGCTTCGTGCAATGAACCTTGCCGTACAGCACCATCACCCATATAACATAAGGTCACATTATCACGCTTAAAATATTTATCTGCGAAAGCAAGACCAGCACCCAAAGGAATTTGACCTCCAACAATACCGTGGCCACCATAAAAACGGTGTTCTTTAGAGAAAATATGCATAGAACCACCCATACCTTGAGAAGTTCCTGTTACCTTACCATATAATTCTGCCATTACCTTTTTGGGGTCAACCCCCATACCTATTGGCTGTACATGGTTTCGATAAGCGGTAATCATCCTATCCTTGTTCAAATCCATTGCATGTAATGAACCTGCCAAAACAGCTTCTTGTCCATTATACAAATGGAGGAAACCTCTAACTTTTTGTTGGATATAAACGGCTGCTAGTTTGTCCTCAAACTTGCGCCAAAACAACATATCTTCATACCATTTAAGGTAAACCTCTTTGGTTATTTTTTTCATTAAGTAATAATGTTAAATGAAGCTCCCTTTATTAAGGGAAAAACAAAAATACATATATATCTGTTTTTGCGAAACAATTGATTTAAGAATCCCCCAAAAAAGAATTATTAAAAGCCAATGGCAGTAATTCAGCAATTGAATTGCATTTATAAATTTTTCCCTTTTCGCCCCTCATTATCATAATTATTGGGGTCTTCTGCTTTTGTTCGTACTCAGCAATTGATTGTCTACAATTTCCACACGGTCCAGCAGGACAATCTACAACATAATTTTTTGATGCCGCACTAATTGCTATAGCCAATATCCGCTGATCGGGAAACCTTGCACCTGCTTGAAAAATGGCTACTCTCTCCGCGCATAATCCAGATGGATAAGAGGCATTCTCCTGATTATTACCAACAACAACTTCTCCACTTTCCAATAGTACTGCTGCACCAACTTGAAAATTTGAATAAGGGGCATAGGCATCATATCTAGCCTTAACTGCTTTACTTAGTAATTCTGCTTCAGCTTGTGTTAATTCATTTTCTGAGTCATATATACTCAGTTCAAACCCAATATTTCTTTTCTCCATTTGAAAACGTATTATCTAAAAATAAGAAAACCCCAACTGTAAGGTCGGGGTTTTTTCAAATAATACTTTAATTTTCTTTAATCGTTATAAAACTCTTCTCCTAAATTAAAGGTGAGTGAAAATCGCAATGTGTTCTCCAAAGGATTTCTAACTTGAGCTGTTGAGAACAGATATGATAAATCTATTTGAGCAGATTTGAACTTGAATCCAGCACCAATAGTTGCAAATTGTCTAGAGCCTTTTTCTGGGCTTTCATTAAAATAACCCGCTCTTAGCATGAATGCATCTTGGTACTTATATTCTGCTCCCAAGGACCAAGTAATTTCTTTTAGCTCCTCACTAAAACCATCTGGTGCATCCCCAAAAGACTCAAACACACCGCTAAAGAAACCTATATTTTGGTAAGTATCGTTGTCTTCAGCATCAATGACTCCATCACCATTAAAATCTCTTGGTGTAGGAACTAACAGTTTATTAAATTCAGTATATAAGCCAACTACATTATCAGCATCTAAAATGAAGTCAAATCCCGCTCCAAATTTTAAATTGGTTGGCAAAAAATTTTCTTGCCCTCCATTGTCGTATTGTAACGAACCACCAAGGTTCGAAATATTAAAACCTGCTCGCCATCTACCATCAAAATTATTATAGGCGACTTCTCTTGATTGAAAGAAACCTGAAACATCTACAGCAAATGAATTTGCAGCTTGTGAATCTTGCGTACCATCCTGCAACCTAAGATTAGAACTGATAAACCTACCTCCCACAGCCATTGAGAATGTTTCACTTAGTTTTAGCGCGTAAGACCCGTCTATAGCAAATTCATTGGGCTTTACAACTGTTCCTTCCTCGTTGATATTTTGTCTAAGCTCTATTTCTCCCAAACTAAAGTACCTTATCCCGACAGCAAACGCACTTCTATCGCTCAATTTGTTGGAAACATTAGCTGCTAACAATCCAATATCAGAAACTACATTTTCCAAAAAAGGGGTATAGCTAGCACCAATTACTGTTTTACGCTCAGAAAATGCATATTTGGCAGGATTCCATTGTTGCGAAAAAGCATCAACGGATGTGGCCACTCCCATATCTCCCATACCAGATGCCCTTGCATCAGCTGAAATGGTTAAAAATGGTACCGCCGTAGTGATTACTCTCTCTTGTTGTGCAGATACTTTGACAATACCAATAAGTACTACCAAAAAGGTTAACTTTTTCATTCTTTCTCGTTATAAAGTTGTCAGTGTTTTTTACATAAAATATGTACAATTCCCTAAACGGAAATAATTTAACATATTATACTGAAACGGTCTTTTTGACAAATTCTTATTTAAGAAAGACCTTTTTAGACCAAATACATATAAGTAAAGAATTAAAATGAACGTTAAACCTAGCTATCCTGCATACTATATTTGATTTTGCTCCGTTATTGTGATAGTAATAAAATTGTGAAAACTGACTAAAAGTTTTTTGTTGGGTTACAAAATATTGTGCTCATCTTTTCGTTTTATTGCCGAAAGTGATATTAAATCAAATAAAATTAAAGTGGCCGAGTACAATATCGGCTCACTGAACTCAAGTCCTAATTATGAAAAAACACTTAGTAAAAGTTGTACTATCCAGTGTGGTTGTGGCGGTAAGTTTTTCTAGTTGTAAAAACTCATCTTCATCTTCAAAGAACGTTTCGAGAGCTACTGGATGGAAAATTAATGCCAAAGATGGTGGTTTCCAATACAACTCTGATTTCAAAGAACAAGAGACCCCTCCGGGTACCGTTTTCATAGAAGGCGGAACATTTACCAAGGGTAAGGTTCAAGATGATATCATGCATGATTGGAACAATACTCCAACTTCGCAACACGTACAGTCTTTTTATATGGACGAAACTGAGGTTACCAATAAAATGTACATGGAATATTTGGATTACCTTAAAAAGGTATACCCTCCCGAAAATCCCATGTATAAGAACATATATAAAGGTGCATTACCAGATACTCTGGTATGGAGAAATCGTTTAGGTTTTAATGAAACTATGACCAATAATTATTTACGTCACCCGGGGTACGCAGAATATCCTGTTGTAGGGGTAAATTGGATTCAGGCGACTCAATATGCTGAGTGGAGAACGGATAGGGTTAACGAATATAAGTTAGCGCAAGAAGGTTTTATCCAAGAAGACGCTTTATATGGTGTTCTTAATGGAGAAGTAGACGGTACTTTTAGTACTGATGCCTACCTTAACAATCCAGAATCAGTTTACGGTGGTCAAATAGATTCACTTCAGGGAAAACAAAAAAAGGATTCTATCAACAGTTTTGCTAAAAGAAGTTCAGGGATTATTTCACCTGAATATCGCTTACCAACTGAAACTGAATGGGAATATGCCGCTCAAGCATTAATTGGCTCTAGGGAGTATAACAACTATAGAGGTAGAAAAAAATATCCTTGGGAAGGTGATTATACTAGAAACGGTCAACGCGTAGGTCGTGGAGACCAATTGGCAAACTTTAAGCAAGGAAAAGGTGATTATGGCGGAATCGCAGGCTGGTCTGATGATGGTGCAGATATTACCGCTGAGGTAAAATCTTATAAGCCAAACGACTTTGGGTTATACGATATGGCAGGAAATGTTTCTGAATGGGTAGCTGATGTTTACCGTCCTATAGTAGATGACGAAATAAGTGATTTTAACTACTATCGAGGGAATATTTATACTAAAAAGGCCATTGGAGAAGATGGAAAAGTACAGATTCTTCGTGATTCGGTTGTTTTTGACACCTTACCAAACGGTAAAGTAGTTGCTTTGAATTTACCTGGAGAGATAAAAGAAGTGCCAGTTGATGAAGAAGAAACTTATTTGAGAACAAACTTCTCTAAAAGTGACAACAGAGGATATAGGGACGGTGATCCAGGGTCTTCAAGATTTTACCAAAGATTTAGTGATGATGAAAGTGACAACAGGAAAATGTACGATTCTCCTAAACATAAAGTAGAGCGTGATTCTACAGGTAAAATTCTACGTCAATATGATACTTCAAACTATAGAACCTCATTAATAAATGATGAAGTAAGAGTCTATAAAGGAGGTTCATGGAGAGATAGGGCATTTTGGTTAGATCCAGCACAGCGCCGTTATTTGCCACAATACATGGCAACGGATGATATTGGGTTTAGATGTGCAATGTCACGAGTAGGTTCTAAGTCTAAAACAAAAAACAAAACAGTAAGACATAAAAAGACAAAATAATTTTATTTCACTTTAAAAATCTAAGCCTTGATAATCCATCAAGGCTTTTTTTTATCTTCGATTTATGAACTTGTCCAAATTGCACGAACTGTTCTTACAGTTTCCAAATATTTCTACAGATACTCGAAAAGTTTCCAAAGATTGCTTGTTTTTTGCACTAAAAGGCCCAAACTTCAATGGCAATACATTTGCAGAAGATGCTCTAAAAAAAGGAGCCGCTTATGCTATAATTGATGAAGAAGAGCATATGGCTTCTGACAAATTGATTCTTGTTGACAATGTATTGGTAACACTACAAAAGTTAGCAGTCTTTCATAGAAATTATTCCAAAGCAAAGGTGATTTCACTAACTGGCAGCAATGGCAAAACCACTACCAAAGAGCTTATTAACGCAGTGTTATCCAAAAAGTATAGAACGATTGCGACCAAGGGCAACTTAAATAATCATATTGGTGTTCCATTGACTTTACTTTCCATAAAAGAAGAAACTGAAATAGCCATAGTTGAAATGGGAGCAAACCATCAGGGAGAAATTGCCTTTTTGTCTGGACTTGCTCAACCGGATTTTGGCTATATCACCAATTTTGGGAAAGCTCACCTAGAGGGTTTTGGGGGAGTTCAAGGTGTAATAAAAGGAAAAAGCGAGCTCTACAACTATCTAATAGAAAATGATAAGCATGCTTTTTTTAACGCTGATGATGCCATACAAAAAGAAAAACTGGCCACTTACATTAAAAAAATAGGGTTTAGTCAAAATGACCATCAATTTTACACCATTGAACTAACTAAGTCTGCCCCTTTTGTTGAGTTAAAATTTGAGGACATATTCATTAAAACGCAACTCATAGGCAAATATAATTTCCCTAATTGCTGCGCAGCAGTCTTAATGGGTAAATATTTTAATGTACCCAAAAACGATATTAAACAAGCTATTGAGGTTTATCAACCAGACAATAATCGTTCACAATTGTTAGGTAAAAATGGGCATAAAATTGTGTTAGATGCCTACAATGCAAATCCGACCAGTATGCTTGCAGCTTTGGAGAATTTTAATTCAATTAACACAGAACATAAAGTACTCTTCTTAGGTGATATGTTTGAGTTGGGGGAAACTTCTTCAAAAGAACACCAAGCAATAGCTGACGTTGCTAAAAAAATGAATTTCAATAGTGTTTATTTAATTGGTGAGAATTTCTTTACCACGAATACCGACTTTCAGAAATTTAGAAGTTTTGATGATTTAGAAGCCCACTTGCGGCAAATTAATTTGACCAAAAGTACTATACTCATAAAAGGGTCTCGTGGAATGGCTCTGGAACGGACATTAGAACTGCTATAAATCCTAAAGTTTTCTAAAAAAGTACTATTCTTTACTTCAACTTGAAATGATTCTGCGTATTTACCGAACTAAGGTTAAGAAATACAATAATCATGGAAACCAATATTATAATATTTGATGGGGAATGTAATCTTTGTAATGGCGTTGTGGACTGGTTGTTAAAATTTGCTCCAGCCGATAGTTTTAGCTTTGTCGCATTCCAATCTCCTTACGGTCAATCATTATTGCACACCTTTGGTTTTCCTAAAAAAGAACTAACTACCGTAATTTTAATTGATGAATCTGGAGCACATACACATTCAGATGGTTTTTTAAAGATTATAGCTCAAATTCCTAAGTGGAAATTAGTTGCCGCCCTTTTGGCCTTTATTCCAAGGATAATTAGAGACACGGTTTATAACCTAGCTTCAAAAAATCGAGTTCGCTGGTTTGGAAAATCCAACACCTGTACTGTCAGTTTTTAAGAAAAAAGTGGAGTATACTGGATTCGAACCAGTGACCTCTGCCCTGTCAAGGCAGCGCTCTAAACCAACTGAGCTAATACTCCAAAAAGTTGTGCAATATCGTAAAAATGTTACCAATCCCCATACTCAGCAGCATTCTTTTGAGTTTCATGCAGCGTAATGTGTAACAAATGCCCTTTCACCAGTTTGGGTTTTAATATATCGTAGATGATTTTTACAAAGTTTTCCGTAGAAGGCATAATATCAGCGAACTCTTTACAATCTTCATTGAGGTTTTTATGATCAAAGCGATCTTCGATTTCAGATTTAATCATCTGACCTAAATCTGCCAAGTCCATTACAAAACCTGTTTGAGGGTCCACTTCACCTTTTACCCTAACTTCCAAATCAAAATTATGCCCGTGGTAGTTAGGACTATTGCATTTCCCAAAGACTTCAAGGTTCTTTTCGTCACTCCAAGACGGATTATGCAATCTATGAGCTGCATTAAAATGAGCTTTCCTACAAATAGTAACTATCATTCTACATCTATCAAGAATGCAAATTTACTTTAAAATTTGAATCTAATATCCAACTGTAGTAAACTATATTTTTTTAAGGAATTCCAGGCTAGGTGGCACTTGACTTACAACTTTAGAAGACTCATCTTCGATAAACATATACTCTACACCCAATTCTTTTCCTTTAATTACCAGAGCTTTAATATCTATCATGCCAGAACCCAAAACCACATTAGTTTCAACATCGCTATGCCCCGTGTGGTTACCGACAGTGCCCTTTTGCATATCCTTTAAATGCATTAATTTAAATTTAGTGGGGTACTTATCAAAAAGTACCATTGGGTCTTCTCCACCATGAGTTACCCAATATACATCCATTTCAAAATCAAAATGTTTTGCATTTTCAGCCATATGATCGAATAAAGTACCGCTCTTATAAGGTCTAAATTCGTATCCATGTGGATGGTACACCAAAGTGACCCCATTTTCTTTTAAGAATTTTCCAGACTTGTTAAAGATTTTTGTAGCATTTTCAGTATCATCTAAAGTAAAATCATCTCCATTATGTGGTATCCAAGGACACATTGCATATTTAGCCCCGAAAGCCTTAGCTCTCCGTAAAGCTTCTTGAGGATTGTCTCTTAATTCCTCTAGACTGGTTCCTACACTTGCAGTTTTTAGCCCATTTTCATTCAGAAGGTCGATAAACTTGGACTCTTCCATACCATAGGTATTTTCTCCACCTTCAATAACATTAATTCCCCAAGATTTAATTTGGGATATGGTTCCAGGTATATCTTCAGCAAATTGGTTTCTAAGGCTATACAATTGTATTCCTATATCCTGTGCAGAAATAGTAGTATAACCTATAATAAATGATAGAATAACTATAGTTTTCGTTTTCATATTTTGGATAAGCTAATGATTACTCTTTTACCCCTTTAGGGACAAACACTATTTTTTTGTTTGCCGATAAGGAGGAATTGGGCACCTCTTTATTTCCTTCATCCAGATAGGAGGCCATTAAAATATACTTTCCTGGGTTCTCGCTTTTAAGATGTTGGTTAAATTCCACCTTACCTGATAAAGGTAGCAATTCTACTTGAGGCCGATTATCCAGTTTTAATGTATAAATATAATCGACCATTTTTGCTATTTCATCAAGTGACAATTGTGGATGCGCAGACATTAATGATTCACCCCAGACACCAGAACCTCCCCTACTTATCCTATCTATTAAATAATCCTTATCCTTAAGTGTGTAGCGCTGGGCAATCTCTAAATAACTTGGTCCGTTCACTTTTTCATTAACCGAATGGCAAGCTCTACAATCTGTATTATCCATTATTTTTTTTCCTTCATGGATAACATTCTGCTGGTGGCCCAGAGTTGCCTTAATTATATCCTCTCCTTCTGGAATATAATCGAAGGTTACTCTTATCTTATCTTTCTCAATACCACCATTTTCAGAGTTTCCATCTTCAAAATCAATGACATTTACCCTGTACTCCACTGTGCTTCCATCTGCATAAAGAGTGTCTTGGGGGTGAATTTGAATCCGTATTTCAGGCGCATCGTTTCCTGCCAAAATCTTGGTTTCAGCTTGTGATGTGTTACCAAATTCATCAGAAACCTTCAATCGTACATTGTAAGACCCAGCTTCTTTAAAAGTAAATAAAGTATTTGCTTCATCAGACTGTACTTTGTCCCAATCCGTAAAATACCATTCATAGGTCAGTTTATCACCGTCATAATCCAAAGATGGTGTCCCCGAAAAATTTATAGTCAAAGGTACCGCCCCAATTTTTTTATTCGTCTCTATTTTTGCTATTGGGTTACGGTTACCAGGTATATAAGATATTTGACTTAACTTAGCATCTAGGTTTTTTGCATTCCATTTTTGTCCATATTCCAATAAGTACATGGTACCATCCTGTGCAAAAATCATGTCCATGGGATGTGAAAACTCGGTGCTCGGCATAAAAGCTTCTGCTTTTGCATAATTTTGATTATCATCTAAGGTGACTACATAAATCCAATCCCTCATCCATTCATAAACAAATAATTTATCTTCAAAATACTCAGGAAATATACCTTCATCTGAATTTTTGGAGTCCGAAGCGTGAAATATAGGTCCACCCATTGGGTTTACGCCGCCCTGTCCCAACCAAGGGAATTCCTCAGACCTACTGTAAGAATACCAAATTAAAGACTCTTTTACAAAGGGTAATTTCTTGATTCCTGTATTGTTTGGAGAATCATTGATTAAATTGTTGGGGTCAAATTTAGGGCCTGAGGTTTCCGCCTTAAAGTCAAAATCATTGTATAATTGATTATTCCCTCTAGTGTAGGGCCAACCCCAAAACCCTGCGCTTCTTGCTTGATCAAATTCCCCCATACCATGAGGACCTCTATCTTCTTTTGGTTTTCCCGCATCTGGTCCAACATCACCCCAATAAACATAGCCTGTTTTGGAATCTATTGAAAAACGGAAGGGGTTTCTAACCCCCATCACATAGATCTCTGGTTTAGTATTGGGCATACCTTTAGGAAACAGATTCCCTTCAGGAATACTGTATGTTCCATCGTCCTCGGGCTTAATGCGAAGTATTTTTCCCCTAAGATCGTTAGTATTTCCTGCAGACTTTTGGGCATCCCATCCAGCACGATTCTCACGTTCATCTATTGGTGCAAAACCGTCTGATTCAAACGGGTTAGTATTATCTCCTAATCCGATAAATAGATTTCCACCTGGACCAAACTCCAACCCACCACCACTATGACAACAAATTCGCATAACTGGAATCTCCAGCAAAACCTTTTCTGAATTTATGTCAATATAGTCGTCCTTAAAAACAAAGCGGGATATCCTTTGAATTGGTTTGTTTCCTGATGGTGAGTAGAATAGGTAAACCCAATTATTTTCCTCAAAACTGGGATCTACAGCCAACCCTATGAGACCGTCTTCGTTACCATAAAAAATATCAATCTTACCAGCTTCTTTTGTTCTTTTTTCATCAAAATCATACAACTTCACATTGCCTCTTCGCTCAATAAATAAAATACCTTTTCCTGGCAACTCCGCCAATTCCATTGGTTCATCCAAATTAAAATCCAATACTTTTTTGACAAATCTATTTTCTGGTGGTACCCTATCGGATTTGGCAAGGGCATAATCTAGTTCATTTTCACCTATGGCATATTTTATACCGCCCAAAAGGTGAGTTAGAAAGGTTTTGTCTTCATAAGTTTCATTGGTGTGCCCCATCCCAGTGTAAAATGCGCGACCTCCATCAAACTCATGGTTCCAAGAAATGGGATGGGATTCCCCATTCTGGCCCCCTTCATAACTATCTTCATCAATCTTTAAAAGAACATTGACCGATTTGTTTATTTTTTTAAAGTTGTACCATTCATCTTCTTTTTTCCATACTTTTTTTAAATGTACAGTGGCAAGATGTGTTGAATCGATAACGTTCAACTGGGCAGTTTGTATTTTTGGATGACTCTCAAAATTAGCCCCAACTAATTTATTGTACCACGGCCAGTCGTACTCTGTATCGGTAGCAGCATGAACACCTACAAACCCTCCACCTGATTGAATATATCTTTCAAAATCTGCCTGTTGTACATCATTCAGAATATCACCAGTAGTATTTAAAAAAACAACCGCACTATAGCTTTTCAAAGAATCCTCAACAATAAATGAAGAGTCTTCAGTAGCCATTACTTCAAAACCGTGCTCTGCACCCAACTTTTTTAAGGTTTCTATCCCAGTCTCAATTGATTCGTGTCTAAACTCCTTAGTCTTGCTGAATACCAAAACTTTTTCAGGCTTTTCTTTACAAGAAGTGATTGTTATAATTACGCAAAGAACAACTATGATGTATTTAAACTTTATCAATTGGAAATAGCGCTTAATTGGTATTTTTTTTAAATGTAAATCTAGATATCCTATCTGATTTTTAAGTTAATAGGTTTCCATTTTCATCCCATTCGGCAGCTATGTTCCGTTTGCTTTGATCTACGCATTTTGCAATCCATTCCGGGTCATAAGCAACACCATGTTGGTCTAAAACATCTTGAGGCACTCCATCCCAAACATTGGGCATATTTCCCTTATAACCCAACTCCTCGATACCTATCTTAGTGGTATAAAAGCCAGACATTGTCATATTTCTGACCATGCTAAAAAAGTTTACCTCAAAAGGGCGTTCGTTTTCTGGAACTTTTGGGTCATAATATGCGATTTCATCTAATATGGTTTTTTGCTGTGACTCTGTTGCAGATTTAAATACAACTCCGTTTTCTGTATTACATTTATGGTCCAACCACATTAAACCCCCTTTTAAATCAGTTTGCATTTTTTCTGATTCTGTATCCCTTGCCATAAAATCGATAAAAGAGACTACATCTGCATCAGATGCTCCTTTAAACTCTTCACTGGGTGGAAGAATTAAATCACAAAGCACAACCATGGTTTCTCTTTGGTGCTCATTGAAGAAATTTTCCCCTTCTTTGATTTCGGTTAAAATCTTATTCTCATAATCCGTACGCCATTTGACCGGCTCGTGAGTTTTTACGTCCACAATTTCTGGCTTTTCTTCACCAGGTTTGCAACCATGTGCTGCCAACCCCGTGGCAACAGAGCCCAACGCTATCGCTTTTAAACTTTTTCTTCTATCCATGGCTAAATGTTTTGTTTTTTTAATTGCTCAACGATATAATCTGAAGCTCTCCATGAGAGTGCCAAAATCGTCCATGTACAGTTTTTATCTGCCTGTGATGTAAATACCCCAGCATCTACAATAAATACATTATCCACATCATGTAATTGTTGATACTTATTGGTAACCGATGTTTTAGAATCATCTCCCATTCTTGTAGTACCTACTTCATGAATTATAGCACCTGGAGTGTGTAATCCATAATCCCTGTCTTTGCCTGGCTTATCTCCCATAAGTTCTCCGCCCATGTTGGTCAATATTTCTTCAAATGTATCATGGGCATGTTTTGCTTGGTTTCGCTCTAAATCTGACCATTTGTAATTGAAACGTAATACAGGTATGCCCCATTCATCAACAACATTAGGGTCTATCTCACAATAATTGTCTTTCCGAGCTATTGATTCACCTCTTGCAGATATACCAACTACGGCACCGTAGTATTTTTTCAAATCACTTCTTAGAATATCCCCATATCCTCCGGCTTTAGTTCCAAAGAACTTATTAAAGTCATTGACATTAAAACCTGTTCCATAGCTAGGCATACCCATACCACCCCATATTTCTAGGTGATATCCACGTGGAAAATCCAATTTAGAGTTGTCTCCCCACCAAGGAGAATAGATATGCATACCCCCAACACCATCTTCATTATAAGATACTTTCCTATTCATTAAATCAGGTATAAAAGCCGCCCTATCAGCACCAGTAGAATCATGAAGGTATTTACCTACTACATCGCTACTGTTGCCCAACCCATTGGGATGTTGCTTGCTCTTGGAGTTCATTAAAATTCTAGCTGAACTACAGGCTGAAGCTGCCAAAATAACGGTTTTACCTTTTAATTTATATTCTTTTCTGTCATCCTTACTAATATAGGAAACACCAGTAGCTTTACCTTCTTCATCAGTTGTTACTTCTCTTACCACAGAGTTTACAAATAAATCTACTTGCCCCCTACTTTTCTGCGCTGGAAAAATTAAACACGTACCAGCAGAAAAATCAGCATATACTTGACATGCCCTACCACATTGCCCACAATAGAAACAAACTCCGCGGTCTTTATTAATACGTTTGGTCAACATGGACATTCTGGAAGGGTATACTGGAACTCCAGATTTTTTTGCGCCATTAATATAAAAAAGCTCGTGTAGCCTAGGTTTAGGTGGTGGTAGAAAAAACCCATCAGGATCATTAGGAAGACCTTCGTTAGTGCCAAAAACACCTATAAGCTTGTCTACTTTATCATAATATGGTTTTACATCATCATAACCTATGGGCCAGTTGTCACCATAACCATCCCTATCTTTTCCTTTAAAGTCTTTTGGCCCAAACCGCAACGAGATACGTCCCCAGTGGTTTGTTCTCCCCCCAAGCATATGAGACCTAAACCAATTAAATTTAGTGCCTTCTACATGGGTATAAGGTTCACCTTCTATATCCCAGCCACCATAGGCAGCATCATAGTCACCAAATGGTCGGTAACGAGTGCCTGCTCCCCTACGCTCTGATTCGTATGGCCAACGTAATTGGGTCTTTTGTTCTGGATCAGCAGGATCAAAAAACGGTCCAGCTTCCACTACAGCAACTTTTAAACCAGCATCGGCCAGTACTTTGGTAGCCATACCACCTCCTGCTCCAGACCCAACAATAATTGCGTCATATACAGTTGAATTTTCTATTATTTGCATCTACACGTTTTTATTTTATTAGAAAAAGTCATCTCTTTTTATTCCATTCAAATAATTGAAGTTTATCATTATTATTGGCCACAACTATTGTGTTTTTTCCTTTGATATTTATATCTACCAATCCTTTTGCATCACCTGAAGCAAAAAAACCACTATCAATAGTATTAATAGCCATGAAATTGCCACTCCCATCTCCCAAAAGCAGTATGCCAGTACCTGCATCACTCCGTGGAGTTTCTATTTCTGAAACATAAAGGTTACCAACAGCTAGCACATCTAAATTTCCGTCACCATTAAAATCTTTAACCAATACATCATTTAAATTAGTCCATTGTGCCTCATTAGGTAATGGTTGCATTTTAAATTCCCCATTGCCTAGGTTCTCAACATAATAGGATGCAAAAGTATCTGCTTGATAGTGCAGTGCATTTTCCAAGTTTGTTTCTCCATAGACTTCATTAATCTCCATAGAAGCAAAAAGATCATATTTTTTTATCTCTGTTTTTAACCCTGGTATTTGTTCTGAAGAACATGAAAAACCCCTTAAAGGATAATGTTTATCATTGTTGTGATAGCCCAAAACAATATCTCCACTTCCGTTATTATCAAAATCTTTATAATAAATATCAAATGGTTCCTCTGGCGAAGTTTTGTACTTGTAATTGAGCCCTAAGTTACCTGCAATAAAATCCATATCACCATCAGCGTCAAAATCCCCTGACGTGATACTAAACCACCAACCTGTGGTACTCTCGAAAGTCGGTATATTCTGTTTTACCATTTTCCCATTCTCATTCAAGAAAATGGTAATCGGCATCCATTCTCCAACAATTATTAAATCTAAGTCGTTGTCTTTATCATAATCAAACCAAGAGGCATCAGTTACCATCCCCAAATCTTTAAATTCTGGAGCCAACTCAGATGTTTTGTTAATTAAACTCCCATTATCATTTACAAAAAATGTACTTGATGCAGGTGTTGGGTATCTTTGAGGTTCATGACGCCCTCCAACAAAGACATCTAAATCACCGTCTTTATCATAATCTTCAATTACAATTTTAGAACCACTATTCCTATCTGCATTCAATAATGCCCCTTTTTTAAAATTACCGTTGCCATCATTTAAATAGAGCCTATCTGCATAATGAAAATTATTCTTGGCATATTCATTCCCACCACTGACCACATATAAGTCTTTGGCTCCATCTCCATTTACATCAAAGAAAACAGCATCAACATCTTCGTAAGGAGCTTCTTTCTTCCAAAAATCAGGATTGCTTTTTGTGAATTCACCATCTTTGCCTTGAATCATTAATACGGGTTCAAAACCAGATGCCCCACCTATATAAAGATCATCTAACCCATCACTATTTATATCGGCTTTAGCTAGAGCAGGACCAAACTGTGACATTTTATGTGGTAATAGAATTTGATATTCAAAATCATCGAATTCGTTTTCTTGATGAGAGTACTCTAAGCTAGTAGTTTTGGATACTTCTGAGAACAGCGTATTATTCTTAAGTATATTATTTTTAAGAAAAGGCTTCGCTTCTTGTATCGCCAATTCAACAACCCTATTGGATTTTAAATTTGTTTTTAATGTCCTGTCCCCGTTTGGCCAAAAAACTTCTAACGTATCAATTTTTTCATGATTTCCAACACCAAAATGGATATAGGGTTCACTGGTAGAGTAAATTCCCCTGACATTCGTGGTTTCGAAAAATTGTTCTTGAGTATCAACAACTAAACGAACTTTTACTCCAAAAGTGCTTTTATTTTCTTTGTCTACCAGTTTTACTCTTAGGTAATTCGAATTTGGCAATGATTCTGAATTATTACGGTATAAAAAAGCCTCTTCATTAATATTGTTTACTATCAAATCCAGATCACCATCATTATCAAAATCTGCATACGCAGAACCATTGGAGAAAGATTTTTCATCAAAACCCCAATCTTCCATTACTTTCGAAAATTGAAAATTTCCGTTGTTTTTAAACACATAGTTTTTTAAGGGTTGCGAAGGCAAGAAGGATATTGCCTCATCTACGTTAATGATATCAAAGGCACTATTTATACTCCCACCATCCGGATGCTTTACTAGCCATTCTGCCCTTGTTTTATTTATATATTCCGCAACCTTGTTGTCAGCATCAGTATTTCTGATATCCCTTAGCAGTCCATTAGTAATATATGCGTCTTTTAAGCCATCGTTATCAAAGTCTGCTAAAAGGTTGCTCCAACTCCAGTCAGTTGCTTGCATACCTGTAAATTGAGCGACATCGCTAAACGTACTATTACCATTATTTTTTTGAACTGTATTATACATATACTGGTAATGGCCACCATCTTCCACCACCTTCCAAAAAGCATCTATATCCATTCCGCTCATATTGGATTTTAACCTAAAGTTGTCTTCGGCAACCATGTCCACAACAAAAATGTCATTGAGACCATCATTGTTTATATCGGCAATATCAACACCCATACTGTAGTAGGGCATATGTTTAAGTGATTGATCTGCCGTATTGGAAAAAGTACCGTCTCCATTGTTCATGAAAAGAAAATCTGGCACATAGAAGTCATTTGCAATGTATAAATCTGGGTGTCCATCATTATTCAAATCACTTACAGAAACTGCGTTGGGAAAACCTGTTTTATTAATTCCAGCTTCTTCAGTAACATCTAAAAACACTGCCCCTGTGTTTTTTAGTAGTTTCAGAGAGTATTCTGGCTTTAATAATTCCGTGCCGTTCAATGGCGATAAACTACCTGGGTTTGGTGGCTGAGTTAATAGCAAAAGATCTAGCAAACCATCACTATTGTAGTCTAGAAAAGTAGAATGTCTTGTCCTCTGATTATCTGCAACACCATATGCTTTCGCATTTTCCTTAAATGTTCCATCTCCATTATTTATGTAAAGTAAATTTGTTCGCCATTCCGAATTATCATCATACAATTCCCTACTAACATAGATATCCTGATGACCATCACTGTTGACATCTGCAATTGTAACTCCTGTAGACCAACCGCCATCATTCATGATACCAGCCTTATCTGTGACGTCCTCAAATTTTAAATTTCCCCTATTTAGATATAACTTATCGGGTACTATGTTTCCAGCAAAATATAAATCTTGGAGCCCATCATTATTAAAGTCCCCTACTCCAACTCCACTACCACCATAATAGTTAGCATATCTTAAAATATTATGCTCTTTGGCATCCTTTACATCATTTGAAAAATTTATCCCTGTCTCATTTGAACTAAGTAGTGAGAATCGTGTTTTAATGTCATTAGTAGCTTCCTTGTCTCCGCAAGAAAAAAGCGATAACAAAAAGAATATAAACATAGTTTTTACAACTATTGATCTTTCTATTAATCGCTTAAAAGTATTCATGAAAATAATAATCATCAGATAAAAAATTGGGGAGAGTAAACTCTCCCCAATTGCTTGAATAAAACTAAACTAACTCATTTTAATATAAATGAGAAAAACTTAAAACTATTTATTGAACATCCCACCAAACACGGGTAGTTAATTCATCTGGACCTTGTCTTGAAATTGCCTCGTCATAATTTGCCTTATTATTTACCTGCTCACTTTCAGAATAAGACATCCTTCTAGGTATGGTCCCATTAGTAACATTACCAGGATAATTAACGGGAACTAAATTTGGAATACCCGTTCTTCTCCAATTAGAAAAAGTTTCATACTCATTTAAAAAGGTAGCAATCCAATACTGTGTGTTTATCTGTTCTAGCGCGTTGCCAGCATCATATGGATTATTGGTCAAATATGTTGCAATATCAGCTGGGTCGATGACTCCACCATCTCCGTATAAAGAAAGCATTTCCATTGCAGCTGTTACCCCATTATTATAGCTTGTTTCAGCATCACCGCCAAGACCCCATCTTACATTAGCCTCTGCAAGCATAAACTGAACTTCGGCATAAGTTTGGAAAATCATTGGGGCATCTAAGCCAGTTATAACGCTCCTATTAGGCTCCGCATAATTATCCATATTTTCTTCGCCAGTCATGTCTAAAAGCATATTGGCATCTAGACCATTTGGAAAACCGATTAAATCTGCTGGGTCAGTACTTCCATCGCTTCTTCTGGCACCAAGAATAGGCAATCTAGGGTCATTACCAGCTTGTAAAATATCTACAAAAGTTTTACTTAACCTAGGATTCCCATCAACCAAGAAAACTTCTCCATTACCATTTTGATTTACTCCTTCTGGACCAGCAGTATGTGGCACATAGAATATGTCATCATTGGATTCCATAACACCTCCAGCAATTGCTGTAGTCGCCCAAGATTGGGCAGCAGCAGGATCAACTTTTATAAGTCTTAAACCTAAACGGAGCATTAAAGAATTGGCTAATCTTTTCCATTTTCCTTGATCTCCATTATAAATGATGTCAGCATCACCAAATGCTGAAGTACCTGTACCTAAATCTGCAGCTGATTCTTGTAATTCGTTTAGCATATCCGCATAAATTTCACTTTGCGGGTCGTATCTAGGAGTCAAAATATCTTCTAACACCGCTTTTCCAGCTTCACTATAAGGAACATCACCATATAAATCGGTTAATCTAGAAAACGCAAAAACTCGCAATATTCTAGTAATAGCCTTCATTTCTGCAGGCAATCCTTCTTCATCTATTTGAACCAGCATATCCTCTAATGATTTTATTGCATTGCCATAGTATCTATCCATTAGAGAGGAAGCATAACCCCTATTCCAGGTATATTTGTCGCCATCCCAGTAGCCAGCTGTTGTAGCTATATGCTGCATCATGGTAGACTGATAAATTAGACCAGCGCGCCAGTTATCATATCTTTCACTCGAAACAAACAACTGAGCAGCTGTTAGTTTCGTATTGACAGAAACCTGTACAGGTCTTTGCGGATTTATATTCGTTTCTTCGAAACCTTCATCGCATGCGGTCAGCGCGAACACAAACAATAAGATATAAATTGATTTTTTCATAATTTTCTTTTTTTTAAAACTGAACGTTAACACTTAATCCATAGCTTCTTGTAGAAGGTACACCAAAATACTCTAATCCTTGAGAATTTCCAGCATTATAGGTACTTTCCGGATCAATATTATCTATACTTCTTGATAAATAAAATAAATTTTGACCAATAAGGTTGATTGTAACAGATTGTAAAAATGTTTTGTCTAAAATTTGACTTGGTAAAGTATAACCAAGGCTAAATTGTCTAAACTTTATATAATCTGCATCTTCAACAAATTCCTCTGCGATGTCATTAACCCTACCCCAATAGGTTTGAAGATTTTCTGGACTTACCGTTGTGGTGAATGAAGTACCTGTACCCGCATCAGCATCAAAAGTTGATCCGTCCACACCCGTTACACTTAGACCACCTTCTCTACCTTCCAAGGTTTTCTTATGGAGTCCGGCTCCGTATGCAATAGAATTGGTTCCTGAAAATATCTGACCTCCAAATTTAGCATCTATTAAGAAATTTAAATTGAAATTCTTATATCTAAAGCTATTGGTCCAACCAAAATTCCATGGCGGAACACCTTCTCCTAAAATTTTGCGCTCGCCTTGCCTGGCTATCGGCACACCATCGCCGTCAATGTCATATACTATATTTCCATTATTATCCCTTACATATGAAGTACCAAAAATAACTCCAAAAGGCTGTCCTACTATTTGTTGTATTCTAACGTTTCTAGTTCTAGGCTCGTCTAAGGCAATGTCCGAATTATCAGCATTAGTAGCTGTAATTTCACTTTCGTTAAAAGTTGCATTAAGAGTGGTTGTCCAGTTAAAATCTTGAGTTCTAATCGGTGTTCCTGAGATTAGAAGTTCAACACCCTTATTCTCCAACTTACCTAAATTCGCCGATGCCGCTCCAAACCCGGAGGCTACTGAAGTTGTTACATTAACAATATCATTGGTAGTTTCATTTGCATAGTAAGCAAAATCCAGAGAAAGTCTATTATTAAAAAGCCTAGTGTCAAAACCAATTTCAAATTCACTTTTGTTAAAAGGAACTAGATTCGCATTTGGCACTGTACCTCCACTAACTCTACCTAGTGGTTGGCCCAAATGCCCCTGTCCAAAGATTTCGTATGTCAAGGCTAATTGGTAAGCTTCTTGAGCACCACCGGCCACTTGACTATAACCACCTCTTACTTTAAGAAAATCTACAAACGTAGGCATTGCCAACATGTCTGATAATATCAAGCTACCGTTGATTGAAGAGTAAAAATCGTTATTTGGAGTTGTTTTTCCAGGAAAAGATAACGTTGAAAACCAGTCATTCCTTCCAGTAAAAGTCAGATAAGCATAATTATTATACGACAACTCTAATGAGCCATAAATAGAACCTATCTCCCTTTTATTAAAACTTCTGTTTCTATTCTGATTTCTTAAATTGGCAATATCAAAAAGACCAGGAACAATAAATTGGTTTCCGCCTAAATTTAAGTCTTCTCTTACAATTGAGTTTTTATTTGCTCCTACAAGACCTGATACAGCAAACTTATCGGTAATACCTTTATCTACACCCAAAATAATATCGGAATCAACTTGTGTAAAGCGCCTATTCAATTCATTCATGTCACCTAAAGGATTAAACAATGTTCCCGTTGGTGTTATCCTAGTAGTTCTTAATGTTTGGTGGTCAGTACCAACTCTACCCAGAACATATAACCAATCCAATATATCGTATCTCAATGATGCAGATGCAATAATTCTGTTCTTTGTATCCTCATTCCTAAAATTAAAAGCTGCAAAATAAGGATTTGTAGAAAAGACATTTCCATTATATTGTCTTTCATTACCATCTTCATCCGCACCAGGGTTCAAGGTATTAACATCTATATTTCCTGGCAATAATCCTACAGTAAAGTTTGCGTTTCCAGGAGAGTCTGAAAGTCTTGGCCTATTGATAACATCTTCGACTATATACTGCGAATTTACCTGCAAAGTTAGCTTTTCTCCTAGAACGGTGCCGCCATTAAGCGAAAAGGTTTTTCTATTAAGACTAGAATTAGGTACAATATCACTATTGGACAGATCTGTAATTGAAAACCTTAGATTAGACTTATCATCAGCAGTTGAGAAGGCTACAGTATTTATAAAGGTAGTTCCTGTCCTATAAAATCTTTTAAGATTATTCCCTGTATAAGAATAAGGTCTTTCAACACCATCCCATTGAATAACCGAGGAACCGTCAAATCTTGGACCCCAAGCACTGAATCCTAAATTAATAGCTTCTTCTTGAGTTGCTGGAACCCTTCCTTGTGTTCCTTGACCGTAAGTGGTTTGAAAATCCTGAAGATCTGTATTTATAGCATCAAAATTAACCGTTGTACTATATTCAATACCAAAACCTTCTTTCTTAGTACCGCCCTTAGTTGTTATTAAAATAACTCCATTTGCACCACGAGAGCCGTATAAAGCACTAGCCGCACCACCTTTTAGTACTGATATTGATTCTATGTTGTCAGGTGCAATACTTGAAATACCATCTCCACCATCGCTTCCTCCCCACAAACTAGCAGAGCCGTTATTATCATTACCGATTGGAATACCATCTACAACATAAAGTGGTTGGTTATTCCCAGTAAGTGTACTATTCCCGCGAATGATAACCCTACTTGAACCAGCTGCTCCCGTTGAGTTCTGTGTAATATTTACACCTGCTATCTTACCCTGCAAAGAATTGATAGCATTTACTGTCTTTACTGTCGCAATTTCCTCTCCATCTACTTGAGTTACCGAGTAACCTAATGCCTTGGTCTCTCTTTTGATACCAAGAGCAGTGACTACAACTTCATCTAATTGACTAGCATCTTCCGCCAGAGAAATATTTGCTGTAGACCTTCCAGCTACCGATAATTCTGAAGTTGAATACCCAAGCGAGGAAAATACCAACGTTGCATTTTCAGCCACGCTTATGCTGTAATTACCATCAAAATCTGTAGATGTTCCATTGGAAGTTCCTTTCTCCACAACGTTAACGCCTGGTAATGGACTTCCACTTTCATCCGTAACTGTTCCAGTTACGGTTTTGTTCTGTGCCATTGCTCCTTGATAAATAAGAAATAGGAAAAGAAGCATGCAATACTTGAATTTTTGTTTCATACTAGTTTAGGTTTACTTTATTTAGTCAGTTTTAGGTTAATGAAATGTTAAGTTTAAATTTACAAAAATAGTTTCGCAAAAATTTCGACCAATGACATTTCAGAAAAGCTAGAGGGTGGTATTCCCATTCTTTTTTAAGTAGGCATAGGTATTATTAGAAGTAGATTACTAGAAAGACGATACTGGACCCAGCTTCATTTACATTTTGCTTTTTAGTTTTTTTACCACTGCAAAATGCCTTTCTGAAAGTGCAGGACTATCAAAAATAGAAATACATTCAGCCCCATTTGCTTTTGCCATCAGAATAGCTTTTTCAAATTCCTGCGGAGATAAATCTGGAATGTAAAGCTTAGTGCATAGTTTAGGGTTCTTACCTTTTAAATCATTAACTCCTTGTAGTTCGGCATACCGTGTCCAATCCAACTCTTTATTACTAAAATTGTCGTATATCACTGGCAATACAGTATCAATATTTCGTTTATCCAACGATTGATTAACCCTATTCGTGAATATCCATGCATGTACCTCTAAACCTTCTTTCTTTGCCAAGGGAGTCAACCTTTTTAAAAGCTCAGCATTTGCACCAGTATTTATAAGGACTACATCAAAACCATAATCATTAAATTTTTTAAAATCCTCTGTATAAGATGCATTGGTTCTCTTTTCGTCAGCTGTTATCCAAGTCCAAAATTTAAAATCCGCTTTTTCAATAGCAACACCAACGATTTTACTTTTTTTAAATTTTCTTTTTTTACCCATTATTTGGTTATCCAAAAAACCAACAGCTAAAAGCGATAATAAAACCACTACCAAAATCTTAGCCCCCTTACCCCTATTATTTGGCAGTGTAGAATTTTCCATCATCTCTGATAATTAATTTTTCATTTGTGAGAGGGCTTAAAGTCCATAAATTCCAACCAAAGTCATTTTTTTTAAAATACAGCGGTATAGTTTTACCATTATCTTCCAGTTCTTTTGGAAGCTTAAAATCTATGTTTTTATATAAGTGTCTATAATAATTGTAGAGTTTCCATTTTATTCTTTCTTCTTCACTTACTTCAAATTGAGATTTGCTAGAATTAGTGTCCTTAGAAAAATACACATATCCCCAACGCTCGGGTTCGTGCATGTTCACAACTTCTTGAGGGGACCAAACCCAATTATATTCAGGTAAATATTTGTCATTCACATCTTTTTTTCTAAAATATTTTCCATCAATTAAATCATAATCCCAATTGACCCTAGAAAAATTGATTCTCCAAAATTCATTCTCAGGTACTCTAGAGTTATTAGACGCTTCTACCAATACCTTCCACGGAATTGCTATCTCTAAAGACCATCCCATATCTTTATCTAAAGCGTTGTTAATGGTACCATTTATTCTGACAGCAGATTTAAGACCTTGAATATCCCAACTATCCAATACTTTGCCACCATTGCGATAGGGCTTTGTTAAAAAAAGGTCCCAAAAAGTATTCAGTGCATTAATTTCCAATTCATAGTAATTATGGGTGTCCCCATCTGGATCTATAAAAACTTCAAAGTCATTATTGTAAAAGATTACAGTATCCCTCTGTTTTAGGTTGCCCCATACATGGGGTTCTTCCATTTCAGCAAACACATAAAAATAATCGGGACTCCAAGCCATCTTAATCCGAGTTCCAAACTTTGGCACCTTTTTCCCCTCTATATCAATAAATTTAGAGGTCCATTTGGCTTCTTGCCATGTTTTTTCATTGTCCTCACCATCAATATCAACATCCTCATTTGTATAAAATGCAGTATACGTTTTGGGCGGATATTGTCCTGATAAGGTATGACCCATTAATAAAAAAAGTAAGATTGTAGCGTACATTGTTAAACTGTACAAAGGTTTTTTCAAAACCTTAAATTTTAACATCCCATTTGTTAAGTACAATATCACAGCTTAAATATCTTATATAATATTCATACATTTAATATTAACAGACTAGTATTTTAGACCAATAACTATTTAGATTTGACCAACAACTGATGCAGAATAAGGTAAGTGCTTTTCAAGATTTAAGGATTGATAACGAGGATAACGGCTACTTATCCAGTGAGAAAATAAACCGATATGTGATTACATATAAACATCACATCATCTTTTGGTCTATCTATTTTCTCTTTAACACATTACGATGGGGCAGTTACTTTAATGATTATGATTATTCATTAAAATCTAACCTGATAGGTTTTCCCATTCATATGGCATTGTCTTATTTTAATATTTACTTTTTAATGCCTCGCTATGTCTACAAAAAGAAATACTTTCTATATACCTTATTAGTTCTAGCATCCCTCATTGTAATGCTTCTAGTAAAATACTACTTGACCTATTATTTTGTAACTACAAATGTGTGGCCGGAAGGTCCAGAAGCAATAGAAGTTATCACTTTTAACTACGCTGTTCAAATGATGTTGGGAGAACTCTATGTTGTATCATTTGTCACGGCCATTAAAATTACCGTTGATTGGTTGGCGGAACATAGCAAATTGCATGAACTTGAAAAGAGACAACTTGCAACTGAGCTTCGGTTTTTAAGGTCTCAAGTATCTCCACATTTCTTCTTTAATACCTTGAACAATATCTATGCTTTAACATTAAAGAAATCCAGTAGGGCACCCGAAGTCGTCCTAAAGCTTTCTGAATTGATGCGCTATCTCCTATATGCCACCGATAAAAGAAAGCAAAGTTTAAAAAATGAAATTGAGTGTTTGCAGAACTATATTGACTTAGAACGAATACGATTTGATGACTCCCTTGAAATTGATATCGGAATTTCAGGAAACATGGAAGGTAAAACAATAGCACCAATGTTGTTAATTCCTTTCGTGGAAAACTGTTTTAAGCACGGGGCAAGTAAAAATATTGGCAAAATGTCCATATCCCTAGATATTGATGTTAAAGATGACTTTCTATATTTGAACTTAAAAAATACCATACCAAAAAAAGTGAAGGATAACAAAATACCCACTAGAGGCGGTGGCATTGGGCTTTCCAATGTAAAAAAAAGGTTGGAGTTGGGCTATAATCCCGATGATTACCAATTAAAAATCAAGAAAAAAAATAAAAATTTTCACGTTTTTCTAAAATTAAAAGTATAGGTATTATGATGCTAAAAGTAATTATAATAGATGACGAGCCTTTAGCCATAAATGTTCTTGAATCCCACGCAGAAAAAATAGAACAATTAAATGTTGTTAAAACATTTTCTAATGCCGTTAATGCTAGCATATTTTTACAAAATAACACAGTAGATATTATCTTCCTAGATATTAATATGCCCGTTTTGGATGGTTTTGGTTTTTTAGAAACGTTAAAAAAGAAACCAATGGTAGTCATAACCTCTGCCCATGCAGAATATGCTTTAAAAAGTTATGAGGTAGAAGCAATTGACTACTTGGTCAAACCAGTATCTTTTCCAAGGTTTTTAAAAGCGGTCAATAGAATTATTGATTTACTCTCAAAAAGTAGATCAGCAAATCAAAAAACAGATTCCAATCCAAGCATCTTTATCAAAATAGATAATAAAAAGCTGCAAAAAATATATCTAAATGAAATACTGGTTGTGGAGAGCTTAAAGGATTATATTAGAATTAAAACCACTTCTGATAAATATATTATCCATAAAACTTTAACTGGGTTTACCAATGAATTACCTGCAGATAAATTCTTAAGAATTCATCGCTCATATACTGTGGCTATTGACAAAATACAGTCAGTTGAAGGTAACAGTGTAGAAATAGATGATATTAGATACACTATTGGACGTAGTTATTGTGATGAAGTAAAGAAAAGGATATTGGAGAACTACCATTCCTAATAAAAAAGCCTCCATGTAATTGGAGGCTTCAAGTGGGCGCTGAGGGATTCGAACCCCCGACCCCCTCGGTGTAAACGAGGTGCTCTGAACCAACTGAGCTAAGCGCCCTAAACTATTTTTGAATAGGGTGTGCAAATATAGCACCATTTTTTATTTAGCAAAAGCAATCAACCTAAAATTATTATACAATTTCCGCAACCACAAAAGTGCTGCCGCCCACATAGATAAAATCCTCTTTTTTAGCATTTTTTATAGCACTTTTCATTCCTTTGGCGACTGTTTCATATGCCTTACCCACCAATTGATGTTCTGTTGCTAAAACAGATAATTCTTCTGCATGTAAACCTCTTGGTATATTGGGGGTAACAAAATAGTAAGTTGCCCTTTTTGGCATAATGGCCAGAACTTTAGACAATTCCTTATCATTTACAAAACCTAAAACCATATGTAGTTTGGTAAATTCTTGATTTTGTATTTGCTCTAGAACCAATTGTAGTCCCTCTCTGTTATGGGCGGTATCACAAACTATGGTTGGTTTTTTTTTCAAAACTTGCCATCGTCCCAACAAACCTGTGTTATCAGCTACATTCGACAACCCTCTAGAGATGTGTCCTTGAGAAGTTTTAAACTCTTTTAGTTCCTTAAGGCAAGCTATTACTCCCCTGATATTTCTTTTTTGATAGTTTCCCAATAAATCTGTAGGATACAATACATCAACACTTTCATCAGCAAAAATAATCTTAGCCTTCTTTTGAGAAGCAATCATACTAAAAATACCTTTAGTTTCAGGTTGCGTTTCGCTAATGACCACAGGGATATTTTTTTTAATTATGCCGGCTTTCTCTAAGGCAATTTTTTCAATGGTATCGCCCAATAATTGTGTATGGTCCAAGCCTATGTTAGTAATTAACGATACTACTGGAGTAATAATATTTGTAGAATCCAATCGCCCACCTAATCCAACTTCAATAACCGCAATATCAACTTTTTGAGTAGCAAAATACTCAAATGCCATACCAACCGTCATTTCAAAAAAAGAAAGTTGATGGTTTTCCAAGAAATCTTTATGTTCAGCGATAAAGTTCTTTACCCTTTTTTTACCAATTTTCTTACCATTGATTTTAATCCGCTCTCGAAAATCTTTTAAATGGGGTGAAGTATATAGCCCCACTTTATAGCCCGCTTCTTGTAAAATTGAAGCCAACATATGGCAACTTGAACCTTTTCCATTGGTTCCTGCTACATGAATTGATTTGAATTTTTCCTCCGGATTTTTTAAGTAAAGGGCAAAATTGATGCTGTTATCAAGTTTGTCTTTATATGCAGATTTACCTTTTTGTTGATACATTGGAAGTTGTGCAAACATCCAATCCAAAGTCTCTTTATAGTTCACCTACTGCCCCAATTTAAAATTGACAACTACAAAGCCTATCTGTTGGGCAGGGGCATTTGAATCTAGATTCCATTTGTACGTGAAAGCTGTTTTGCGAGCAGGTTCAAGTAGGCAATCGGCTTTATTTGTAGTTCCTTTTACGCCTGGAGTGGCCTTTATAACCTTTCCATTTCTATCAACTACAATCTCAACCACGACCTTACCTTCTTCATTACATTTTTGCCGTACTTTATCGCTACTTACCAAAGATCTACTTTTAAGACCAACACCACCTGTTCCATTTTCACTACCTGGCGCTCCATAGTAACTGGTAGCATATGGGTTACCTTCAGGACTGCCTTTATCTCCCGCTCTGTTATCATCACCTTCACTTCCTGATTCAGTACCGTCAGATTTTCCAATACCTCCCATTAAAGCATCTAACTTTTTCTTTTTTGCTTCCTGTTCAGCACGTTTTCTTTCTTCTGCTTCTCGTTTTTCACGAGCAACTCGAGCCGCTTCAGCTTTTTTTCTTTCAGCAGCCTCATTTGCTTTTCGTTTTGCTTTTTCCCGCTGTTTTATACGAATGGACTCTTCGCTCTCTTGAGTAACAACTTTTTCAATTGGCGCTTCATCTTCTACATTTTCCTCTTCGACCTGTTCTTCCACAACTTGTTTAACTTCTTCTTGAACTTGTTCTGGTTCATTTGTGGGTTCTGGGATGTCCAAAGGTTCTGATTTAATCTTCTCTTTGGGCTGTACTTTCCCACTACCAAATTCCATAGTACCAAAGTTAATGGCTATACCATTTTCCTCAGGTGGGTCTAAATAGGTTAATCCTATATAAAAAAGTAACAATAGGAGCACACTTAACAATAGTGTTGTAAGTGTAAATGATTTTTTCTTGTGTCTCGTGTCTAAAAGTGGCATTATTTTGGCCGCACAGCCAGAATAACCTTGTAATTGTTCTTGTTGGCAATATCCATAACATTAACAGCCTCTTTTATGGCTACGCTTTGTTCTGCTCTCAAGATAATCGTAGGCTTCTCTTGGCCTTTTAGTGCTTTTTTTAATTCAATTTCAATGTATTCTCCGTTAATCTGTTCATTATTAACGTAATATTTCAAGTCTTTATCAATAGTGACCGAAACGTTCTGTGTGTTCGTGGATTTTCCTTTTGCTTTAGGCAATAGTAAGTCCAAAGCATTTGGTGCATTAGATGTCAACATAAAAAAGACCAACAATAAAAAAACAATGTCAGTCATAGATGACATACTAAATTCCGGACTTACTTTATTTCTTCCTTTCAATTTCATAGTAAAACTATATAGGCTCGTTGAGTAAATCTAAAAACTCTACAGCATTAGCTTCCATTTTATGCACCACTTTGTCTGTTCTATTAACCAAATGGTTATATCCAATGTAAGCTATAATTCCTACAATTAAACCTGCAACAGTAGTTGTCATTGCTGTATAAATACCTGATGCTAAAGAACCCATTTCTGCTTGTCCTCCACTACTTGCCATTTCATGGAATGCCAAAATCATACCAATCACTGTCCCGAGGAAACCAATCATTGGTGCAGCTCCTGCAACAGTAGCCAAAATACTAACGTTTTTCTCTAGTTTATAAACTTCAAGTGTACCAGCATTCTCGATAGCTGTATTAATATCATCCAAGGGTTTTCCAATACGTGAAACTCCTTTCTCTGTTAAGCGAGCCACAGGAGAATCTGTTTGGGCACATAATAGTTTTGCAGCCTCCAACTTACCATTCATGACATGGTCACGAATCTGATTCATGAAGTTTTTATCTATTTTAGAAGCAGCCTTAATCGCAAAAATTCGCTCAAAATAAATATAAAGTGCCACAAAAAGTAAAATGAAAAGTACTGTAATGATGACGACACTACCGGTACCACCATTAACGATTAAATCAATTACAGAAAGTGTTTTTTCTTCAGAAATAGAAGCCGCAGTATCAACGCCTTCTTCCAAATCTTGAAATAGTATCATAAAGTATCCCCAATTTTAGTTGCAATAATAACGCAGTTTTGGGAATAAAATTATGCTAGAGCACAAAATCACGCAAAGCAATAAATACCAATCCTCCACCAACAAAGCCAACAAATGCTAACCACGCAATTTTTTTGAGATACCAGAAGAAATCTATTTTCTCCATCCCCATGGCTACCACACCTGCTGCAGAACCAATAATTAGCATACTACCACCTGTTCCCGCAGAATAGGCTATAAAATGCCATAGTGGATGGTCTGGGCCCTCAGAGAACATACCCATACTTGCAGCAACCAAAGGAACATTATCAATTACTGCCGAACCAATACCCAATAACATAACAACAATATCCCGTTGCGGTATTGCCTCGTTAAGGCTTTCCGCATAATTAAATAAAATACCTAAAGACTCTAATGCTGCTACGGCCAATAAAATACCAAGGAAGAAAAGAATACTTGGCAACTCAATCTTTGTAAGTGCCGAATGCACAGGGCTATGATGTGATGCTTCATGATGATCTTCATCCATAGCGGAACTAATGCTAAATTTAGCATTGCTATAAATCTCTGCAAATGTTGCTACTATTGCTAAAGAAAGCATCATACCCACATATGGTGGCAAATGCGTAATTGTCTTAAAAAACGGGACAAAAACAATAGCTCCCAATCCTAAATATAGCATTGTGGGTCCATATTTTGATTTTGGCCCTTCTTGCTTCTCTTCAATATCAACCTGACCACTAAATGCCTTAAACCTACTAGCAATCATTGTTGGAATAATCATACAAACGATTGATGGCAATAATACATGAATCACTAAAGAGCCCGCTTCAACTTTGCCAGCAATCCATAACATTGTAGTTGTAACATCCCCTATTGGAGACCAAGCACCACCAGCATTTGCGTTTATGATGATAAGACCAGCAAACCACAATCTTGTTTCACGGTCTTTAATTACTTTTTGAAGTATCGTTATTAAAACAATAGTTGCAGTAAGGTTATCTATTATAGCCGATAATATAAAAGCCAAAATGGAAAAAATCCACAGAAGCTTGCGCTTACTACGTGTTTTTATATACCCTTTAATAGTAGCAAAGCCATCAAAATAGTCTATGATTTCAACTATGGTCATCGCTCCCAGTAAAAACACCAATATTTCTGCTGTTTTACCAAGGTGATGCAGCAATATTTCATCTATATGGGTGGGTTCTAACTCTTTTAATTGTGCATTTACCTCAAAAACATCCAAATGGGCCAAAGCAATCATTGCCCATAATATGGCCATCATTGCCAAGGCGGGAATCAATTTGTCAATCTTTAAATTATGTTCTAAGGTAATTGCTAGGTAACCAGCAAGGAATATGATGATAATTATGGTTTCCATTTTCAGTTGGTTTTAAAAATGAGTTTGTTAAGGTTACAAATAATTAGGTTATATCCTAAAGATATTGAAATAAGATCATTTCTATCCTTTTATGAACATTAAATATAAGGATTGATAAAAAAGAGTCCCAAGACTTGAGAAGCTTTTTTAAAAATTCAATTATTCTTGTATTTCACCTAAAATCTCTGAAAAATCAACAGTTAACCCATATATTTGCATCGTATTTTTATTTATTTCACAATAGTATGGACTTTACCCTTTCAGAAGAGCAGTTAATGATTCAACAAGCTGCAAGAGACTTTGCACAAAATGAATTATTACCTGGCATTATTGAGCGTGATGATGCTCAAAAATTTCCTGCAGAACAGGTTAAAAAAATGGGAGAACTGGGTTTCCTTGGAATGATGGTTGATTCCAAATACGGCGGTAGCGGATTAGATACCTTGTCATACGTAATTGCCATGGAAGAGCTTTCTAAAGTAGATGCGTCTGCATCAGTTATTGTTTCAGTAAACAACTCTTTGGTTTGTTGGGGCTTAGAAACTTTTGGAAATGAAGAACAAAAACAAAAATATTTAACCCGCTTAGCTTCTGGAGAAATAATAGGTGCTTTTTGTTTATCTGAACCTGAGGCTGGTAGCGATGCTACTTCTCAAAAAACAACTGCAATAGATAAAGGGGACCACTACGTAATTAATGGGACTAAAAACTGGATTACAAACGGGAACTCTGCTGAAGTTTACCTAGTAATTGCTCAAACTGATGCCGAAAAAGGACATAAAGGAATCAATGCACTGATTGTTGAAAAGGGAACGGAAGGTTTTGAGATAGGCCCAAAAGAGAACAAATTGGGAATCAGAGGTAGTGACACACACTCTTTGTTATTTAATGATGTAAAAGTCCCTAAAGAAAATAGAATTGGCGAAGATGGCTTCGGTTTTAAATTTGCTATGAAAACCCTTGCCGGTGGAAGAATTGGTATTGCAGCACAGGCGTTGGGGATAGCGGCTGGGGCTTATGAACTGGCATTAAAGTACTCCAAAGAACGTAAGGCTTTTGGCACCGAAATTTCTAATCATCAAGCGATAGCTTTTAAATTAGCGGATATGCATACCAAAATACAAGCTGCTCGCCATTTAGTTTATAAGGCTGCTTGGGATAAAGACAATGGTAATGATTATACACTATCAGGTGCAACGGCAAAATTATATGCAGCTGAAACTGCTATGGAAGTTGCTGTTGAAGCTGTTCAAATTCATGGAGGAAATGGATTTGTTAAAGATTATCACGTAGAACGAATGATGAGAGATGCCAAAATCACTCAGATTTATGAGGGCACTTCTGAAATTCAAAAAATAGTGATTTCAAGAAGTATTTTAAGAGATTAAGAGCTAATCATACATTTTAATTTTTCAACACCCCTAAAAAATTAGGGGTGTTTTTGTTTTAATATCGATTTATTTGTGCGTATAGCTATTCTAACTAGGTTATAAATCTGTTTCTTTCAAATACTGATGCCATCCTCTAGAGTTTTGACCATACACAAAGGTGAATACAACCCAAAATTTACATTATGATAATTTAGAAGGGTTAGAATTTACATTATGAATATTTTTTAACGTTTTAAAAGGTATACTGGTTTTTTTATTGCATTAATTCTAAAACACAATAAATAGTTCAATGCTTATGATATTTTTGAACAAATACCATAATCATGAAGCTAGAAAAACAAGGATTATATCTCCCCGAATTTGAACACGATAATTGTGGCGCAGGATTCATTTGCAGTCTTAAAGGAAAAAAGTCGAATGATATTATCCATAAGGCTTTAGAGATATTGGTAAAACTTGAACATAGGGGAGCAGTTAGCTCAGATGGGAAAACTGGAGATGGTGCCGGGATATTGATAGATATTCCCCATGACTTTTTTGTAGATGTATGTGAATTTAAACTTCCAAAAGCAGGGGATTATGCAGTAAGCAATGTTTTTCTTCCGCAGAAAGAAAATCAAAGAGCATATTGCATATCAGTTTTTGAAGAAAATATAAAAAAACAAGGACTTCAATTATTGGGTTGGCGGGATGTACCGGTAAATAAATCCATTCCTGGAAGAATTGCCACAGAAACAGAACCTTTCGTAAAACAAGTTTTTATTGGTAAAGAAAGTAAATTGAATGATTTTCAGTTCAATCTAAAGCTATTTATCGCCAGAAAGATAACTGAACACACGGTAATTGCTTCAAAATTATCAGAGAGTCAATTTTTTTACCTACCAAGTCTATCAACCAAAATCATCATTTTTAAAGGTCTTTTAGTGCCTGAAGATATTAGTAGGTACTATAAAGATTTGCAAGATTCAAGGGTAGTAACCCGATTGGCATTGGTACATCAAAGGTTCTCCACTAACACTTTCCCCACCTGGGATTTAGCACAACCGTTTCGTTACATGTGTCATAATGGTGAAATCAACACCCTTCGTGGGAACGTAGCTCGCATGAAATCCAGGGAGGAGTTAATGAAGAGTGATTTTTTTGGTGAAGAAATCAAAAATGTTTTACCGGTAGTCCTGCCTAACAAGTCAGATTCGGCAAGTATGGATATGGTTGTTGAATTATTATTGATGACCGGTCGTTCTTTACCAGAAGTAATGATGATGCTCGTACCTGAAGCTTGGGAAAAGAACACCGAAATGTCCGAAGCAAAAAGAGCTTTTTATGAGTACAATTCTTGCTTAATGGAACCTTGGGACGGACCAGCTTCCATCCCTTTTACAGACGGGAATTACATCGGAGCAGTTTTGGACAGGAACGGTCTTCGCCCTTCTCGTTATACCGTAACCAAGCAAGGTTATGTTATCATGTCTTCAGAAACTGGTGTAGTCGATTTGCAACCTGAAGATGTTGAATTCCATGGCCGCTTAGAACCTGGAAAAATGTTTTTGGTGAATATGGAAGAGGGCAGAATCATTAATGATGAGGAGGTTAAAGAAACCATAGCAAAAAAGCATCCTTATAAAAAGTGGCTCAAGAAAAACTTGGTCCATCTTAAAGACATCCCTTATAATGATTGCCCCGTATTCTTTGGTGAATTCCCTTTAGAGACTAGGCGCTCTGCTTTTGGTTATACTCAAGAGGACATCAATACCATTATAATGCCAATGGCAAAAAGTGGAAAAGAGCCAATCGGGTCCATGGGCTCCGACACTCCTATTGCCGTCTTATCTGAACGACCACAATTGATTTATAACTACTTTAAACAATTGTTTGCTCAGGTAACAAACCCACCATTGGATGGTATTCGTGAAGAATTGATAACAGATATCAGTCTTACTTTGGGCAGTGATCAGAACATCTTTGAATCTACTGAAAAACACTGCAGAAAACTTAAGATTCAAAATCCCGTAATTTCTAAAGAAGATCTCGATAAGATAAAGAATTATGACTCTCATCCAGATTATAAAGTGGTTTCTATCTCCATTTTGTATCAAATAAGTAAAGGACACAATGGTCTTGAAGAGGCATTGGAAAATATCTTGGATCAAGCTATAAAAGCTATTGACCAAGGCGCAAATATTATTATTCTTTCTGATAGGATGGTAAGTAGTGAAATGGCAGCAATACCAGCATTATTAGCGTGTTCTTTTGTCAATAGTGGTTTAAGCAGGAATGGAAAAAGGTCAAAACTCAGTATTATTATTGAATCTGCAGAACCAAGGGAAGTTCATCATTTTGCATTGCTCTTTGGCTTTGGCGCCAGTGCTATTAATCCATATTTGGTAAATGAAATTATTGGGCAACAGCTTGAGGAAAACAACATTTCGGATTACACTTTTCAAGAAGCCATTGAAAATTACAACAAGGCTGTCGGTAAAGGCATCCTAAAGGTGATGAATAAAATCGGTATCTCCACGCTAAATTCCTACAGGGGTTCAAGATTGTTTGAATGCATTGGTATAAATACTAAAGTGGTAGAAAAATATTTTCCCAATACCCCAACAAGAATAGAGGGAATTGGATTATATGAGATAGAAAAAGAAACTGCAAAACGACACAAAAAGGCTTTCGAAACAAAAAAGGTAACTGGAAATCTAGACCTAGAAATTGGCGGGGAGTACCGATGGAGAAGAGATGGTGAAAAACACATGTTCAATCCGTTAAGTATTGCCAAACTTCAAAAAGCTGTTCGTAATAACGAACCGAACACCTACAAAGAGTATTCTGAGCTTGTAAATGAGCAATCAAAGAACCTAATGACCATTAGGGGGTTATTTGAATTTTCCAATTATGATCCAATTCCTATTGAAGAAGTAGAACCTTGGACAGAAATTGTGAAACGATTTAAAACTGGAGCAATGTCCTATGGAAGTATAAGCAAAGAAGCCCATGAGAATTTAGCCATTGCTATGAATAGGATTGGTGGTAAGAGTAATTCTGGAGAAGGTGGTGAGGATGCAGAGCGCTTTTACAAAAATCAGTCTGGGGATTGGAGAAATAGTGCAATCAAACAAGTTGCTTCAGGTCGTTTTGGAGTTACTTCCAATTACCTTACCAATGCCCAAGAAATACAAATAAAGATGGCCCAAGGAGCGAAACCAGGCGAAGGTGGTCAGTTACCAGGACCTAAAGTAAATCCAGCAATAGCTAAAACACGAAATTCCACTCCTTATGTAGGGTTAATTTCACCACCGCCACATCATGATATCTATTCTATTGAGGATTTATCACAATTGATTTTCGATTTAAAGTCCGCAAATAGAGAAGCAAGGGTAAATGTGAAACTTGTTTCAGAAGTTGGTGTTGGTACTGTAGCTGCTGGTGTGGCAAAAGCTAAAGCTGATGTTATATTAGTTTCAGGTTTTGATGGAGGAACTGGAGCATCACCACTTACTTCTCTAAAACATGCTGGATTACCATGGGAGTTGGGAATAGCAGAAGCACAACAAACTTTGGTCATGAACGACCTTAGAAATAGGATTGTCCTGGAGTGTGATGGACAATTAAAAACAGGTCGCGATGTAGCTATAGCCTGTCTTTTAGGGGCCGAAGAATTTGGTTTTGCAACAGCACCTCTGGTAGCTTCTGGCTGTATTATGATGCGTGTTTGTCATTTAAATACTTGTCCAGTGGGCATAGCAACCCAAAATCCTGAGTTGCGGAAAAAGTTCAAAGGAAAACCTGAGCATGTTGTAAATTACATGTATTTTATCGCGCAAGAGCTTCGCGAAATTATGGCAAGACTTGGTTTTAGGACCGTAAACGAAATGGTTGGCCAAGTTCATAAACTAGATAGAAAAAAAGCCATTGACCATTACAAAGCATCAGGAATAGATTTATCACCAATTTTACATGAGGTGGATGTACCAGCTGGGACTAAGTTTTTTAATACTCAACAGCAAAAACACGATATAGAAAAATCTATCGAGTTTGATATTATTGAGAAAGCAAATCCATCATTGTTTAGAAAAGAAAAATTAACACTTGATTTCCCAATTCGTAACACAGATAGAGCTGTGGGGGCAATTATTAGTAATGAAATATCTAAGGTCTATGGGGCTCAAGGTCTTCCTATTAATACCTTAAAAATTAATTTCACTGGTTCAGCAGGACAGAGTTTTGGGGCATTCGCCACTAGAGGGCTTACTTTAATAGTTAATGGAAATACAAACGATTATTTAGGAAAAGGGCTTTCTGGAGCCAAATTAGTAGTAAAAGTACCTGAAAACTCAACCATAGTTCCTGAAGAAAATGTAATTACTGGCAATGTAACATTATATGGAGCCACTGCTGGAAGAGCTTATATAAATGGTAAAGCAGGAGAGCGTTTCTGCGTAAGAAATTCCGGTGCAAAAGCTGTTGTAGAAGGGATTGGAGATCACGGTTGTGAATATATGACAGGTGGAGTTGCCGTAATTCTTGGAGAAGTGGGAAGAAATTTCGGCGCAGGAATGAGCGGAGGTATTGCTTACGTTTATGATGTTAAAAACACATTCAAAAAACAATGTAATTCAGAAGCACTTAACCTTTTAAATGTTGAAGAAGATAACGATGTTAAGCAGTTAAAAGATTTGATAGAGAGTCATTACAATTCTACATTAAGTCCACTTGCGCAGCGCATCTTAGAAGATTGGGAAAACTGCTTGCCTAAGTTTATAAAGGTATTTCCAGAAGAATACCGACAAGCCCTAATACGTTTAGAAAGAGAAAAAGTGGAGGTCTCATAAAGCATTTACTCCTAAAAGAGAAGATAAAGCCTTTGAATAGATAAAAATTATTAAAATGGGGAAGATAACTGGATTTATGGAATATGAGCGTAAGGATGAAGCCTATATTCCCGCCAAAGAGCGTATAAAAAATTACAAAGAGTTTACTAAACCACTCAAAGAAACTGAACTCAAAAATCAAGGGGCACGTTGCATGGACTGTGGCATTCCATTTTGTCACAGTGGCTGTCCATTAGGAAACTTAATTCCAGATTTCAATGATGCCGTTTATCAAGGGAAATGGGAGAAAGCAACTAAAATCTTACACTCAACAAATAATTTTCCAGAATTTACTGGTAGACTATGCCCAGCTCCCTGTGAAGAAGCGTGTGTTCTAGGAATTAATGAAGATCCAGTGTCTATCGAAAATATTGAGAAAAATATTGTAGAAACTGCTTTTAAGAATGATTGGATAAAACCAAATCCTCCTTTAAAGAGAACAACTAAAAAGATTGCTGTAATTGGTTCTGGCCCTGCAGGACTTGCTGCTGCTCAACAACTAAATCGCGCTGGCCATAATGTCACTGTTTTTGAGCGTGATGAGAAAATTGGAGGATTATTGCGCTATGGCATTCCTGATTTTAAAATGGAAAAAAATGTTATTGATAGGCGTTTAGAAATTTTGAAGGCAGAAGGAATTGATTTTAGAACTGGAATTCATGTCGGGGTTGATATTAAAGCTGACCAACTCAAAGCGGATTTTGATGCAGTGGTTTTATGTGGAGGAGCAACCATTCGTAGAAATCTTCCCATACCTGGTTCTGACTTAAAAGGTGTTGTACAAGCAATGGATTTTCTACCACAGAATAATCGTAGAGTAGATGGTATAACAAACTTAGGTGATGAAATTTTAGCAACAGACAAGGATGTAGTGGTAATTGGTGGTGGTGACACTGGATCAGACTGTATAGGAACCTCAATCCGACAGGGGGCTAAGTCTGTTTCAAATTTTGAAATAATGCCTATGGCAACTACTGAAAGACCAGAAGGACAACCCTGGCCTTTTTGGCCAATGCGGCTTAGGACCAGTAGCTCACATAAAGAAGGAGCTGAGCGTTTCTTTAGTATTTCAACTAAAAAATTCATTGGCGACAATCAAGGAAACTTAACAGGCCTTATAACCTCGGAGGTAGAATGGGAAATGATTCCGGGACAACGACCAAACCTAAAAGAAGTTCCTAATACCGAAAAAGAATGGAAATGCGAATTAGCACTATTGGCCCTAGGCTTTACAGGTTCTGAAACTACTTTAGCAGATCAATTTGGTCTTGAAATGGACTCAAGAACTAATATAAAAGCAGCTGAATCCAATTATAAAACAAATGTCCCAGGAGTATTTGTTGCTGGTGACCAAAGAAGGGGACAGTCCTTAATTGTTTGGGCAATATCTGAAGGTAGGCAAGCCGCGCACCATGTGGATAGGTTTTTAATGGGCACATCTGAATTACCATTAAAAGGTGATGGTGATTTGCCAAGAGTTTGATAATATAATTTCTTCCTTAGAGTTTTGTTCGGGCATAAACGAAATAAGCTTGTTATATTTATATGATTAAAAAGACTGAAAATCAATAAGTTTTTAATTCTTTTCCTTTTTGTATTTACATGTGTATGCCCCATGTATGCACAAGTCACCATCAGCGGTCAGGTCAATGATATTTATGGCACTCCACTTTCAGGTGCAAATGTTAGTTTGAAACCTTCAAACCGATTTGCTACCACTGATATGCAAGGACTGTTTGAAATTTTTGATGTTAATTCTGATAGTTATATACTTACCGTTTCATATTTAGGCACTAAAACCTATACCAAAAACATTGAGGTAAAAGATAAAGAACTTATATTTTCACTAACCTTGGAAAGTGACCCTCTCAATTTACAAAACATTGTAGTAACGGGAAATTTTGAGCCACGCCTTCAGTTAAAATCAAGTACAGCAATCACTACTTTAAATTCAAAAAATATACAGCAAACGTTTCCAAGAGGTACTGCCAATCTTTTACAACAAATCCCAGGCACTTTTACGGACCCATCAGCTGGCGAAGTGTTTACCAAAGTTTATTCAAGGGGTATTTCTGCATCTGCTGAAGATGATATGGGGTGGTATTATGTATCCTTACAAGAAGATGGGTTGCCAGTCAGCTTGGTACAACATTCTTACTATAGTCCTGAAATTTTCCATAGAGTGGACCTTACTTCGGAAAAAGTGGAAGCAATTCGAGGAGGCAATACAGTAATTACATCACTTAATGCCCCTGGCGGAATCTATAATTTTATTTCTAGAGGTCCGAGAAACCTTTTTGGTGGAGAAATACAGTTTACAGGTGGCGTTCAGGGTGAAGGCAACCCTCTATCTAGAATTGATGCCACAATTGGTGGGGCTTTAGGCAAAAATTGGTTCTACAACTTTGGTGGTCATTATCGTAATGATGATGGAGCCAGAAATACTGATTTTACTTTTAGTAAAGGTGGGCAATTAAAATTCAATCTAGTAAATTCTCATGAGAAAGGGTATCTCAAACTATATGGAAAGATTCTAGATGATTTTACCAATAGATATACAGGTGTAGCAGCAACTGACTGGAACGAACCAAAAGCAACTTTTGGGCAAGATTTTAACTCTACGTCACTGATGATGCCCGCTTTTTCAGCCAATATTCCTGATGGTAGAAGACTTGCTGAAGGTGCAACAAACAATTTTAATCCTTCCCAAGGCGTTCATGCGCAAGACCGTGCATTTGGAATTGATATGTTACAAAGCTTAGGACAAGATTGGTCAATTCGATTCAATTTAAAACATTCATATAAAAACGCTAATTGGCAGACTGCTATCAGTAACGCTTTTGTATCATTGAATGACCCATTGGCCTATTTTATTAGTGGCGCACAATTTCCTATTGGACAGATAGTATTTAGAGAGGCTTCTTCAGGTAGCGAATTAGCGAGATTGGATAATAGCGGAATCTTGGCTGGGGAATCCTTTCAATACTTAAATGAAGGGACTTTACCTAATGATGGCATTATGGGAACAGCATCATGGTTAAAACAAATCAAGGCGGATGAATGGATGAATCAGCTTACATTGCGCAAGAAAACTCTAAATCACGATATAAATTTTGGGCTAGCAATGGGGTTTTCAGATAGTTCGCTTTACACTCAAGGAAGTTTTGGTTATGTCACTTATGAACCTAATCCGAGAATGCTACATGTAACGTTAGAAAATCCTAATCAACCAGTAATTGCGCTTTCAGATGAAAATGGACTTAGTAATTATGGCGGATTATTTTTTGATAATTCTAGGGCCAACGTGAATCAAATTGCATTTTTCGCCAATGACCTTTGGAAACTAGCAGATGAGCTTCATTTAGATTTAGGATTGCGATACGAGACTATTAAGCATAAGGGAAGTAAAGACCAAGCGGCACCTTTTGAAAGTGAGGGGGGCTATGACGGTGAACTCACTACTGCGTATGATAACGGTATCTTAGCACCAACTGGGGAACAAGATTCATTCGATTTCAATTACGCCTATCTATCTTACTCAGCAGCGTTAAATTATAAGTTCACAAAACAAGCAGCGGCATTTGTCCGTTTTTCATCCGGGAATAAAGCTCCAGAATTAAATTATTATTTCAACAATTTTTCCAATGTCCCTATAAATCGTAAAGGAGAAGTCCAAAAAATAATCCAGGCAGAAATCGGATTGAAATATGCCACAATTGATTTTTCAACCACTATAACTGGATTTTGGAGCCGATTGAAGAATATTGACATAGCAGATTTTGCTTTTGACTCTGATAGTGGCAGTGTTTTTTACACACCTATTCAATTCAATAATTCAAGAACTATCGGATTGGAATTAGAGAGTGCATATTCACCAATTTCCAATTTAACTTTTAGGCTCAACGGCTCCATACAAAATCCAATCGCCACCCAATGGACAGTATATAATGCAGCGGGTTCTGTAGATACAGCAGATGATTCAATTTTGGACTATTCAGATAATACACTTCCTTTTAATCCTAAACTGATCTTCAATTTAGGAGTGGAGTATGAGAAAAGTAACTTTAACAGTTTTGCCAGATGGCAATTTATGGGAAAGCGTGTGGGAAATGTTGCTAACGCTTTTCAATTACAGGCATATAGTATTTTTAATGTAGGTTTTGGATATGACATCACTAATAATATTTATACCAACATTCTGGTAACTAACCTATTCAATTCGGAGGGGCTGGCTAACTTCTTTGGAGCAAATACTTTTGGAGCAAGTGCCAATGGTGTTACCTCACAATTCATTCAAGAAAACCCAAATGCTAGTTTTGTAGTTGTGCCCGTCCTACCTAGAGGTATGCTGTTTAGGTTGGGATATCGGTTTTAAAATGTGGATTACTATAAATCTTGTATTGTTAGATTCTTTTCTATCCAATAATCATCGGTTGTAAACCCATAGGCAGAAGGATTATATTCTCCTACCAAATTTACATTGGCCTTTTCTGGCACTTCTTCACCCATGGCCCAAAAAACACCATTAACCAGTAGGCGCCTTACCCCTTCGTTCAACATATCTGTCGATGATCCTATTGTTGAGGTGAAAGCCCTTCCTTTTTTACCATTTGGCAATTGATAGGTTTTCGCCCATACAATGGGCATAAGAATATCGTTCACTTTTAAACCTTTATTGTTTTCGGTTGCTAGTTCATCGTCTATAGGTTTCATCCCATAAAAAATATCATTTTGGTCATATTTTCCTTTTCTATTTATGACCTGCCCCCAAATAATAGGTTGGCTATCGCCAGGCAATGGCAAACGAATTCCATAGACATCAGTTGCACCCCAAATTTCTCCACTTACTATGCCATTGGTAACTGGATGTGATTCCATTTCCTCCAAAAAGATGCCACGTGTACTTTGATGCTTGTGGTGTCCATGATGGTTAACCCAGTTTTCTCCTAGTACTAGCCTTCCAAAACCGTCGGTCCAGTTTACTTTATCGCCTTTGTAATAATTTCCATAATGTTTATAGTTTGATATGGAGTCTTTTTGAAAATTGAAAGCGTGGGTTGCCGTCCGAATACCTATCAGAGGTTTACCAGCCTTAAGATAATTATCTAAATGTTTCATCTGACTATCTGGCAAAGCCCTAAACCGAGTGAAGATAATCAACATATCAGCCGAATCCAGCACTTTTAATCCTGGGATATTCTTGACGTAATTCCCATTGACTATTCCAGGTTTAGCAGGGTCTTGTGCAAACAAGACCGTACACTTAAAGTCATGATGTTTCGCAAGGATTTTAGCCAATTGAGGCAATGCTTCTTCTGAGCGGTATTCCTCATCTCCTGAAACAAGGACAATATGTTTTTGCTCTTTGTTTTTGACCCCTATGGTTAGCCACTCTTTAGAGATATGACTCCCATCTTTTTTCTGTTTTTTTTCGGTTTTCTGTTCTTTACACCCAAATAGCATGAAACAGATTGATAATCCTAATAATAAAAGATTTTTCATAAAAACAAATTGAAATAGACTATTTTAATAGCTCTTTTTTACACAAAAAATAGCATCGAAATAGAACATCAAAAAAATTATAATCATTCTATATTACAACTAATGATACAAAATTTTAAAAAAACAATCATATGCATGATAATAACTTCTATGATGATTATCAGTTGTACCAACGAAAAGGAAGGTATTATAACAATTGAAAAAAACAATCATATTGTATTAATTGGAAATAATCTAGCTTCCCGAATGATGGATTTTGGACACTTTGAGACCGAATTGCATTTATGCTATCCTGATAGCAATTTATTTATTCGAAATATCGCTGATCCTGGAAATACCCCAGGCTTTCGACCACACTCCTCAAGAAATTTGCCTTGGGCTTTTCCCAGAGCGCAAAAATTTTATCAAGATGAACTTGGAAATAAATCTGGAAGTATTGGTTTTTTTCCTTCAGAAGATGAATGGTTAACGAATCTAAGTGCAGATATTATCATCGCTTTCTTTGGATACAATGAATCTTTTAAAGGCCCATCTGGTGTCCAAAATTTTAAAGACGAGTTGTATGCTTTTATAGAACATACCAAAAATCAAAAGTACAATGGAGAATCTGTTCCAAAACTTATTCTGGTATCCCCCATAGCTTTTGAAAATCTTTCTGCCAAAAGGGACTTACCCAATGGGGTTAAGGAAAATGAAAACCTAAAATTATACTCCAGCGCTATGCGAGAAGTGGCTATTCAAAATAGTGTTCATTTTATTGATGCTTTCAATCCCAGCAGAAAGTGGTTTGAGGAAGAAGAGCAGATGACAGCAGATGGATTTCAATTAAATAATCTTGGCTACAAAAAGCTCGCTAAACTCTTGAACGATGAGATTTTTGGAAAGACACCCGTAAAAGCAAAATCTAATGAAGAATTGGTTCACGATGCCGTTATGGAAAAAAATTGGTTTTGGCACAACGAAATCAAATTACCGAACGGAGTTCATGCTTGGGGAAGAAGGTATGACCCTTTTGGTCCCGACAATTATCCATATGAAAAAGAAAAAATCAATCAAATGATTGCTAATCGGGATACCCTAATTTGGAATACTGCACAAGGGAAAAAAACAGCACTTGGGATAATGGATGCCCAAACAAAAGAATTACCTCTTGTGGAAACCAATTATAAAGATGTAAATGGTTCAGGAAACCCTGAATATTCATACGGCAAGGATGCATTAGTAAAATTAACAGCTGCCCCTGGCTACAAATTAGAACTATTTGCTTCAGAAAAAGAGTTTCCCGATTTGGCCAATCCAGTACAAATGTCTTTCGATAATAAAGGTCGTCTTTGGGTGGCAACCATGCCAAGTTACCCACACTACAAGCCTGGGGATAGCAAACCAGATGATAAACTATTGATTTTAGAGGATATTGACAATGATGGAAAAGCAGATAAGCAAACAATTTTTGCAAAAGGTTTGCACTTACCACTAGGGTTTGAATTTGCGCCGGAAGGTGTATATGCCACCCAAGGAATGAATTTGGTATTACTGAAAGATATTGATGGAGATGACAAAGCTGACTCAAAGGAAATCATCTTAAGCGGATTCGATGATCATGACACACATCATGGCATCAGTGCCTATGCTGCCGATCCTTCTGGAGCTATATATATGGCTGAAGGTGTATTTTTACACACCAATGTGGAAACCGCATATGGTCCTGTCCGAGGAACGAATGGAGGGTTTTATCGATATAATCCACAACGTAATCATTTGGAACGTACTGCACAACTGCCTATTCCAAATCCTTGGGGAATTGCTTTTGATGAATGGGGACAACCCTTCTTTGCACATACTTCAGGACCAGATATGACCTGGATGATGCCAGGAACTATCAAATCAAGATATGGGCAGGCTAATCCCTTACCAGAAAATCTTATTGAGAAAGCGCACCGCGTGAGACCTACTTCAGGGTTGGAATTTGTGCATAGTAGACATTTTCCTGATGAAGTACAAGGTGATATCCTAATCAACAACACCATAGGTTTTTTGGGTACTAAACAGCATACAATGGTAGATGACCCAAATTCCTCAAGTTACCTTAGTGAACATCGAACTGATCTGATAGTCTCCGAAGATACCAATTTCAGGCCCGTTGATATGGAATTTGCCCCAGACGGCTCGTTATATATTGTGGACTGGCACAATGTACTGGTAGGGCACATGCAGCATAATGCTAGAGACCCCCTACGAGACTATGCACATGGTAGGGTTTATCGTTTGACTTATCCTTCCCGACCTTTGGTAAAGCCTGCTAAAATTGTAGATGCCAGTATTGAAGAATTGCTTGAGAATCTTAAGCTCCCTGAGTTTAGAACTCGGTATCGGACAAGAAGAGAACTGAGAGGAAGAGATACTGAAGAAGTAATTAAAAAACTCGAAACTTGGATTGCCAATTTAAATAAAACTGATTTAGAATATGAACATTATGTATTGGAAGCCCTTTGGGTCAGTTGGGGTCTGAACAAAGTGAACGAAAGTCTTTTAAAACAAATGCTCCATGCCAAAGATTTTAGAGCACGAGCTGCCGCTGTAAAAGTGCTACGATATGCAGGACATCAAATTACTGACCAAGCAGACTTATTGATGGAAGCTGTAAAAGATAAGCATCCGAGAGTCCGTCTGGAAGCGTTTGTTGCTGCTTCATGGCTGCCAAAAGAAATGGGATTACCCATAATTGAAACAGCGGGTAGAACGCAATTGGATAGTTGGATGAAAAAACCATATGAAGTTGCTATCTCACACATTCAAGGAATTAATGTCGGCCAGGCTTCAGACGGAAGTACTAAAACTGATTTAGAAGGGATTGCAAAAGAGCTGTTTACCAAAGGTGAGGAGATTTATAATCGGGAAGGGTTCTGTGTAACTTGTCACCAAGCTGACGGTCTTGGACTAAGCGCATCTCAATTTCCACCGTTGGCAGGACAAAAATGGGTTACTGGCAACGAAGAGCGTTTAATCAAGTTAACACTTAAAGGTATGATGGGTCCATTAAAACTATCAGGGAAAACATACCCAGGACAGGTACCCATGACACCGTTTGAAGGTATGTTGAATAATGAAGAAATTTCCGCTGTACTTACTTTTATTAGAAATACGTTTGGTAATAACGCAGGACCAATAATGCCAAAAAAAGTTGAAACCGTGCGTAATTCAATTAAAGATAGAAAAGGTTTTTATACTCCAGCTGAGCTCTTGGAAGAACATCCAATGAAATAACCTTGCACTTTAGGTAATCTTTCAGAATA